>NZ_JBHSPR010000013.1:93649-268639 GCF_042658085.1 Plantactinospora solaniradicis | reverse complement strand
TGGGCCGCCATCCGGACCGGTGCGTTGGATTCGCCGCATCCGTCGTAGCCACCGATGCGTTGCACGATCTCGAAGAAGACCCGGCCGCCGTAGACCGGCGTGTAGAGGTGGAGCAGTTCGCCGCCTCGCTGGTCGCGGTCGTAGAGGATGCCGTGCCGGCGTAGCCGTGCGACGAGGTCGGCGGGAAGTGCGAACCGGGCCACGAGATCGGCGTAGTAGTTGTCCGGCACCGGCAGCGTCGTGCCGCCGAGCCGGTCGACCGCCGACGCGGTACCGAAGATGTCGGCGGTGGCGAAGGCGACGTGCTGGGGATCGACGACGGCGGGAGCCCACTCGCCACGGCGGAGCAGGGCCGCGGTGAGCGCGAGCCGTACGGTCCGGTCGGGTGTGGCGAAGGCCCGTGACCGCATGAGCCCGAACGGCGCGGCGAACTCCTCGGTGGTCAGCCGGGCAAGCCCGAGCACGGAGCGGTAGAACAGCCCCGCCTCGTCGAAGTGGTCGAACGGTTGCGCCAGCCCGAGATGGTCGGTGCCGGTGAGTCCGGCGACGCCGGTGAACTCCTCGCCGGTGGGCAGGAAGTCGGCCCGCCAGTCGTCGTCGCGGCTGAAGAACACCGACGTACCGTCGGGGGCGGCGACGGCGGCGAGATCGGACTCGCGGGCACCGCGAACGCGGGGCAGCACCGGTGCGAGCAGCGCCTCGGCGCGGACCCGGGACCGCTGCGGGTCCGCGGTGGTGAGGGCGAACGCGCTGATCGCGGCCGTACCGGGGGTTTGGGGACGGGTGACGGCGCTGTTCAGGACCACCCGGCAGGCGGCCTGCTCCCACAGCTCCACCGGCTTGGAGCGGTGCTGGCCGGTGTGGGCGAACCCGAGGCCACGCAACGCGGCCCGCAGCGCCGGACCCGACTCGCCGTCGACCGCGAATTCACTGAAGGCGTGTCCGGACAGCGGCGGTGCCTCCGGCAGTCGGCGTACGGCGACGGCCGGCACCTCCGACGGCCGCAGGCTGTCCTCGAGCGTGACCAGCGACCGCATCGCGTCGATCGCGGCGCGCGCCGGATCGGCCTGCCGGAACACGTCGTTGAACACCTCGAGTGACAGCGGGCCGGTGTATCCCGCGGCGAGTACCCGGTGGACGAAGTCGGTCAGGTCGAACGATCCCTGCCCGGGGAAGAGCCGGTGGTGGCGGCTCCACTGCAGGACGTCCATGCTGAGCCGGGGCGCGTCGGCGAGCTGGAGGAAGAAGATCCTGCCCGGGGTGATCTCGGCGATGCCGGCCGGACTGACCTCCCGGGACAGGACGTGGAAGGAGTCGAGGCACAGCCCGAGCGCCGGATGGTCGGCCCGCGCGACGATCCGCCAGGAATGGTCCCAGGTGGAGACGTGCCGTCCCCACGCCAACGCCTCGTACGCGATCCGGATGCCCCGGTCCTGCGCCCGGTCGGCCAGCAGTGCGAGCTGTTCGGCGGCCAGATCGTCGTCGTCGATCGCGGCCGGGGCGACCGAGGAGCAGACCAGCATCGTGTCGACGCCCAGTTCGGCCATCACGTCGAACTTGTGCTCCGCGCGGGCCAGGTTGGCGGCCAGTGTCGCCGGCGGTACCGCCTCGAAGTCGCGGAACGGCTGGTACAGGTCGATGGTGAGACCGGCGTCGGCGCACCGGGCCCGGACCTCGGCCGGGGTCCAGGGCGTCACCACCAGGTCGTTCTCGAAGAGTTCGATGCCGTCGAACCCGGCGCCGGCCGCGGCCGCGATCTTGTTGTCCAGGGTCCCGGAGACGCAGACGGTCGCCATCGACCGGCGCAGCCCACCGGGCGCGGGACGGGGAGGACGTCCGGTTGTGGCGGAGGCCCGGCTGCCGCTCATGGCTCACCTTCCGACCGTACGGGTCAACGTTGGCCGAGATAGCCGACGACCATCTCGGCGAGCATGGTGCGGTAGTGCTGGCGGGTCGTCGGGTCGAGGAGGTCGCGGCCGAACAGCGCCTTGAAGGTGTGCCGGTTGGCGACCCGGAAGCAGCAGTACGCACTGATCATCATGTGGATGTCGAGCGCGTCGACGTCGGTGCGGAACGCGCCGTCCCGCTGGCCCCGGTCCAGCACGCCGCGCAGGACGTCGACCGCGGAGCTGTTGAGGTCGACGAGCCGGGCGACGTGGGTCATGTGCTCGGCCTGCTGGGCGTTCTCGACGCCGACCAGCTTGATGAAGGCGGGATGCGCCTCGTGGTGGTCGAAGGTGACCTCCGCGATGCGGCGGACGGCGGCGACCGGGTCGAGGTGGTCGACGTCGACGGCGCGTTCGGCCGCCCGGATCTCGGCGTACGCGCGTTCCAGCACGGCCAGGTAGAGCTGTTCCTTGCCCTCGAAGTAGTAGTAGATCATCCGTTTGGTGGTGCGGGTACGCGCCGCGATCTCGTCGACCCGCGCTCCGCTGTATCCCCGGTTCGCGAACTCCTCGGTCGCGACGTCGAGGATGTCGGCCCGGGTACGCTCGGCGTCACGCCTGCGGTCGACCTTGGATTCCGGTGCCGCCTGGCCGGTCATGGCCCCTCTTCCCGCCTCGGGCCCGGCGGACCCGGTGTCCCGGGGAGTCGACCAGCTCTCGCCACGGCTGTCACGCCCCCAAGGATAACGAACGTACTAGTCCGTACATCACGGCCCTCCGGGCGGCCGGCGCGAGCGGCATCGCGAGCCGGAGATAATTGCGGACTGGGCCCCTCGGCACTGCGGCACGATGTCCGGATGACGTGGCTCAAGCGCCTCCGTCGCCCCCGAGGACCGGCGGGCGTGGACCCGGACGCCCGGCTGGCTCCGGTCAGGACCGCCATCGACGAGGTAGCCGGTCGAGGCCGGCCGGCCCTGGACCGTCTGGTCGATCAGCTGGCCGACCTCGACGCCGTCGGCGACGACGCCACCGCCCTCGCGGCGCTCGAACTGCTGGGCGGGCGGCCGAGGGTGGTGTCGCGGTTGGACGAGCACGCCCGGCGGACGAGTTGGTACTCGCCTCACCACTCGACGGTCCTGGACCGGCTGCCCGAACGCCTGGACGCCGGCGCGGCGGGCCCGATCGCGATGGCGCTGGCCAGTACGCACCGGGACGGGCGGATCCGCGAACGTGCGGTCACGGCGATCCTCGACCGGCCGGGCCCGGAGCTGATGCCGTTCCTCGTGCTGCGTACCGGCGACTGGGTCGGCCAGGTTCGTAACCGGGCACGTGCCGGGCTGGCCCTGTTGCTGGCCGACGACCCCAACGGCTACCTGCCGGCGACGGTGCCGACCGCCCTGGTGGTGCAGTTCTGGCGGCGTGGCGGCTTCGCCTACACCCAGGCGTTGGCCGCGCTGCTCACCGCACCGACCGAGGTACGGCAGGCACTTGCCGGCTCGGCCGGCCGCCACCTGCGGCGGTTCGTGTTCGACACCGCGTTGACCCAGCGCTGGTTACACCTCGACGAACTCGTGGCCGCAGCGGAGTCGGAGGGTGATGTCCGGATCCGGGCCAGGGCCGCGGAGGCGGCCTGCCGGGAGGCGGTGTGGACCCGCCGGATCGGCGTCCTGCAACGCCTGGCCGGCAGCCGCCGCGCGGACGTGCGGGTGCTCGCGCTGACCGGCCTGGTGCGGACCGGTCACGACGCCGAGGTGGCCGGCTACCTCGACGACCCGGCCCCACTGGTACGGGCGGTCGCCCGGGACGCCGCCCGGCGCCTCGGCACCGATCTGTTGGCGTACTACCTGGGCGCGGTCGCCGATCCGGTACCGGCGATCGGCGCCATCGCCGGGCTGGCCGAGATGGGATCGGACACGGCCGTACCGCTGCTGCGACCCTTGCTGGCACATCCGTCCGCGTCGGTACGCGCCCGGGCGGTATGGGCCCTGCGGCAACTGGAGGCCGTCGACGTCGAGGGGATGGTTCCGCTGCTGCGCGACCCGTCACCGGCGGTGGTCCGCGAAACGACGGCCGCGCTGCGGCCCTTCCATCGCAGGGTGCCGCCCGAACTGGGCTGGCGGCTGCTGGCCGATCCGCGGACGGAACTTCGACGGGCCGGCTACCGCCTGCTGCGGGACCGGTCCACGGCGGTCCGGCTGCGCGCCGGCCTTCTCCTGGCGATGGATCCCTACCCGGAGCTGGCCCGGCGCGGCCGGGCCGACGTCACCGGCCTCGTCCGCGCCACGAACCTACCGGCGCGGCGTCGGGCGTTGGTGCCCGAGCTGCTCGTCACCGCCGCCGAGCACGCCGACCTCACCGAACTGGCCCGCCGGGCGGCGGGAACCCTGGGCGCCGACACCACCGGGCTGCTCTCGGGCTGGCTCGCCGGTGCCGTCCCGACACAGCGGTCGGGGACGTAGCCGCCCGGGGCGTACACCGACGAGCCCGACCGGGGAACCGGCGGGTCTGCCGGCCGGATCGACGGTTCGGCCCCGGCACGTGATGCCGGTCGCCGGCGAGCGGTGTAAGTCCCTTGCCGGAAACGGTTTCAGCGGTTCGACAGCCGCAGGTGGCTCTGCCGGGCGTTCGCCTCGATCTCCCAGCGCTGGTCGAACCCCTGCACCCCGGTCAGTTGGATCCGTCCGAACCGCTCGGGGATATCCGGGTCCAGGACGAACTGCCCGTCCCTCGCCTCCAGTCCGAACATCGTCCGGAGGAAGAGCAGCGGTGCCGCGCTGGCCCAGGCCTGCGGATTGCACGCCGTCGGGTACGGCACCGGGATCCGGCCGAACGAGCGGTCGTAGCCCGAGAACGCCTCGGGCAGCCGGTTGTCGGAGTACCGGGTCGCCTCCAGCATCGCCTCGATGATCCGGTTCGCCTCCGCCCGGAAGCCGTACCGGGCCAGCCCGTACGCGATCAGGGAGTTGTCGTGCGGCCAGACCGTGCCCAGGTGGTAGCCGATCGGGTTGTAGCCACGGTCGTCGGTCGACATGGTCCGCACTCCCCAGCCGGAGAAGAGTTCGTCGGACATGAGCTGCCGGGCCACCGCCGCGGCCCGCTCCGCCGGCACGATGCCGCTCCACAGCAGGTGCCCCATGTTCGAGGTCATCGAGTCGATCCGCCGCTTGTCCCCGTCCAGCCCGAGGGCGTAGTAGCCGCCCCGGTCGTCGATCCAGAAGTCACGGTTGAACCGGTCGGCGAGCGCGGCGGCCTCGTCGCGCAGCCGCCGGGCCAACGCGGGATCGCGGTACGGGCCGTCGGCCAGCTCCGCCATCCGCAGCTTCGCGTCGTAGGTGTAGCCCTGGATCTCGCAGGTCGCGATGGGCAGCACCGGAATCGTCCCGTCGGCGAACTGCACGCCGTTCCAGGAGTCCCGCCAGCACTGGTTGCCCAGTCCTTCGCGGGACCGGGTGGCGTACTCGACGTAGCCGTCGCCGTCCCGGTCGCCGTACCCGTCGATCCAGCGCAGCGCGGCGTACGCGTTGTCCCGTACGTTCCGTAGGAGAGCCTCGTCGCCGGTCCAGCGCCAGTACTCGGAGAGCACGATCAGCCAGAGCTGGGTGGTGTCGGCCGCGCCGTAGTACGGGTTGTGCGGCTTGATGCCGAGCCGGGTGAGTTCGCCGCTGCGGTACTCGTGCAGCATCTTGCCCGGCTCCTGATCGCTGAATTCGTCCAGTTCGGTGGCCTGGTGGGCGGCGAGGACCAACAGTGCCCCGCGGGCGAGTTCCGGTCCGCCGAGCATCGCCTGGTAGCCGGTGATCAACGAGTCCCGTCCGAAGATGGTGAGAAACCAGGGCAGCCCGGCGGCGATCATCACGATCCGCTGCCCCCTGACCTCCTTCTCGATCCGCATCGATATCAGGTCCGCCACGGACTTGTGGTAGACGTCGCAGATCAGATCCGAGTCGGCATGCACGTCGGGGCGGCTGGCCCGCCACCGGCTCGCCGAGTCGGTCCCGCCGTCCACCTCGAAGACCTCGCCGAACTGGCGTCGGGACGGCCGGATCCGTTGGTCGGCGTAGCGCAGCGGGACGTGCAGCTCGCCCTCCCAGCCCTCCCCGGGGGTCAGGACGAGGTCCCAGACCAGGTCGTCGCCCTCGATCCGGCTCGGCGCCGGTAGGGCCCGGACCTCGGTGCCCACCGCGAATTCGCCGTTGCGGTACGTGAAGCTGAGCGGGGAGCCGTCGGCGGCGTGCTCCCGGACGATCCGGGCCGACCGGTCCCGGACCTTCTCCTTGATCTCGAAGAGGTCGGCGAAGTCGACGCCGACCGCCAGCCGCAACTCGATCGGCACCGGCTCGTCGGTGAAGCACTGCAGCCTGATCCGTTCGTACATGCCCTCGCCGACGAAGCGCTGCCGGCGGATCCCGATCCGGTTGGCGGGCAGTTCGGGCAGGTCCGGGTTGGCCAGGAAGAAAGCCGCCGAGAAGGCGTCGACCGAGCTGGAACCGAGCACCAGCGGCCGGGCGCCGTTGAGCGTGAGCTGCCAGCGGCTCAGGAACCGGGTGTCCTCGTGGATCAGCCCGCCGATCGAGCCGGGGGGCACGTCGCCGGCCGCGTCGGAGAACATGAACGACAGCCCGTCGAACACGCCGATCGCGTCCGGCCCCAGATCAGGAGGCAGGTCGCGGACCGCCTCGCTCGGAACCTCGGATCCCGGCACCGGTTCCGGACTCGGGTCGGCCGGTGTCGGGCGCCGCCGCCCGGTCGTTGTCACGTACACCTCCGACGGAGCGGGCCGGATTGCGGAGATATTTCCGATTACGTTACCTGCTCGCTCCGCTCCCGCCCGTGAAAACGCCCACGACCCAGCCTGGCCGGCGCGGCTGCTACCGTTCGATTCGGCACCGACATCCAGACGGAGACACAGGGGCAATGCGAGAAACCGGCACGCCGTCACCGCTGGACGTCTCGATCGCACGCCCGGCCGAGGCCGACGACGGCGAGTTCGTGGCCGAGGTCGTCGACCTGATCAACCAGGTGTACGCCGGCGCGGAGCAGGGCCTGTGGCTCGACGGCACCGATCGGACCAGCCCGGACGAGGTGACGTCCCTGATCCGTACCGGTCAACTCGCCGTGGCCAGGATGGGGCGGCGGCTCGTCGGCACGATCCGGGTCCAGCGTCTCGCCAGCGGCCAGGGCGGGTTCGGGATGCTCGTCGCCAGCCCGCACGAGCGTGGCGTCGGCATCGGCCGGGAACTCGTCGCCTTCGCCGAGCGTTGGGCGCGGGAACGGCAGCTCGACCGGATGCAGCTCGAGCTTCTCGTCCCGCAGACCTGGACGCATCCGGCGAAGGAATTTCTGCGCGACTGGTACACCCGGATCGGTTACCGGGAGACCCGCAGGACCCGTCTCGACGAGGCGTACCCGGCGCTACAGCCGCACCTCGCGACGCCCTGCGACTTCGTGATCTACCACAAGTCTCTCTGACCGCCCCGTCCGCCGACCACCGGCACGGTGCTGGCGTTCGCGCGGCGGCTCACACAAAGTGATCATCCTCACGGGAGCTGCCCAGGTCAGAGATGTCCTTCCGGTTACCTGACTACTCTGTGGAATCGGTGAACCGTAGGACATCCGCACCGCGCGGCAAGGATTCGGGGGACGTACGACGATGACCGGTTCCACGACACGGTCCTGGCACGGCATGACGATCCCCGCTCCCGGCACCTACCTGCTCGATCCCGCCCACAAGCGGATCGGGTTCCTGGCCCGACACATGATGGTGAGCCCGGTACGGGGCGAGTTCGGCGACGCGACCGCGCGGATCCTCGTCGATCCGGACCCGCTGAACTCGTCGGTGACCGCGACCATCCGGGCGGCGAGCATCGGTACCGGAAACGCCGACCGCGACGCGCACCTGAGCAGCGCCGACTTCCTCGACGTGGAGCGCTACCCCACCCTGGAGTACCGCAGTACGGGAATCAGGCAGCAGCCGGACCGGGACGACGCGATCTTCTTCTGGGCCCGCCTGCGGAGCCAGCGCCCCGGCCGGCGGAGCGAGGTCGTCGTTCCGGAGCAGGTCAGCCGGACGTCCGGACGGTTCGTCCTCACCGGGGAGTTGACCGTGAAGGGGATAACCCGACCGGTCGATCTCCAGGTGGAGTTCGGCGGCGCCCGACGCGACCCCTACGGACAGGACATCTTCGGGTTCAGCGCGACGGCGGAGATCGAACGAGAGGCGTACGGGCTGCTCTGGAACGTGGCCCTCGAAAGCGGCGGTGTCCTCGTCGGAAAGACCGTGCGGATCGAGATTGCCGGCGAGGCCATCCGCCAGCCCTGACGTGGCTCGCGTCGCGGCGGCCGGGCACGAGGGCGCGGCCCCGGACGGCGGCCCCGTCCGAATTGGTCGGTGGAGTCCGACGGTCACATGAAGTTGCGGGTGTGCAGCGCCGACAGGGCGGCCGCCTCGTCGTCCGGAAAGCCGATGTACTCCAGCCGTCTCCGGCGCCCGGAATCCATGGCCTGCTGGAGGCGGAGCACATCCTGCCAGCCTCGGGCGATCGCCGCCGGCTCCCAGGAGCCGGCGGCGAGGACGACCAGCGCGTCGAAGACCTGCTTGTTCAGGCCCGCCGTGTCGGCCAGCGCCGCGTGGCGTCGCTCGACCGCCGTACGCAGCCGGTGCAGGAACCCCGGGTCCGCCCGGACCACGTGCGCGGTGTGCGCGACCCCGAAGGCGACGTGCCGGGCCTCGTCCCGGGCGGCGAGCCGGGTGACGTCGGCGGTGACCTGGTCCGGAGCGTGGCGATGCAGGAAGTGCAGCAGGTCGAGGAAGCTGCCTTCCCCCAGGACGGAGAGCAGGAACGAGGCGAGCGTGAAGTCCGGTTCCTCCAGGAGGGTCTGCAGGGACGCCCGACCGCCGGCTCCGGAGAGTCCGAGCTTGTCCCGGTGCATCAGCCCACGGCGGGTGAAGATCTCCACGTGCCGTGCCTCGTCGGCGGCCTGCGCCGCCAGGAGTTGCATCACCTCGCGGTAGTGCGGATGCAGCCGGGAGAGCAGCCGGGCCGGGATCATCAACGCGGCCTGTTCGTTCTCCACCAGAAAGGTCATCACCTGGACGACGGCGTCCTCGACGTCCTCCGGCACGGATCCGGCCGCCGTCCAGTCCACCGCGGTCGCCGGATCCCACTGGTTCGCCGTGGCCTGCGCGTACAGCTGGGGTGCGATGTCGGCCCAGACCAGGTCGCGGTCGACCCAGTCGACGGAGAGCGCCGGACCACCCGGCTCGACCAGCGCGCTCCGGGCGGCCAGCCCCCACTCCCGGCTCGCCTGTGGAACGACGTCGGCGGCCGTCCGTCCGGCCCGCCGCGCTCCCCGCCACCGGTCCCGGTCGGCGCTGCCCGCGACGATGGTCGGGGAGGCGGCCTCCGGGTCGAGCCGATGCCCTTCCGCCCGGCACCAGGCCGCGAGGTGCACGCCGAGGGCGGGATGCCGACCACGCACGACCAGGCGCTCGCCCGGCCCCAGCCCGGCCAGGGCCCGGTTGACGAGCAGGTGACCACCGTTGTCGAAACCGAGGCCCTCAAGGTCGATAGTCGTCGGCACCGAGCGTCCCGTCGGGGAGGTAGAAGCCGGTGTCGGTGACCGCACTGTCCAGTGCGGCGTACCGGTCCGTCCGACCCGGCAGCCACTCCTTGAGCCCTTCCAGGTCGAGCAGCGGCCGGGCGGAGTCGTCGGCGTACGACATGCTCAGCAGCAGTTCGCCGAAGCGGTCCACGAGTGCCTGGTCGGCCCCCGGCCCGACGGACATGTTGCAGTGGTCGTACGGCTCCGTCTGGGCGAGCACCCGGACCGACGCGGACGGCAGCGTGCCGTCCCGCCCGAACAGCAGCAGATTCGCGTCGATCAGGCAGGCCGCGTCGGCACGGCCGGCAAGCAGCGCGCTCGCGGCGTCACGTTCACCGCCGATGTGGTCGCCGTGCAGCCCGACGCCCACGTCGAACCGGAGCAGGTCGACATCGGCCCCCGGATCGACGCCGTGGCCGCGGAGCAGCGCCAGCGGCAGCAGTGTCGCCTGGGGCGAATCGATCGCGCCGGTCGCGACGGTCCGGCCCCGCAGGTCGGCGGGGGAGTGCAGGTTTCCCTCGGCCCGTACCACGATCACCGAGGTCAGGTCGCGGTCCGTGTCGCGCATCGCGACGGTGCGCAGATCCAGCCCACGGGCCCGGGCCAGCCGCTCGGCGCGGATCCAGGCCAGCGGTGAGTTCCAGGCCAGGTCGATCCGGCTGGCGAGCAGGTCCTCGACCTGCCGTTCGTAGTGCGAGTAGAGCACATAGTCCAGGTCCAGGCCGCGCTCGCGGAACCAGGACCGGAAACCGGTCCAGATGGTCACGACCTTCGGGTCGTACGCGACGGCGCCGAGGAGCAGCGTGCGGCTCATCGGGCCGGACCGTCCAGCAGCGGCAGGCCACAGAGGGCCCGGCCGACGAAGTCCAGCAGGGCCGACGTCGTCGGCGCCATCACCCGGGCCGCCCGGGAGTCCCGGAACCGGCGTTCGATCCCCAGCTCCTTGCGGAACGCGGCTCCGCCGCACACCGTCATGGCCAGGTCGGCGACCTCGGCGGCGCTGCCGTCCGCCGCCGCCTTGACCTCCAGCACCAGCAGTTGCGCGTCGTCGGCTCCCTGCTCGACGGCGGTCAGTGTGCTGTCGACGAGCGCCCGGGTGCGGTCCGTCTCGATCCGCATCCTCGCCAGCACCGCCCGGGACTCGGGCTGCTGCGCCAACGACTGGTCCAGGTGTCCGAGGCGGGTCCGGACCAGATGCTCCGCCGCCTCGCGGGTCACCGCCTGCATGAGGCCGACGCTCGCGGCGGCGTTGAGCAGGAGGAACCACGGCAGTACGGCGGTCAGCGCCAGGTCCAGGCCCGTACCGTCCACACCGAGCAGCGCCGTCCGGGGCACCCGTACGCCGGCGCCGGTGACCGGGCGGGAGTCGTTGCCGCGCAGTCCCAACCCGTCGAACTCGGCACCGACCGACAGGCCCTCGGCGCCGGCCCGGACCAGCCACAGCGACATCGCCCCCGCCTCGGTGAGCGGCCGACTCGACCATACGTAGCTGTCGGCGTGGCCAGCCGAGGTGACCCAGCTCTTCCGGGCGTTCAGGCGTACCTCGTCGCCGTCCTCGGTCGCGGTGCTGACCGGTGCCCAGAAGTGGCTGCGTGATCCCGTCTCGGAGAAGGCGAGGGTGCTCAGGTGCCGTCCGGCGGCGATCTCCCGTAGCTCGTCGGCCCGGGCGGTGGCGGCCAGCGCGGCAACGGCGCTGTAGTGCATCATCGTCACCATCGCGGTCGAGCCACAGGCCGCCGAGAGCTGCCGGACCACCACGGTGGCGGCGCGGAGCCCCTCGCCACCTCCGCCGTACTCGGTGGGCACCGTGAGGGAGAGCAGGCCCGCCTCGGCCATCGCGGCGACGGCCTCGCGGGGGAAGGACCGGGACCGGTCGACGGACTCCGCCCCGGGTACGACGATCTCCTTGATGATCCGGTCCAAGGAATCCTGGTAGGTCATGCGCCCTCCCCGGGCTCGGCCAGCGCGGTCCCTGCCATGTTCCCGCCTGGCTGTCGCGGCCGACAACCGACAAGTGTCTCGTGGCCGCCGAGCGGTGCCCGGCCGTGACGTGACGCTGATCGAGCGCTGAGCCCCGCTTGCCACCCTTCGTCTGGCCACCACCCAGGGGGCCCGGGTCCGCACCGAGCGGGACCCGGCACAGGTACGGAGGATGGACCATGAGCATGACCATCACCAGGAAGCAGGGTCGGCCCGGCACCGCTCTCGCCGCGCTGCTCCTGCTCTCCACGGCAGTCGTCCTGGCCACCGGCGGGCCGGCGGCGGCCAACGAGGAGTGCGAGCCCGATCCGGTGGGGATCACCTTCATCGGCGGGGTCGGCAACGACGTCTTCGTCGGTGGGGCCGGTAACGACACCTTCATCGGCAACGGCGGCAACGACACCCTGATCGGCAACGGCGGCGACGACAGGTTCGACGGCGGGCCCGGCGACGACCAGATCAGCGGCGGCGACGGCGAGGACATCATCAGCGGGGGCGACGGGGACGACACCATCTCCGGTGGCCTCTGCGACGACAAGATCGCGGGCGACGGGGGCGCGGACCGGGCCCGGGGCGACGAGGACGACGACGTCGTCGAGGGGAACGCGGGAGATGACGTCCTGGAGGGCAACCCGGGCCTCGACACCGTACGCGGCGGCGACGGTGAGGACAGGCTCAACGGCGGAAACGGTGACGACGTCCTCGGCGGCGGTGCCCAGGACGACGACCTGGCCGGCGGGGCCGGCGTGGACGAGTTGACCGGCGGGCTGGGCACCGATGTCGGGGACGGCGGCCCCAACGTCGACGCGCTCTGCGACACCGAGGTCGTCCTGAACTGCCCGTGACACACGATGGACGTCCCGTCCGGTGCTGCGCGCCGGGCGGGACGTCGCGGCGTCAGCTCAACACCAGGACGTTGTAGTAGTCGAGCCGGTCGACGGTCACGCTCAGCCTGCCGTGCCGGCAGGAGGAGGCCGGCACCCTCGACTCCGCGAAGTCGGGAGAGATCATGGCTACCCGTCGGGGGCAGGACGGCAGGTCGACCTCCACCCCGAAGCCGGTCTGCGGAATGATCCCCCGGTCGTAGTTGTGGTTGACGAGGTGCAGGGTCCGCGCCCCGCTGCCGTCCTGTACGAGCAGACTCCCCGAGATGTTGCCCGCCCCGACGCGTACGGCCTGGGTCCCGTGGTCGTTGTCCCGGTAGAGCGACCGGTGGTCCTTGTAGAACTGGCTGTACGTCTGGAAGAAGTCCAGCATGCCGGACTCTTCCGCGGTCGGGCTGCCCACCGTGTCCTTCAGGTGGAAGGCCGGGAAGATGCCGTTGGCGTACGCCTCGGCGCCGAAGATCTGCCAGTAGTCCCGCTTCTCGGCCAGCGGCAGGTTCAGGTAGTTGGTCATCATGTCGTTCGGCCAGTCGATGAACACCGCCACCGGCACGTCCCCGGCGATCCGGCCGCTCTGCTCCTTGAGGTACCGGTAGTTCGCCTGCAACGACTTCGCGCCGTTCAGGTGGCCGTCGACGACGGGCACGTAGTCGGCTCCCCTGAAGTCGGGCGTCTGCTCGTCGGGGTTCCACGGGTACATCCCGACACTGTTGTAGTCCACGTACGGCAGGAGTCCGTTGGAGCTGACCAGTAGCTGGCGGTCGGCGGTGTTCCTCGCGTAGGACCGCAGCTCGTCGACCATCTCCTTCCAGTAGCGCCGCAGGTAGCTGACGGTGAAGGACATGTCGTCGGCGTACATCCGGTTGGCGGTCACCCGCCCCCACTCGGTGGCGAGCGGATTGTCGGAGCGCAGCGGGTCGAGGTTCCAGCCGTTGGCCCGCAGGTAGCTGCGGTAGTTGAAGTTGCGGGCGAGGTCGTCGGCGGGGACGTCGCTCCGGACGAGGTTGTCGTCGGTCATGCCGAAGCGGGACTTCCAGTCGGCGGCCGTGTACGCCGGGTACTTCGTCAGGAGGTACCGGTTGAAGTCGGCGATGGCGTAGTCGTCGAATCCCTCGTTGCCGTTGAAGCCGTACTTCTGCCCGCCGCTGAACCCGGCGTTCACCTCGTCGAGGTTGATCCCGTCCACGCCGCCGTCGATCTGGATCCTGGCCCAGTCGAGCAGGTACCGGCGGTACTTCGGGTTGAACATGTTGCCCCGACGCGCGGGATCGGGGAACCCGAACTCGTCATGGGGTACCGGATTGTTGTCCGCGTCGCGCGTCGACATGTCGTCGAAGATCTCGGTGCTGGCGAAGTCGTGCGGGAAGATGACGCTGGCCGTCCCGCTGCCCATGAACGTGATGCCCTTGTCGTGGTAGCGCCGGATCTGGGTGAAGTCGTAGTCGGCCGCCTCGTCACCACTGGTGGACCACTTGCCGATGGCCCGGATGGTGACGTCGGGGACGAGTTCGTAAACCTGCGGATCTTCCTGGTGCACGTCGGACTGACTGAACCCGAAGACCGTGAAGTCCGTGGCCCGGGGCCGGCCGACGGTCGCCGTCGCCCGGTTGCTGGCCGGCGAGACGTTTCCGGCCGCGTCGCGTGCCCTCACCACGAAGGCGTAGGTCGTGCCCGACACCAGGTCCGGGACCGTCGTGGTCGTGCCGGTGACCGAGCGGACCACGGCTGCGCCCGAGTAGAGGTCGTACGCCGCGACCCCCACGTCGTCGGCCGAGGGGCGCCAGGTGAGGGTGACACTGGTGCCGGTCACGCCGGACACCGTCAGCCTGGTCGGGGCGGTCGGCGGCCGGGTGTCGGGGCCTGATCTGGCCGGGCCGGCGGTCTCGACCGGCGGCGTGTTCACGTACGCGGCGGAGGCGGGCTGTACGGGGAGCGCGAGCGACAGCGCGATGGCGAACAGGAACCGGTTCGGCACTCGGGATCGCTGTGGCATCGGGCACCTCCGTGGGCCGTTGCTCGACGGTCTTCTGGTGGCGGGCCATTCGAGAGCATATGCCGAGGACATCAATATAGAAAGTAATCAATTAATGCCGGAAAGGAGTTGCGCGGAGGAGACGGGGTGGGGATTGCGCCGGTGGGGACAATGAGGGGAGACGAGGGAGGTCGCGATGGGTGAGGACCGTGGGCACACCGAGCGGCTGACGGACGAGGAGTTCGCGTCCGTGCGGCGGGTGCGGTTCGGCCGACTGCCCGCCAGGGTCGTACCGGCGGACCTGGTCGAGACGGCCGAGACGGATCCACCGCACGACGAGGTGGAGCCGCCCATGGTGCGCCGGGAGTGGGGATAGCGGCTCGGAACCGACGTCGGGGTCAACGCCAGCTGAAGGCCGGCGGGGTGGGTCGGTCGACGGCCTCGGCCCGGGCCACCCCACAGAATTCCCGTACCTGGGCCCGGACCGGCTCGGTCTCCCGTCCGAGCACCCGGTAGAGCAGGCCCGCGTCGTTCGGCAACCGGCTGGCTGCGGCGGCCAGCGGCAGGTCGTCGTCCCAGGTGGGAGGCATCCGCTCGAACACCCGGCGGGCGCGCTCGGGCGAGGTCAGCAGTAGGACGGTGCCGAGAACCTGGAAATTGTCGAGGACGCCCCGACGGTCGACGCCGAACCGCGCGGGTTCGATCACGAACTTCTCCACGAACAGGTCGGGCCCGTGCGGTCGAGCGGCACGCACGGCGGCGGAGTAGAGGTCGTACTGGAAGATCTCCCCGTCGCGGTGGTACTTCCGTCCGGGCAGCAGGATCTCGGCGGACAGCACGGTGGCCGTCTCCGGCAGCGTGACCGCGGTGTGCGTGATGAACCGGCTTCGTCGGTACGGGATGACCGGCTCGGGAAGGTATTCCAGGTAGGCATCCTCGCCGAGGGTGATCTGCTGGACCTGGACGGCGTAGTTCGCGTCCATCTCCTGGATCTTGTTGGCCGCCTGGGTGGTGAGGTGGACCCTGGCGCCGGCGCCGAGCGACACGTCGATCCGGTGCCGGTCGCCCTGCAGCATCCCGCCGGAGGTGGAGACGAGGAACACGCAGGCCATCTCGGGCATCGCCGCGTCCCAGTAGAGCGCCTGCTGTACCAGCAGCGGAGCCTGCCGGAACAGGTCGGCCAGCACCGTCCGATCGACCCGGTGCTCGAACGCGAGCCGCAGCAGACCGACCTTCCCCGGCGCGGCGCTGGCCATCTGAGCCGGCTCGTCCTGGTACGGCGCCAGTTCGGGTGCATCGTCCACCCAGGTCATGCGGGCACGTCCAGTGCGTCCTCTCGTCGCGGGTCGGCCGGGGTCTGGAGATCGGCCGGCGGGCTCAGGTCGAACAGCGTGTTGTGCCGGATGAGCGAGATCAGTTCGTCGATTCCCGCTCCGGACTTGCAGTTGGTGAAGACGAACGGCTTTCCGTCGCGCATCCGCGTCGCATCGTCCGCCATGACGCCCAGGTCGGCACCGACGTGTGGCGCGAGATCCGTCTTGTTGATCACCAGGATGTCCGACCGGGAGATACCCGGGCCGTTCTTCCTCGGGATCTTGTCCCCGGCGGCCACGTCGATCACGTAGATGAAGTAGTCGACCAGGGCCGGACTGAAGGTGAGCGTCAGGTTGTCTCCGCCGCTCTCGATGAGCAGCAGGTCGCTGTCGGGGAAGCGGGCCTCCATGTCCTCCACCGCGGCAAGGTTCATGCTCGGGTCCTCCCGGACCGCGGTGTGCGGGCAGGCGCCGGTCTCCACGCCGATGATCCGGTCGGCCAGCAGTACGCCGGTCAGTGCCCGCCGGACGTGCTTGGCGTCCTCGGTGGTGACCACGTCGTTGGTGACCACGAGCACCCGCAACCCGCTCCCGACCAGCTTCGGGACGATCGCCTCGATGATCGCCGTCTTGCCGCTGCCGACCGGTCCACCGACGCCGATCCGGCTGACTGTTTTCATGATCACTCCTAGAACTCTGCGGTCAATTCATGAACATCCGGACGTGCGCGTGGACGTGGGTCGCCGCCAGCACGTCGATCACCGGCCCGAAGGCGGCCATGTCGTCGAGGCTCGCGACCGCTGCCCGCTGGTACTCCTCGGTGGCGGTCGCGTTCACCGCGTACAGGATCGCCTGGGTGTCGAGGTGGTCCACCGGCATCAGCCGGATCGCCGCGCTGAGCACCACCACCGCGACGCCGTAGTGGTGGGCGGCGAAGGCGTCCTCCTCGGACAGTCCCAGCTCACCGAAGAGCGCACCGAACGCGACCGGATAGGTGACCGGGACCGGGTCCGCCACGGCGTCCCGGAACCGTTTGGCGAGTATCGAGTCGCCGACGATGTGCGTTGCCGCCTCGGCCAGCTTGCGACCCATCCGGACGGTCATCGTCCGGGCCTCCTCGGAGAGCTTGCGGAGGTGAACCGCCTCGTCGGCCCGACGGATCCGGTCGAGGTCGCCCGCGACGGCGCCGCGATGCCCGGCCAGCAGCGCGATGCCATCGCCGGTGGCGGCCAGGTGGCTGACCGTACGGGTGAACTCCGCCAGGCTCTCCCGATCCCGGACCACCCCCTGCTGCACCGCCGTCTCTAGCCCCCCGGAGAAGGTGAAGGCGCCGACCGGGAACAGCGAGTCGCCGAACTGCAGGATCTTCAGGGTCGCCGGAATGGTCGGCGTGGCTGGCTCCATCAGCCGACGAGGGCGGACACGTGCGAGTGCGGCGCCTGATCGGCGCCGCCGAACAGGCGGCGGGCCTCGTGCGGCGCGAGGTACGCGATCACCTCGGTGCCAGGTACGAAGTCGTGCGAGATTCCGGCGAAGTCGTGGGTACGCATCACCGAGTCCATCACCCGGCGGTCGACGGTGAGTGGCACGTACAGCCGGGTCCCCTTCACCACCGCCGGCCAGTGCTGATTCCCGATGGCATGCCCCAACTCGACGGCCGAACGCAGGCCCAGCTCCGCCGGCTCGTTCTCCAGCCCACTCAGGTCGACGACCATCACCTCACCGAGTTGGACCCGGGCCACTATCGCGGTGGCCGCCCGCTCGTCCCAGCAGAGGACATCCCCGTCGCGCAGCCGCGTCCCACGGCCAAGGGAGAGCGCCACCTCGACGCCGCCCCGGGTCTGTTTCCGCAACCGATTCTTCTGCGCCTCCCACTGGTCGAGCACGAGGCTGTCCACCCGGGCCGCCTCGAGCCGGGCGCCCCAGTCGGGTTCGGTCTCGTTGCCCAACACGGATTCCACAAGCATGTCGTCTCCTTCGTTCCGGACCGGTGTCGCCGGACGCCTCGTCGTGGCACCGGATTCGATCGGCCACGGACCTGTGCCCTGGTCCGGGAAAGTTGGTGGCGCTAGCTGAAGAAGTACAGCTGACTCAGCGGAAGGCGCCTGGCGGGCGGAACCGTGGCGTGTACGCCGTCGACCCGTACCGCGAAGGTCTCCGGATCCACCTCGATGTCCGGCAGGGCGTCATTGCGGACCATGTCCCGCTTGGTCAGGCCCCGGGTCCCGCGTACCGGAAGGACCTGGCGGCGCAGGCCGAGTTTCTCCCCGACGCCAGCCTCGTAGCCGGCCTGGGACATGAAGGTCACGCAGCTCGCGCTCAGGGCCGTGCCGTACGCGCCGAACATCGGTCGGTACATGACCGGCTGCGGGGTCGGCACCGAGGCGTTCGGGTCGCCCATGATGGACCAGAGGATCATTCCATTCTTGATCACCATCTTGGGTTTGGCGGCGAAGAACGCCGGCTCCCACAGCACCAGGTCGGCCATCTTGCCGGGCGCGACGGAGCCGAGCACGTGGGCGATGCCCAGGGTGATCGCCGGGTTGATCGTCATCTTGGCCACGTACCGCAGCACCCGGAAGTTGTCGTTCGCCGGTGAGTCCTCCGGCAACCTGCCCCGGGCCACCTTCATCGCGCTGGCGAGCTGCACGGTGCGCAGCCAGTTCTCCCCGATCCGGCCCATCGCCTGCGAGTCGCTGGACATCATCGAGATGGCTCCCAGGTCGTGCAGGACGTCCTCGGCGGCGATCGTCTCCGGACGCACCCGGCTCTCCACCAGCGCCACGTCGGACGGGACCTTCGGGTTGAAGTTGTGGGTGACCATGGTCATGTCGAACAGCTCAGCCTGGCTGTTGATGCCGTAGGGGTTGGTCGGCGTGGTGGAGCTGGGCAGACAGTTCATCTGCCCGGCCACCTTGATGATGTCCGGGGCGTGGCCGCCGCCAGCGCCTTCGGTGTGATAGGTGTGGATGGTCCGGCCCTCGAACGCGGCGATGCTGTCCTCCACGTAGCCGCTTTCGTTGAACGTGTCCGTGTGGACGGCCACCTGGATGTCGAACCGTTCGGCAGCGGTCAGCACCGACCGGATCGCCTGTGGTGTCGCCCCCCAGTCCTCGTGGAGCTTGTAGCCGGCGGCGCCGGCGCGCGCCTGCTCCGCGAGGGGTTCAAGGCCGGAACTGTTGCCCTTGGCGATCAGGCCGACGTTGATCGGAATGCCCTCGAAGGCGCGCATCATCGCGTGCAGGTTCCAAGGGCCGGGCGTGACGTTCACCCCGTTCGAGCTGTCGCTCGGCCCGGTCCCACCGCCCCAGATGGTGGTCACGCCGTTGCTCAGCGCCGCGTACGCCTGCTGCGGCGAGATGAGGTGCACGTGCGAATCAACCCCGCCGGCGGTCAGGATGAGATGCTCGCCGGCGATGGCGTCGCTGCCCGGGCCGGTCACCAGCCCGGGGGTCACCCCCGCCATGATGTCCGGGTTGCCGGCCTTGCCGATCCCGGCGATCCGCCCGTCCCTGATTCCCACGTCGGCCTTCAGCACGCCGAGTTGAGCGTCGAGGATGGTCACGTTCGTGATGACCAGGTCCAGTACTCCGTTGGCGTTGGTGAGGTCCGCGCTGGCGCCCATGCCGTCGCGCAGGGTCTTGCCGCCGCCGTACACGGCCTCGTCGCCGAGGGTGCGCAGATCCTTTTCGATTTCGATGTAAAGATCCGAGTCGCCCAACCGGATCTTGTCACCGGTCGCCGGGCCGTACAGTCCGGCGTACTCCTGTCGGGAAATCTGGCTCATCGCTGCGCTCCTGGGGCCACTGTCGGCACCCGCTGGTCCAGCCGTCCGGCGTCATTCCCCGCCATCGTTCCGGCCGGATGTGGACTTGAAACCCCTGATCCGGGCTCGGCGAGCGGCCTCCGCGCGATCCGGCTGGTACCCGAGCGGCTCGCCCCCGGTCCAGCCGTTCACCAGGCCGTTGAACCCGTACACCCGCTGCCGGCCCGCGTACGGCACGAGGGATACCGTCTTCCGGTCGCCCGGTTCGAAGCGGATCGACGTGGCGGCGGGAATGTCCAGCCGGCAGCCGAAGGACGCCTCCCGGTCGAACTCCAGGTTCCGGTTCGTTTCGTAGAAGTGGAAGTGTGAACCCACCTGGATGGGCCGGTCCCCGGTGTTCTGGACCTCGATCCGGACGACGGGGCGCCCGGCGTTCAGTTCCAGCGGGTCGCTGCGGAGGACGTATCCGCCTACCGGCGCTCGGGGCTCGGAATCGGCCATCGTTGCCTCGTGTTCGTTCGGCGGCGCTGTGTGGCCGCTCCGGCTACTGGATCGGCGCATGCAGGGTGACCAGCCGACTGCCATCGGCGAA
This sequence comes from Plantactinospora solaniradicis, assembly GCF_042658085.1. Classification (NCBI taxonomy): domain Bacteria; kingdom Bacillati; phylum Actinomycetota; class Actinomycetes; order Micromonosporales; family Micromonosporaceae; genus Plantactinospora; species Plantactinospora solaniradicis. The sequence goes on along the minus strand of NZ_JBHSPR010000013.1, from coordinate 248,644 downwards.
TACCGCCTCGACCTGGATCATCGGGACCATGTCGGCGACACCCTCCATGACGTCGTCCTTGGTGAGGACGTGACGTGCCGCATGCATCACCTCCTCGACGGTTTTCCCTTCCCGGGCACCCTCGAGTGCCGCGGCGGCGACTATGGCGACCGCCTCCGGATGATTGAGCTTGAGTCCTCTGCCCTTACGCGCCGAGGCGATCTGGGCCATCGAGAGAATGACCAGCTTGTCGAACTCCTTCGGAGTGAGATGCACAGCTCGTCCTTCCGTGGTCGATCGCTGCCGGACGGGCAGACGACCGATCCCGCAGCGGGATTCGACGAACGTGACGGTGAGCTGTGACCGGTCAGCGCCAGTGGATGTCCGTGGTACGCCGCTCGGGCGGCGTGCTCCCACGATAAACGAACTAATTGCCTGATAGCCGGCAAATTGGCCAGAAGCCCCAAGTTCGACGTCAGACGCCGGCCAGGCCCTGCGGGCTGTTGTACGGGATGCTCACACTGGTGATCTCCTCAAGCGAACCGTCTGGCTGGATCTCATAGCCCACGAGTTTCGAGGCGTTCCCGTAGATCTGGTAGAGATAGGCGCCGTCCGGCGACACCCAGTTGTCGCTCGGACCGCTGCTGACGGTCCCGTTGAGAGCCCGGAAGTTGCCATCGCCCGGCACCCTCGGGCACGCCGGATCCTTCGCGACGACCGGAGCGCCGCCGTCGAGCTGGAAGCTGCTGATGTTGCTGTATCCGAAGTTGGTGGCGAACACCGTCCGATCGTCCGGGGAGACGGATAGCCAGCACAGCTCAGAGGGCTTGCCCGCGCTGGTGTTGATCGGGGTGAGCGGCCCGAAGCTGACCCTTCCGTCCGCGTCGATGTTGCCCATGACGATTCCGTCACCGACGGCGTAGCCGACGACGAAGGTGTCCGGGCGACCGTGCAGGAAGGCGATGTAGAAAGGCGAACCCCCGCCGGCATCGTGGAACGAGGGGGCGCCGAGGGTCCCGTCGGCGGCCACCGGAAAGACGATGAGACCGTCGGGGTCCGGCTCGTTCGAGGCGATCGACTTCGGCTGGCCGTCCCGCTCGACCCAGAGGATCGCCGAGCCGTCCGGGTTCGCGGTGGGCGGCTCGTCGAATGTGGTGCCGACGAAGAGGAATCTTCCGTCGGGCGAGAGAGTCACCATGGTGGCCACCCGGTGGGGCTTGTCGGGCGTGTTCACCGAGTACCGTTCCAGGCGCAGCGAGAGTCTGCCCTCGCCGTCCACCGACATCAGGCGGACATGGTCGGGACCGAACGAGTGCAGCACGAAGAGCGTCTCACTGGCGGGGGCGTAGGCCAGCGACTTGGCGGTGCCGCTGCGCCCGGTCACGGCGTTCCCCGTCGGCTTGACGTCCAGCAGCGCGAGACCTCCGTCCTCGGCCACCCCGAAGCTGGAGACCGAGTTGTCGCCGCCGTTCGTGGCGAAGAGGAACCGTCGGTCCGGCGAGAGGATCACGCTGCCCGCGCCCTCGAAGGCGTTTGGTGCGCTGGGCTGCCCGCTGATCGGCTTGAAGGTCCCGGAGCCGGCGCCGCCGGTGGGGATGCGTCCCAGTTCGGTGATCGTGCCGTCCGGAGACCGGAGATAGTGGACGACGGCGTTGACGGGTTCGTTCGTCTGCATGTAGAGATGTCCGCCATGCCGTCCGTCGCGCGTGGCTGGCGTTGGCATGGACTGCTCACTCGACATACCTGTCCCCCCATCGCCTCCGAGAACTACGTCTCGCCGGCCGTGAACCGGGGCCCGGTGCCGGCCGATCCGATGTCTGGTCAGTGCGCCGCGACGCATCCGGGATATTCGCGCGCTTCAGTCCCCTGATGAAGCGGCAGGCGGTCCAACCTGAGACTACGTGGCCGGCAGCCCGCCCGTACCGGATCCGCAGATCCGTTGGCCCGCAGTCGTGTGCCTCGCGGTCGCGGTGACCGGACACGGATGCGCCTGCGGGGCGAAGGGGGCGGGTCCGGACCACCCCGGTCTCTTTCCGGGAAACAGCCTCGATAGGGTCACGGGCCGCTATAGCCTCAAACAGGAAAATTCCTCTTATTAGTGCTTGAAGCAGCGTAAGGGTGAATCATGCAATGGAAAAGGCGGGCGGCGGCAGTTGTCTTCGCATCCCTGGTCGGGGCGACCGTAGCCTCGGGCCCGGTCGTCGCCGACGATGACCGGCGCGGGGACCACGGCGCAGGAGTCCAGCGCGAGGGTCTGGTCTTCGTCCAGACGAACAAGCCGCTAGGCAACACGATCAAGGTGTACGAGCGCGACCGCGACGGCAAGCTCACGCCGGCCGGCGAGTTCGAGACGGGCGGCCTCGGCGGTGCCACGGTCGGACCGCCGGTCGATGCCCTGGCGTCCCAGGGGTCGCTCAGGTACGAGGACGGACTGCTCTTCGCGGTGAACGCCGGGAGCAACACGGTGACCGTCTTCCGGGTGAACGATGACGGACTTGAGCGGACCGACGTGATCTGGTCAGGTGGTCTGCTGCCGGTCAGCATCGGGGTGCACGAGGATCTGGTCTACGTGCTCAACGCCGGTGGCGATGGTTCCGTCCAGGGTTACCGCCTGGACCACGGACGGCTCCAACCGATCCGGGGGGCCAACCGGTCGCTGGACCTGGGCAACGCCAATCCGCCAGCGTTCGGCGACGCACCGGCCCAGGTGAGCGTCACCCCCGACGGCCGGTTCGTGCTGGTGAGCACGAAGAGCCACAACACCGTCGAGGCGTTCGAGATCGAGGACGGCGGCCAGCTCTCGGAGCCGGTCAGCAACCCCGCCGAAGGCACACCGTTCGGGTTCACCTTCGACGACCACCGGGGTGTCGTCGTCACCGAGTCCGGAACCAACGCGTTGGCCCGGTACCTGCTCGACGGCGAAGGCAAACTGCGCCAGGTAAGTCCGGCGGTGCCGAACGGTCAGATGGCGTCGTGCTGGGTCCAGCGAGTGGGGGACTACTTCTACGTGGCCAACGCGGGGAGTTCTACCATCAGCGCCTACCGGGTCGGCGACGACGGACAGCTGGTTCTGGTCGCGGCCGTCGTGGCGAGCACCGGGGGCGGTTCGATCGACATGACCGAGGGTGGCGGATTCCTCTACGTGCAGAATGCCGCCGCCGGCAACGTGCAGGGCTACGCCGTACATGACGACGGGTCCCTGACCCTCGTCACCACGGTGGACGGACTGCCCACGTTCGCCAACGGGATCGGCATGGAAGGCATCGCCGCCTCCTGATGCCGGCAGAGGTGCCGTCATCCGGCTGACCCGGTTCCGGCCGGACCAACCGCAGCAGAATGCGTTTGGTCCGGCCGGAAGACCATCAACTGCCTGCCCTGGCGGCATATCAGGCGGGGCAGTTGTTGCTTTTTCGCTTGACCGTGTATTCCTCGTCATCGTGGGTGATGCCGGACGGTGAACCGTCGAAGTAGGTCTCGACCTTCTGCCAGCCCTGGCGCTGCTCGTAGTGCAGGTGCGGGGCGCCGGAGTTGCCGGTGCTGCCGACCCGGCCGATCTGGTCGCCCTGCTCCACCCGCTGACCGACCCGGACCAGCGGCGGTTCGAGCATGTGCAGGTACTGCGTCTCCCACTTGCCGCCGTGGTCGATCTTCACCCAGTACCCGCCGCCCCGGCCGCGCGGGCCGTCCGGGTTGTCCGGGGTACGGCCGCCGAGCGATCCGTTGATCCCGGCCACGGTGACCTCGCCGGCGTACGACGCGAGCACCGGCCGGCCCCACGCCTCGCCCCTGGTCGGGAAGAGGTCGACGTCGTAGTCGTCGTGGCCCGGATAGGTGCCGAGCTGCCAGGTCTCGCCACAGGCGACGGGGAGTTGGAAGAGCGGACGTGGGCCGGGTGAGCGCAGCAGCGGCACGACGACCACGGCGACCACCGCGATGACGGAGACGGCCGCGACCGCGGTGAGCACGAGGATGACCCGGGTGGTGCGGGTCCGGATACGGCGGTGGGTGCGGCGTCTGGTCGGCTGGCCCGTCACCGTCCCGAGCATGTCAGACACCGGCAAGGCGCGGGATCGCGGGATCGCCGGTCCGGGTCGCCGGTGGGAGCGCGGCGGCTCCCACCGGCGGTTGCTCGGGCGGCGACGGTCAATCGGTACGGGGCCTCGGCGTGATGACGAGCGCCAGGAGGGCGGCCGCGGTGGCGACGATCGCACCGGTGGCGAAGCCCCGCGAGAAGCCTGCGGCGTCGGTTCCGGCAATGCTCGCGGCGGCCATGCTCGACACGACGGCCGCGCCGAGCGAGGCGCCGAACTCGTGGAATGTGCTGACGATTCCTGATGCCAGGCCAGCCTCGTGCGGTTCGATCTGTCCCAGCGCGGTGGCGGAGGCGACCACGAAGACCACTCCGGTGCCGGCGGCGGCGAGTCCGACGCCGATCACCATGGCTACGGTCCCGGCCGCGAGCGCAGGGATCGCCATGCCGACGGCGGCGAGGAGGAGTCCGAGCACCGCGAGCGCCCGAGGCCCGGTACGACCGATGACCCGACCTGCCAGGTTCGCCCCGGCCATGGTCGCCAGGGCGATGGGAAGGAACAGCAGGCCGGTGGTGAGCGCGCCGTACCCGCGATGGTCCTGGAGGTAGAACGTACCGAGGAAGAAGACCATGATCATTAGTGCCGTCGCTACCAGGATCAACAGGGTTCCGGTCGCGACCGGTCGGCGGATCAGCAGTCGCACGTCCATGAGCGGGCTCGCGGCGACGCGCTGCCGCACCACGAAGGCCGCATAGAGAATCACCGCGACCGCGAAGAGAGCCCCGGTCGTCAGGGTCGTCCACCCCTGGTCACCGGCCCTGATCAGGGCGTAGGTCAGGGTTCCCGTGGCGGCGGTCACCAGGACGGCGCCCGGTACGTCGAGCCGGCCCGCCGTGCTGGGGCGCGGCTGCGACGGGAGTTGCGCCCGGAGGACGAGCAGCAGCGCGATCCCCACCGGCACGTTGATGTAGAAGACCCAGGGCCAACCCGGTCCTGCCGTGAGGGCGCCACCGAGGAGAACGCCCAGCGCGGCTCCGCTGCCGCCAAGCGCAGACCAGATTCCCAGAGCCTTGTTCCGTTCCTCGCCCTCGAATGTGGTGACGACCAGCGACAGCGCGGCGGGGGAGAGGATGGCCGCGGCGAGACCCTGTGCGACCCGCCCGCCCAGGAGCATGGGCCCGGCGGTTGCCAGGCCGGCGACCAGCGATGCGGCGGCGAACAGCAGCAACCCGACGAGCACGAGGCGGCGGGCGCCGAACAGGTCGGCGGCGCGACCCCCGAGCAGGAGGAGACCGCCGAAGGCAAGGGTGTAACCACTCACCACCCAGGTGAGGGTCTCGCGCTCCAGCCCGAGCTCCGCGCCGATGTGGGGCAGGGCGATTGCGACAACGGTGACGTCCAGGATCAGCATCAGTTGGGCGATGCCGACGACTCCGAGGATCCGCCAGCGGCGTGGATCGGGGCTGCGGGTCGGACTGGTGGAGGTCACGGCTTCGGTCATGACGTTCCGCCCCCTTCAGATTAAGTCGTACAGTCGTGTACGAGTTCCGTCCGGTACTGTAACTCATACAGGCCTGTACGACTTGAGAGGTGGCATGTCTCGCTCCGGTAGCAAGCCCACGCGCAGGGCGGACGCCCAGCACAACGCGGAGAAGATCCTTGGCGCGGCCGTCGCCTGCCTGAGTCGGAACGCGGACGCGAGCGTCATCGAGATCGCCCAGGCGGCAGGGGTCGGTCGGGTGACCCTGTACGGACACTTTCCGTCCCGGGACGCCCTGGTGGAGGCCGCGCTGATCCGACTGCTCCACGAAGGGGACCAGGTACTGGCGGCGGTGGATCTCACCGGCGACCCCCGGGAGACCCTCCGGGCCCTGATCGAATCGAGTTGGCTACTGATCGCCCAGTCGAGCGCCGTCCTCGAGGCGGCGCAGAAGACCCTGCCGCCCGGACGGCTGCACGATCTGCACGCCAAACCCGAGCAACGCGTCGGTGACCTGATCGTTCGCGGTCAGGCCGAGGGAGTCTTCCGCGACGACCTACCGGCGAGCTGGTTGGCCGGCGTCCTGCACCACGTCATCCACGGCGCGGCGACGGACGTGGCCACCGGGCGGCTGGACCGGGCAGATGCCCCAGGCTTCATCTCGGAGACGATCCTGGCCGCGTACCGGCCCCGGTGACCGCGTACGGCGGCCGGCGGCGCGCCGAGTCCGACGAAGAACAGCAGCACCGCGTGGAGTCCGGGGCGCCTACGGCCGCCAGACCATCGTCTGCTGGTGGAGTTGCCGGCCGCCCTGTCTGGCGCCGGGAACCAGTGCGGTCGGACCATGCCTGGCGAAGCCCGCGCGTTCGAAGAATCGCACCGCACGCGTGTTCTCGGCGAGGGTCTGCAGGTGGCACCCGGGCGAGCCGGTGTCTCTGAGCCGATCGAACCATCGCTTCATCAGCCGGTCGGCGGCACCGGTTCCCCGGGCCGGGGGCGCCACGTTGATGTGCAGATGCGCCGGCCAACGGGCGTCGTCGAAGGCTCCCGCGGTGGGCCTCCGCCGGATCGCGGCCGACGCCATGTCGACCATCCCGCGAGCGAGGAAGGCCGCGGGCCGGGGGCGGAAAATCAGCCGATACTTCGTGATCGCCCTCTCCATGCGCGCTCTTTCGCTGGGAAACGTCGAGCTGTCGAGGCAGCCCGCCAGGTAGCCGACGACATCGCCACCCACCACGGCGACAAACAACGAGTCCGGTTCCTGGCCCATGTACGGCTCCAGGTACATGGCCGCCTCGGACTCTTCGTGCCCCCACAGGGAAGAAGACGGAGACCCCGCTCCCGCCCGGCCGAACAGCTTCCGTAGCTCGGCGCGGTCGGTCTCCGCGAAGCTACGGATTTCGATCATCCCGCGCCACTTCCCGACACCCGCCCGTCCCGAGCCGTCCCCAACAGCCGCCCCAGCTGACCGGAACAGTCTGACACGTCGCTGACCAGGGGTTATCGGGCGGGCGGCGATCGAGTTGAGCGCGAGCCGGGGCATCGGTCGCAGCCTGGTCGGCCGGGACGACGGTGTGCAGGACGTCGGGTTGCCCGTGCGACGCCGTCGGGTCGCGGGGAGCGTTCCGGTGTCGAACGACCCGACGAACGACCACCACGGGTTGCCGACGGGAGCGGCGACAATCGTCGTGCGGCGGCGGTGGGTCGTCGACGATCCCACCGGAGGTGCCCATGCTGCTTCGTCCTCCTGGGACCGTCGCCATCGGGGCGGCCGAGCAGGATCTCGGTCTGCGGGTGGCCACCTACCGGGCCTGGCGTGCCGATCCGTTCACCGCGATCTGGGTCGCGGTCGGGGCTGCGGTCGTACTCGCGGTGCTGTCGTTCCTGGTGGGGCTGCCGGCGGTCGGCGTCGTGCTCGTTCCCGTGGCCGCGCTCGGTGCCGCGGCGTACGCGGGCCTCCTGCCGCCGGTCGGCGGTCGCCGGTGGCTGGTGGTGTACGAGCGAGGATTCGTCGACGTGTTCGACGGCGGTCCGCCGCTGGTGGTCCGGTGGGAGTCGGTGGGCGGCCCGGTGCGGATCGGGCCGGACGGCAGTCGGGCGATCAGCGTCCACCCGGTCGGGGCGGTCGAACCCGTCCGGTTCGTCCTGGACGGATTGGCGCCGCTGACCGACCTGGTGGAAGCGGTCGAGCAGGGCGTCCGGCCCGTCGTCGTGGCGCGCCACGTGGCTTCGGCGCGGGCCGGCGAGCGGGTGGAGTTCGGCCCACTCGCGGTGACGGCCGACGGGGTGGAGCGGGTGGCGGACGGTGACCGTCTGCCGTGGGAGCTGATCGAGTCGGTCCGCCTCGTGGCGGGGGAGCGGATCGTCATCGGCCGGACCGGCGAGCTGCGGGCCTGGTTCAGCGGGCCGGTGCCGGAGGCGACCGCCGCGACCGGGATGATCGCCGCACTGCGACCCCCGGCGGAATCCGGTCGGCCGGGCACCGCGATCTTCGTCCCCGCCGCCGTCACCCCCGCCGGACGCGCCCGGGATCGCCGTCGTCGCCACCTCGCCTCCCTCGCGGGGCTGGTGGTGCTCGCGTTGCTCCCCGGCGTCGCGTTCGCGGCGATCGACGAGCCGGCCGACGAGATCCGTCCGGCCGCCACCAGGCCCACGCCGTCGGCGGCTCCGAGGCCCTCGCCCACCCGGCCGAGCCCGACACCGTCGCCCGTTCCACCGCCTCGGCCCGCACTGCCCGAGACCATCTACGGGTATTCGGACGTCTGCCGTGGCCAGGGCTTCACCGGAGCGGCGCGGTACGCCGGCCGCGCGCCGCACCCGGTCTACGTCGACGAGAACTTCGTCAGGGGACCGGCGCGTTGGTACTCGGACAACCCGGCGAAGATCCAGATCGTCGCCTGCGTCCAGTTGCGGAAGGGCCGGGTGCTCGACGAGTGCAGCTACTTCGGCGACGGCAAGCGGGTCGTCCAGGACATGGTGCTCGGGCGGTACACGCTCGTCATCCGCGAGGCGCGCACCGCGAAGATCATTGGGCGGACCCGGATCGACGGTGCCGACGCCGAGTGCCTGTTCCTGCTCTACGGCCGGCAGGATCCGGACGAGCAGCAGGTCAGTACGCCGACCGAGGCGCAGATCCGGACCGCGCTGCGCCGCTACGTCGAGTAGCCCGATCCGATCTCCCGGACTCCGGTCAGGGTCCCATGGAAGCGCCGATGCCGTCGTCCCGGTTGTTGGTCAGGAACGTCGTCGGTGGCAGACCGCCGCCCGGTGTCCTCGGGGCCAATGTGGACGCCGGATCGGTGGTGAGCAGCACCGCGTCGCTCCATCCGGCCTGGTCCCAGGAGTTGTCCGCCGCGTCCACGCCGGCACCGAACTGGGTGTCGCGGCCGTTGCCGACGGCCAGGTTCTGGCGCAGGAGCGATGTCGAGCGCGCGAAGGCGAAGCCGGTCTTTCCGTTGCGGAAGGCCGTGTTGCGGCGAACCGTCAGCGTGCCGGTGTTTCCGCTCTCGGTGAACCCGTACCCGGCGTTGTCCCACGCCGCGCTGCCGGTGACCACGTGGTCAACCGGAGCGGGTTGGGTGCCGCCGCCGAGTTTGAACCCGTAGCCGTCGCCGTCGAAGGGGGCGATCTCCCAGCGGTTGACGCCGTTGCCGAACGACCAGGTGCGGTCGATGGTGACCGCGCCGGTGAACTCGTGCAGGCCCAGGCCGTCGTCGGCGTTCTCGTACAGTCGGCAGCCCCGTACGACGTTCCCGGTGCCGGAGCCGTACTCGATGCCCAGGCCGTCGGCGTACTCCCCGTTCGTCGCGTTGTCGTGGTTGCGGAAGAAGTCGCTGTCGACGACCAGGTTGCCGGTGGTGTCCGCGTCCCGCAGCAACAGTCCGGTCTGCCCGTTGTCGTGGAACGACAGCCCTCGGAAGACGCTGTGCGCGCATGATCGGCAGACGTACGCGTTCCCGGGTGCGCCCTGTATCTCCAGTCCCTGGACGGTCCAGTAGCTCGCCCGCTGGGTGACGTACGCCGCGTCGGCCGGGATACCCGAGGCGTCGATGACCGGAATCTCGGTGCGGTAGTTGCTCAGCACGATGCGCCGATCCGCCGTCCCGCTCGTGGTGATCTCGACCGGACGGGTGGGCCGGTACACCCCGCCGCGCAGCGCGATGCTCTGGCCGGGACGAACCACCGATGCCGCTCTGTCGAGGGTGGCGAAGGGGAGGTCGACGCTCCCGGGGTTCGTGTCGCTGCCGTTCGGCGCGACGTAGTAGGAGGCGGTCGTGACGCCGTTGACGCCGCCGGCCGGTGCTGGGGTCGGGGCCGATGTGCTCCCCGGACCCGTCGTCGGCGCGGCGGGTGACGCCCGGTTCGACGCCTGCACCGACGGGATCGCGAGTCCGGGACCGCTCTCCTGGTACGGCGGGTAGGCCACCGCGTAGACGACCGCCCCGGCCGTACCGATCGCGACGATTCCCCCGACCGGCAGGAACTTCGCCATCAGGTATCTGACGGCCCGCTGGAGCGGATCCCACAGGCTCCAGGCGGGCGCGGCCGCCCCGCCGGCGGTGGCCGCGGCGCCGGCCGACCCGGCCAGCCCGGCGAGGACGGGCGCCAGGTTGGCACCCGCGATCAGATGTTCCGCGGGGATGAGTTCCCGCTCGTGGGCGAGACAGACCTCGCAGCGTCGGACGTGCCGGCCGAGGCGCTTCAACCATCGCGGATCCGACGGCCCGCTCAGCTTGCCTCCCGCGACGGCCAGCTCGGCACATCGCGGGATCGCGTGCCAGGCCCGCAAGAGCGTACGGGCGAGTGCGAGCTGCGCCTTCACCCGCTGCACCCGTACCGCCGCGTGCGCGGGGGTGAGCCCGAGCCGGGTGGCGAGGTCCGCGCGGGTGAGCAGGCCGGCGGACTCCTGCCACCACAGCCGCAGGACGCGCTGTTCCTCGGCGGTCAGCCATCGGCTGGCCTCGTAGGTCTCCCGGCGTTCGCCGGAGAGGTGGAGCCGGAACATGGTCGAGTCGACGAAATCGCCGGCCGGGTCGGGCCACTCCGATACGTCGCCGACGAGTGGCCCCAGCGCGGTCGCGACCCGGATCGAACGGCCGCGATCCTGCATCTGACGGTAGGCGATCGAGATCACCCAGGCGCGGAAGCGATCCGGATCCTTGAGCCCGACAATTCCCCGTACGACCCGGAGCATCGTCTCCTGGACCACGTCGTCGACGTCGGGGCTGCCGTGAAGGGCCTTGCCCACCACGTTGTATACGAGCGGCATGGCCTCGGCCACCAGTGCCGCCATGGCCTGCTCGTCCCCGCTCCGGGCCGCGTTGACGAGGGCGGAGTCGACCGCTGTCCGCAGGGCGACCTCCTCTCCTCACCACCTGATCGTCATATTTGCATGGTTCGACCTCCCGCCGGGGAGGTGGCCTGGGCGTGGCCTACCTTCGTTGACGTGAGACGGGGCCGGCGGATAACAGCAATCGGAGCCCGGCCGCGGAGGGCGCCAACAAACCCAACCCGATCTTGCAGGTGTCCTGGGAACGCGCTTTCCTGAGTCCGGCTCCCGACGCTGCCGACCCGGCCGCGACCTGCTCTCGGGCGCCGTACGCCGCGCCGCACGTGCGTGGAACCCACTTCCGTCCCGCCCCTGGAGGTTCCTCATGTTCTCCCGCCCCCTGGTCCGTCGACGATGGCGTCGGTGGTCGCTGGTCACCGGCGCCGTCGCGGTGCTGGTCGTCGGTGCCATCGGCTTCAGCCACACGGCGCAGGCCGCGTCACTGTTCAACGACGACTTCGAGGACGGCAACACCAGCGGCTGGTCCAAGTCCGGCGGTACCTGGGCGGTCGTCGCCGACGGTTCCCAGGCGGTCCGGCAGTCCAACGCCGGGAGTGAGAACGCCCGGCTGTTCGCCGGTACGACCAGTTGGACCTCCTACGCCGTGCAGGCCCGGGTCAAGCCGCTGAGTTTCGGCTCAGGCGGTCAGGTCGGGCTGCTGGCCAGGGCCACCGGGTCCACCACCTTCTACCGGCTGGCGCTGCTGCCCGGCAACCAGGTGCAACTCCAGGCCGTCAAGGGCAGCACCGTCACCGTCATCGGCGGCGCCTCCCGTACGGTCGCCACCGGCACCTGGTACACGCTCGCGATCGAGGTCAGCGACTCGACCGTGCGGGGAACCGTGGACGGCGCCCAGGTCGCGCAGGGCTCCAGTTCGGTGTCCGGCACCGGGCGCATCGGCCTGCAGACGGTCTACGCGAGCGCCGCGTTCGACGACGTGTCGGTGACGACCTCGGGAACCAACCCCCCGACGCCGAATCCGACGACGCCGAACAACCCGCCCACCACCGCGCCCCCCACGACGACGCCACCCAGTACGACCTGGCCGACACCGACCGGCAACGCGCCGGTCAACAACGGCACGATCCAGGTCACCGGCACCTTCGACGGTGGAATGCGCCGCTACTGCTGCATCGGCGACGGCGGGCAGGGCGAGAGCCAGGACCCGGTATTCGAACTCGCCGCCGGCGCCACCATCCAGAACGTCATCCTCGGCGCGCCCGCCGGTGACGGCATCCACTGCGAGGGCAACTGCACCATCCGCAACGTCTGGTGGGAGGACGTGGGCGAGGACGCCGCGACCTTCCGCGGTGGCAGCACCTACAACGTCATCGGGGGCGGCGCCCGAGCCGCGTCCGACAAGGTGTTCCAGCACAACGGCTCCGGTACCGTCCACATCTCCGGCTTCTACGCCGAGAACATCGGCAAGCTCTACCGGGCCTGCGGCAACTGCTCCAGCTCGTACCAGCGGCACGTCGTGATGGACAACGTGACCGTCCGCAACGCCGACGCCGTTGCCGGCATCAACACCAACTGGGGTGACACCGCCCGCTTCACCCGGATCACCATCTACGGCGACGCGGCCGTCTGCCAGAAGTACCGCGGCGTGTCCAGCGGTAGCGAGCCCGTACTGATCGGTGAGGGCGCGGACGGCGTCAACTGCATCTACAGCAGCTCCGACATCACCTACCGCTGACCGACGCCCGGCTGGTGGCGGTGGCCCGTTCCGCGTGACAGCGACGGGTCACCGCCATCCAACGGGAGGGCAGCGCCGTCCGCCGGGGTACGGCTATTCGTAGCCGTACCGGACGTGCGGCAGGTACGGCGTCTCCAGCCTCGCCCGCTCCTGCTCGTCGAGGGAGAGGCCGACGGTCGCCACCGCGTCGTCGAGATGGTCCGGCCGGGTCGCTCCGATGATCGGGGCGGTCACCGCCGCGTTGTCGAGCAGCCAGGCCAGCGCGATCCGCGCGGGCGGCAGGGCCCGGTCGGCGGCGACCGCCCGCAGCGCGTCGACGACATCGTGGTCGTTGTCGACAACCCTCGACCAGGTCCCCTTCTCGTCGATCGCGCGGGGCGTCCGGCTCGGGTGGTCCCGCTCGGCCGCGCGGGCGAGCAGCCCACGGGCGAGCGGGCTGTACGGAAGGACGCCCACCCCCTGGTCCAGGCAGAGCGGCAGCATCTCCCGCTCCTCCTCCCGGTAGACGAGGTTGTAGCGGGTCTGCATGGACACGAACCGGGTGCCACCGATCGCCTGTGCCGCGTACTGGGCCTTCGCGAACTGCCACGCGTGCATCAGGGAGGCGCCGAGGTACCGCACCTTTCCGGCCCGTACGACGTCGTGCAGTGCCGCCATGGTTTCCTCGATGGGGGTTTCGGCGTCCCAGCGGTGGATCTGGTACAGGTCGATGTGGTCGGTGCCCAGCCGCCGCAGCGAGGCGTCGACGGAGTCCATGATGTGTGCCCGGGACAGTCCCCGGTCGTTCGGGCCCTCGCCCATCGGGTAGTAGACCTTGGTCGCCAGGACGTAGTCGCCGCGTCGCCGGAACAGCCGCCGGAGCAGCCGTCCGGTGATCTCCTCGCTGGCGCCGTCCGAGTACATGTCGGCGGTGTCGAAGAACGTCACGCCGGCCTCCACGGCACGTCGGACGATCGGCTCGGCCGCCTCCTCGGTCAGGCTCCAGGACAGGGCGGCCGGGTCGCCGTAGCTCATCATGCCGAGGCCGATCCGCGAGACCTTCAGGCCGGACGTACCCAGTCGGCGGTACTCCACTGTGGCTCCCTTCGTTCGGTGCCGGCCCGGTCAGGCCGCGCTCGCCGGGGCGTGCCGCTCCTGGTGCAGGGCGACTCCGCAGACGACGAGGACGACGCCGACCAGTTCGGCGGTGGTGGGGATCTGGGTGAGGACGACCACCCCGACGACCGTGGCGGTCGCGGGCAACAGCGACACCAGCAGGGCGTACGCGTGGCGGGTGAGTCGGGCCATGGCGAGCTGGTCGCAGACGTACGGGACGACCGAGGACGAGAGCCCGACGCCGACCCCGGCGGCCAGGGCGACCGGGTCCGTGAACGCCGGCACGGCACCGGTGATGCCGATCGGCAGCGCGATGACCGCCGCGATGAGCATCGAGAGCGCCAGGCCGTCGATGCCGCGTACGGCCGGACTCCGCGCGACCCGGTGGCCCACGACGATGTACACGCTGAACAGCCCGGCGTTCGCCACGGCCAGGGCGATCCCGAGGGGTTCGGCGGCGAGCCGGACGTCGGTCAGCAGGTACACCCCGCCGACGGCGATGGCGAGGGCGGCGGCGTTGCGTCCGGTGCGTGTGCCGAGCGCCGCCAGGGCAATCACGGGTACGAACTCGATGGCCGCGACCGTGCCGAGCGGGAGCCGGTCGATCGCCAGGTAGAAGCAGCTGTTCATGAGGGCCAGCGCGGCGGCCCAGCCGAGCAGGAGCCGGCGCGTCGGAGGGTCCAGGCGTCGCCAGGTGCGCCACGGTCGCCGCCACAGCGCGAGGATCATCGCCGCGGAGGCGATGCGCAGCCAGGCCACCCCGAGGACGTCGACCCGGGCGAACAGCAGCACCGCGAACGCCGGGCCCAGATAGTGGAAGACCGCGCTGACGACGAAGTACGCGTGCGGCGGTACGCGCTCGGCGAGCCCGCCGGTTCCGGGGGTCGTCCGCGCCGCCGTCGAATCGGTCTCGGCCACCTCACTATGGTTGAAGGTATGCAGGCCAAGGTCCATGTCGAAACGAAGGTCAGGGTGCGCTGATGTCGCCGTCGAGGTCGGCAAGACCGCCGAAGGGCATTCCAGATGGAAAGTCACTGCTGGACGACGTCAATCGGCGACTCCTCGACATTCTCGCCGACGACCCCCGGTTGACCGCCTCGGAACTGGCCCGCCGCGTCGGCATGTCCGCGCCCGCGATCCGGGAGCGGGTGACCCGGCTGGAACAGGCCGGCGTGATCCGTGGTTACCGCCTCGACGTCGATCCGGCGGCCGTCGGACTTCCGGTCGCCGCATGGGTACGGGTCCGGCCCGGTCCGGGGCAACTGCCCAGGATCGCCAAGCTGGCCGGTCAGGTGCCCGAGGTCAGCGAGTGCCACCGGATCTCCGGTGAGGACTGCTTCCTGCTCAAGGTGCACGTGCCGAGTATCGAGGCGTTGGAGGGCGTCCTTGACCAGTTTCTGTTGTACGGGCAGACCACCAGTTCGTTCGTCGTCTCCACACCGGTGCCACCCCGGCCACCGGCCGCCGGCCGCGCCGACTGACCCCACGGCACCGGCCCGGCTTCGTGGTGCCGTGCCGCCCGTTCGGCCGTCGGTACTCCACCGGACCGGCCGGCGTCGGCCGAGGGGTCGCCGGATGGTAGCTCTGGCGGAAGACCGGTGGCATGCTTGGCATCGGGCAGAACCCGGAGGTGCAGGGTGAGTGCACAACCACAGCAGGACGGTCCCACAGCCGTGCGGACAGTGTTGGGTGCGCAGTTGCGGCGATTGCGCGAGGAGCGGGGCCTGACCAGGGCGGAGGCTGGCGAGCCGATCCGCGCCTCGGAGTCGAAGATCAGTCGGATGGAGCTGGGCCGGGTCGGCTTCAAGGAGCGCGACGTACTGGACCTGTTGTCCCTCTACGGCGTGGATGACGAGCGGGAACGGGCGGCGCTGCTGGCGCGGGTCCGCGAGGCCAACGCACCGGGGTGGTGGCATCCGTACAGCGATGTCACGCCGAACTGGTTCCAGCGTTACCTGGGTCTGGAAGCGACGGCGACGCTGATCCGGAGCTACGAGGTCCAGTTCGTCCCTGGGCTGCTACAGACCGAGGAGTACGCGCGGGCGGTCGTGCGCCTCGGCCACGGTGCGGCGCGGGAGGACGAGGTCGCGCGGCGGGTAGGTCTGCGGCTGGAGCGGCAACAGGTGCTCAGCCGCCCGGATCCGCCCAAGCTGTGGGCGGTGGTGGACGAGGCCGCGCTACGGCGTCCGGTCGGTGGCCCGCACGTGATGCGTGACCAGCTCGAGGCGCTGATCTGCATCGTCACGAAGAAGCCCAACGTGCGGCTCCAGGTGCTTCCACTTGTCGCCGGTGGACACGCCGCGGCCGGTGGGGCCTTCAGCATCCTGCGTTTTCCCCAGCAGGACCTGCCCGACCTGGTCTACATCGAACAGTTGACGAGCGCGCTGTATCTGGACAAGCGCGAGGACGTCGAGTGCTACTTCGACGCGGTGAACCGCCTGTTCGTCGAGGCCGCTCCGTTGGAGGACACCGTCCAGATCCTGGAGCGGATCATCCACGACTTCGACGGGACGACCCGGTGACCGAATGTATCCTTGGCGCGTCATTGGACGGCGACGGACCGAGGGGTAGTGCGCGTGACCGAGGAGACAGATCCGTCCACTGAGGAGCGGACGGCCGGACCCAGGATTGACAGCACCGTTCCGCAGACGGCCCGGGTCTGGAACTACTGGCTCGGCGGCAAGGACAACTACGCCGTCGACCGTGCCCTCGGCGACGAGATCGCGGCGGCCTATCCGATCATCGTCGACATTGCCCGTGCCGACCGTGCCGTGCTGAACCGGGCCGTGCGGTACCTGGCCGGCGAGGCCGGTGTCACGCAGTTCCTGGACGTCGGCACCGGGCTGCCCACCACCAACAACACGCACGAGGTGGCCCAGGCGGCGGCCCCGGCGGCCCGCATCGTCTACGTCGACTACGACCCGCTCGTGCTCGTGCACGCCCGGGCCCTGCTGACCAGTGGCCCCGAGGGCGCCACGGACTACGTCGAGGCCGACCTCCGGGACACCGAGACGATCCTGCGGGAGGCGGGGCGGACGCTCGACCTCACCCGGCCGGTCGCGCTCATGCTGTCCGGGATCCTGGCCCACCTGCCCACCGTCGACGAGGCCCGGTCGATCGTGCGACGGCTCATGGATTCCCTGGCCGTCGGCAGTCACCTGGTGGTCGTCGACGGCACCGACACCAACCAGGAACTCAACGACGTGATGAGGATCTGGAACGAGTCGGCCAACCCGCCGTACGCGATGCGTAGCCCCGAAGAGATCGCCAGTTACTTCGATGGTCTGGAGCTGGTCGAGCCCGGCCTGGTGGATGTCACCCGGTGGCGACCCGATCCCGACCCGTCCGGCCCACCGCGCCCGCTGGACAATCTGGTCGGCGTCGGCCGCAAGCCCGCGAGGCTCTAACGGCATGTGCACCGCCGGGTTCGGCGGTGCACACCCCCGTGCCCCGGTGAGGGCGTCCCGCAGGTCGTGCGGGACGCCCTCACCGTCGGGCGGATCTGGTCAGGCGTCGTCGTCCTGGACGGTCAACTGCCCGTAGGCGTCGCCCACGGCCACCCCTTGAACGGCCTTGACCGCCACGACGTACCTCCGGCCGTCTCCGGGCTGGGTGTTGCCGGTCACCGCGATCGGGACGGAGATGCTGGTGCTGCCGGACGGGACGGTCACGACGCTGGCCGTGGCGAGCCCCGTGACGGGATCCACGACGAACACCCGTACCTGGCCGGTACCACTGCCGGAGACCTGGGTCGGTACCTGATAGGTGACGGTCCCGGAATTGCCCTCCTGGACCGTCCGCTCACCCAGGTCCAGCCGGGGCCGCGACACCGGCTGCGGGGCCGGAGTTCCGGACCGCCAGCCCCAGGCGTCGATCAGCCAGATCCTGGCCCAGGTTTCGCCCGCGCGCGGCACCACCTCCAGCGTCGCGACCTGGCTGAGGTTCAGCCCGGCCGCGCTGGCGTTGGTCAGCGGCATCCGCACCTCGTGGCCCCAGTCGGACGACGTCTGCGTCGGGGCGGGCCAGGGGTCGAGGGTGGTCGTGCCGAGCGTGGCGCGGCGGCCCGCGGAGTCCGTGATGGCGACGTCGAACTGGGTGCCCGGCGAGCCGGGCGGAACGACGACCCGCATCGCCACCGACTGTGCGCTGGAGAGCGAAACCGGTGCCGGCGGCCGGATACTGACCGGTGCGCCGGGCGTCGCCCAGGTCACCAGGACGGCGTGCCGGCCGGCCTCGGGGCTGACCGGGTCGAACGGGGCGAAGTGCGGCGACTTCGGGTTCTCGCAGCCGGTGGACGAACCCGCCGGGACGACCTGTTCGCAGAGCCGGCCGTTCGCGCCGCTCACCACGGTCGAGGCGGTGGGCACGATCAGACCTGTCCGGTTGCCGCCCACCGCGTGGCTGACCACCGTGGCCGGGTCCGTCGAGGGTGCCCGGAAGCCCGATCCGTCCAGCAGCGGGCGTACCTGGTCGTTGGCGGCCACGAACGTTGCGGCGGCGGCCGCCACGTAGGTGGCGCCGACGTTCTGTTGCTGGACGGGCGTCAGCCGGGTCGGCGAGGCCGACCGGCAGACCGGGTCGTGCGGGCTGGGGTAGTCGTCCCAGGACTTCGCCGCGGACAGGCCGGGGGTCCACTCGGTGTTGAAGTAGTTGTGGTTGGCGCCGAGCACGTAGGCGGCGCCGTGCAGGGCGAACCCACGGCCGACGCCACGGGTCGCGTCCAGGTACAACTCGCCTTCCAGGTCGGACAGGTCACCGTCGCAGCTCGGCAGGATGGTCACCGACGGTACGTCGGGAGCGGGGTTGTGGCTGTAGATCGACGGTGCGATCAACGCCAGCCCACGGATCTGCCAGCCGACCGTTCCCGGGTATCCGTCCTGAGCGGCGGGCGGCCGGTTGACGCTGTCGACGGCAGCCCGGCTGACGCCCTCGCCACCTCGGGAGTGCCCGACCAGCAGGACGTTGGACATGTTCGGCACGGGGGCGTTCCGTACCACGTCGGGTGCGGTGGGGCGGCCCGTGCCGGCCCAGTTCGCCCAGCGGCCCAGATGCAACCGGACCAGGGACGACCGGGCCTGTGCACCGGCGTCCTGGGGCGGCAGGCCGGCACCGTCCTGCGCGTTGATGCCGTTCGCGGAGATGGACACGGTCACGTAACCCTGCGAGGCGAGTAGCTGCTGGATCCGTTCGTACCCACGGTGACTCGGCAGCGCGTTCCAGCCACTGGGGCAGGGCCAGACCGTGGTCGGCTCGGCCGTGCCCTGGTAGCAGGTGGGGTGCCGACCATGCAGGATCAACACCAGTGGGCGCTGGCCGGACGTACCCTGCGGCGCCACGACGTAGCCGCGCATCTCCACCGGCACCGCGAAGCCTGGCAGCGTCACGTCGGGCAGCGTGTACTCGCCGGAGAGCGTCGAGTATGGACCCGGCACGCCCGGGTCGACCGCGTTGGGTGGCAGTTGGGCGGCCGCCAGCGTCGGCGGTGCCGTGGCCGTGCGGGGGATCGTCGGGTCCACCGCGACGTCGAGGCGCCGCCCGCTGGCCCGCACCTGGAGATCGGTCAGGTTTTGTGCGGTGACGTCGTCGATGGCCAGGTGGAAACCGCGCTGGTCTGGTGCGGCCCCGGGCCGGCCGAGCAGCCGGCCTCCGGCGTGGAACTCGACCGCGGCGTCGCCGGTCCGTACCAGTTGCTCCGAATGCCAGGTGAGTTCGAACCCGGACGCCGCCTTCGTCAGTGTCCAACCGTCCGGCAACGAGGACTGGGCGACGGCCAGCGTGCCCCGGTGCGGGTCACCAGGACTCGCCCAGGCGGCACCGCCGCCGCCGATCGTCACTGTGAGCGTTACCGCCGCCGTCATCACGGCTCTGCCAACCCGCATGAGCATGCTCCCCCGTGTATTCCGTTGTGGGCGGAGCGCCGCCACCTCGGGAGCGCTCCCAGATCAGATGCGCCGCCATCCTAGAGCGCCCGGATCGCTTCGATCAATGCGACGGGTGTCCATCTGCCTACTTTGGACTGACGGAACCCGACGCGGTGCGGAGGCGGCACGGAGCTGCGTCGGGTCTACATCGGACGGCGGCACCGGGTGCATCCGGATCCGATGTACGAGCGGTTCTGTTCACCACGTGTTCCAGCGGGTGTCATGTCGGGCAGTTGGGATGATCACGAACAAAGGCAACACCGACCACTGCCCGGAAGGCACCCCCCATGACGCAGTCCCCGCTGCCCCGTCGTCAGTTCCTTGCCCTGGGCGGCATCGCCGCAGGCGCGTCGATCCTCGCCGCCGAACCCGCCTCGGCGACGTCCGCCGTCTCGAACGACCGGTTCACCCTGCCGGGCTACGCGTTCACGCTCGGCGTCGCGTCCGGCGACCCGACGCCCGACGGCGTCGTGCTCTGGACCCGCCTGGCGCCGGACCCGCTCGCCCTCGACGGGCTCGGGGGCATGCCCGACCGCGCCGTCAACGTGCGGTGGGAGGTGGCCGAGGACGAGAGATTCCGTCGGGTGGTGCGCCGTGGCGTCGAACGGGCCACGGCCAGCTGGGGGCACTCGGTGCATGCCGAGGTGCGCGGCCTACGGCCGGACCGCGGGTACTGGTACCGGTTCCGGGTCTTTGACCAGGTCAGCCCGGTGGGCCGGACCCGCACGGCACCGCGTCCCTGGACCACCCTCAAGTCGCTGACCTTCGCGTTCGCGAGCTGCCAGGCCTACACCGACGGCTACTTCACCGCGTTCGAGCACATGGCCCGCGAGGACCTGGACCTGGTCGTCCACCTCGGGGACTACATCTACGAGGGCGGCGGCGCGGGCTCGATCGGGCGCGCACACCTCCCGGCCGTGGAGACGTTCTCCCTGACGGACTACCGGATCCGGTACGCCCAGTACAAGCTCGACCCGGCGCTGCGGGCGGCGCACGCGGCCGCGCCCTGGGTGGTCGCCCCCGACGACCACGACGTGGAGAACAACTGGGCCGGTGACCACTCGCAGCCGGACACCGAGCCGGACCAGGACCCGGCCGTGTTCCGGCTCCGCCGGGCCGCCGCCTATCAGGCGTACTACGAGAATCTGCCACTGCGTGCGTCGTCGATGCCCCGGGGCCCGGAGATGCAGGTGTACCGGCGGCTGCGGTTCGGCGACCTGCTGCAACTCGACGTGCTCGACACCCGGCGGTTCCGTGACCAGCAGCTCACCGACCAGTCGCTCCGCTGGGACCCGAACCGCCAGATGCTCGGCGCCAGGCAGGAGGCGTGGCTGCTGGCCGGACTCCGCGCCTCCACCGCGCGGTGGAACGTGCTCGGCAACCAGATCTTCGCGATGGAGGCCGACCACACCGACGGCGCGGCGGAGACGTTCGGCATGGACACCTGGGACGGGTACGCCGCCGCGCGCCAGCGGCTGTTCGAGGGCGTGGCGGCGCGACGGGTCGAGAACTTCGTCATCATCACCGGCGACGCTCACCGCAGCGTGGCCGCCGACCTCAAGCTGGACTTCGCCAACCCGGGCTCGCGCACGGTCGGCACCGAGTTCCTCGGCACGTCGATCAGCTCGGGCGGCAACGGGACGGACATGGACGCGCTCGGCGTCACCTGGCTGGCCGAGAACCCGCACATGAAATTCCACAACTCCCAGCGCGGGTACCAGGTCTGCCACCTCGGCCGTGGCGAAATGCGTACCGACTACCGGGTCGTGCCCTTCGTCAACGCGCCCGGAGCCCCGGTCTCGACGCGGGCCAGCGTCTACGTGCAGAGCGGAAGGCCCGGGGTGGCACACGTGTCGGCCTGACACCGGTGCAGGGGTCCCGCCCCGGTCGAGGAGATCCCCGGTATCCGGCGTACCTGGTGGCTCGCCACCAGGTACGCCGGACGCCGTCAGCTGGCCAGCTCGGAGCGGTCGCCGGCCCACAGGGTGTGGAAGGATCCCGGCCGGTCGACCCGCTGGTAGGTGTGCGCCCCGAAGTTGTCCCGCAGCCCCTGAATCAGCGCGGCGGGCAGTCGGTCCCGGCGCAGCGCGTCGAAGTAGGCCAGCGACGAGGAGAACGCCGGGGTGGGCACCCCGGCCCGGGCGGCGTCGGCCACCACCCTCCGCCAGCTCGGTACGCCGTCGCCGGTCGCCTTGGCGAAGTACGGCGCCACCAGCAGCGTCGGCAGGTCCGGCTGGTCGTCGTACGCCTCGCGGATCCGGTCCAGGAAGCGGGCGCGGATGATGCACCCGCCACGCCAGATGCTGGCCACCGCACCCCGGTCGATCTGCCAGCCGTACTCCTGGCTGCCGGCCTGGATGTGGTCGAAGCCCTGCGCGTAGGCCACGATCTTCGAGGCGAGGAGTGCCTTGCGGACGTCCTCGACGAACACGTCCCGGTCCTCCACCTGCCAGGCGGGGGTGTCGGGGAAGGCCCGGGCGGCGGCGGCCCGTTGATCGGCGTGTCCGGACAGTGACCGGGCGAAGGTGGCCTCGGCGATGCCGGTGATCGGGATGCCCAGGTCGAGCGCGCTCTGCACCGTCCATCGGCCGGTGCCCTTCTGCTCGGCCCGGTCCAGCACCACGTCGACGAACGGCTGACCGTTGGCGTCGGTGTGGGCCAGCACGTCGGCGGTGATCTCGATCAGGAACGACTCCAGCTCGCCCGAGTTCCAGGTGCGGAAGATCTCGGCGATCTCGGCCGGACTCGCGGACAGACCGGCCCGCAGCAGGTCGTAGGCCTCGGCGATGAGTTGCATGTCGGCGTACTCGATGCCGTTGTGCACCATCTTCACGAAGTGCCCGGCACCGTCCGGTCCGACGTGCACGCAGCACGGCACCCCGTCGACCTGCGCGGCGATCGACTCGAACATCGGCCCGAGCTTGGCGTACGACTCGGCCGAGCCGCCCGGCATGATGCTCGGCCCGAGCAGTGCGCCCTCCTCACCGCCGGAGACGCCGGTGCCGACGAAGTGCAGACCGTGCTCGCGCAGTGCCTCCTCGCGGCGGCGGGTGTCGTCGAAGTGGGCGTTGCCGCAGTCGACCACGATGTCGCCGGCGTCCAGCAGCGGCACCAGTTCCTCGATCACCGCGTCCGTCGGCCCGCCCGCCTTGACCATCACGATGACCGCGCGGGGCCGCTCCAGCGAGTTGACGAAGTCGGCCAGCGACTCGCCGGGCACGAAGGTGCCCTCGTCGCCGTGCTCGGCGACCAGCCGCCGGGTGCGCTCGGGCGAGCGGTTGTGCACCGCCACGGTGAACCCGTGTCGAGCCAGGTTACGGGCCAGGTTCCGGCCCATGACCGCCAGCCCGGTCACCCCGATCTGAGCGCCCGTTCGCGGCGCGGTTGCTTCTTCGGTCATCCTGACCGTCCACCTTTCCTCGGCAGCACCGTTTGGCATCGTGCCTTCGTGACCGTATCGCGGCGGGCCGCCCATGCCGACGCCATCGGTGGCCTGGTGCGGTGCCGAAATACCTCGACCCCCTGGTGACCTGGGATCTTATCGGTGGCCAGACGGCCGGGTCGGACGGATCACCGGTGTCATCGCCATCGCTGTCCGACGGCGGCTCCGCTACTGTCCGCGTTTCCCTCTGGTGATGCCCGTTCGAAGGCCGGGCGAGGTGGGCGCCCGGCCCGGATGGTTACCGGTGGTTCAGGTGGCGATGCAGGTGGTGCAGGTGGTTCAGGTGGCGGTGCAGGTCAGGGTCGGTGCGCCGTTGCTGCCGTTCCACGAACCGATGAAGCCGAACGTGGTGCCGGCTCCGGCGGCGAGGCTGCCGTTGTAGCCCACGTTGCGGGCGGTGACGGTGGATCCGCTGGTGGTGACCGTGGCGTTCCAGGCCTGGCTGACCGTCTGGCCGTTGGGGAACGCCAGCGTGACCGCCCAGCCGCTGATGGCGCTGCCGCCGGCGGTGACCCGCACGTCGCCCTGGAAGCCCCCGGACCACTGGCCCACGACCGAGTACGTCGCGGTGCAGGCCCGGGTGGCGCCGGGTGGCGTGGTCGTCGGCGTCACCGGCGGCGTGGTCGTCGGCGGTGTGGCGGTCGGCGTCGTGGTCGGCTGCCCGCCGCTGTAGATCGTGGCTTCCCTGGCCGTGGACCTGATGCCGTTCGCGCCGTTGAAGATCCGCTGACCCCAGGTGGTGAGCTGGGTGGGGTCGAAGTTGACCGTCATGTCGAGGATCGGATCGGTGTTGCCGCTCCATGACCAGGCGAGATAGCCGAGGCCCCGGGAGTTGGCCTCGGCCAGGATCGTGTCGTGGTCCACCTCGTTGGGGTTGAACCGCCAGCCGAACTCGCCGATGACGAGCGGCCATCCGTTGCTCTGGAACCGGTTGAGGTAGTCGGTGATGCTGGCGGCGGTGTTGAACACGGCGTACATGTGGATCGACAGCACGGTGTTGCGCCTGCTGTCGGCGTTCAGGATCGTCTGGGCGTTGTCCCGCATGACGTACTGCCAGTCCTGACCCCAGTTCGGCGCGTCGACCATGAGCAGATGCTCGAAGCCGTTGCTGCGCATCTTCTGGATGGCGCCGGTGGTGGCGTTGATCCACTGGCTGGCGTTGGTGTTCCCGATCGGTTCGTTGCCGATGTTGATGACGACGTAGTTCTCCTGGCCGACGAGCGCGCTCTTCTGGCTGATCCAGTAGTCGACCGCCTCGTCGAGGCTGGCGGCCGCGCCCTCCTCGCCGTATCCGGTGGTGTCGTGCACCTCCAGGACGCAGATCAGCCTGTTCTGCTTGCACAGCGAGATGACGTTGGCGACGTCGGTGGAGGGACCCCATCGCTTGCCGCTGCCCAGCACCACGCGCACGGTGTTGGCACCGAGCGCCTTGATGTTGGCGAACGCGCTGGTCTGACCGGTGAACCAGACGTGCGGGTGGTTGACCCCCCGCATGATGAACCGCTGGCCGTTGGCCTCGACGATGTTGGTGCCGCTGACCCGCAGGCCCACGGCGGCGTCGGCGGGGCGCGCGAACATCAGGACGGATGCCGCGGCGACGAGCAGTGCGACGCCGAGGACGGTGAGTTGTCTCTTCATGACCTACCTCTGAGGGAAGGCCCCGGAGCCGGGGCAGGATGGGCCCGTTACGGACCCGCTGATCGTTGCCCGGCTCACAGCGGCAATCAGCGTAGGTCAATGTGTAGCCGGGGGCAAGCGGACCGGAGCGTCGGCGCGTACCGGTGGGGGAGGGTCGACGGGACCGGCCGCCAGCTATTGACAGGGCATGATGTTAGCGCTAACACTGCCCTTGTCGAGTCACCATCCACGGGGTCCGGATACATCGAGGAGGGGCGAACCGATGGGTTCTCACGTCCGACGGTCCGCAGGCGCGGCCCTGGTGCTCGGCGTGCTGCTGGCGACGCTGGGGGAGGTTCCGATGCGGACGGGGTCGGCGGCCAGCGCACTGCCCAACGGCGTCGCGACCACTCCGCCGATGGGGTGGAACAGCTACGACTCGTACAACTGGAATGTGACCGAGGCGCAGGTGAAGGCCAACGCCGACTACATGAGCACCAACCTGAGGCAGCACGGTTGGCAGTACGTCGTCATCGACTGGGCCTGGTACTACCCGGGCAGCGGCACGGGAAGCCCGAACCAGGACGCCAACCTCCAGCCACGGCTGCGGATGGACGCCAACGGGCGGCTGCTGCCGGACACCACGCGCTTCCCGTCCGCGAGCGGCACGAACGGGTTCAAGCCGCTGGCCGACTACATCCACGCCGCCGGCCTGAAGTTCGGTATCCACCTGATGCGGGGGATCCCGCGTCAGGCGGTCGCCGACAACACCCCCATCCTCGGCACGAGCTATCGGGCGAACCAGGTCGACAACACCACCACCGCAGCCTGGCTGAATCTCATGTGGGGCCTGGACATGGGTCACGCCGGGGCTCAGGCGTACCTGGACTCGCTGTTCCAGCTCTACGCGAGCTGGGGCGTGGACTACGTGAAGGTCGACGACATCGCGGCGCCGACGTACCGCCAGGCGGAGGTCGAGGGGTACCGGCTGGCCATCGAACGCAGTGGCCGTCCGATGGTCCTCAGTTTTTCTCCGGGCCCGACAGCGACGGCGAGCGGCACCCACGTGGCGGCCAACGCCCACATGTGGCGGGTGGTCAACGACCTGTGGGACAACTGGGCCAGCGTGGACGCGCTCTTCGACAAGCTGAGGGACTGGACGCCGTACCGGGCGAGCGGCGCGTGGCCGGACCCCGACATGATCCCGATCGGGCGACTGTCGAAACAGGGGCCCGTCGGCTCGCCCCGCTACTCCAATCTCACCCCGGACGAACAGCGCACCCTGATGACGCTCTGGTCCATCACCCGGTCGCCGCTGATGTGGGGCGGCAACCTGGTCGAGAACCGCGCCTCGGAGTTGGCTCTCATGACCAACCCGGCGGTCATCGCCGTCGACCAGGCCAGCACCGCGAACCGGGAGCTGTACGGCGGAACCAACCGGGTATGGACCGCGGACGTCCCGGGCACCAACCACAGGTACGTCGCCCTGTTCAACCGGGGCACCGCGACGAGCGACGTGTCGGTCACGCTGGCGGACCTGGGTATCGGCTCGGCCAGCGTCACCGACCTGTGGTCCGGGGTGAACCTCGGCACCGCCACCGGGGTGCTCACCCGCTCGTTGCCCGCGCACGGCTCCGGGCTGTACCGGCTCGTTCCACAGTCCACGGTGCCGGTGCCCGCCGCATACACCCTGGCCGCCCGGCACAGCGGCAAGCTCGTCGACGTCTTCAACGGCTCGACCGCCGACGGCGCCGACGTCGTGCAGTGGACGGCCAACGGACAGGCGAACCAGCAGTGGCGGTTCCGCGACGCGGGTGGCGGCTACCACCAGGTCGTCAGCGCCAACAGCGGCAAGTGCCTCGACGTGTACGGCGGGGTCGGTGCCACCGGAGACGGTGTCCGGGTCACCCAGTGGACCTGTGGTACGGCGACCAACCAGCAGTGGCGAATCCAGGACCTCGGTACGGGCTACGTCCAGCTCGTCGCCCGGCACAGCGGCAGGTGCCTCGACGTGCTGAACGCCGCCTCGACCGACGGCGCCCAGTTGGTGCAGTGGACCTGCGGCTCGGGTACCAACCAGCAGTGGCGGCGCAACCAGGTGTGACAGGCGCCCGGCCGGGTCAGGCCTGCTCGTCCGGGTCCTTCACGGCGGGGTGACCGCCCTGCATCTTGCTGATCTCGTTGACGATGCGGGCCAGCGACTGGCGCGTGGCGTGGTCCATGTGCAGGGCGCGCAACGCGATGTCCCGGACGTCGGAGTCGCGCAGCGCCGCGACGAGGGCCAGTTGGGAGTTGACGTCGTCGACCACCTGGTGGTCGAAGAAGTAGGCGACCGGTACGCCGAAGAAGGCGGCGAGCGCCTCCAGGTGCCGCTTGGTGGGGTTGTCGCGCTGCCCGGTCCGCAACTGCCAGACGTACGTCTTGGAGAAGGTGCCCACGGTCAGGGCCTCGCAGCCCCGGGCGACCTCTTCGTAGCTGAACTCGCGTCCCTTCGGCTGCACCGCCTTGAACAGGTGATCGATCCGATTGGCCAGCGAGCCGCCCTTCATCTCGGCCACGGCTGTCACCGCCGTTCGCTGAGATGAACACATGCCATACCGGACACCGTATCACCACGCTTACATTGCAGTTATATCGGATTGTGTGCGCATCAGCCGTTAGCTAGTGTGGACGGAGCTCGGCACATTTGTCCACACGGGCGCCGGCCAGCATCGTCAGCACGGGGGTGGCCGATGCTGGCCGGTCAACGGGAGATTCCTCCCCGACTTTGCTCTCCGCGCCGTCATGACCTATGGTTCCTAATCGATGTAGCCGACTCCTTCCCCCGTGGGAGCCGGCTACATCGCTTTCGAGATCTCCTGCCTTGTGCGGCCATGGGGAGTTCACAAATGATCCTCCCTACCCGTCGATGGAAGGCCTCCTGGCGGTTCAGGCGGCTCCGACGGCGCTGTACGGCCCGCCTCGCCGCCCTGCGACTGCCGGCCACGGTGAGCATGGCGACGCTCTGTGCCCACGTCGGGCAGCAACGGAACCGGCCGATCCGCCTGCTCATGATGCCCCTGCACGAGGCGCGGCCGTGCGGCGTCTGGCTCTCGCTACCCGACGCCGATCTCATCGCGTACGAGGCGAACACCACGCCGATGCACCAGGACCACATCGTCGCCCACGAATTGGCACACGTCATCTGCGGACACTCCGTTCTGGGTACCGACCGGCGCCTCGACCCCCGCCAGCTCTTCCCCGATCTGGATCCCGGGCTCGTGCGTGCGCTACTGGGCCGCAGCCACTACTCCGATGAACAGGAGCGGGAAGCGGAGGTCCTGGCATCACTCCTGCTGAGCCGGGTGGACCGGACACCGACCGGCCGTGGCGGGGACAACGCGCTCACCCTCCGGCTCAAGGACGCCCTGTTGGCCCCGAACCATCGAGGTGGTCGTACCGATGCATGACCTGATCTACGGAATCGGCGCGCTGGCAGGCTGGATCGCCTTCGTCTACAAACTGAACCACCTGCGCCAGGACTGGACGAACCCGGCGCTGCGCGCCATGGTCGCCGCGTTCGGGTTCTCGGCGGTGGCGTTCACCCTCACCGTCGGGCTGGTCTACCAGCCGATCGACGCGGCCCTGGGGGTCCCCAACCTGACGAAACTGTTCATCCACTCGTTCATGGTCCTGTTCAGCGTGTGCGTCCTGCAGTTGTTGGCCTTCTGGCAGTACCCCGCGCCACGGGCCCGGCATCGCGCCCGCGTGTACTGGGCGGTCGGGCTCGTCATCGTCGCCGCCATGTCGGCGCTCATCGTGGTCGCGCCGATCCACGACCGGTACACGATCCACTTCTGGAAGACCCACGCCGGCGAGACCCTGATGCTCTGGTACCTGGTGATGTTCCTGGTGGCGCTCAGTGCCGGGCTGCTCGCGATCGCGTACCGGTCGTGGCACTTCGCCGGGCTCACCGCGCAGTTGCCGTGGCTGCGCCGAGGTCTGCGGCTCACCGCCCTGGGTGCGCTGGTCAGCTTCGGATACTGCGCCTGCCGGGGCAGCTACCTGATCCTGATCAGCGCCGACGTCCGGGTCGAACCGCTGGTCGACATCGCCCAGCCGTTCGCCAGCCTCGGCCAGATCGTCTTCTTCGCCGGGCTCACGATGCCCGGCTGGGGCCCGAAGACCCGGGTCGACCAACTCAGCGCCTACCGCGCTCTCGAACCGCTGTGGTCGGCGTTGCACGACGCCTTTCCGGGGATCGCGCTGCATTCCGCCGCCGAGGGGGACTCCGTCGCTGTGGGAGACGTGAACTACCGCCTCTACCGGCGCATGGTGGAGATCTGGGACGGATATCTGGCGCTGCGGCCGTACCTGCCGGCCTCGGCGGCCGTCCGGCCGGGTGAACCGCTGGCGTCCGACGACGCCGCCCGGATGATCAACGAGGGCCTCAAGAACCGGCAGGAAGGGTACGAGCCAGCGGCGGCGCTGCCAGAGCAGCCGCCGAGCGTCCAGGACAATGAGCTGGAGTGGCTCATCGCCGTGAGCCGATCGTTCGCGAGGATGAGGGCCAGGGAACTTGACCACGCATGAGGCGACGCCGGCCCGGCCACAGGTGTCGTCCGGGGCGGTCTTCTTCGACGACGACGACCGGGTACTGCTGGTGGATCCGACGTACAAGGAGTTCTGGAATCTGCCGGGCGGCGGCGTCGACGCGGACGAGACGCCCCGGGCGGCCTGCGTCCGAGAGGTACGGGAGGAGCTGGGCCTCGACGCGTCGATCGGTCCGCTGCTCGTGGTCGCCTGGACGGCGAACGGTCCGGACGGAAAGGTCTTCTTCGTCTTCGACGGCGGGGTACTTCCGCCGGACCGGCGGGCGGCGATCGTGCTGGATCCCGCAGAACTCGCCGAGTACGCCTTCGTTCCGGTCGAGCGGGCCCGGTCGCTGCTGTCAGAGCCGCAGTGGGCCCTGCTGGCCGAGGTGCTGGCCGCCCGTGCCGACGGCGTGACCCGGTACGTCGAGTTGGGCCAGGTCTAGACTCCGCCCCGTGGACATCGAAGTCGTCGTCGCCTTCGTCCTGGCCGTCTTCCTGCTCTCCATCGCGCCAGGACCGGACATGATGTTCATCATCGCCAACTCCCTGACCGGCGGCCCCCGCGCCGGCCTCGTCGCCGCTGTGGGCATGTCGACCGGCCTGGCCGTTCACACGTTCGCGGCCGCGTTCGGGCTCAGCGCTCTGCTCCGGTTGGCGCCGTGGATCCTGGACGGGGTCCGGGTCGCCGGCGCGGTGTTCCTGATCTACCTCGCGGTGGACGCGCTACGGGCAGGTCGCCAACGCCAGGCGGAGACACCCGAACTCCGGCAACCGGCCGCCCGGTCGATTCGCAAGGTCTACCTGATGGCGACCCTCACCAACATCGCCAATCCCAAGGTTGTCCTGTTCTACCTCGCCTTCATTCCACAGTTCCTCAGCACGGGCACCGGAAGTTGGCCGGTCGCCACCCAGTTGCTGGCCCTGGGCGGTCTGTTTGTCGTCGTCGGCCTGCTCGTCGACGGCTCGGTGGGCGTGCTGTCCGGCAGGCTCGCCCAACAGGTGCTGCACCGACCCGCGGTGCGGCGCCGACTGGACCAGGTCGCCGCGGTCGTGTTCGGCGCGCTGGCCGTGCGGCTGATCGCGGACTCTCGTTGACTCGTTCGCGCTGCCGCTGTGCTGCATCCGAAGGTCGGCGCGCCGGGGCGGCTGGCAGGATGGTGGGGTGTCAGTCCTCCAGCAGTCCGCCCTGCGTCCTGTCTATCCGGTCCGGACCGAGCGGTTGTCGCTGCGTCCGCTCACCGTCGACGACGTCGACGCGCTGTTCGCCTACCGAAGCCGGCCCGACGTCTGCCGTTACGTACCCTTCGAGCCGATGACCCGCGAGGTCATCGACGAACGGCTCGCCACGCAGTGGGCGAACACCGAGCTTACGGACGAGGGCCAGGCCCTGACCCTCGGCATCGAGGACGCCGGTACCGGTCAGCTGGTCGGTGACGTGGTGCTGTTCTGGCACAGCCGAGAACACGGTGGCGGAGAAATCGGGTACGTCGTGAATCCTGACTTCAGCGGGCACGGGTACGCCACCGAGGCGGCACGCGGACTGCTGCGGCTGGGCTTCGACCAACTCGGCCTGCACCGCATCATCGCGCGGATCGACGAACGCAACGAACCCTCGGCGAGGGTCGCGCGACGGTTGGGAATGCGGCAGGAGGCCCGACTGGTGCACAACGAACTCTTCAAGGGGGAGTGGAGCACGGAACTCGACTTCGCGATGCTTGCCGAGGAGTGGCTCGCGTACCGCACCCCGTGACGGTGGAGTCCGCTGACGACCTGGTCCTCACGGAGGCGAGAGGATGAACCGTCCGGAACGTCGGCCCACACTCGTCATCGCGCACGGGGCCTGGCACCGGCCCGCGAGTTGGGCCGCCACCTGTGACGCCCTCGCCGAGCGTGGTTACGAGACGCGGGTGCCCGCGCTACCGAGCGCCGGATATCCCGCCCCGACCGGGTCGATGTACGACGACGCCGACGTCATCCGGAAGGCGGTGACCGGGATCGACGGGCCGGTGGCCGTGCTCGCACACTCGTACGGCGGCATTCCCGCCACCCAGGGCACGGCGGGCGCGGCCGGTGTCTCCCACCTCATCTACCTGACCGCCTATCTGCTGGACGAGGGCGAGTCTGTGTTCAGCTTCCACGGCCGGGAGGCGCCGAGCGACACCAGCGGCACCTTCCGGTTGCTGAGGAACCCGCGTGTGGCGCTGTACCACGACATCGCCGACGAGCCGGCGGCCCGGGCTCTCGACCAACTCGTCAAACAGAGCCTGCGGTCATTCACGGACAAGGTGACGAGTGTCGCCTGGCGCCACATCCCGTCGACGTACGTCCTCTGCGAGGACGACCGGGCGATACCTCTCGCACTACAGGAGAGGATGGCTGCTCGAGCCACGGCCAGCCGAAGGATCGCCGGAGGGCACTCTCCCTTTCTGGCGGCGCCCCGCCGCTTCGCCGCGGTGATCGACGAGATCCTCCGGTCCGCATCCGCCGCTGCGGCCCGACCACCCCTGCCGTCGGCAGGCTGCCCGGCCGGCACCGGTCTCAGGACAGTAGGGCCGGTCTCATCTCCGCGCCCAGATTGATCGCGCTGACCACCTGGTGGCCGGCCGGGTCGTAGACGTCGATGGTGTTGTTGCGGCGCATCAGCTCCCGGGCCGGCGGCGGTAGCGGAGGGGGCTTGTCCATCGCCGCGCGGATCTCCCGGGCGCTGGAGATCAGCCGATTGGCCAGGGAGGCGGCGTCGGTGTCCACCCGGACCCGGCCGTACTCCCAGCCGGCGGCGGTGAGGTCGAGCACCTCGAACACGTGGGTCAGCAGCGGGTTCGGGTCGATCACCCGCGTGAGCCGGGTCGCCCGGGTGCCGGCGACCGTGACGGCTGCGGCCACCTGTACGTACGGGTGGAAGCCGCACGGCAACCCGAACAGCGGCCACCGCAACTCCGGCCCGGCGGTCCTCCACAGTGGCCGATAGTTCCGGCGGTCGACCACGAGCCGCCGGCCGGTACGCCGGTGCAGATCGAAAGCCTGGGTGAGGAACTCCGTGTGGGCCTCGTCGGCGAACTCCTGCATGATCCTGGCCGCTACGGACAGGCCGTCGTCACCGTCGAGTAGCCGGGCAACCGCATCGACCTGGTCGGAGAACCGGGCCTGTACGCGGCCGCCGAACCGGTGCCGGACGTCCCGGAGCATCTCCTCCTGTCGGCCCGGATCGTGCTGGACCTGCTTCCTACCCAGCAGAAGCCGGAACCACCGCATGTCGCCTCGTTTCAGCAGCTGCCTCAGAACGCGGCAATGCTAGCGGAGATCCCTGAGATCTTGGGGAGGCCCTGGTCTCCACCGCAGGTCAGAAGGGCCACTCCTCGCGGGACCCGCCCGCGCCGACCGTACCGCCGGTCACGCCGTAGCGGTCAGGCTTCGGCAGCGGGATCCGCCGGGCGGTCGACGATGACCTGTACGAGGTCCCGCAGTTGTCCGGTGAGCCAGGTCGGGTCCGCCTCGCTCAGCCCGTCCGTGCTGATGACAATGCGCATCAGCCACACCCCGGCGATCAGGGACAGCAGCAGCTCCGCACGTTGTGCGGCGTTCGGACCGGGTAGCAGGTGGGTCAGGTGGCGGCCGACATGGTGCTGGACTCCGGCTCGGATGATCTCGGCAGCCCGGGGGTTGGCCGCCGATCGCAGCATCAACAGAAACGGATCCGGGTCCTCGGCCTCCGGCGCGGTCCGTGCGACCAGTCTGGCCGCCACCTGTTCGGCCAGCGTGGCAAGGTCGTCGCCGACCACCGTGCGGGGCGCGAAGGCTCGGTCGACGGCCTCGGCGAAGAGTTGCTCCTTCGACCCGAAGTAGCGGTTGACGAGCATCGCGGTCACTCCCGCGTCGCCGGCCACTTCGCGTACTCCGGCGCCGTCGTAACCGGCTCGGGTGAACGCGGCCACCGCGGAGTTCAGGATCGCCTCTCGGGTGGCGCTGGCGTTGCGCCGTCGCGGAGGCGAACCACCGTCGTCGCCCGGTGCGTCCTCGGTCATGTCTACGATCGTAGACAAGCTCTGCGTCGAGCGGTCGGCGGTTGTCGACCTCAGCGTGCGGGGCCGCCGGGCCGGCCCGGGCGGGTCCCGGAGCGCCGGTGGCCGACGCGTGGAGCCCGTACCACGGGGGAGCCACCGGACGCCGGGCGGAAGTCGCGAGCTGCGGCGGCCACCGTGTCGTCGGGATCGTCCCTGAGGGCCTGCCGGATGTGCGGCGGGACGACCTCGGATGTCGCCATCGCCAGTCGGACCTGTACCGAACGGTCGTCAACGAGGTCTCGCAGCTCC
The DNA here is from genome assembly GCF_042658085.1 of Plantactinospora solaniradicis. Taxonomy (NCBI): domain Bacteria; kingdom Bacillati; phylum Actinomycetota; class Actinomycetes; order Micromonosporales; family Micromonosporaceae; genus Plantactinospora; species Plantactinospora solaniradicis. The sequence goes on along the minus strand of NZ_JBHSPR010000013.1, from coordinate 215,170 downwards.
GCCTCGCCCAACTCGACGGCGCGGACGAGCGCGGCACGGACGTCGACCACGGGGTCCTGGGCGAGCGCGCCCCGCTGTTCGGGGGTGGTCCGGGGATTGCGGGCGACGCCCTTGCGTACGCGTGCCGTGCGATCGGCCATCAGGGCGGTGATCACGTCGGGGTCGTGGGTGTGGGTGGCGAGTCGTTCCCGTACCTCGGGTGACACGTCGTCGACCAGTCGGGCGGCCAGGTCGGGCTCCAGTTCGCGCGTCTCCGCGAGGAGCCCACGAAGCTCCTTGTCGGGCGCCTCCGACATCACGCGGCGAACCGAGTAGTCGCAGGCCGGGTTGCCGGCGACCGCCCACCGGATCCACCGGTCGGCGTCCTTGACCAGACGTAGCAGATTGCCGACGGACGTCGAAGGGTTCCTCGCCACGGCCTCCCGGACCTGACGATCATGGTCCCGGGTCAGCGGGCGTAGTGCCTGCGCGGGCGCGTCGGTCCGGGCCGCGACCGCCTTGCGGACCACGGCCGACGGGTCGGACGCCAGGTCGAAGAGGGCCATCTGTGGCGTCGCGGGGTCCTGCGCGAGGGCGAGCCGTGTGTCGTGGCTCCCGTCCGTCGCGGTGGTACCCGACCCGCTGTGCCGGTCGGCCCCGCCGACGTCCTGCTGCTTCCCCATGGGCGCAATCATGTCACGCGCCGATCGGGGCAGTGCGAGCGTCAAGTCTTGACACTAAAAGCCGACAAATATGACTTCGGCGGATATAACCCTGATTAGGGTCTCGGATAGCCGACTCCGCCGGTACGGCGAGCACCGTTCCGGTCGGGACCTTCGGCAGTACGTACTCCCGAAGCGTGAGGAGGAGCCCATGAACCCGCTCCGGAAGCCAGCGGCCCTACTCGTCGCGGTCGTGGCCGCCGGGCTGTTCCAGCCCACCACGTCCGCCGCCGCCGGAACGTGGCACCCGGCCGGTCAGCAGGTCCGGACCACGGCCACGGAGGCGGTCGGACCGGGATCCGCCACGCAGCTACAGCGGGAGATCGACGAGTACTCGCGCCGGTATCCCGGTGGCCTCCAGGTCAGCGACCATGCGCTCGCCTACCGGGGCGGGGGCGTCGTGGTCGTCTTCCCCGAGCCCGGACAGGCGTACGCACCGGACGGACTCGGGAACGGTGTCAGAGCGGCCGCCGAGGACAACGGTCTGGTCACCCCGATGGCCACCGCCTACCGGCGCGGCTGCCCCTACAGCACGGTCACGAACGCGGACTGGTACTGCTTCTACACCAACTCGAACTGGCGCGGCCGGCGGTTGCAGTTCCGTGACACGTGTGCCGACTTCGCGTCGAACTGGGGGTTCAACAACCAGACCTCGTCCTGGGTCAACACCCACCGGCTCAGGCGGGTGTACACGTACGACAGCGCCGGTGGGGCACTGCTCTGGATCGAGTCGACCGGCATCTCGGAGAGTTCCTGGGTGGGCGCGTCCAAGAACGACAGGTTGAGCTACTGGCGGGTCTACGGCGGCGGCTGCTGATCGACTGCCGCCGGCCACGTCGCGTCCCACCCGGGCGGCGTCGGGGCGTACCCGGAACAGCAGGACGGGTGGGTTCGCGGCGGTGCACGCCGCGAACCCACCCGTCGAAAACGGTGCTCAGCCGAAGGCGCGGGCCTGCCAGGTGCCGACCTGGTCGGCGGGGAGCGCCTCGGGCAGGATGGCCATCCGGTCGACCTCGCCGGTGAGCCGCTGGCCGCCGTCCTGGTCTGCGGCGAACCGCAGCTCCCGGGTGGCGCAGCCGACGATCCCGCCGTCGGGCACCTTCGCGGTGCCGGCCTGTTGGCCGTCGACGTAGACGACGATGTCGCCGTTGTCGTCCATCGTGATGACCAGGTCGACGTAGCGGCCGACCGGGAGGGTCGCGGTGCTGGTCACACCGGTACCGGAGCCGATGAACCGGACCTGGTTTCCCGGGGTGAGGTCGATCAGGACGCCGTCCGTCCCGGGGTCACCGCCGGGCTGGAAGTCGAACAGCCGCCGGTAGCTGCCGCTGGTGGTCACCTTGACCTCGGCGGCAAAGGTGGCGGTCTCCAGGAAGCCCAACGTGGTCGGGGCGGTACGCAGGAACCGCGTCCCGTCCAGCACGAGTGCGCTGCCGGTCGGCCCGTCGGCGACGTACCCGGCGCCGCCCTGCACCGTGGCGGTGCGCCCGTACGGCGACCGGTCGGCCACGGTGTCCCCGGACGTCGGGTCCCAGGCGACGAGCGGGTTCGCCGGGTCCGGCCGGTCACACGGCGGCGGGATGGGCAACTCGATCGCCGTGCTGCCCGAGGCCCGCCAGTCGTCGTGGACGAGCCTCGCCTCGATCCGGTTCCGGCCCGGCGCGGCCTCCCGGCTCGGGGTCACGGTGAACCGGTAGACCTGCGAGTCCCCGGGCCGCAGCCGGGGCACCTGCAACTGCCCCGGCCGGACACTCCAGCCCGTCGGCAGGACCAGCTTCAGCCTGGAGGCCGGCACGGTGGTGCTGCCGGAGGCGCGGACGGTCACCGAGACCGTCCCGGACCGGTCGGACTCCAGCGTCGCGGGCGCGTCGATCTCGAAGCTCACTCCGGCGGTGGCGACGTACCGGTGGCCCTTGCGGGCGGTGAAGGTGGCCCTGTCACCGTTGCCGTCCGGGTTGACCCGCTTGCCGGTCGTCGCGTCCACCAGCCGGTACGGACCGGCGAAGAGCGGGCTGCGCAACGTGACCGCACCGTCCCGGCCGGCGGTGACGGCGACCTCGGTCGCGGCGCCGCCGGACCACCTGGTGTCGACGGTCAGGTCACCCCGGGCGCGCAGTCCGGACACCGAGCCCGTGGGCCAGGCGCTCGGCAACGCCGGCAGGATCTGCACCTCGCCGGTCTGGCTCTGCAGCAGCATCTCGGCGATCCCGGAGGTGGCGCCGAAGTTGCCGTCGATCTGGAACGGCGGGTGGGTGTCCCACAAATTGGCTAGGGTGCTCTGCCGGAGCTGCTCGGTCAGCATCTTGTGCGCGTGGTCGCCGTCCAGCAGCCGGGACCAGAAATTGATCTTCCAAGCCTTGCTCCAGCCGGTGCCGCCGTCGCCGCGCGCGTTCAGCGAGATCTTCGCGGCGGCCGCCAGCTCGGGGTCCTTCAGCGCGGAGATCTGCGCCCCCGGATGCAGGGCGAACAGATGCGACACGTGCCGGTGCTGGTCGTTCGGGTTGTCCAGGTCCTCCTTCCACTCCTGGAGCTGCCCCCAGGAGCCGACCCGGATGCCGGGGTCGAGTTTGTCCAGTGCGGCCCGGACCTCGCGACGGAACGCGGCGTCGCCGCCGACGATCCCGGCCGCCTCGATCGTGTTGGTGAAGAGTTCCCAGACGATCTGCTGGGACATCGACGCCCCGGCGGTGAAGTCGCCGTTCTCCGGCGAGTAGCTGGGGGAGACCACCAGCTTGCCGTCGCGCGGGTCGACGACCAGTTCGTCGAGCCAGAAGAGCGCCAACTGCTTCATGACCGGGTACGCCCGCTCCCGCAGGAACCGCTCGTCCCGGGTGAACCGGTAGTGCTCGTAGTAGTGCTGGGCCAGCCAGGCGCCGGCCTCCGGGAACCAGAACGACTGCGGGTAGCTGTGCAGGCCGGTGAAGCCGTAGATGTTGGTCTCGTTGTTGACCACCCAGCCCCGGTTGCCGTAGACCTGCTGCGCCGTCACCTGGCCGGGCGGCACCATCGAGTCCACGTAGTCGAACAGCGGCGCGGTGGTCTCGGACAGGTTGGTGATCTCGGCCGGCCAGTAGTTCATCTGGAGGTTGATGTTGACGTGGTAGTCGGCGTCCCAGGGCGGGTTGGTGACGTTGTTCCACACGCCCTGGAGGTTCGCCGGCAGCGAGCCGGCCCGGGACGAGGCGACCAGCAGGTAGCGGCCGTACTGGAAGAAGAGCGCCTCCAGCGCGCGGTCCGCCGGCGAACCGCCGCCCCGGTACGCCCGGAGCAGGTCGTCGGTGGGGACGTCCGGCATTGCCTGGCCGATGTCCAGGCGGACCCGGTCGAACAGGGCCCGGTGGTCGGCGGTGTGCGCCGCGACCAGTTCGGCGTACGGCTTCGCCGCGGCCCGGTCGACGGCGGCGGTGACCGTCGCGTGCGGGTCCGGTCCCCGGTACGTGGGGTAGGTGTCGGCATAGTCGGTGCCGGCACCGAGTACGACGGTGGCCGCGTCGGCCCCGGCCACCGTGACCGTGCCGTCGGTGCCGTCGGTGCGGGTGCCGCCGTCGGTGGTCACCTGGATCTGTGACTCGTACCTGAGTTTGTTGTCGTTGAGCGTTCCGGCGAAGGTGATCCGGCCGCCGCTGGCGGAGACGTTCTTCGACCGGTTGTTCGGCGCGGTCACCCCGGTGGTGAATCCGATCATGCCGGGCTGGTCGGCGCTGAGCCGGACCACGAGCACGTTGTCCGGGTTGCTGGCGAAGTACTCCCGGGTGTAGCGCACGCCGTCGTCGGAGTAGGAAACCCGGGCGATGGCCTGGCCGATGTCGAGTTCCCGGCGGTAGTCCTGCACGGCGCCGGGATCCTCGGAGAGCCGCAGCATCAGGTCCCCGAAGGTGTTGTACGACCCGAAGCCGCTCTTCGGCTGGCCGAGCCGGTTCGCCACCTCCTGTGGGGACAGCCGCCCCCGCTCGTTGATCAGTTGTTGGACCTCGCTGATCGCGTTCGGGCGCGGCGAGGTCCAGTTGCCGAAGTCGTAGCCGCTGGCCGAGCCGGGCCCGCCGGTCCAGAGGGTCTTCTCGTTGAACTGCACGGTTTCGGTGCCGACCCGGCCGAAGACCATCCCGCCCAGCGCGCCGTTGCCGATCGGCAGCGCCTGGGTCTCCCAGTCGGCGGCGGGTTCGTCGTACCAGAGGGTCAGCGGGTCCCCGGCCGAGGCGGCCGGTACGGCACCCGGGGCCGCCGAGGCGGGCGTGGCGGTGGACCAGGCGGGCAGCAGGGCGGTCAGCGCGGTCGCCAGGCCGGCGGCCGTCCACCGGCGCAGCGTACGGCGCCGGACGAGGTCATCCATCAGTGTCTCCGGTCGTCAGATGGGTTGCCGGGCAGGGCTCTGGCGAGCCGGACGACCGCACCACCGATCGTAGGTTCGACACGCCTCCGATGTTTGGCCACGAGGTTACAAAGGACACCGGAGAGAAACAAGAGCGCTGTTTCCCTCCACTGCGGCCCGTCGCATCGGCGGCCACCCTCCGCATAGGCGAGCTATCCCAGCTCAGGCGGTAACTAGCCCGGCGGTCTCGGGGAGCGGATGACGGCCCTAACCCGGGTGCGGCGACCCGGTCGATGCGCTAGACATCCGATGTATCGAGGCGGGCAGCGGTTACGGATGGCTCAGGATGAGACCGACGTCATTCGTCGTCGCACTCGACGAGCAGCGCGTCGAGCTGTGCGACCTCGACGGCGTTGCCGAGACCGGCCCGCAGATCCCGGGCCTCCCGCCACGCCACGGCCGCTGCCCGCCGATCGCCCAGCGCGCGGTGCGCCGCGCCGAGGGGTTGCAGGATCATGGCCCGCAGGTGTGGTTGGCCCAGGCCCCGGGCCAGATCGAGCGCCTCGGAGCAGGCATCGATGGCGGATCTGGGACGGCCTCCGGCGGTGTGCAGGGTGGCGAGTTCGCTGAGGGCGAGCGCCTGGCCGAAGGCGACACCGATCAGCCGGCAGGAGGTGAGTGCGCGTTCGAGTGTGGCAGCGGCGTCCGGATGTCTCTGGTGGGCCTGGAGTTGCCCGATGGTGAGCAGGATGGCCGCCTGGGCGCTCACGTGCTCCAACTCGGTCATGATGGTCATCGCCCGCCAGAGGCAGGACTCGGCCTGCTGGTGGTCGGCGTGCCTCAGGTGCAGCGAGCCGAGCGCCCGCAGGGTGAGCGCCTCCTTGATCCTGAGGCCCGAGCCGCGGCTGAGGTCGAGCGCCCGCGCGTACGAGGTCTCGCTCTCCGCGCGGTCTCCACGGTTGCTGTGGACGAAGCCACGGGTGAGCCAGAGACTGACCTCCAGGTCCGGATGACCGGAGGCACCGATCGACAGCGCCCGCTCGACGCACCGTAGCGCCTCGTCCAGCCGACCGTACTTGAAGTGGGAGTACGCCACGGCGTCGAGCGCCTTGGCCTCGCCCAGCGGCTCGGCGAGCTGGCCGAACAGCTCGACCGCCCGGACGGCCGCGGCCATGCACCGGTCCTGGTCGACCTCCCGCCCGTTGTTCCACAACATGGTGAGCCCGAGCAGCATCACCGCCTCACCGAGCCGGTTTCCCGTCCGGCGGGACTGGTCCAGTGCGAGCTGGCAGACGCGATGCCCGTCGTCGTAGTGCCCGCGCAGGTCGAAGAAGTTGACGCTGGCGCCGGCCAGGTTCCAGGCGTACTCGGGCAAGCCCAGAGCGCAGGCCTGTTCGACGGCGGCCACCAGGTTGGCGCGTTCACCGTCGATCCAGGTCAGCGGGTCGGCGAGCAGGTGCGCCAGTTGGCCGGCGGGCAGCCGGTAGCGCGGGGCGTCGCCCCGGATGGGTGGGCACTCCCGGGACGGCAGCCGGTCGTCGACGGACTCGGCGATGGCCAGCCACGCACCGAAGGCACGGGCCAGGGCGGCCCGTCGCTGCCCTTCCTCGTCCTCGACCTCCCCGCGCTCCCGGGCATAGAGGCGAACCAGATCGTGCAGGCGGTACCGGACCCGGCCGGCCGGATCGGTGCCGGTGGCGTCGATGAGGTACGCCTCCGCGAGGATGTCGACCAACTCTTCGGCCTCGTCGACCTCGATGTCCAGCAGCGGCGCCGCCACCCAGGCGGCGAACTCCGGCGCGTCGAGGGCGGCGAGCAGCCGCAGCGCGCGAGCGGCGGACGCCTCCAGCGCGTGGTAACTGAGGGCCAGGCTGGCGCGTACGTCCAGATCGCCGACCGCGAGTTCGTTGAGGCGGCGCTGCCGATCGGACAGCCGGTCGGCCAGTCGGGCGAGCGGATGATGCGGCCGGGTGGCCAGCCGGGCAGCCGCGATCCGTACGGCCAGCGGAAGGCACCCGCACAGCCGGGCGATCTCCCGTGCCGCATCCGGCTCCGCGGCCACCCGCTCAACACCCACCACCGCCGCCAGCAGCTCCAGCGCGTCGTCGGGTTCGAGGACGTCCAGATCGAGCCGGCGGGTCCCGGACAGCTCGTGCAGCCGGGAGCGGCTCGTCAGCAGAACGGCGGAGGCGGGCGTGCCCGGAAGTAGCGGTCGGACCTGTGCGGCCGAGTCGGCATTGTCCAGCACCACCAGCACCCGGCGTCCGGCCAGCACGCTGCGGTACAGCTCGGCCCGCTCCTCCAGCCCCGCCGGCACGGCCGAGCCCTCCAGCCCGAGCATCCGCAGGAAGCGGCCCAGCACCAGTGCGGGATCAACCGGCTCGGCGTCAGCGGTGTGGAGATTCACGTACAACTGTCCGTCGGGAAAGGCGTCGACAAGCCGATGGGCGACCCGTACCGCCAGCGTGGTCTTGCCCACACCGGGGCGCCCGGAGACCGCCGCCACCACGAGCGGCGCCGTCCCCTCGCCGCCGGAAACGGGCGTCAGCAGGTCCGTCAACTGTGCCACCTGCTTGTCCCGACCGACGACGTCCGACGAGTCGGCCGGCAACATCGCCGGCACCGGTCGTACCGTGGCGGGAGGGGTGGCCACCGGTCCCGGCTCGGCCGCATCGGCCGTGGCGGCCTGCTGTAGCCGTCGCCACGCGTCCTCCCAGCCGCCGACCCCGTCACCCACCACGCCGCAGGCCCGGACGAACCCGCGTACCACGTCCAGAGCCGGGAGCCGGGACCGCCGTTCGTTCAGGGCGTCGGCCAGGGTGCTCCGGGGTATCCCGGACAGCCGGGCCAGCCGCTCGAACGACGGGTTGCCGGCCCACACCTTCAGCAGCCCGAGCCCCGCGACGAACGCCCGCACGCTCTCCGCCCGCAGCGGATCCGGGCCGCCGCTGGCGGGGCTACCCGCTGTTTCCATCCGGCCCCCCTGCCGCGACCTGATAGGCGTGTCATCGTATCGCCGCCGGTTGCTGGTGACGCCGGCCTGAGCCGCGGTGCCGGTCCTACGACCGGCCCGGCCGCGCAGATCGGGATCCGGGAAACGGCGCTGGTCGCCTCGGCGGGGAACTGTCCGGGTAGGAGGGTCAGGCTGGATTCGGCCGACCCTAGGTCCCCCAGATGCCTTGCCCGTCCGGTTCCCGCGACGCGAGGGCCCAGGGCGGCACCACCGAACTGACGCCCCATTCGACAGTCAGATTTTTTCCGCAGTCGATCCCGTACATCTTCCGACCCTTCCCGTCATGAATCTCGACGCGCCGCGCGAGGTGACATCGCTGGGTCATGTTGCCGAACGTGTCGGTCTACCTCACCGGGCTCGCCCAGCGTGCCCGGTCAACCTGGTCGACGACCTTGCGAAATTCTTGTCACCGAGTGGCCGGGGCGTCGAACGTGGCCCTGCCGGAGCAGTCCGACGTCGGCCACGAGCTGGTCGGTCGGGTCGACCGGTCACGTCTCGGCGCTATCGGCATGTCGGGCGGGCAGCAACGCGCCGACGGCGATCGTCATGGCCGCCGTGACGGCCGTCGCCGAGGGGAGCGTGCTCAGGCCACTGGTCCGGAACAGCAGGACGACGGCGGGGACCGCCACCACGGTGGTGAGGATGATCAGGACGGCGTGTCCCCGGCCCGGTCGGGGGATACGGCGAGTTCGGATGAATGCCCATGCGATGGCCGTGATCAGCTGTGTGCCGAGCAGGTAGACGACGCCGGCCGGGCCCTGCTTCATCAGGATCAGGGCGCCGAGCGCGATGTCGGTCGGCAGCAGGAGTGCCAGGGCCGCCGCCGCCGTGATGACCATCGGGTTCGTCCGGCGGGTACGGGAGACGGGTGGAGGCCGGTCGGCGCGCTGGTGCAGCTCGGCCCGTACGACGCCGATGGCGGACGGTCGGGGCACGGGATCCGGTGTCGTCCCCGGGGCGGGCGCGGCGTACCCGGAGTGATCAAGGTGGAGGCTGCCGGTGGCTACCGCCAGTTCCGGTTGCTCGATCACGGTCGGGGCCAGCCCGAGGGTGCGGTGCAGCAGGCTCGCCACGAGCGGGACGCGGCTGGAACCACCGACGAGGAACAGCCCGGCCATCACCTCGCGGCTCACGCCGGCCTGGCGCAGGGTTGTCAACGTGACCTCGACGCTACGTTCCAGCAGCGGGCGGGCTGTCCGTTCGAACTCTTCACGGGTCAGCTGCACCGTCAGGTCGACCAGAGGGACGTACAGGTCCGCGGTGGCATGGCGGGACAGTTGCTCCTTGACCGCGCGTGCGCCGTCCCACAGGGTCCGGCGGGCCCGCTGGTCATCGGTCGTCCGGGGCCAGTCCAACCGCCCCCACGCCTCGCCAGCCACCTCCCCGGTCATCAGCCGGGCGTGTTCGACCACGAGATGATCCAGGTCGACCCCACCGAGGTCGGCAAGGCCGCCGGCGGCGAGCGTTTCGAACCCGGCGCCGTGGCGGCGTAACACACTGGTGTCGAAGGTGCCGGCGCCCAGGTCGTAGACCGATAAGGCATGCCCCTCCGGCAGTTGACGACCGAGCGCGGTGGTGAAGTACGCGGCGGCCGCGATCGGCTCGGGCACCAACCGCACCTCGCCCAGGCCGGCCCGCCGTGCCGCATCGCGCAACACATCCGTGCGGGCACGCCCCCAGGTCGCCGGGTGTGTCACCATCACCATCGCCGGGGCCACACCGGCCACCCGGCTCGCCTCCCGCCCCACCCGGGCCAGCACCGCCGCGACCAGATCCACCACCGCGATCTCCCGCTCGTCCAGCCACACGGTGCCCTCGTCGACGCGCCGCTTCGGATGCGGCTCGAACCCGCCCGGATGCGCCAACCCTGCCCGGTAGGCGTCCGCACCGGTCAGCACCTCGGTGTCCGGGCCGGCGAACACCCCGGAACCCAGCAACGGCGAGGAGTCGAACAACAGCGGCGTCACCGCCCCGGCCCCGCGCCGGAGCACCGCCACCGTGCTCGTGGTGCCGAAGTCGATCCCGAGCCGGACCTCCGCCGCAGTCATCGAGCCCTAGACCTCGTCCGACGGGCCACCCGGGCCGCCGACGCGCTCCACCGTCGGTGGGGTTCGGCAGCGATCCTGCCGGCACGGGGATCCATCGGCACGGTGCCACCGTAGCCTGTCATCGGAGTCGATCGCTGCCGTCGCCCCGGGGCACCTGACCATCGATCAGGCGTCACCGCCGGCGCCGCCGCTCGCGCCGACCGCCGCGGCTACGTTCTCCTCCGCCAGGTCAGGTCGCCCGAGATGCCGACTCGGATGGGGGAGTCCGGCCGGGTCGGCTGTCGTTGCTGGCTTGACCACCCGATCCTGGCAACCACCACGTCGGTGATCTCCTCGATCGAGCGCCCATCGGTGTCGATCCGGTGGCCGATCCGGGCGCGTTCCAGGGTCTCGGCCTCGTGTGCCGCCTGGTCGGCGACGCGGAGCAGGTACGGGGCCGACCTGCCCACCAGCGGATCGCCCGGTTGTGACCAGGCGCCACGACCTTGGCTGCGGAGCATGATCCGGCTGGTCAGCTGATCGCGTCCGGCGTGCAGGCGGCACACGGTCACCGTCGATCCGGGCAGCGCGTCGGCGTACCCGTCGAGGGTGGACCCGTCCGCCGCCGGACCGACCATGACCAGTGCCTGGGCCCCGGCCTCGCGGTAGACCCGCCACAGGGCCGCGAGGTTGCGGGCCTTCACACGATGACCGGCCGGCGTAGGGCCGCAGAATCCGAGCTGGTCCAGGTCGACGTAGGCGGCGGTCAGCCCGGCCCGGAGAACCTTCAGGTAGACCTGGAAGCCGACGGTGGACTTGCCGACACCGGTCGCACCACACAGCCACACCACCTGCCCGGCAAGGCCCGCGTCGGCTCCCACGCCGTCCGGCGCATCCCGGCCGTCGGCCGGCTCGGGCGCGGCTGCGGCCCCCTGCGGATCGCCCAGCACCGGCCAACCGGTCACGCGGTCCCGCACCCGGCGGGCCGCCTCGACCACCGTCAGCCCGCTGGTGTCCACACAGACATCGGCCACGGCACCGGCGTCCAGGCGTGCGGCCTCCCGCAACACCTGCGCCAGGCCGTCATCGTTCCCCTGCCGGCCGACGAACCGTCGGGTCAGCTCGTCCTCGTCGGCGCGCAACCGGCAGACCGTCAGCGTCACCTGGGCCAGCTCGTCGCGGTGCACGCCATGCCGGCTGTCGACAACGCCGGAGACCACGACGCAGCGGGCTCCGGCCGCCCGGTAGCCGGCGACGACGCCATCGAGATTGCGTGCCTTCATCCGATGCCGAGCGGGATCGTGGACCACCTCCGGATAGCACATCCCGAGCTGGTCGATGTCGACGTAGCCGGTCTGGACCCCGGACCGGACCAGCTCCGAGTAGACCTCCCAGCCGACCGCGGTCTTCCCGACTCCCGGGGGGCCGCACAGCCACAGCACCGGGATCGCATCGCCGGTCATCAACTGGGCCCCCTTGACGAACAAGGAGCGTCATCGACGCGAGACGTACCGGTCCGCCGGACCGTTGCCCAGGGCATGGCCGAAAATTCTTGCCTCCCTGGTCCCGCGCGTCGAGTCCATTTCCGGCATGCGGTCGGGCTGGATCGTCGGGAGCCGCACGGTGAACGTGGCGCCCTCGCGGGGGCGGCCCACCGCGGTGATCGTGCCCCGATGACAGGTCACCACCTCGCGCAGCAGCGCCAGGCCCAGGCCGAAGTTGCGGTCGCCCGCACCCGCGCCGCGGTGGAACCGGTCGAAGAGGCGTTCCGTGTCGGCGGGGTCGAAGCCGTCCCCGGTGTCCTCGACCACGAGCTCGGCGACCCGGCCATGGTCGTCCCCGCGCACGGTCAACTCCACGCGACCGCCGGGTGGGGTGTGGGCCAGCGCGTTGGCCAGTAGCTCGCACACCACCCGACGCAGGGCCGATTCGACCCCGGACACCTGCACCGGTTCGTCGGGTGTCGACAGGGACAGCGCCACCTGGCGCTCCTCGGCCCGGTCGGCCTCGGTCGAGAGCGCGTCGACGGCGAGCGCCGTCAGGTCGACCGGGCCGCTCGGTGGCAGGTCGGTCGGCATGGCCGCGAGTCGGGCCGAGAGCAGCAGCTCGTCGACGATCTCGCCGAGCCGGCGGGTGGTGCCGACCAGCCGGTCCAGGTCGCGGCGGTCGGCGTCGGAGCCGTCACGGTCGGCCCGCCGGGCCAGCATCTGGGCGCGTACGTGGACCTGGGCGATCGGCGTACGCAGTTCGTGGCTGGCGTCGGCGACGAAGCGCCGCTGTCGGCAGAGCGCATCCGCGAGGGGTGCGACGGCCCGACGGCCCACGACGACACCGGTGAGAATCGCGGCCACCACGCCGACCGTGGCCGCGAGGAGGAATGCCGTCAGCAGGTGGCGGCGGTCGGCGAGCTGGAACCGGGCGTCGAACACCACCTGGACGACGCCGTCGCCGCGTGGCTGGGTGCGTACGTGGTAGACGGTGCCGTCGGCGTGGACCTCGGTCGTCTCCGTCGTGCGGGTTGCCGCGACCGTGTCGATGGCGTCGCGCAGGGGGAAGCCGGGCGGGGGCGGGTTGACTCCGGTGTCCAGCGTGCCGGCGTCGTACCGGATGATCCAGCTACAGGCGGGGGGCCCGGCGATCGTCCCGTGCTCCGCGCCCCAGGCGAGTTCGCGCTGGATCTGGCTCTGCTGGCTGCGCAGCAGGACGGTGTAGGAGATGCCGCCGGCGAGCACGAGCAGCGCGCCGATGGCGAGCCCCACCAGCAGGCCGATCCGCAGGCGTGCCCGCCGGACGATGAGCTGCTCGATCGTCTGGGCGGGAATCACAGGACCCCCAGCCGGTAGCCGAGGCCGTGTACCGTCCGGATCGCCGCCCGGCCGAGCTTGCGGCGCAGGTAGTAGACGTAGGTGTCCACGATCGATGCCGCCGCGGCCTCGTCAAAGACCCGCCTGCGCAGCTCGGAGCGGGAGTGCACGGTGTTGGGCCGCGCCGCGAGCACCCGCAGCAGCTCGAATTCCCGCGCGGAGAGCGCCACCCGCGTGCCGTCGGGCAGTACGGCGTCGCGCAGCGACAGGTCGAGAATGCCGGCACCGATCCGCAGCGCATCGGTGGAGTCCGACGTGCGCCGGCACAGTGCCCGGATCCGGGCACTCAGCTCGTCGAGGTCGAAGGGCTTGACCAGGTAGTCGTCCGCGCCCGCGTCGAGGCCGGCGATCCGGTCGTGGACGGTGCCGAGGGCGGTCAGCAGCAGCGCGCGGGCGGGTACGGCCCGCGCGCGCAGCTTGGTGACCAGGTTCAGGCCGTCGAGGGCGGGCAGCAGCCGGTCGATGACCATGACGTCGTACGGACGGGTGAGCCCGAGGTGCAGGCCGCGCTGGCCATCCGGGGCCCGGTCGACGAGATAGCCCTCGTCGACCAGCGTCTCGGTGACCATGTCGCTCAGCTCCGCGTCGTCCTCGACCAGTAGCAGCCGGTTCGACCTCCCGCCGCGCATCCATAGACGATGACATATATGTTGGCGCTTGCCATCGTGATAGTTGTCTCTTCAACCAGTTGTGCTCACCGGGTACCGGCGAGCGCGGGTGGGGGTGTAGAAACGGAGGGGCGTGCCTCCCGCCGCTCGATCCAGCTCAGCAGCGGTGTCCCGATCGGATCCGTCCGCGGCTCAACGCCTCCGTCGAACCCACGACGCGACGGCAGCACCGGACCGCCGGTCGAGGCGGCGTCGTCCGGTTCCGGTGCCGCTCGGCTCGCGATGCCCGATGTCGCCGCGCAGGATCGAACCGTGCAGCGTGCGCAGCTCGCCGCCGGGTTCGATGCCGAGCTCCTCGGCCAGCCGCCGGCGTGCCGCGGCAAAACACTCTGCCGCCTCCGCGCTGCGGCCGGCCGAGTACAGCGCCCTCATCAGGCTGGCGACCAGCGGCTCGGCGAGCGGGTACTCGTCGATGAGCTCGTAGAGGCGGCCGACGATCGGCGCGTCGGCGCGGTTGCGCAGTTCGGCGTCCGCCCACGCGACGAGGGCGTCCAGGCGTAGGCGGCGCCACCGCTCCCGCTCGCCCATCGCCCACTGCCCGGGTAGGCCGCACATCGGCGCCCCGCGCCACAGCTCCAGCGCCTCCCGCAGCGCGTAGACGCGTTCCGCGTCGGTGCGATCCGTGCTCCGGCCGTGCTCGACGAGGCGGAGGAACCTGTGCATGTCGACCTGTGCGGGCTGCGCGTCCAGGAGGTACTCGCCGTTGCGGCGGGCCAGGCCGATCGATCTCGGCTGCCCCGCGCTGGTCCGCTCCAGCACGCGCCGGATGCGCGCGATGTGGGCGTGCAGGGCGCGGCGCGCCCCGGGCGGCGGGCTGTCCCACACCCGGTCGATCAGGGTCTCCACGGACACGCCGCGGCCGAGATCGACGGCGAGTGCCGCCAGCACGGCACGTCGTTGCGGTGGTCCCACATCGACGACGTGACCGTGGACATTGATTTCGACAGGGCCCAACAGGCGCAATTCGAACATGACCGAACCCCCCGTGAGTCATGGCGATGATCGATGCGATGCCGGCGATGTGTCAAGCCCGCGCTCGCGCAGTTGAATGTTCTGGGCCCGGGAGACAGCGGAGTCAACAGGTCATGGGCTCGCGAAAGCGGCGCAAGCTGGGACGGCGCTCCAACCAGCGGCCGTACCGGCCCGGTGGTTCGCCCCCCACCGGCTCTACTGCTGACCGCCGTTCCTGGTCCGGCCGGCGACCGACAACATTTCGACAAGCATCCGACCCACACCGTCTCCATACCATCAACGCAGCTTGTCGCGGCGATCCGGGAAGGACAGATGTGTCTACTTTGTGCCCCGATGGTAAGCACCTCACATTGACCGAAACCAAGCAGGAACTCATGGGTCCGTGGGGATTCAAACTGCGGTTGCGCCAGCAGAGCGGATCGGCCTTCCTCTGCACCGGTTCGATCGGCAGCTTCGAGGCGGTGGAACGCCACACCGGCCGGCTCGACGGGTACCGGGCGCGCGAGGCGCGGTACCAGGGTCGGGCGCTCGCCTCCTATGAGGACGAGGAGAACGCCACCACCACGTTTCTCTGGCTCGGACCGCACCACGAACTCTCCTGGACGGTCGGCGGACGGGACGTCTCCTTCGACATGTTCGCCAGGATGCTCTCCGGCGTGAACCTCGACGACAGCCCAGCCGGCCTGGTCGTCCTGGCCAAGCGCGGCACCGGTGGCAGCGTCGCCATGACGGTCGCCGCGAACAGCCTGGTCAACCTGTGCGCCCTCACCGTGATGCCCACGGGGGACCCGTCGGTCTCGGTGCCCACCCACGCGGGCAAGAAGGTGGCCGGCGGCATCCTGTGGCGCAGCGACGAAAAGCTGGCCGACGGCACGGTACGGCGCAGTGCCGTCATCGCGAGCGCCAGCGCCCTGACCTATCTCGGATTCTTCGACCCGGACTCGTCCGCCAACGCGGAGGTCGCCGAGTCGATCCAGGTGCAGTTGGCCTGATCAGCCGGCGACCGCAGAACCGGGGAGGACGGACGTGCAAACCGCAATCAATTCACTGGTCGTCTTCTGCCTGCTCGGCATGGTCGTGCTCACCGTGGTGCTGGCGGCGCTGCTGCGGGACGTACGCGCGTTGCAGAGCGCCATGGCCGACGTCGCACCGGCGCCCCGCCGGCAGGTCGCCGCGTTCGCCAGCACCGGTGGGCAGCCCGCCGACACCTACGTGCTGGTGGTGTCGGCGCACTGCAAGGCCTGTGAGGGACGGGCCCGCGCCCTGGCCGGCGTGGACGCGGCGGCGGCCCGGCGCACGGTGCTGCTGTCCGCCGACGCCACCGCATCGGCCTGGGTGGCCGGGTCGCCGGTCGAGACGGTCATCGACCCGTTCCTGCTCGGCGAACTCGGTGTGGACGTCACCCCGCTGCTGCTGCGCTACGACGCCGACGGTAACGAACAATTCCGCCGGCCGGTCGGGTCGGACGACGACCTGCACCGACTCCTCGCGACGAGTGCCGGCTAGCCCACGACAAAGTCCAACGACAGGAGCATGTCGAAGATGACCTCCATCGATCAGAAGAACTACTGGGACGACATTCCGCTCAACGACCCGGAGGCGGAGTCGACCCGTCTCGGCGGGCGCTCGCTGAAGGGCACGGCCGGGTACGCGACGTTCAAGCTTCCACGGCGCTCGCTGCTCAAGACGGTCGGCGTGCTCAGCACCGCCCTGGCCGTGACCGTTGTCAGTTCCATTCCGGAGAAGTTGCTGCCGAAGGCCCTCGCCACGGTCGGCTCCCAGTACACCGACTGCAACATCTACAGCTACAACGACATCGTCTGCGTCGGCGCCCCGTACGCCCGCAGTTACTGCGGCACCGACGGCTGGTTCCTCAACTACTCCAGTGCCAGCTTCAACAGTTGGCCGATCACCGCCTGCAACAGCCGGAACGCGTGGTGGTGGTGGCACGTGAACACCACGTACCGGTGCGCCGACGGCCGCCAGCAGGTCTCCGGGCAGTCATCCGTGTTCCGGATCTGCATGTGGGCGCTGTGAACATCGACGAACGGATGCTCCGGCGGTGTCACCCCCTGACACCGCCGGTCGTCCTGCTCCTCCTGGCCGTTCCGGCCGCGATCCTCGCGGTCCGGGGCGCGCCCGGCCCGTTCGTCGCGTGGGTCGTGATGGGCGCGGCGGCCGGCTACTCCATCTCCGGTTCCGTTTGAAGCTTCAACTCAGCGGAACTGCTGACCTCGTCGGTCTGGCGGGGACAAACACGGTACTTCGTCGGTGGTTTGCTGCTGGGCGCCCTCACGTCGGGTCTCGTCGTGGGTGCCCTGGCCGGAGTGTTGTCCATCGTGCCGGAGAGCGTCCGGCTGGTGGCCGGTGCGCTGCTTTTGGTGGTCATCCTGGTGGCCGAGGTGCTCGGCCGTCCGCTGCGCCTGCCGCAGAACGGACGGGCCGTCCCGCAGGACATCATTCCGGAGGCGCGCGTGCAGGGCGCGCTCCAGTTCGGCTTCGAGATGGGCACCGGGGTCCGGACGTTCATGCCCACCGCCCTGCCGCACGCCCTGGTGGTGGCCGTGCTGGCGGCTGGCGGTCTGATCCCCGGGGTGCTGGCGGGTCTGGGCTTCGGCATCGGCCGGGCCGTGATGACCCTGCTCAGGTCCGGCAGCGGTGCGCCGAACCTCTGGGACGCCGCGCTACGGATCCACGTGCGGACTGTCGGCCGGCTCACCGCAGTCGGCTTCACCGTGGTGGTGGCGGCGCTGCTCGGTCGGCTCGTCGTCACGATGCTCGGATGACCGATCCGTCGTAGTCGCCGCGTCGGTGGCGACTACGGCGGCGTCCGTTCGTGGAGGGGTGGAAGGTTGGTCGCGCACGCCGTCGTCACGGCCGCGCTGGGCGCCGCACTGCTGCTGGTCGCCGGCGGCGTCGGGCACCTGCGTGACCGTCGGGCCCTGGCCACCGCGCTCGCCTCCCAGCGGGTGCTCCCACGATGGGCACGGGCCCTGGTGACCGTCGTCCTCGGCCCGGTCCAGGCGATCGTCGGGGTGGCGGCGGTGACGGCATGGCTCGCCGTTCCCCGGCTCGCGGCGCCGGCCGTCGCACTGGTCGGCGCCCTCTTCGTCGCGCTCGGGCTGTACACGACGGTGCTCCGGATCCGGGTTCCGGCGGCGCCGTGCGGCTGCTTCGGAGCGTCCGGTCCGGTGACCCCGGTCGTGGTCGCGCGGGCGTGGCTGTTCGCGGGGGCGGCAGGCGCGGCGGTGCCGGTGCTGTGGGGGGCCTCGGGCGTCCCGCTCGGGCCGAGGGCACTCCTGCTGCTGCCGGCGGTGCTGGTGGCGCTGGCGGGATGGTTGGTCGCGGAGGTGTTCACCGTGGGCCGGTCGACTCAACCTATTCGTCGGCCGCCGGCGTTGTCCTAGTTACGAGTACCTCGCGAGGAAGCGAGCCCCATGCCTTCCCAAGATCGTTACGGTAGTTTCCGGGAGTTCGCCGCTGCCCGGGGTCCGGCGCTGTCCCGGGTGGCGTTCATGCTCACCGGCGACCATCAGACGGCCGAGGACCTCCTCCAGGAGGCGCTGGCGAAGACGGCGGCCCGGTGGGACCGGGTGGAGTCGGGCGGCAACCCGGAGGCGTACGTCCGCAAGGTCATGCTCAACCAGCTGAGATCGTGGCTGCGGCGACGCCGGTACGCCGAGGTGCCGCTGGACTCGGCGGCCGACCCGGCGGCCGACGCCGACGTCGCCGGCCGGGTGGTGCTGCGGGACACCATGTCCCGCGTGCTGGCGTCGCTGCCGCCCCGGCAGCGGGCCGTGCTGTACCTCCGCTTCTACGAGGACCTGTCGGAGGCAGTCACGGCCGGGGTGCTCGGCTGCTCGGTGGGGACCGTCAAGCGCCACGCCCACGACGGCCTCGCCGCCCTCCGTCGGGCGCACCCCCACCTGTCGGGCAGCTCGAAATCGTCGGAGGTAGTGCCGTGAACGACCAGATCCTGACCGCCTACCGGGAGCTCGACGCCGAGGCCCGGAACTACGCCGACCCGGACCGGGCCGTCGCCGCCGCCCGGCGCCGGCGCCGGACGCGATTCGTCGCGGCCGCCGTCGCTGCTCCGCTGGTCGCCGGCACGCTCGGGGTCGGCGCGGCGTTGTGGCCCGCCGCGGAGTCCGCGCCGCCGCCCGTCGTCGGTGCCGAGCGGACGATCTCGGTCACCGAGCCGGGAGTGATCCAGCCACCCGCGAAGCCGCAGCCGTTGCCGACCGGTGCGGTCGGCAACGCCGCGCTGGTCTACACCCCCTGCTTCAGCGGCTGCGACGCCCTCGTGGCGCTCACCGACGGCCGGCAGTTCGTCGTGCCCCCGGATCCGGACGGTGTGTTCGCCGGTTCGCTCACGCTCTCACCGGACGGCGCCTGGATCGGCTATCCCGTCGCCGGCGAGTACCTGGTCCGCGACCTCACCGGCAAGCGGGTGCACCGCCTTGAGGGCTCGTCGCCCGGACGCCGGATCGGCGCCGCCGCCTGGTCCGCCGACTCCGGCAGGCTGCTGGTCTTCGACGAGCCCCGGGCGGGCGGGGATGGCGTCTACACGATGCTGGACGTGGGCACCGGCGCGGTGACGACGCCCGGCGTACCGACGGGGTCCCGGGTCGTCGGCGTGCTGCCCGACGGCGCGGTGCTCTACCGCCCGTCGACCCAGACCGGCCGGGCCGTGACGCTGTCCACCAGCGACGGGCGGACGTTCCCGATCGATCTGGGCAATCGCCTGACGACCGGGGAGTCCGTGCAGGCGGTCCACCTGGCCCGCGACGGCCGCGAGGTCTACGTCGTCGTCGGCACTCCGCACCCGGACGTGCCCACCGCCGGCGGCGCGCCCACCGCGGTCGTGTCCGTCGCGTTGACCGGAAAGACCCTGGCGCGCTACGAACTCGGCACCACGAGCGGCGCGGCGGACTTCTGGGAACCGCTCGGCGTCGGTGTCGACGGGTTCGTCTTCGGCCACTGCGTGCAGAGCGGCGAGACGACGCGGACCACGCTGGTCACGGTGTCCGCGGCAGGGTCGCGCCAGGGCCTGGTGGTGCCCGGTAGCGCCACGTCGGATGCGGGAGTGCCGGTGGTCCGGATCCCCGGCTGATCCCGATGCCGGACCAGGGCGCGCCCGGGCCGTCGCGCGCCGCCCACGGCGGACGCCGTCGGTACCGCTGCGGGCGCGGGGCACGCCGGATTTGCACGACCGTCACGCGGCTGAAACACCGGACGGCCACGGTGTAACGACCCTTGATCAACGGAAGGGACACGTCCGAGCACCCGGGCGTGCCGCGGTGCGCTGGTCAGCGATGGGAGTTGCGCATGTCCATTAACCACTGGAGCTCGGCAAGCCGGAGGAGCCTGCTGGCGGCCGGTCTGGCCGTACCGTTCGTGGCGGGCGCCACCGCTCCCGCCCGGGCGTCGGCGAGTCACCGAAGCGGCCACGGCGGCCCCCAGCGTACGAAGTGGGACCACCACCTCAGGTCCACCCCGGACAACCTGCACTGGGGCGGTTTCCCGATCGGCTGGAAGCCCGGTCTCACGATGGGATCGGGCGAGACCGTCCGCGTCGACACCCTGTCCCACCAGGGCTTCACCAACCCCGCCATCGACCCGCGCGACTATTTCGGCGCGTTCGGGGTCAAGCCGCGCGAGATCCTGGCCGACGGGCTGGCGTTCTGGGAGACCCTGCCCGAGCGCCAGGCCACGGGTCGGCAGTACGGCGGGCACGTCCTGACCGGGCCGATCTACATCAGGGGCGCCGAGCCGGGCGACACCATCGCGGTCGACGTCCTCGACATCGACACCCGGGTGCCCTACGGCTTCAACAACACCGCTCCGACCAGCGGGGTGATGGCCACGTTCTACCCCGGCTGGCGCGAGGGCGACGAGGGTCTCGACATGCCCACCGAGATCCCGCCCGGCCTTCCGGCCGGCGTCTGGCCCGACGTCCGCACCCACCTCTACCGCACCGGCATGTACCGCGGTAAGGAGGTCGTCTTCTTCGCCGAGGACATCATCATTCCGACCCACAAGTTCATGGGGATCATCGCGGTCGCCTCCCCGACGGGGGAGTTCATCGGCAACACCGAGGACGCCCCACCGCCGGCCACCGGCGTGCAGAACTCGACGCCGCCGGGCAAGTTCGGCGGCAACATGGACGTCCGCGACCTCAACGTCGGTACGACGCTCTACCTGCCGGTCTTCCAGCCCGGCGCGCAGGTCTTCATCGGCGACCCGCACAGCTGCCAGGGCGACGGCGAGGTCAGCGGCACCGCCGTCGAGCACTCGCTCGCCGGCACGTTCCGGATCACCCTGATCAAGAACGTGGAGACCGAACTGCCCTGGGCCGAGACCGACGATCACTGGATGATGATGGGCATCCACTGGGACCTGGACCGCGCCATGCGGATCGCGGTCGAGAAGACCGTCGACTTCCTCGTCACCACCCAGGGCATGACCGTTCCGAAGGCCTACTCGTTCGCCTCGATCGCGGTGAACTACCACAACGCCGAGGTCGTCGACCGTACCCAGGTCGTGACCGGGTACATCCCGAAGAGCGTGTTCAAGGGCGGCCGCTGATCCGGCGCCGGGCGGGCCGGGGTCGTACCGCGTCACCGCCACCGGACACTACGGGTTGAGCCCTCAACAATCGACAGCTCGTCCCGGCCGTGGTAGGGGTTGAGTATCCACGTACTTCAACCTCTCTGCTTCGCCTCATGTGCGACCACGGCTCACGGACGAGGAGGCACCACCGTGAAGTTCAGTTATGCCATGCTCCCCGATTACCCGGTCGGCGAGTCACTGGCCGCCATCAGGCTGGCGGACGAACTCGGCCTCTACGCGGTGTACGCGGCGGACGAGCCGTGGCACAAGGACATGTGGCTGCTGTTCGCCGCCGCCGCGGCGCAGACCTCGCGGATCCGGATGGGCCCGAGCCTGTCTTCCGTCACCCTCCGCGAACCGAGCCTGATCGCGCAGGCCGCCGCGACCCTGGACGAACTGACCGGTGGCCGGGCCGAGGTCGTGCTGGGCAGCGGGAACTTCGGCGTACTGGCCCAATACAAGATCGACTGGACCACCACCAAGCCGCTCACCCGGGTCAAGGAGGCGGTCGAGGTCGTCCGTACCCTGCTGGACGAGGGCGCCATCACCCGGGATGGCGAGTTCTACTCCTACGAGGGGCTGTTCACCTTCGCCCGCCCGGTCCAGCGGCACCTACCAGTCAAGATCGGTGCGATGCGGGGGCCGAAGTCGTTCCAGGCCGCGGGCGAGTTCTCCGACGGCGTACACCACGCGCTCAGCTATTCGCGTGCCGCCTACGAGTACGCGGTCGAGCACTTCAGGATCGGTGCGGAGCGCGCGGGCAAGGACTGGCGGTCCCTGGACATCGGGGCGTGGGTCGTCTTCGCCGTCGGGCCGGATTCGGCCGCGGCCAAGGAAGCGGCTCGGAGCATGGTCGGCCTGTACGCCTCGGCGATGCCCGACGAGCAGCTCGAACGAAACGGTGTGGACCCCGAGGAGATGGTTCCGATCATCAAGGCCATCGCAGCGGGTGATCTCGCACGGGGCATCGAACTGACCACTCCGGAGATCACCGAGAAGCTGTCCCTGGCGGGCACCCCTGAGGAGGTGCGGTCGAAGATCGAGCGGGACATCGCGCCCACCGGTGTCAACCATATGATCTGCGCTGTCACCGACGCGAGCCTGGTGAAATCCTTCACCGGCCGCGATGTTCCCGGCGTCGTCGACGTCAACGGTCAGCTACGCCTGATCCACGACGAGCTGATGCCGGCCTTCGCCTGACCCGGACCACCCGCGCACCGAACGAACGCGCCAAGGAGAGTCTCGTGCTTCGATCCCGCACCCTCGTGGCCGCCGTCGTGACCGCAACCGCCTTGGCAGGAACACCGGCCCTCGCCGCCGCACCGTCCGGCCTCACGGTCGACCGCACCGAGAAACACCAGCCCATCGACGGCTTCGGCTACTCCATCGCATTCCAGCGCTCCTCGCTGGTCCACAACCTGTCCGAGGACAAGCGGGAGGAGGCCCTCGATCTGCTGCTCGACCGGGAGACCGGTGCGGCGCCGAGCATTCTGCGGCTCGGCATCGGCTCGTCGGCCACCAACCCGTACGACTGGATGCTGTCCATCCAGCCGACCGATCCCGGCGGCCCGACGGCGACCCCGAACTACGTCTGGGACGGCTGGGACGGCGGCCAGGTGTGGTACACGAAGGAGGCGCGGGAGCGCGGCATCGACCGGTTCTACGCGGATGCCTGGAGTGCTCCGGCATACATGAAGGACAACGGCACCGACACCAACGGCGGAGCCCTCTGCGGCCTGCAGGGCGTCACGTGCGCCAGCGGCGACTGGCGCGAGGCGTACGCCCGGTACCTCGTCCAGTACGCCAAGTTCTACCGGCAGGAGGGCATCAGGATCGATGAACTCGGGTTCACCAACGAACCCGACTGGACCACGTCGTACGCCTCGATGCGGTTCACCCCGGCCCAGGCCGCCGAGTTCCTCAAGGTGCTCGGCCCCATCGC
Source organism: Plantactinospora solaniradicis (assembly GCF_042658085.1). Taxonomy (NCBI): domain Bacteria; kingdom Bacillati; phylum Actinomycetota; class Actinomycetes; order Micromonosporales; family Micromonosporaceae; genus Plantactinospora; species Plantactinospora solaniradicis. The sequence goes on along the minus strand of NZ_JBHSPR010000013.1, from coordinate 192,062 downwards.
CAGGAGGGCCGGCGTGGACGTGGCCTGTTGCGACTCGTTCGGGTGGCAACAGTCGGACGCCTACGCCCAGGCGATCGAGGCGGATCCGGAGGCCCGCAGGTACCTCGACGTCTTCACCGGCCACGGGTACGCGAGCCCCGCGGACCGCCCGCTGCCGACCACGGCGCGTACCTGGATGTCGGAATGGGCGCCGTCGAGTGTCGCCGACGGCTGGAACGCGGCGTGGGACAGTGGCAAGGGCACCGACGGTATCGCGCTCGCCGAACGCATCCACGACACGCTCGCCCTGGCCGACAGCAGCGCGTTCATCTTCTGGCTCGGGTCGTCCCGGGGCGGAACGGCGGCCCTGATTCAGGTCGACGACGCCAACAACGCCTATCAGGTGTCGTCCCGGCTCTACGCCTTCGCGGCGTACAGCCGGTTCATCCGGCCGCGCGCCGTTCGGATCGGAGTCGACGGCGCACCGGACGGCGTGAAGGTGTCGGCCTACCGGAACGCCGACGGCACCGAGGTCGTGGAGATCCTCAACACCACGAACGCGGCCGTCAGGACCGGCATCAACCTGAAGCGGCCCACGGCCTACGTCACCGACTCCACCCGCAACCTGGCAGAGGCTCCAGGAGCCGTGTCGAAGCGCGGGCCCCACACCACGATCGATCTGGCGCCGCGTTCCCTGACCACCCTGGTCAGCCGGCATCCCGGCCGAGGCTGATGCGGCTCGTCAGTGCCCAGATCGCCGATCTCTCACGTCCGGTTCGCCGCCGTTGTACCGTTGTGTCGGGCGCAGTGACGACCTACGCGCTCGGGGGAACGGATCCTGACATGTCCTGGCCAGCCACGATGTATTCGCTCCAGCAGCGCCTGGTCAACCCGATCGTCAGGCTCGCGTGGGGCCTGAGGCTTCCGATTCCCGGCGACGCCCTTCTGGAGACGACCGGCCGGCGCACCGGACAGCCGCGGTACACCCCGGTGTGCGACGGACTGGACGGCGAAACCTTCTGGGTGGTGTCCCAGCGGGGGCGCCGCGCCGACTGGGTGCGAAACCTGGAGGCCGATCCCCACGTCCGGGTCAAGGTGCGGGGCGGGCCGCGCGCGAGATGGCGGACCGGAACGGCACATGTCCTCGACGACGACGACCCACGCGAGCGCCAGCGGGTCCTCGGGCGGGGCAATCTCGCACGCCTGCTCTGCCTGTCCACGTCCAAGGCGTTGCACACGAGCCCGCTGACGGTACGCATCGACCTGGACCCACCCTGATTCCCGCCACCGCTGACCGACACCGGTCAATCTGTTCCGGGACACCGGCGAACACCCACGTCGGCGCGGGTTGCGGGGGTTCCCCGACTACCGGGACTCCACGACCCGGAAGCCGATGCCCGCCTCGTCCAGCCGGGCACGCAGCGCATCGCCCATCGCGACCGCCGTGGTGACCTGCCCCGCGCTGGGCGGCAGCGGGTCCAGGGCGAGGCAGAGCGCGGACTCGGCGAGCATCTTCGCCGCACCCCCGTAGGCAGGATCGGCGGCGGCAACCTCGGTCACCACCCGTCGATCGCCGCTGTCGGCGACGAAGCGCAGCCGGAACCAGGCCTTCGCCCGCTGCTCCGGCGTCGGACCCGACCCGGCCGGGCGCAGGCGGCTCAGCGCCCGCCGGGCCGGCGGCACCTGTGCCAGCGCGAAGACGCCGATCGCGCCCACCCCCAGCGCCGCCGCCGTCAGCGGGTTGCCCAGCGCGACGAAGTGGCCGTACGAGAAGTCGGGGCCATAGCGGTCGAGCGCGCGGGCCGAGCGTACGACGATCTGCGGGTCGATCGTGGGCAGCGGCAGCACCCACGCTCCGGCGGTCCGGTCGTACCCGGGCCGGCCGGACACCGCGCGGACCCGGCGGGTGCGGTCGACGGGCTCCATCCGGCGGCGGCGTGCGCGGGCCGCCGCGCCGGAGCGCCAGCGGCCGAAGACGGTCAGCGCCGAGTCGAAGGTCCCGCCGGAGGGCAGGGCGCCGACGCTGAGGTATCCACGCATCCGGATCGGCTGCCCCTCGGGCAACTGCTGCACGGTGAAGAGCGCCCCGAGATCCGGCGGGATCGCGTCGAAGCCACAGGCGTGCACCAGCCGGGCACCGGTGCGCTCGGCGGTGGCGTGGTGGCGCAGGTAGGTGAGGTCCACGAACTCCGGCTCGCCCGTCAGGTCGACGTAGTCGGTGCCCGCCTCGGCGCAGGCCGCGACGATGCCGTCGCCGTAGCGGAGGTACGGCCCGACGGTCGTGATCACCACCCGCCCCGCCTCGGCGAGCCGGCGCAGCGAGCCGGCGTCGGAGACGTCCGCCTCGACCACGCCCGCGGCCACGCCCAGCCGGTCACGCAGGGCACGCAGCCGGTCGCCGTCCCGCCCGGCCAGGGCCCAGCGGGTCCCGACGGGCGCGTGTGCCGCGAGATACTCGGCGGTGAGGCTGCCGGTGAAGCCGGTGGCTCCGAAGAGCACCACCTCGAACTGCCGGTCCGTCACGCTCTGAGGCTACTGCCTGGTGCCGGGCCCTGGGCGGGACCCGGGGGCCGGACCGCCGACCCCCGGGTGGTGGGACGTCAGTAGGGGTAGGGTGCGTCGTCGCCGTAGTCGAAGTACGCGTCGCCGACGCCACCGGCCAGGGTGTGCTTCACGTACCAGCGACGGACCCGGTTCTCGAAATTCTCGGTGATTCCGGGCGTGACCGTGCCGTTGCCGTCCCAGTCCGCCGGCACCGGGTAGCTGCCCCGGTTGCCGTACTTGAAGTCGATGTCGTCGATTCCGCCGGTCAGCGAGTTCTTCAGGTACCAGTGCCGGCCCCCGGTGGGGTCGTCGGCCACGATGCCGGGCGTCCAGGTTCCGTTGCCGTCCCAGTCGCCGGGCACCGGCAGGGCATTGGCGTTGCCGTACCTGAAGGTGATCTCACCAATGCCCGTGGTGTTGCTGTTGCGCAGGTGCCACCGCCGGGTCCCGGCCTCGTTGACCACGATGCCCGGGGTGAAGGTGCCGTTGCCGTCCCAGTCGCCCGTCACGGGAAGTGTGTTCTTGTCGCCGTAGTCGAAGTAGAAGTCGGCGATGCCGCCGGTGTTGCTGTTCTTCAGGTGCCAGCGCCGGACGTTCTGGAAGTTGTCCACCACGGCCGGGGTGAAGGTGCCGTTGCCGTCCCAGTCGCCGGCCAGCGGCACCATGTCCGCGTCGCCGTACTTGAAGTCGATGTCACTGGTGCCGCCGGCCACGCTGTTCTTCAGGTGCCAGTGCCACACCGAGCCGCTGCGCAGTACGACGGCGGGCGTCATGGTGCCGTTGCCGTCCCAGTCGCCGGTCAGCGCGTACATCGCCGGTGCGTTCCTGTTCAGCCACTGCTCCAGCGTTTCGCCCCGGAGCACGCTGAGCAGGGCCTCCTTGTTCTCGTAGCTCGCCACCTTGTCGCGGTCCTCGCTCAGGTGGATGTGCCACAGGTGCGAGGAGTCGGACGAGACCGCGTCGTCGTAGCGGAAGTCCCAGCCCTCCACGGCGGTGTCGTTGTCGACCTGGCCGTAGAACTCCCGCCACCCGTTCAGGCGGGTGTCTCTCGAGTCCTTCCCGGCGGCCAGGAGGCGACCGGAGAAACGGGCGATGTTCCCGTAGTTCGCCGCCGCCGCGTCCGCGGTGTACGGATGGGGTAGGTCCAGCTCCGCGTTCACCTCACCGGGGAGCAGTGCGAAGCTCTGGGCTTCCGGAAAGGTCCAGTCGTAGGCGGCCGCCTTGTCCGACGGCCCGCCCTTGTCCTCGGCGTCCCGCACCGAATAGTTGCTCGGATCGTTCGCCGCGCGGGTGTTGTGGTAGCCGGACTTGTTGGCGTAGATGCCGCCGTTCTGCGACCCTGACTGGAGCTTCAGCAACTCCTGCATGAGCCACCAGGACGCTTCGGTGATCCTCGCCGGGTTCGGGTTGGCGGCGGCACTGGCCGGGGCGGGCGCCATGACGACGCCGACGACGAGCACTGCCGAGACGGTTGCCGAAACCCAGCGCAGTGGGGCCCACAGTCTCGGGTTCCGGATGGACATGGTGTCGCGTATCGAGGTTCGCATCGGGTCCTTCTTCAAAAGGGGTGGAGGTAGGGATTCGGGATCAGAAGGGGTACGGGTAGGGGGCGTCGTCGCCGTAGTCGAAGTACTCGTCCGCCACGCCACCGCTGACGGAGTGCTTCAGATGCCAGCGCCGCACCCGGTTCTCGAAGTTCTGCACGATTCCGGGCTCCGTCGCCGGGGTCGCGCCGTTCCAGTTGCCGGGCACCGGGTACGTCCCGTGGTCGCCGTAGCCGAACTGCACGTCCGCCAGGCCGTCGGTGTCCAGGTCGTTCTTCAGGAACCACCGGCGCGGACCGTCGGTGTCGTCCACCACGGCCGGGGTCCACGACCCGTTGCCGTCCCAGTCGCCCGTCACCGGCCAGGTGTTCGCGTTGCCGTAGCGCAGCGTGTGGCTGACGCCGCCACCGCTGTTCGCGTTGCGCAGCTCCCACTTCCACGCGCCGCCGTCCTTCGACACCACACCCGGCGTGGACGTCCGGTTGCCGTCCCAGTCGCCCACCACCGGGATGCTGTCCTTGCCGCCGTAGAGGAAGTTGACGTCGGCGATGCCGCCGTCCAGCGAGTTCTTCAGATGCCAGCGGCGGGAGTTGTTCTCGTTGGCCACGACACCCGGCGTCCAGTCACCGTCGCCGTCCCAGTCGCCGGCGACCGGGACCATGTGCGCGTCGCCGTACCGGAACGTCAGGTCCGCCACGCCGCCGGTCTGTGAGCGCTTGACGTGCCACTCCCACACCGATCCGGTCCGGAGCACCACGGCCGGGGTGAACTCACCGGTACCGGACCAGTCGCCGGACAGGGCGTACGCCGCCACCGGTGGCGGGCTCCAGAGGGCGTTGACGATGATCTGCGCGTCCGACGCCTGGACCTGGTACTTGTCGGGATATGCCGAGACCTGTACCGCCTGACAGACCTCGCCGATCGGGGCGCTGGCCCAGGAGTTGTTCGGGTAGAGCCGGATCATCTTGTTGAGGAATGCGTTGGTGGCCCAGGTCGGGTTCAGCCGCTCCGCGCGGGTGCCCCACGAGGCGCGTTGCTGGAACAGGCCGAGGCTGTCGTGGTCGACCTCTTCGCTGATGTTCTGCAGGTGGGTCTCCACGATCACGGTGGCGATCGCGATCACCGCCGCCCGGGAGGCGAGGTTGCGGGCCCGCACCGCCTCGACCACCTCCCGGGCGCAGGAGACCCGGTAGGCGCTCATGTAGCCCTTCATGTCCGACCTCAACTGCGAGTTGAGCTGGGTGGCCAGGGCGGCGTCGTTCGCGGTCGGCCCGCCCGGGTCGCAGGCGACCGTCTCGTACGCCGCGCTCAGCGGCGCCAGCGCGGGCGGCAGGGCAGGATCGGGGAGCGGACCGGCCACGGCCGCCGGGGCGGTGGCGGCCAGCGCCGTCGCGGTGAGCGCCAGCACCATACAGACCTGGCGCATCCGCGCCGGGCTCCCGGTCACTGAAAACGTTCCATTCAATCGAACCTCCGGTGAAGACCAGCCAATGACGGACCGGCTGGTGGTATAGAGGCTCGTGGACGTCGCTGGACGGTGACTGTCGGTACGACACCGGTACGTCACCGGTACCACCGCGGGCGCCCGGCACGGATGTTCGCGGGCGGCGGCGGTGGTACCTACCTGGGTGCGTCCACCGGTACGCCGATACCGAGCCGCTCGGCGAGTTCGGCCGCCTGCGGTACTCCCAACTCCCGGTAGAGCCGGTGAGCGTCGACGAGCAGCTTCCGCGCCGCCGGGTCGCCGGCCCGTTCCGCCGCGGCGGCGAGCGCCACGAGCGCGCGTGCCCGCAGCGCGGGCACCCGCTCGTCGGTCCAGTAACGCAGGGATCGTTCGAGCCGGTCGACAGCTCCTCGGGTACCACGGCGGACCTCGATCTCGCCGAGACTCAACTCCGTGAGGGCGAAACCCCAGTCGTTACCCCGATCCCGGAAGATCACCGCTGCGGTGGACAGCGCCTCCTCGGCCTCCCCGGTACGGCCGGGGTCGTGCGCCAGCGACTCGCCGAGCGCCCGCAGGCTCTGGGCGGTACCGATCGGATCGCCGATCCGCGCGAAGAGTTCGGCGGCCTTCCGCGCCGCCTGTTCCGCCTCGCCGTTCCGGCCGCCGGCCAACAGCGCACCGGCGAGGCCCCGCAGGCCGTACGCCTGGGTGAAGGTGTCTCGGCACGACCGGGCGATGGCGATCGCGGCCCGGATCATCCGTACGGCCTCGTCGGTGTTGCCCTGCTGCCGCAGCACGAATCCGAGACTGGTGAGGGCCCGGGCTCTGGCCGCGCGGCTGCCGACCCGGTCCAGCGCCTCGGCGGCGGCGCGCAGCTCGGCCTCGGCCTCGGTGAGCCGACCGGCAAGGCCGAGTACGTAACCGATGTCCTTGCGCGCCATCGCAGCCCCGGCCCCGTCGCCGAGGTCTTCCGCCAACGCTCGTGCGGCCCGCAGCGTCGACACCGTCGCCTCCGATTTGTCGAGCTCGACCATGCAGCTGCCGAGCCCTCGTAGGGCCGCCGCCTCGCCGGAACGGTCGCCGGCCCGGCGGGAGCACTCCAGCGCGGCGAGCATGACCCGGCGCCAGTCGTCGTAGTAGCCGCGCAACTCGTAGAAATCGGCACTGCTCCCGGCGAGGGCCCGGGTGACGGCGGCCAGGCCCGCGTCGGCGCACGCCGGCACCAGCGCCGCCAACGCCTCCCGTTCGGCCTCGAACCAGTCGACGGGCTGGCTGGTGGCGACGGCGACCGCCCGGTGATCGGCGGCGACCGCCGGATGGCTCCGGTCGTCGAGGTGGAACCGCTCGCAGTGCAGCCGGTCCTGGGCGTGCCGGGCGAGGGCCAGCCAGCCGGACGCGGTCCGGTCCAGCGCGGCGATCCATCCGGCGCCGGTGATCTCCTCCCGCTGACGCTCCCGCGCGAACAGTCGGGTGATCTCGTGGAACCGGTAGCGCGGCTGACCGGCCCGATCCGGGCCGAGGGCGTCCAACAGCCGGGCGTCGAGTAACTCGTCGAGGACGGCGGCGCCGACGTCCGGGGCGGAATCCAGCAACGTGGCTATCGGCCAGCCGGGAAAGGTCGGAACGTTCAGCGCACCGAGCAGCGCGAACGCCCGGGCGGCGGCGGGCGTCAGTCCGCGGTACGCGAGCTGTAGACCCGGCCGTACGGCAAGATCGCCGTAGCACAGTTCGTCGAGCCGGCGACGCTCGTCGGCCAGCCGCTTGCTGAGCGTTCCGACCGTCCAGTGCGGTCGGGCGGCGAGTCGGGCCCCGGCGACCCGGACCGCCAGCGGCAGCCCGCCGCACGCGGCGACGATCTCGGTGGCCGCGACCGGCTCGGTTCGTACCCGGTCCGCGCCCGCGACCCGGCACAGCAGATCGACCGCCGAGCTGGTGGGCAGCGGCCGCAGGTCGATGGTGGTCACACCGGGAAGTCCGGTGAGTGGTAGACGGCTGGTGACCAGGACCGACGTGCCTTCCGGGGCCATGAACGCCTCGACCTGGCGGTGACCGTGGGCGTCGTCGAGGACGAGCAGCACCCGTCGCCCCGCCAGCCGGGCCCGGAACAACCCTGCCCGCGCGTCGATTCCGGCCGGCAGCGCCGAGCCGTCGGCACCGAGCACCCTCAGTAGGTGCCCGAGCGCCTCGGCCGGATCGACCGGCTGGCCGCTGGTGTCCCGCAGTGCCGCGTACAACTGTCCGTCCGGGAACTGGGGGGCGAGCCGGTGTCCGACGTGCACCGCCAACGCCGTCTTGCCCACGCCAGCCGGTCCGGAGATCACGGCCAACGTCGCGGCACCGGATGTCGGGTCGAGCACCTGGTGGAGCAGGGCCACCTCGTCGCCGCGGGCGACGAAGTCGGGTAGGTCGGCGGGCAGTTGCCGTGGCGCGGAGAAGGTCGGGACGGCCAGTTTCGACCGGCCGCTGCCGGCGGCCCGGCCGGGCCGGTTGGCCCAGAAGAGCGCGCGTCCGGCGCCGATGAACTCCTCCCGGGTGTCCCCGGTCAGCTCCAGCGCCGTCGCCAGTTGTTCGACGGTCCGTGGTCGTGGGCCGCGCCCGTGGTCCCGTTCCATCTCCCGTACGGAACGGGAACTGATCTCCGCCCGCTCGGCGAGTTCCTCCTGGGTGAGCCGACGGTGAAGGCGATGCTCCCGGAGCAGCACGGCGAACTTCTCCACCACAGTCGTCGACCTCCCCCGCGGTTCAGCAGCAGGGTAACCGAACGTCCGGTAGAACGTCCGGTTCAAGCTCCTGGTCTGGCAGCGATCGGCGGGCTTTGATAGATCAACTGGCCCGAACCCGCGTGGTCTGTCCAATGAGGAGGCGTCGACCCGGGCGCGACGGACTGGTGATGTGTACCGGCGGGTACGCGTGCCTCTTCGGTCTCCAGACGGCCGGGTACCACCACCCGTCGATACCGGGCGGGGCGGCATGACCGCCCCCGCGCCTGTCGTTCGTGGAGAGGGTGCGACACGACGGCGAGCGGGGCCCGGGAGTGGACGAACCAATCGACAACGGGGTTTGACGAGATGACCGACAGCGGAAGCCCGCCCGAAACCGCCTTTGCCGCACTACTGCGACAGTATCGACAGGCGGCGGGCCTCACCCAGGTGGAACTGGCCCGCCGGTCGGGCCTGAGCGCCACCGCGGTGCGGGACCTGGAGCAGCGACGTACTCTGCGGCCGACCCAGCGGTCGGTGTCCCGGCTGACCGCCGCGCTGGAGTTGGGAACGCGGCCGGCCGCGGTCCTCCGCCGCGCCGCGACCGCCGGTACGGACCGGACACCGGCGGTGGTCCAGACCGCGGCCACGGGTCGCCCGATGGTTTCCATCCTGGGGCCGTTACGGGTTCAGCGCGGGACAGTGACGGTCGATCTCACCTCGTCGCGCCAGCGCGCCCTCCTCGCCCGGCTGGCGGTCTCGGCGGGCACCACCGTCGGCCGAAGGGACCTCCTTGAGGTGCTCTGGGGCGGCGAGCAGCCGGAGTCGGCGGTCAACCTGCTGCACACCTACGTCGCCCGGCTACGCCGGGTCCTCGATCCCGGCCGGGACGGCAGGACGGCCGCCACCGTGCTGACGCACGCGTCGGGCGGTTACCGGCTCGACCTTCACGAGGACCAGCTCGACCTGCTGCGCTTCCAGCGGCTCGTCCGAGAGGCCACGGAGGTCGCCGGCCAGGCCCCCGCGCAGGCGGTGGCCCGGCTGACCGACGCCCTGACGCTGTGGCGCGGTGACCCGCTCGGTGACCTGGACATGCTCTCCGGACATCCCGCCGTCGCGTCGCTGACCGCGTGGTTGACCGCGACGGCACTGCGCTACGCCGATCTGCTCGACCGGTGTGGCGACTACGCCCCGGTGGTCGTCGCGCTCCGTCCGCTCGCCGGACGTTGCCCGCTCGACGAGCAGGTGTACGCCCGCCTCATCCTGGCCCTGGGCGCCACGGGTCGGCAGGGTGAGGCGTACGCCGAGTACGACGGGATCGTCCGCCGCCTGGCCGACCAGCTCGGTGCGGATCCGGGTACGGAGCTGCGGGAGTACCACCAGCGACTGCTCCGGCAACAGTGGAACCGGGTACGGCGGGCGGCGGCGTGCGGCGACGTCCACCCGGTCGTACCGGTGCCGATCCAGGCCCCGGCGCCGGTAGCCGACTTCACCGGTCGGGCCGAGGAACTCCGACGGCTCCGCGAGATCCTCGTCCCGTCGGTGGACTGGGTGACCCGGCCCTCGGCACCGGTCTGCGTCATCGCCGGTCCGGCCGGGACGGGGAAGACCGTCCTCGCCATGGTCGCGGCCGAGCAGTTGGGACGGGCCTTTCCGGACGGGCAGCTCTACGCCGACCTGCGCGGCCGGTCGGACCGGCCGGCCGGGACCGGCGAGGTGCTCACCCGGTTCCTGCACGGGCTGGGCGTGAGCGAGGACCGGGTGCGGGGCGACGACGAGGGCTCCGCCGCGCTGCTCCGCACCGTACTGGCGGCCCGTCGGGTGCTGATCGTGCTCGACGACGCGCGGGACGCGGCCCAGGTGCGCCCCCTGCTGCCCGGTCGCGGCGGCAGCCGGGTGCTGGTCACCGCCCGGAACCGCCTGGTGGCCCTGGAGGGCGCCCGACGGATCGACGTTCCGACGTTGGACACCCGGGAAGCGCTCGACCTGCTCGCCGCGATCGTTCCTCCGGCGCGGGCCGGCGGTGACCGGGCCGCCGCACTGGAGGTCGTCTCGGCGTGTGGTCACCTGCCGCTGGCGCTCCGGATCGCCGGGGTACGCCTGACGACCCGGGCCCGCTGCACCATCGCTGACCTGAGCCGCCGGCTCGCCGACCCGCGTCGACGGCTGGACGAGCTGCGGGTCGGTGACCTGGACCTGCGTGCCGCCTTCCGACCCAGCGTCGAACAGTTGCCGGCCCCGGCGGCCCGTGCGTTCCGACTTCTGGCGCTGGCACCCGAGCCGCTGCTGGGGCTGGGGGCCGCCGCGGCGCTGCTGGACCGGCCCGCGACGGTCGTGGACGAGGAACTGCAGCAGTTGGTGGACCTGAGCCTGCTGGTCGCCGTCGGTCCCGGCCAGTTCCGGTTGCAGGAACTGCTCCGGCTGTACGGGCGCGAACTCGCCCAGCGCGACGAGCCGGCGCGGGATCGGGGCGCCGCCCTCGCCCGGTTGGCGGCGTGGCGGGCGGCCCGCATCCTGGGTGACCGGGACAGGCGTCGGGAGGGTGGTACGGCGAGCGCGGCCATGGCCGAGCACCGGAGCTGATGCCGCGAGCCACCCCGACTTCCAGCCACTGGAGGTGGCAACACGCCCATGGCCGGTGGCACGACCCCTCCGGGTCCGGCCGCCTCAGCGGAATGAGCGCCGGTACGCGGCGGGGGTGGTGTTGAGCGCGGTGCGGAAGCGGCGGCGCAGGTTCACCGCCGAGGACAGGCCGACGCGTTGGGCGATCGTCTCGACGGGGAGGTCGGTCTCCTCGAGGAGGGCGCGGGTGCTGGCTATGCGGCGGTCGAGCAGCCAGCGGCCGGGGGAGACCCCGAGCTGGTCGGTGAAGTGTCGGCTGAGGGTGCGGCGGGAGAGGCGGGAGCGGGCCGCCATCTGCTCGACGCTCAGCGGCTGGTCCAGGTTGGCGGTGATCCAGTCGAGCAGCGGGGCGAGCGAATCGGGGACCGGGCCGGTGGTGGGCAGCTCGGGGTACTGACGCTGGCATCCCTCCCGGTGCGGCGCCGCCGACAGCTGCCGGCCGATCCGCATCGCCAGGGCCGCGCCGTGGTCGCGCCGGACCTGGTTCAGGCAGAGGTCGACGGTCGTGGCCGAGGCGCCGGCCGTCGCCACGTCACCGTGGTCCACATAGAGTACGGAGGCGTCGGACCGGATCCGGGGATAACGGGTGGCGAGATCTGCGACCAGCTCCCAGTGGGTGGCGGCCGTACGCCCGTCCAACAGGCCGAGGTTCGCCGGGACGTAGATCCCCGAGCAGATGGCCATGATCCGTGCACCGCGACTGTGTGCCGCGAGAACCGCCGCGCCGACCTCGGGGGAAACGTTCGGGCCGGCGCACCAGCCGGCGATGAGAACGGTGTCCGCCTCGGTGAGGGCCTCCAACCCACGCTCGACGATCACGTCGACGCCCATGGTCGTCCGGACCGGTCCAGGAAGCTCGGCGCAGAGCGCGAAGTCGTAGTGCGCGGGGATGTCCGGGCCGTGATAGCCGAAGACGGCAGAGGCGCTGGTCACCCGGTACATCTCGAGGAGCGGGCTGACCAGGGCAACCACGCGGTGCTTCATGGCACGAATGTACCCACCGACGTCATCGCGGACGCCTGCGGGCGGCGGGGCGGGGCTCCAGAATTGGTGATCATGGGACTGAGGACATGACCGCACTTCTCGACCGCGAACCGGCTCACGCCGCGCCGGCCAGGCTCTGGACCAGGGATTTCGCGCTGTACTTCGCCGCCCGGATGGTGTCGCTGCTCGGTGATGCGATGATGCCCGTCGCGACGGCGCTGGCCGTCGGGGCGATCTACGGGGTGTCTGGCGTCGGCTACGTGCTGGCGGTCTGGACCGCCCCGTTCGTGGTCTTCGTGTTGTTCGGCGGGGTGTTCGCCGACCGGCTGGGCGCCCGGACCATGATGGTCGGCGCGGATGTCGTCCGGATCTTCACCCAGACCGCGCTGGCGGTCGCCTTCTTCACCGGCACTCCGGCACTCTGGCTGCTGCTGTCCGCCTCGTTCCTGTCCGGCGCGGCTGCCGCGATGTTCCAGCCCGGCGTCAACGGCATGGTTCCCCTCGTGGCCAAGGACCCTCAGCGCGCCAACGGCACCCTGAAGATCGCCGACGCGGCTACCCAGGTCGGCGGGCCGATCCTCGGGGGCCTGCTGATAGCGCTGACCGGCGCGGGCACCGTCTACGCCGTCGACGCGGGCACGTTCCTGCTGAGCGGCCTGTTCCTGGCCTTCATTCGACTCGCCCCGGCCCGCAGGGCCGCGAAGCGCTCGACGCTCCTGCTCGACCTGCGCCGTGGCTGGACGGAGTTCCGGTCCCGCACCTGGATGTGGTCGGTGATCCTCATCTGGGTGTTCTTCGGCATCCTGGTCTTCGGCCCGTACATCCCGCTGAGTTCGAACCTGATCGGTGACCGCCTCGGCAACGTCGCGTACGCCTGGGTGATGGCCGGCCTCGGCGCGGGCACCGTGCTCGGCGGGCTGATCGCGATCCGGCTCCGGCCGTCGCGGCCGCTCGCAGCCGGCGGGGTGGCCATCTTCGGGTTCGCGTTCATCCCGTTGTCGGTGGCGCTGGAACTGCCGTTGCCGCTGCTGATGGCGGGCCATCTGCTGGGCGGGACGGCCTGGGCGTTCTGGTCGGTGATGTGGTCGACGAGCGTTCAGACTCAGGTCGCCCCGGACGTCCTCAACCGGGTCACCGCCTACGAGGTGGCCGGCTCGGTGGCCGGGGTCGCCGTCGGGCAGAGCCTGGTAGGGCCGGTCGCCGAGATCGTCGATCCTCGGCACCTGCTCGTCGTCTCCGCCGGCGTCAGCTTCGCGGTCTGCGCGGCCCTGCTGCTGACGCCTGCGGTCCGGCGACTGCGCCGCGCCTGACCTCCGGGACGTGCGGCAAGAGCGCGAGCGGGTTCGGTAGCCCCGGCGGTCAGGTTCTCCGGACGGATCAGGTGGCGCGACACGGATCAGGTGGCGCGACCGTACAACCGGGCGACATCGGGCGAGTCGAGCCAGGCGTTCATGGTCGGTCCCTGCGGCCAGCCTTCCGGAGAGTCCTGCCACTCCTCCTGTCGCCCGTAGGGCAGCACATCGACCAAGGGGAACGTGAACGTGAGCTGTTCGACGCCGCGACCGGTCGTGTGCCAGGTGCGGTAGACGGTCTCGCCGTCGCGCAGGAAGACGTTCACCGCGAACCCACCGCCGGGTGGCGCGTCGACGTCGGCCCCGAACGGGCTGTCGGCGGTGGAGTACCACGTCATCGTGTTGCCGACGCGTTCGGCGTAGGCGAGGGCCGCCTCGATCGGGCCCTGGGTGACGATCACGAACCGTGCGTCGTAGTTGTCGAGGAAGTCCAGCCGGGTGAACGACGAGGTAAGACTGGTGCAGCCGCCGCACTGCCACTCGGCGTCCGGGTCCCACATGTGGTTGTAGACGATCAACTGTGACCTGCCGTCGAAGATATCGACGAGCCGAACCGGCCCCTCGGCGCCGACCAGGGTGTATTCGGGCATCCTCACCATCGGGAGCCTTCGTCGCTCCGCGGCGATCGCGTCGAGTTCCCGGGTGGCCGCCTTCTCGCGCACGCGCAGCTCGTCGAGCGCCTTGCGCCAGGTCGGGTGGTCAACAACGGAGGGCATAGCCATGATCAACATCTCCTTCGTTCGGTCTCTGTTACAGGTACCCGAAGACGCCGTCGGAGTCACACCCCGGCCCTGCCCTGCCGAAGCCGGCTTCCGTATCGATGACGGCGGAAACCCTCCGGTGTAGTCTTCCGGGCAAGCGGAAACAGTGGGAATCCACGAGATCGTCACGGTGCTGAAACCTCGCCGAAAAGGCTTTCGGAGCGGGGTTGTGGCCGGAGTCGTCATGCGCTGGGCGGGTGCTCTCCGCGTCGCCAGTTCGATCGCCGCCACCCAGCCCGCTTCCTGCCCGGCCTGGTGCTCGCCGCGCTCACCGTCGCCGAAACGTTTCGGCAGACCTCGCCGGGCCGGCCGGTGCTGGTAATGCTGGTCGATGAACCACTGATGGGCGTCGAAACCAACTGTTGACACGACCGTAACGGGCGGCCAGAATCCTCCGAAAAGGTTTTCGGCACTTTCAGCATGCGGTCCGTCGGAAAGCTCCCCGGGCTTCGCCGACATGTCGGGTGTGGAGCTGCTCATGGTCGACGCCGCAACGACCACCGGTCGTTCGCCAACCACCTGCGTTGGAACAACGGCTACCACCGGCCGTAGTCGCACCTCGTACTGCAACAACAGGGAGAACGGCTCTTATTTCAGACAAACCCGAGGAGAGTCATGAGAAGAACATCGGGCCGGCGGACCGCCCTGCGGTCGTTGGCCGGAGTCCTCGCGGCGACGCTGATCCTCAGCGTCGGCGCGTGCGGTGACGACAGCACGGGCGACCCGGGCGGCGTGGCTCAGGCCGGACCCAACGGAGTGGACGACGGCAGCGAGCTGACGCTGTGGACCCGGGCTCCGCTGGAGAAGCAGGCGAAGCTTCTTGTCGACGCGTACAACGCCGGCCACAAGAACAAGGTCAAGCTGACCGTCGTCCCGAACGACGACTACGTGGCGAAGGTGGGCGCGGCGGCAGGCTCCGACAGCCTGCCGGACCTCTTCGCCGCCGACATCGTCTACGTGCCGAACTGGGTCAACCAGGGACTGTTCCAGGATCTCAGCGCGAACATCGACGGACTCAGTTTCAAGGACTCCATCAACAAGGGCCACCTCGCGGCCGGCACGCTTGACGGCAAGAAGCACGTGCTGCCCTTCGTACTCGACCTGTCGATGCTGTTCTGGAACAAGCAACTGTTCAAGGATGCCGGACTGGACCCGGAGAAGGCACCGGCGAACCTGGAGGAGTACGCCGCGGCCGCCAAGGCGGTCCAGGCCATGAAGAAGGACGGCATCTACGGCACGGCGGCCGGCCTGAACTGCGGCGGTTGCCTGGTCTTCACGTGGTTCCCGTCCGTCTGGGCCGATGGCGGCGAGGTGCTCAGCGACGACGGCACCGAGTCCAAGCTGGCCGACGACACCGCCAAGAAGGTGTACAGCATCTGGGCCGACCTGTGGCGGTCGGGCGCCGTCCTGCCGGCTTCGGCCGGCGAGACGGGGCCGACGTGGACGGCCGCGTTCACCGAAGGCAAGGTCGGACTGATGCTCTACCCGGCGACGCTGCTGTCCTCGACGCCATTCGATGTCGGCGTCGCCGGTATCCCAGGCCCGGGCGGCGGCGCGTCGACCTTTGTCGGCGGCGACGGCATCGGCGTGTCGAAGGACTCGAAGAAGGCCACCCAGGCATGGAACTTCCTCAGCTGGATGATGTCCGAGGAAGCCCAGGTGGAGGTGCTGGGGAAGAACAAGGACGTGACGTCCCGCTCCGACCTGGCGAAGAACAAGTACGCCACCGCGGACCCGCGCCTGGTCACCATCAACGAGGTGGCTGGCAAGGGTGACACCCCGGTCGCGATGAACTTCCAGCAGGCGTTCAACGCACCGAACAGCCCCTGGCTGACCCTCGTGCGCAACCAGGTCCTCGAAGGCAGCGGCGACGCCCAGAAGGACAACAACGAGATCACCGCGGTACTCAAGCAGTAGACACGGTCGCCGCGGGCGTATGCCGGCCGCCGGGCTCGTCAGACCGGCATACGCCCGCCTCGCGAGACCGGCCCGGGTAACCGGCCCGCGCAACCGGCCCGCGTCACCGATCCGGCCCATCGCCGATGGAACGAGGAGTTGTCATGAATGTCGACGCACCGTCACGCCCGCCCAGTGTGACGACGCGGGGCCGCTTCCGTCCCAGCCGCCGTCAGGCCCTGCTCGGCTGGATCTACGCCACGCCGACCGCTGTCTTCGTGGTGGCGCTGTTCCTGGTCCCTCTGCTGCTTGTGATCAAGATGTCGGTGTCGAGATGGCCGCTTCTCACCGGCGACCAGGGAGTCAACGCGCCGGACAACTTCACCAAGGCGATCGATCACCGCTTCTTCACCGACTCGGTGATCTTCACGATCAAGTACACGTTAATCGCGACCGTGCTGCTGTTGGTCCTCGGACTGGGAATGGCACTGCTCGTGCAGGAGTCCAGCCGGTGGAACAACCTGCTCCGCGCGTCCTTCCTGGTTCCCAGCGCGCTCGGGTTGGCATCGGCCTCCCTGCTGTTCTACGTCCTCTACTCGCCCTACGCGAGCCCGCTGGCACCCGTGATGGAACGCCTGGGCATCACGTTCCTCGGCTCGCCGAACGCGGCACTCTTCTCCACGGTGTTCCTCATCGTCTGGCGCTACGCCGGCTTCTACATGGTGCTCATGCTGGTCGGGCTGCAGAGCATCCCGGCCGACGTGTTCGAAGCGGCGCGCTCGGACGGAGCCACCCGCTGGCAGACGTTCCGAAGTATCACCCTGCCGCTGCTCCGTCCGACGCTGGCGCTGACGACCGTGCTGTGCGTGACCGGCTCCCTGCTCGCCTTCGAGCAGTTCTACATCCTCACCAAAGGCGGCCCGGACAACAGCACCATCACCGTGGTGCAGCTCATCTACATGATCGCCTTCCAGGGCCAGAACGACCTCGGCGTCGCCGCGGCGCTCTCGGTCATCGTGCTGGCGGCCCTGGTCGTTTTCAACGCCCTGCAACTGCGCGCTTTCCGGTCCGAGGAGAACTGACCCATGACCGTGGACTCCAGCCCCACCAGTGCGGCTGTCGCCGGATCGCCCCGACGTCCACCGAAGGCGCCGATCGGACCGATGAAGCCGCGCGGCCTCACCATCGCCGGTGTCGCGTTTCGCACGCCCTACTGGGTCTTCACCGGTGCGGTCGCCGTGGTGTTCCTCTTCCCACTGGTATGGACCGCCGTCGCCTCGGTCTCACCGCAGGCGGGCACCAACCAGGTGACCGGCTGGGGGTTCGGCAACTATGCCACCCTCGCCGACTACCAGGCCGGGATCTGGCGATACCTCGCCAACTCGGCGTTCGTGTCCCTCCTGACGGTCGCGCTCACGCTGCTGATCTCCTTTCTCGGCGGCTACGCGTTCGCGCGGTTCCGGTTCCCCGGCAGGAACCTCCTGTTCCTGCTCACCCTGGCCATCCTCATGGTCCCGTACGCGACGTTGCTCATTCCGCTCTATGTCCTGCTCAACGAGGTGGGGTTGCAGAACTCGCTGGTCGGTGTCGCCCTGGTGCTCACCATGTTCCAGCTGCCGTTCTCGACCTTCCTGATGCGCATCTCCTTCGAGGCGGTGCCGCGCGAGCTCGACGAGGCGGCGATGGTCGACGGGTGCTCGTCGTTCAGCGCGCTGTGGCGGGTGCTCGTCCCCGCGGTCAAGCCGGGCCTGATCACCGTGGGACTGTTCGCGTTCCTCGCCGCGTGGAACGACTTCATGGCGCCGCTCATCCTCATCAACGACTCCGAGCGGATGACGCTGCCCCTCGCCGTCTCCAACCTCCGCGGCCAGGTCCAGGGGGTCGTCGACTACGGCGCGACCGAAGCGGGCGTCGTCGTCCTCGCGCTGCCGTGCATCGTGCTGTTCCTGCTGCTCCAACGACACTACGTGCGCGGCTTCATGTCCGGCGCACTGAAGGGATGACCATGGCACACAGCGCGCCCACGGCGGCACCCGTCCTGCCGAGCCGCGGCCGACTCCGGCCGCTCGGCCTGGACGAGGTGCGCATCACCGGCGGCTTCTGGGCCGAACGTCAGTCCGTCAACGCGGCGGCCAGCCTCGGGCACATCGCGCACTGGCTCGAACGGGAAGGCTGGATCCGCAACTTCGACCTCATCGCCACGGGTGAGCTGGCCGGCGAACGCCGGGGGCGCGAGTTCTCCGACTCGGAGGTGTACAAGTTTCTCGAAGCGATGGCGTGGGAGATCGGCCGGACCGGTGACCTGGAACTGGAGTCGAGGTTTCGCGCCGTCGTGACCAGGGTGGCCCGGGCACAGGACGCCGACGGCTACCTCAACACGAAGTTCGGCCATCCCGGGCAGCCACCCCGATGGTCCGACCTCCAATGGGGCCACGAACTCTACTGCGTCGGCCATCTCCTCCAGGCCGCCGTCGCCCGTGCCCGTACCCGTCCGGACGCCGACGACGGGCTGGTGGCGATCGCCCGTCGGGCCGCCGACAACGTCTGCGAGACCTTCGGACCGGACGGCATCGACGGTCTCTGCGGACATCCGGAGATCGAGGCAGCCCTCGTGGAGTTCGCCCGCACCACCGGCGACGACCGCTACCTCGGCCAGGCGGCACTCTTCGTCGACCGGCGGGGCACGGGCCGACTGGGCGACGTGGAATGGGGGAGGGAGTACTTCCAGGACGAGACCCCGGTACGCGAGGCGACGGTGCTGCGCGGGCACGCGGTGCGGGCGAACTACCTCGCCGCCGGCGCGGTCGACGTCGCCGCCGAGACAGACGACCCCGGCCTCATGAAGGCGGTGCGCGACCAGTGGCGGAACACGGTGGCGCGACGTACGTACATCACCGGCGGGCAGGGCTCCCGGCACCAGGACGAGGCGTTCGGCGAAGACTGGGTGCTGCCGGCCGACCGCGCCTACTCCGAGACGTGCGCCGGGGTGGGTTCGGTGATGCTGGCCTGGCGGCTGCTGCTGGCCTCCGGTGACTCCGGCTACGCCGATCTCATCGAGCGGACCCTGTTCAACGTGGTGTCGACGTCACCGGCGGCCGACGGAAGGCAGTTCTACTACACCAACACCCTGCACCGCCGGGAACTCGGCACCGTGCCGGACGGCGACCGGCCCAGCATCCGCGCCGCCGCCGCCGGGCGGGCGCCCTGGTTCGAGGTGTCGTGCTGCCCGACCAACGTGGCGCGCACGCTGGCCAGCCTCGCGGCGTACGTCGCCACGACCGACGACGAGGGCCTCCAGATCCACCAGTACGTGCCCGGGACGATCGTGCACCGTCCGGTGGACGGACCCGAGCGGCGGGTCACCCTCACCACCGCCTACCCCGAGGACGGGCAGATCCGGGTGCGGATCGACAGCGACGACGACCGCCCCTGGACGCTGTCGCTGCGGGTGCCGGGCTGGGCGGACCAGGGTGCGACGGTGACCATCGACGGCGAGACCCGGCCGGCGGCCCCCGGCTACGCCACCGAGCGACGGAGCTGGCGACGCGGCGACGAGGTCGTGCTGAGCCTGCCCCTGGCGCCCCGGTTCACGTACCCGGACGCGCGGATCGACGCGGTCCGGGGCTGCGTCGCGGTGGAGCGCGGTCCTCTGGTGTTCGCCGTCGAGTCCGTGGACCTGTCGGGCGGCGGGAACGTCGACGAGCTCCTTGTCGACACCAGACAGCCTCCGATGGTGGCCGGTGGCCGGGTCGTGGTGTGCTGCCGGCGCCTCGACCCGTCCGACCACCACTGGCCCTACGCCGGTGGCGAGGCCGCGTCGGCAACCGCGACCCGGGGGGACCTGCTCGAGGTTCCGTTGATCGCGTACCACGCCTGGGCCAACCGCGGGCCATCCACGATGCGGGTCTGGATCCCGACGATCTGAGTTTCCCTGGGCCGGACAGGCGGTCCACGAGGCCGGCGCCCGACCCGGTGACCGAGGCACACCGCCGCCAGGGTCGCGACACCCACGCCACGAGTGCGTCTTCCGGCAGAAAGCCCGACACCCACCCCCACCGCCAGCAGGAGGAACACATGAGCATCAGACGCGTCAGGAGGGCGTCCACCTGGACGGCCCTCGCCGCCCTCGTGGCCGCGGGGGTGGTCGGCCTGCCGTCTCCCGCCCAGGCCGCCAGCCCGGTCCTGCCGGGCAACGAGGGTGACGTGGGCGTCTACACCAACGGCGAGAACCACGTCATGGAGATCGGCGACCCGGCCTACGGCAACGTCGCCGAGGTGGCCGAGCAGCTGAGGCCCGGCGTGCCGTTCACCGCGTCGAGCATGCACCAGTCCATCTTCGAAAAGGACCTCGCGGCCGGCGGCACCGACTACTACCTCGACCGGGTCCTGGGCGTACCCGGCACGCTCGGCGCGGCGGTGCTGATGACCAGGGGTCGATCCCTGTACATGCGCGGCGCCAGCAACAACAACTTCGCCGTCATGGGCTTCGCCGGCAACACCTTCGTCGGCGGGCCCAACAACCTCGGCAACCTCTACACCGTCACCGTGCCCGGGCAGACGGTCACCGAGGTCGGCGCGAACCGGTTCAACGCACCGAGCCACGCGAAGGGCCGGTACACGATCGGAAGCACCGGTGTCACCGCCGACCTGACGAAGTTCATCACCTACGACAACGTCGCCGTCACCGCCATCGACCTGCGCAACCCGGGCGGGGAGGCGGCGACGTTCACCGTCCGCGCCGCGTCGCCGTTGGCGACCCAGGCCGGCGAGGGCACCGCCGAACTCACCGGCACCCGCACCATCACCAGCGGCTCCAACAACGGGCTCGTCGACACCGCGTGGAACACGATCAGGGTCGGCCTCACCGGGTCCGGCTTCACCCGCAGCGGCAGCAACCTCGACCGGGAGGTCACCGTGCCGGCCGGCGGCACGGTTTCGCTCTCCGTCGTCGGCGCCGTCTCCTCGCCCACCCTGCCCGAGACCGTGCAGAGCTACCGGCAGTACGCCGGGAAGACGCCGGTCGAGGCGGTCCGCGCCGGCATCACCGAGTTCAACCGGCGCTGGGCGCAGGACGTGCCGTACATCGACGTTCCCGATCCCGCACTGGAGAAGGCCATCGTCTACCGGTGGTGGGGCGAGCGCTACAACAGCCTGGACGCCAACGCGTCGGGCCACGTGTACCAGTACCCGACGACGATCGAGGGGGTGAACCTCTACCAGAACTCCGTGGCGTTGACCCAGCCGATGCATCTGCAGGACACCAAGTGGCTGCGCACGCCCTACCTGCCGTACGGGCAGATCCTCAACATCGGCGAGCTCTCCGGCTCGTCGGCCTTCCTCGACAGCCCCGGCCACACGAGCTGGAACAACCACTACTCGCAGTACCTCGGCACGGCCGGACTCGAGGCGTACAACGTGCACGGCGGCGGTAAGGAGATCGCCCGGAAATTCGCCGACTACTTCGAGGGCGACGGGGTCGGGCAGCTCGAACACTACGACGGCAACGACGACAAGCTCATCGCCTACGACACCAACTACATGCCGGGCAACGACGCCGACGCGATCTCCTTCGGCTTCCCGAAGGCCAATGCCGGGGCACCCGGAGCGCGGACCATCGAGCGTCCCGAGTCGGCGTACGTCTGGGGAGCGCTGGACGCGGCCCGGCAGCTCTACCAGATCGCCGGTGCCGACCAGGCCAAGGTCGACCAGATGGCGGCCGGCGCCGACGGCATCCGCGCGGCGATCCTCGACCGGCTGTGGAGCCCGGACATGCGGATGTTCCTGGCCGGTACGTCCCACGGAGCCACCAGCGCGGCCAGTTCCAACGGCAGGGCCAACCCGCTGCCCGAATCGGCCCGTAACCTGATCCCGGCCAAGGAGTCGAACCTCTACGACGTCTACGCCGAGAACCTCATCCCGTTCGACCAGTGGCAGAAGTACGTCGACGGGTTCCGCTTCCTCACCTACGGCGACAACTTCCCGATCTTCCCGTTCTACACCGCCAACCAGTACGACCGGGCGGCCTTCGGAATCGGCGGCTCCAACAACTTCTCCAACATCAACTTCACGGTGCAGTACCGGGGTGTCCGCTCGGCGCTGCGCCACTACGACCCGGCGCAGAAGTACATCACCCCGGAGTACGCCAAGCGCCTGCTGGACTGGATGGCCTGGAGCATCTATCCGAACGCGGACGTCCGGGTACCGAACCAGGCCGAGTACTACTCCAACTGGAACCCGACCGCGAAGACCTACAACCGCAACAACCCGAACCACGTGATGCTCGGGAACATGAGCTACATCTTCGTCGAGGACATGGCGGGCCTCCAGCCGCGCTCCGACGAGAAGATCGAGCTGTGGCCGATCAAGTTCGGCTACGACCACTTCATGGTCAACAACCTGCGCTACCACGGGCAGGACGTCACGGTCGTCTGGGACCCCGACGGCAGCAAATACGGCCTGGGCGCCGGCTACAGCCTGTTCCTGAACGGCGAGAAGAAGGTCAGCACCGACAAGCTCGGCAAGCTCACCTACGACCCGAACACCAACCAGGTCGAGGCCTCCGACGGCGTGACCGTCACCTTCACCGCGACGACCGGGGCCGACTTCCCGAGCGCGGTGGAGACCCCGGTGCAGGACGACCGCGTCGTCAACTACCTCAAGACGGCCGGCATCGACCTCACCGAGAACGCGCCGAACCTGGCGACGGGCGCCGACCTCGGTTCGTCGTACACCCAGGAGGGTGTGCGGCCGACGCCGTGGCGGCAGTTCCACACGCCCGGCTACAGCAGCACCCAGATGAACCACACTCCCGGTGCGATCAAGGAAACCGAGCGGCCGGTGTCGCTGGCCGCCGTGACCGATGGCGACACCGCCAACGAGCCGTACTGGGGCAACTACGGCACCACGGAGAAGAACGGCTACGTCGAACTCGACCTCGGCGCGGCGAAGTCCTTCGACAACGTGAAGGCGTTCTTCGTCAGTGACCGGCAGACCGGCGGCTATCGCGAACCCGCGCGCTGGTGGGTCCAGGTGCCCGACGGCAACGGCGGCTGGAAGGAGGTACCGGGCCAGTTCAAGAACCCGACCGTCCCGTCGGCGAAGTTCAACGAGGCGCTCTTCGAGACGGTGACGTCGAACAAGCTGCGGATCGCGTTCACGAACAACCCGACCTTCTTCACCGCGATCTCCGAGATCCAGGTCTTCGACTCGGGGCGCGACGTACCGGAGGTCTCCAACCAGGCACCGGTCGTCACCGCCACCCGGGACGGCTCGGCGGACGGGAACCTGTCCACCAACCTGGCCGGCACCGCGTCCGACGACGGCATCCCGTACGACAGCGAACTCACCTTCGGCTGGGAGACCGTCTCCGCGCCGCAGGGCGCGGGCGTCATCTTCGCCGACGCCAGGGCGCTGGCGACCCGGGTCACCGGCACGGTCGCCGGTGACTACGTGTTCCGGTTCTTCGCCAGCGACGGCGAGAAGCGGTCGGAGGCGACCGTGGCGGTGACCCTCACCGAGCGGGAGATGGTCGCGGAGTTCGGTTCCTCGGCGACCATCACCACCAGCGGTACCACGTCGTGGGAGAACCACCAGCGGGTCAACGAGGCCACCACCCCGAACAACTCGAACCCGGGTTCCGGGAACGGCTGGGGCAACTGGAACCTGCCGCAGAACGGCACCAGCCCCGAGCGGGAGGCGTGGATCCAGTACCGCTGGACCTCGCCGGTCCGGCTGTCGTCGACCGACATCTACTGGTACGACGACAACGGCGGCACCCGCCGGCCGACGGCCACGACGTACGCCGTCGAGTCCTCCACCGACGGCACGACCTGGACTCCGGTGACCCTCACCAACGGGTCGGCGTACGCCGACGGGCTCGACACCAACGCCTACAACCGCCTCGAGTTCACCCCGATCGCAACCAGCCACCTGCGGATCCGCATCTGGGGCGTGATGGGTAGCGGGGCCGGCACCGGCGTGCTGCGGTGGCGTGCCAACGGCGAGACCGTGGAATCGGTGCGCTCGCCGGTGCTGATCCGGACCACCGTGGGCCAGGTGCCCACCCTGCCGAGCACGCTCGACGGCGTCTACTCCAGCGGTGCGCGTGGCAGCATCGGCTTCGCCTGGCAGGAGATCACGCCGGCGATGGTCGCCGAGACCAACGTCGAACCGTTCGTGGTCTACGGCACGAACAACGCCTACGGACTGATCGCCGAGGCCCGCGTCTACGTGCGGCCCGAGACGTCCCAGGGCGGCATCTCGATCCAGGGCGCCGAGTCGTTCCAACAGACCGTCGAGGTGGGCGAACTGCCCTACCTGCCGGGGAAGGTGGAGGTCTCCTACAACGACGGATCCCGGGACAACCAGGCCATCGGTGTCGACTGGGACTTCGACGAGAACATCGTCGACACCCCGGGTCGGTACACCGTCATCGGTGACCTGATCCTGCCCGACTACGTCAGCGAGGCCGGCACCACCCGGACCACGCTGACCCTCACGGTGGGCGACCCGCCGCAGGAGCCGACGTGGGACGTCGAGGTGCAGGCACGCACGCAGTGCATCGGCACCAACGCCTACGTCTCGGTCAACGCCCGCAACGCCGAGGACGTGCCGCTCACGATCGAGCTGGTCACGCCGTACGGGTCGCGCACGGTGTCCGACGTCGCTCCCGCAAAGGCCGCCTACCAGGCGTTCAACACGCGCGGACAGGCGGTGCCGGCGGGGACCGCGACGGTGAAGGCCACCGGAATCGTCAACGGCCAACCGGTGACCGCGCAGATCGAGGCACCGTTCGGCGCGCTCAGCTGCGGCTAGCCAGCCCTCAGGTGGTGGCGGCGCCCTCACCGGCGCCGCCACCCTCCCCGCCCGAGAATGAGGAGATCGACACCGTGAACACCACCGTGGGGCGCGGCGCCGCTCCACCAAGCCCTCGGCCGTCAGGCCGGCTCCGCGCAACAGCCGCAGCGGTGGTCGCCGGGCTCCTCGCCGGTGGCCTGGTCGGGGTCGCCGCGCCGGCCTCCGCCGCCGACTCGTACACGTTCACCAACACCCGCAATCCGATCCTCGGCGACGGCAGCTACTACTCGGCGGACCCGGCGCCGATGGTGGTGCCGGCCGGTGCCCCCGGCAACCCCGGCGACCGCGACGAGCTCTACATCTACACCGGCCACGACGAGGCCGGACCGTCCACCAACGACTTCATCATGAACGAGTGGGGCGCGTTCCGGACCACGGACGTCGCGGCCGGCGAGTGGACCCACCATCCGTCGCTGATGCGGCCGGAGCAGGTCTTCGCCTGGGCCACGCCGGGACGGGCGTACGCCGGCCAGGTGATCCGGGGCGTGGACGGCCGCTACTACTGGTACGTCCCGATCCACGAGCGGGACAGCCCGGCGTCCGACAAGTTCGCCATCGGCGTGGCCGTCTCGGCGAGCCCGACCGGACCGTGGACCGACCACGCGGGTGGACCGATCATCTCCCAGCGGGTGCCCACGGCCAACACCATCCACAACATCGACCCGACGATCCTGATCGACGGCACGGCGCCGAACCAACGGGTGTACCTCTGGTGGGGTTCCTTCGGCCAGCTCCGGATGCTGGAGTTCCAGCAGGACATGAAGACCCCGATCGGCACCCCGCGCAGCGTCACCGGCCTGACCGGATTCTTCGAGGCACCCTGGGCCTTCAAGCGCAACGGCACCTACTACTTCGCGTACGCCGGGAACAACGCCGGGCCGACCTCGGCGTGCACCCCGGCGAACTACCACGCCTGCATCGCCTACGCGACGGCGTCCTCGCCCGAGGGGCCGTGGACCTACCGGGGGACAGTCCTCCGGCCGGTCTCCTCGACGACGAGCCACCCGGGCATCCTGGAGTTCAACGGTGAGTGGTACCTCGCATACCACACCGCCGACGCCGTCGGCGGCGGCCACTTCCGCCGGTCGGTGGCGATCGACCGGCTCGAGTGGGACGACACGCAGACCCCGCCCCGGATGAAGCCCGTCACGCCGACGCCGGTCAGGGGACGCGACCTCACACCCCGGGCGAACATCGCCCAGGAGGCGAAGGCCACCGTCTCCAACCAGCCCGTTCCCACCCAGTACTGGGTGAAGGCGCTCAACGACGAGATCGTCCGGTCGAACCCCCTGCCGCCGGACATGTGGGGCACCTGGACCGGCAACAACCCGCCCCAGCAGTGGGTGCAGTACACCTGGGACCAGCCGATGCGGATCTCCGGTTCGCAGATCGACTTCTGGAACGACCAGCCGCAGGGCACCGGCGTCGGCGTCGCGGCGCCGGCCCGCTGGCGCATCCAGTACTGGGACCTCGCGGGCGGGCAGTGGGTCGACGTACCCAATCCGAGCGGCTACCCGACCAGCACGCAGGGCCCGCAGAGTACGACCTTCGACCCGGTGACGACCACGCAGGTCCGGGCGACCTTCGACGCGTCGACCAACGGCAGCACCTACTCGGCGGTGGCGGTCGAGGAGTGGAAGGTGCTGGCCGCGCAGCCGCAGTCCGTCGCCGCACCGCCGATGACGGTCGAGGTCGGCGAGGCCGAACTGCCCGGCACCGTCGGTGTGTCGTTCGGTGGCGAAACGCTGCGGGTGCCGGTCTTCTGGGACCCGGTCACGCCGGAGCAGGTCGCGCAGCCCGGCACGTTCACCGTGCCGGGCAGCGTGCTCGGCTACGCCGCCGGCCGGGTCTGGGCGCAGGTCACGGTCATCTCGCCGGGCGACACCGAGGGCGACGAGACCCGCCCGACCCTGACGCTCACGCCGAGCGGCAGCGCGGGCACCGCCGGCTGGTTCCGGTCCGCGGTGGGGGTTCGCGCCGCCGGGGTCGACGATCGCGGCGGCCGGATGACGATCGAGTCGCGGGTCGACGACGGGCCGCCGGTCGTCGCCACCGACGTGCGGTACGTCGACGTCACCGTCTCCGGGGACGGCCAGCACTCCGTCACGGCGACCGCTACCGACCGCGCCGGCAACGTCTCCACACCGGCGAGCCTCACCGTACGCATCGACGCCACGCCACCGGCCAGCACGGCCACGGTGGACGGCGACACCCGCGAGGTCACCGTGACCGCGAGCGACGCCACCTCCGGGGTGGCCCGGATCGAGTACTCCGTCGACACCGGGCCGTGGACCGCCTACACCGGCGCGGTCGCGGCGCCCGACGGCAACCGGCACACCGTCTCGTTCCGGGCGCTCGACGTGGCCGGGAACCTCGAAACCGCCAGGAACGTCACCGTCCCGGCGGACCTGTCCGGACCGCTGACCGGCAACATCGGGCCGGTCGCGACCCCGACCGCCTCCTACACGGCGGGTTGGAACAGCGTCACCGCACTGGGCGACGGCGCCGACCCGCAGAACCCGGCCCAGGGGCAACTCTGGGGCACCTGGTCCGGCACCCGCCCGGCGACCCAGTGGGTCCAGTACGACTGGGCCCGCCCCGTCCGGATCACCGGTACGGAACTGAAGTTCTGGCGGGACTCCGACCAGGGCACCGGCGACGGTGTCGCCCAGCCCGACGGATGGGTGTTGCAGTACTGGGACGAGGCCACCTCGGCCTGGCGCGACGTTCCCGGTGCGTCCCCGTACGGCACGAGCACCACCGTGTTCAACACTGTCACCTTCGACCCCGTAACCACGCCCCGGGTGCGGGCCACGATCCGGGCCAACGGCAACGGCACCACCTATTCCGCGGTCGCGATCACGGAATGGCGCGTCATCGCCGACGACCCGGGCGCCGAACCGGCCGAGGTGCCGGTCACCGTCACCGTCCAGCCACGATGCGTCGCCGGCAGGGCGTACGTCGCCGTGCAGGCACGTAACGACCACGACGCGCCGGTACGGATCGCCCTGGAGACCGCGTACGGCGAGCGGTCCTTCGGGAACGTCGCGCCGGAGGCCAACGTTTACCAGTCGTTCGCCACCCGGACGGCCGCGATCGCGAACGGCTCGGTGACGGTCCGCGCCACCGGGACCGTGGACGGCGAAGAGGTCACCACCGTCCACACCGCGGAGCACCCCGGGATCGCCTGCACCGCCTGACTATCACCAACTCCACCCACCACGAATGACAACGGAGCATCGCATGAGCACATCGAATCGCAAGCGACTGGTCGCGGGTGCGGCCAGTGCCGTCCTGGCCGGGACGATGGCGCTACAGTCGCCGGCCCTGGCCGACCCCGGCGACAGCGCCGACGTGGAGGTGACGGTCGACATCGAGGAGATCAGGGAACCGGGCGTGCTCGCCCTGTCGATCGCCGCCGACTCCGTCGCGCTGTCCGAGGACGGCTCGACCCTGCTGGTACGCCAGTTCGTCGGTACCCTGCCCACCGTGACGGTCTCCGACACCCGTACCCCGGAGGAGGTGCCCGAGGGCGCGGCGTGGGCCGTACTGGGTAGCGCCACCGACTTCGTGGGCGCCGCCGGTCAGGCACCGATCAGCGTCGGCCACCTCGGCTGGCGGCCGAAGCTGCTCGACGGTGGCGAGACCGGACAGGTCACCGAGGGCGAGGAGGTCGTCACGGTCGTCGACGAGCCGACCCAGCCCGGCAACAACGTCGGTCTGGTGGACCAGGAACTGCTGGTGTCGACGTTCGACTCCGAGGCCGTCACCGGTGACTCGTACTCTGTCAACGCCGACCTGTACCTGCGTACCCCGGCAGATGTCGCCGCCGGCTCGTACGCCTCGACGTTGACCCTGTCCCTGTTCGAATGACGCACGGGTGGGGGCCGCGGCGCCGCGGCCCCCACCACGCCCCTGCCGCGAAGGACTCCGCCATGATCCGAACCTCGCCGCGGGCCCTGCGGCGGCTGCTCGCCGTGCTGGCCGCGGTGTTCGTCACCGTGCCGATCGCGCCCGCCGGTGCCGTGGCGGAACCGACCACGCCGACGCTCACCTGGGCGGTCCAGCCGGCCAACCAGAACGGTCCCGACGGCCGTCGGTGGATCGAGCCCACGCTCGAACCGGGTCAGGTGGTGACCGAGCACCTGGCGGTGCGGAATTTCAGTGACGGCACCGTGGTCTTCTCCCTGAAGGCGGCCGACGGCTACCTCACCGACAAGGGACGCTTCAACATGCTCCCCTCCCACCAGACATCGGTGGACGGCGGCACCTGGATCAAGGTGCAGGAGAGGGTCACCGTCGGTGCCAAGGCGACAAAGGTGGTGCCGTTCACCATCACCGTTCCCCGGGGGGCCACGCCGGGAGACCATCCGGCCGGCATCGCGGCGACGGTCACCAGCACCGGGGGCACGGTGGCGGTCGAGAGCCGGGTCGGGTTCCGGGTCATGACGCGGGTCACCGGTACGGTCACGGCCGCCCTGGCCGTCAGCGACCTCACCGCCACCTACCGGCACTCGTGGAACCCCTTCTCGGCCGGCACCGTCCGGCTCAGCTACACCACGACGAACGACGGCAACGTCGCGGTGACCGGCACCGGCCAGGCGACGGTCGGCGAACTGTTCGGCCTGCACACCCGGGGAGCCCGGGTCGAGGTCGCGGAGCTGCTTCCGGGCGGTGACCGGAAGGTGAAGACCCGCGTCGACGGGGTCTGGGCGTTGGGTCCGCTCCGCACCACCGTCGACCTGACCCCTTCCGCCCTCGGCGGCGGTCCGGCCGGCGTGCAGACGCAGCCCGGCTCGGCGGAGGTGACGGTGTGGAGCCTGCCCTGGCCACAGTTGGCCCTCGCGATCATCGTCGGCGCCATCGTTCTCGCCTTCCGGACCGTCACCCGGCGACGCCGGCAGCGGCTCGCGAAACTACTCGCCCGGGCCCGCGACGAGGGCCGCGAAGAGGGCCGGGAATCCGCGCTCGTCGGCACTCCGCCCAAGGCGTCCGGTAGCTGATCTGCCGCACCCGGCGTCGGTCGGGACCGTCCAGGTCGGTCGACGGCCGGCGCCCGGCGTGCACCCGAACGCCTCACGGGTCTGCGCCCGCGCGGGTGACCGGCGAGGGGACAGCGGGTCGCGGCACCGGGTGGCAGGATGCGTGGGGCATCGGGACGACGGGGACCGGAAAGGGATCGGCGATTGAGCAGCATGGCGTCGACTGTGGACACCCGTATCTACGGTCGGGCGTCCGGGCTGGCCGGAGACCATCTCGCGCTCGCCACGTCCGCGCCTGACCGGGTCCGGGAGCAGACGTTCTACTCCGGCTTCGTGCGCACGCCCCGGGTGGTCGCCGGCGGGCTCCTCGCGTTGGCCGACATCGCCGGCGCCGACTTCCGCCAGGCCCGCAACGACCCGTGGCGCGGCCGGGACCCGGTGGTGACGGGCGACGGCGAGCGGCTGCGCTTCGAGGCCCTCTCGATGTGCGGCGGGCTGTACGGCCGGCTCGACCTGGCCGCCGCCGAACTGGAGGGTACGGTCACCGGCCGGGGCACGACGAACGTCGACGTCAATCCGCCGCTGTACCAGGCACTGACGAGAGTGGGTGGCGCGGACCCGCTGCGTCTCTCCGTGGGCGCCGATGGTCTCGCCGTCGCGACGCTCGACGGTGGCATCGTGGAGAAGAAGGTGCCGCTGCCCAGCGCATGGCTCCGCGGGCTGGCCGAGGTGGCGGCGCGGGCACTGCCGCTGGACCTGCGGCTGGAGATCCCGGCGGGCCGGGCCGTGGCGCTGCTGGCGGAGATGTCGGCGCGCTCGGGCAGACGGGTCCGCTGGCTGCTGCCGGCCGGCTCGGCGGTGCGGGC
The DNA here is from genome assembly GCF_042658085.1 of Plantactinospora solaniradicis. NCBI lineage: Bacteria > Bacillati > Actinomycetota > Actinomycetes > Micromonosporales > Micromonosporaceae > Plantactinospora > Plantactinospora solaniradicis. Next base: position 161,533 of record NZ_JBHSPR010000013.1, on the reverse strand, counting down.
CACGGCCGGTCCGGCGCCCGGCGGGGTCTGCGTGGCCGACGGCTTCCGGTTGTCGGTACTGCGTCCGCTGCTTCCCCTGGCCCGCACCGTGGCCCTCTACGCGCCACCGCTCTCCGGGGCACAGGCCCAGGTCAGCGGCTGGGTGCTCGATTTCGGCACGGCACGGTTCACGCTGCTGGTGTCGGCCGGCGCCCGCGACGGTTTCGCCGGTGACGGCCAGTTGCTCGCCGACCTCGCCGCCGAGGCAGCGGCCACCGACGTCGATGCCGACGCCGGGGTGCTGAGCGCGCTGCTCGCCGAGGACCCGGTCGCCCCGCGCGCGTCGGTCGCGGCCCGCACCGGTTGGGATCCCACCCGGGTTACCTCGGCGCTCGCCGCGCTGGCCACGGCCGGGCAGGTCGGCTACGACGTCGCCGAGGCCTCGCCGTTCCACCGTCCGCTGCCCTACCGGGCCGACGTCGTCGCGGCGCTGCATCCGAGGCTGGCGGCGGCGCGGGTGCTCGCCGGGGCCGGGCGGCTGGTGCGGACGGCCGCGGGGATCGAGGTCACCTCGGGAGACAACACCTACCTGGTGCATCGACGCGACGGCGAGTTCGCCTGCACCTGCGCCTGGTGGGCGGACCATCAGGGCCGCCGTGGGCCGTGCAAGCACGTCGTGGCCGTCGTCATCGTCGAGCAGTCGGGGCGGACGCATGAGTGACCTGTGGGACGAGGTACGCGCGAGGATCGACGCCGCCGACGTCGACGCGCTCGCCGACCTGCTCGCCGGGCTCGGTGACGGGGATCGAACCGCCCTGTTGCCGCACCTCGACGGGCACATCCCGGCGCATGCCGAGCCGGAACCCGTGGTCCTGCCCCCGCTGGAGCCGGAGCCGCTGCCCGAGCTTCCGACGTCCGGTTTCTTCACCGTGGGCTTCGTCAGCTACGGCGACGAGAAGCCACCCAGCGACCTGCAGGGCATCCGCGAACTGGTCGCGCGTCAGCGCACCCGGCAACGGGAGAACGAGCGCAAATGGCAGAAAAGGCGGCTGGAGGAGGAGGCGCGGCGGGCCGCCTGGCAGCTGAACAACCTCCGGCGGGCCGCCACCGGGTTCGCCCACGTCGCCTGTACGGCGAAGGCACCCGACGCGGTCAAGCTGTTGCACCGCCCCTGGAGCGCGGGTCCGGCGCCGCAGGTGTCGCCCGAGATGGTGCCCGCCCTGCTGCGGGTCCGGGGGACCGCTTGGTGCACCACGCTCGCCCGGGGGCTGCTGCGCCGCACCCGCCGACGCACCCGGGCCGTTTCGTGGGCGTTCACCGAGGCACTGCTGCGGTCGGTGGGTGCGGACGTTCCGGATACGCCGGCCGCCGCCGCGCAGTACGTGGCGCTCGACCGGGGGCATCCGCTCGCACCGCTGCTCGCCGCCGATCCGTGGTTCGACCACATGCTGTCGGCGTACCTGTTCGACGACGACGGCGTGGCGAACGCGTTCGTCTCCGGGGTCGCGGCCCGCGCCTGGCCGGCGGCGTTGCTGGAGCTGGCCGGGTCCGGCCGCGTCGACCGTGGCCTGCTCGTCGCGGGTTGCCTGCGCCGCCTGCGCGCGGGTGGACGTCAAGGCGTCCTGCAGGCCTACCTCGGACTGGTCCGTGGGCTTGCGCCGACGGCGGAGGAGTTGGCCGGGCACACGCAGGAGCTGATCGGTCTGCTGACGGCGTCGATGTCCACCGTGGCCGACTTCGCGTACACCTCCTTGCAGACGGTGCACCGGACCACGGAGCTCAATCCGGTGTCCCTGGCCGAGATCACCCGGAACATGCTCTGCCGGCCGGAGAAGAAGCTGGTTCGCGCCCACCTCGCCTGGCTGCGGACGATGCCACTCGACGACCTTGTCGAAGGGCTCGTCGTCGGGCTGCACCACCCGGTGCCCGAGCTCGCCGAGCGCACCCTCGACCTCGTCGAACCACGACTGGCAGGGCTGTCCGGGACGGCCCGCGAACGGCTGGCGGCCGAGGTACCGTCCCTCGACCTCGCCGTGGGGAACCGGCTCGCGGCGGCGCTCGGCACGGCCGCGCCCGCGGCGGTACCCGTACCGGTGCTGGCCGTGGCCGATCTGCCCACGGAGATGCCGCCCCCGCTCGACCTCGGCGCGCTCGCCGGTGAGCTGAGCGTCCTGCTGCGTCACGGCGACACCGACCCCGTCCGGCACGAGGCCGTCCTCGACGGGCTGGTCCGCGCCGCCCGCGGCGACCGGGACCTCGCCGCCCGGGTGCTGGAGCCGCTGATCCCCCAGTGGTACGGGTACTGGCCGGCGCTGATCTCCGCGACCTTCGGCCGCTCCGTAGGCCATCCCGGCCGGGAGATCGCCCGCGAGGACACGCCGCTGAGCCTGTTCGTCAAGGGTCGGTTCGCCGAGCTGATCCCCCGTCTGATCCACCAGCCGCCGCCCGGGTTGCTGGCCACCCCGGCCACGGTCGCCGGTCACGTCGACCCCGCGCGGGTGCTGAGCCTCCTGCAACAGGCCGACCGCGACCGCTGGCAGCCCCCCGCCGGCGACCTGACCCAGGCCCTACTGCGCCTGCCCCGCGAGGTCGACCCGACCGTCCACGCCGCCGCGGCGCACCTCACCTCGCCGGCCGGGCGTCGATTCGCCGCCTGGTTGGCCGGCGGGTTCATCGAGGCGCGTACCTGGATCGAGGAGGTCGGGGATACCGCCCACGGCCGCGGTCGGCGCGTCGCGATGCTCGACCCGGCAGGACTACCAGCCGAACTCGGCGACACCCGCACCGCCGCCGAACGCTCGGCGTTCACCTGGCACATGCCCGCGCTGGCGCTGTGGCCGATGGTCACCCCTTCACACCGGGAGATCGCCGCCGCGCACCTACAGCCGTTCGTCGCCTCCGCAGTGGACCGCCAGGACCCAGGCACGGGCTTCCTCGGCGGTCTCGCCGCCGCCGCCGGCCCCGCCGGCCCCGCGACGGCGTTGACGATGGTGTACGCCCTGGCGAACCGCCGGGAGAGTGTCCGGCTGGCGGCCGGTGACGCCCTCACCACGTTCGCCGCTCGCCCCGGCTGGGACAGCACCGGCATCGGCGTGGAGCTCGGCATCCTGGCCGGCTCCGACCGCATCGTCCTGCAACGTACCCTCCAGCCCCTGACCGAGGCGCTCAGGGCCGGCGCCCACGACGCGGTCTGGCAGATCGCCTCGGCGGCACTGCCCGACCTGCTGGCCGCCAAGCCCCGCCCGGGGCTGCCCGAGTTGCTCACGCTCACCGCTGACGCGGCCCGGATCGGCCGGCACACCGCAGAGCCGCCGGGCCTCGCCGCGATCACCGGTAAGCCGGGTCGCAGCCAGCTCGCCACCGCCGCCCGCAAGCTCGCCGAAGCCCTCCGTCGATAACCCCGCTCGGCCCGGGCCATCCACGTCCCGTGATGGCGGAACATCCGCGCTGACGATCCTCTCCGCGAGCGGCCGCGACCATCGCAACCTCCAGTAGATTCCCGCTATAGCCCGGTCCGTCCCCCTTCTCTTGCTACCGTCGGGACCGGGGCACGGGAGAGCCGCGCCGGGGGGGGGCGGCAGTCGGCCAGCGCCCCCAAGCCGTCGAGCATTCCCTGACTGGTTGGTGGTGGCCGACCACGGGTGGAGCCTCGGCCCGTCGCGCTGGTCGTCGCCCTGCGACAGGACGGTGGGACGGACGATCCCGCGGAGCTGCGGAGGGAGTTCGGTACCGTGTTCGACGGATTCGACGAGTTCGACATCTCCACGTCGGGGGCGACGATCCACGGACGCCGTGGCGGCGGCGGGCCACCCGTCCTTCTCCTGCACGGCATCCCCGAGACGCACCTGATGTGGCATCGGGTGGCGCCGCAGCTCGCCGAGCACTACACCGTGGTCGCCACCGACCTGCGCGGCTACGGCGACAGCGGCAAGCCGCCGAGCACCGCCGACCATGAGCCCTACAGCATGCGGGCGACCGCCCGTGACCAGATCGAGGTCATGCGGGGCCTGGGCTACGAGCAGTTCAGGCTCGTCGGACACGATCGCGGCGCCCGCTGCGCCTACCGGCTCGCGCTCGACGAGCCAAACGCCGTCAACCGGCTCGCCGTCATGGACGTCGTCCCCATCGGGGACGCGTACGGCCGTGCCGAGCGGAAGTTCAGCCTCGCGTACTGGGTCTGGTCCTTCCTGGCGGCACCGGAACCGGTACCCGAGCAGTTCATCGACGCCGCACCCGCAGTCCTCGTCAACTTCATGCTCGACACCTGGCCCGAGGTGAAGGACGCCTTCCCGGCCGAGGTGCGGGCCGAATACATCAGGAAGTTCAGCGATCCCGCCACCGTCCACGCGATCTGTGAGGAATTCCGAGCGGCCTCGACGTTGGACTACCAGCAGGACGAGGCAGACCGAGGCAACCGGAAGATCACCTGCCCGGTGCTGTTTCTCTGGAGTCAACGAGGCTCGGTCGCGAAGCTCTACGACGATCCGCTCGGCATATGGCGGGGATGGGCCGACGACGTTCGCGGCGGGCCGGTACCGGTCGGGCACTTCATTCCGGAAGAAGCTCCCGAGGAGACCGCACGGCAGCTGGTGGAATTCCTGAGGTAGTGGGTGGCTGTCGATTGCTGTCGGTCAGAGACCTTGCCCGACCTCGATCAGGTAGCCATCGGGGTCGCGCAGGTAGCACCGGATCTCCGTCCCGTGGTCCTTCGGCTCGGTGAGGAAGTCCGCGCCTCGGGACTTCCACTCCTGGTAGAGGGACCGGATGTCGGTGACCCGGACATTCATCGCGCAGCTCAACGTGTTGGAATCGATCGGGGCCCTGGCCTGCACCGTCGGCTTGTCGTCCGTCGGACCACCCTCGACGTTGATGATGATGTAACTGTTGTGGAAACGGAGGATCAACGGATTGCTCTCGTGCACACAGGTGGCTCCGAAGACCCGCTCGTAGTACTCCCGTGACCGGTCGATGTCACGAACTATCAACAGGGTGGCCAGGAAGATCCCACCCTCCGGCTTGAAATAGTCGGGTGCCGTGTCGGCCATGGCTACCTCCTCATCCATCCTCAGCTCGGACGACATCCCGCACTCAGCGGCTCGAACGGACCCTCCCGTCGTAGAACGTGTTGATCGCGGTGACGACGTCGTCGAGGCTGTCCTCCACGACGAAGTGCCCGGAGTCGAGCCGAACCAGTTCGGCGTCCGGCAGATCCCGTAGGTACATCTCGCCTGCGGAGGGGATGAAGAAGATGTCGTTCGTGCCCCAGAGGATCAATGTCTCGGGTTGATACGTACGGGCGGCCGCCTGCCACTGCGGAAACATCGCGATGTTGGTGCGGAAGTCGTAGAAGAGGTCCATCTGGGCCCGCTTCGCGTCCCGGCTGGCGAGGAAGAACAGGTCCATGTTCCAGTTGTCCGGACTGAGTGACTCCAGGTCCTTGTGGCCGTGCGTGTAGACGAGTTTCACCCCGTCCGGCTCCAGATACGACATCATCGCCTGCTCGGTGTCCGGATTCCGGTCGCTCCAGAGTGCCTTGAAGGGAGCCCAGGCGGAACTCAAGCCCTCCTCGTACGAGTTCGCGTTCTGAATGATCTGCCACTGAAGCCAATCCCGGTGTCGATCGACGAGTCGGTTCCCGATCGCGCCACCGTAGCCCTCCATGTAGATGCCCATCGGTCCCGTGAAGCCGATCTGGTTGATCAGTTGATCGACGACTTCGGCAAGGTGATCGAAGGTATAGGCGAAGTTGGACGGATCCGGCACGCCGGTATTGCCGAAGCCGGGATAGTCCGGCGCGAGCAGGTGAAAGCGGTCCGCCAGCGCCGGCATCAAGTTGCGGTACTGGTGCGACGACGCCGGATATCCGTGCAACAGCAACAGTTTCGGTGCGCCGACCATCCCCGCCTCACGGTAGAACACTTCTATCCCTGCCGCCGTCGCTCTCCTGTGTGCGACGGAACTGGGGATGGACTGAACCTTGTTCATCGTGCTCGGACGGAACTGCATCTTGGTCATGGCGGCCTCCTTCGCATCTGGGACTCCGGGGCAGGTGACGAAGGACCAGATCCAGACGCCGTAGGAAACCAGATCGCGCTTGCTACCCGAATCGGGACGCCGGAAACGCGGTAACCAAACAATCCACCCGCAGGGTGGTCATCCGGGCAGATGGGATCGGCCGCGCCGCCAGGGCGGTCGGCGGGCGGGCCTGACCTGTATCCCGTTGTCGGAAGAGTTCATTGCACAGCCCACCGGTCGAGCGTGTCCTCTTCCGGTCGCGAAGGTGCCGAGTGTGTCAGTTAGACCAGGTGAATCCCGCTACATCCCATGCGCCCTGAGTCTGACCCAGGCTGAGGATGGCCGCGGATGAAGGGCTGTCGAGACTTCCGGTTGCGGGTCAGCCACGGCGCGGGCCGGTGACAAGACGCGGAACGGGGGTGGCACCGATCGGTGTCACCCCCGTCGCAGGTGCTTCTATCTGGACGTACAGGTCAGGGTCGGCGCGGTGTTCGTGCCGTTCCAGGAACCGTTGAACCCGAAACTGGTGCTGGCGTTGGCGCTCAACGCGCCGTTATGACTGACATTCGTGGCGGTGACCGACGACCCGCTCGAGGTTATCGACGCGTTCCACGAACTCGTGATGGTCTGGCCGTTGGGCCAGGTCCAGCGCACCGTCCACCCGGAGATGGCGGCGTTGCCGGCCCGGACCGTGACCTGGGCACCGAAGCCACCGGTCCACTCGCTCGTCCTCGCGTACGTCGCGGTGCAGGCACCGTTGCCGGTCGGCGGGGTGGTCGGCGGGGTGGTCGGCGGAACGGTGGGCGGCGGGGTCGTCGGCGGGGTGGTCGGCGGGGTCGTCGGATCGGTGCCGCCGCCGCCGAAGGTCACGTCACTGCACAGGTAGTACGGCTGGTCGAGGTGGCTCGCCTGCCAGATCGTGTACACGACGTGCCGCCCGGTGCGGCTGCCCGCGTTCACCTGGGCCTCGTACAGCCCGGTGGTCGGGTAGCTGCCGGTGCGCAGCACCAGGTCCAGGCTGCCCCAGGTGAGCGGTTGGGTGGCCGGGTTGAAGCCCTGCTTCGTGATGTAGATCAGCATGTAGTCGGCACCGTGCCGCGCACCGTCGGTCAGCGTCAGGGTGAAGTTGTTCGGCATCGGCTTCGCGACCCACGCGCCGACCGCGTCGAGCGAGGCGTACAGCCCGCCCTGGGTACGACCGCCGCTACAGAGCTGCCCATCCGGGACGGCGGCCTGGTGGTTGCCGCCGACGTTCTCGCGGTACAGGCCGTTCCAGTTCCACATCGTGTTCGGGTTGGCCTGCCAGGCCTGGGCGCACATCGGGTCGGTCTGCGCCATGTTGGGGTTGAGGTGGTCGTCACCCCAGCGGTCCCAGCATCCGTAGTTCCGGGACGGCGGGTTGGTGACGGACCCGTGCGCCGAGGCCGGGCCGGGCTGGTTGACGACGACCATCGCGAACCCGGTGACGAGGACGGCGACCGCACCGAGTACCAGACGGCGGGCTGTTCGTGAGACTTTCATCAAAGCTCCAGCGTTCCGCCGGCGCCTGTGTCGCTCGACGGGATGCCCGAGCCCGCGACGAAACACGCGCCGATCAATGTGAAGGACCCCGGAAGCGCAGGCAATACGGCAGTGTTGCCTGCGGTGGCTTGGCGGCTCCCGCGACGATGCTACCAAGCATATAGATGCGCGCGAATCTTGGGCTGCGGAATCCCGCGAGACTCCTCCCGGCGTGGTCGGCCCACCTCGGTCACGGAGAGTCCTCCGTCTACGGCATCACCCTGCACAGTGCGTCCAGCGCGCCCGCCCACGCGCTGTCCGGGGGAGCGGCGTAGTTGACCACCAACGCGTCCTGCTCGGGCAGTTGCCAGCCGGAGTCTGCGACTTCGTAGCGGAACTGCGCCATCCCGCCGACCGCCAGGCCCTGCCGGGCGGCTGCCCGGACGACCGAGCGCTCGGTCCCGCGCGGGAGTTCGAGGACCACCTGCAGCCCGGCGGCCATGCCGGTCACGCGGATGCCGGGGGCCCGCCGTGCCAGCGCCGCGACCAGTTGGTCACGGCGGCGCCGGTAGCGCAGCCGCATCGACCGCAGATGACGGTCGTACGCGCCCGACGCGATGAACTCCGCGAGCGTCAGCTGCTCCAGCGCGCTCGACCAGTCGACGTGCCCCTTGGCCGCCACGATCTCCGGGACCAGTTCCGCCGGCAGCACCATCCAGGCGAGCCGCAGCCCCGGCGCCAGCGACTTGCTCGCGGTGCCAAAGTACACCACCCGCTCCGGGTCGAGTCCCTGTAGGGCGCCCACCGGCTGACGGTCGTACCTGAACTCCCCGTCGTAGTCGTCCTCCAGGATCAGCCCGCCGGTGGCACGCGCCCAGTCGACGGCCGCCGCGCGTCGGTCCGGATGCAGCGCGACCCCCGTCGGATACTGATGCGCCGGTGTCATCAGCACCGCGCAGGCTCCGCGCAGTCGCGCCAGATCCTCGGTGCGCGCGCCGCGATCGTCGACGTAGAGGGGTGGGGTGCTGAGGCCGGCGCTGGTCAGCAGGTCGCGATAGACGTCGAAGCCGTACGACTCGACCGCCACCGTCCGTACCCGGCGCGCCCGCAGCACCTCCGCCATCAGCATCAGGCCGTGGTGGAAACCGGAGCAGACGACGACCCGCTCCGGCTCGGCGTGTACTCCGCGGGCCCGCGCCAGATAGTCCGCGAGGGCGGTGCGCAGCTCTACCCGGCCGAGGGCCTCGCCGTAGCCGAAGGCGTCGTGCGGCGCCACGGTCAGCGCACGGCGGGCCGCGGCGAGCCACTGCGCGCGGGGAAACCCCGCGAGGTCCGGCGAACCCGGCAGCAGGCCGTACGTGGGACGGCGCCGGGTCGGCTTCGCGCGGGGAACGGCGGGCGCGGCCGTGCGCGGGTCGGCCCGCCTCGCCACCCGGGTTCCGGAGCCCTGCTGGGCGGTGAGCCAGCCCTCGGCGACCAGTTCGGCGTAGGCGTCGGCCACGGTGTTACGGGCGATGCCAAGATCGGCGGCGAGCGAACGGGACGACGGCAGCCGGGTGCCGGGCACCAGGCGCCCCGTCCGCACGGCCTCCCGCAGGGCGTCCATGAGCCCGGAGCGCAGCCCGGGGCCCTCCAGATCCAGTTCCAGATGCAGGTCGGCACCGGAGGCGGTAGGCGGGCCGGGCGCCGAATTGGCCCATGAATCCGTCATAGAAATGGACCGTACCTCAGTGCCACTGGGCGCGTAGCGTTGCTGACATGACGATGGACCACGCACACGACGGCAGGGAGCGCGTCCCGGCACACGCACCACGCCTGGACTGGGCGAAGCTCGCTCCCGAGGCGTACAAGGCCATGATCCGCCTTGACGCGGCCGCGAGGCACGGCGTCGAGCCGACCTTGCTCAACCTGGTCAAGATCCGCGCCTCCCAGGTCAACCGCTGCGCCTTCTGCCTGGACATGCACAGCAAGGACGCGCTGGCGGCCGGCGAGTCGGCGGAGCGGATCATCCAGCTCGACGCGTGGACGGAGTCGAAGCACTTCTACACGGCGAAGGAGATCGCGGCGATCGAGTTGACCGAGGCGATCACCGTACTCACGGACGGATTCGTCCCGGACGAGGTGTACGCGAGGGCCGCGAACGAGTTCGACGAGACCGAGTTGGCCGGCCTCATCGTCGCGATCACGACGATCAACGCCTGGAACCGCTTCGGGGTGTCCACCCGGATGGTCCCCGGTCACCACACGCCGGGTGCCTAGCCCACCGGCCGATCGGCCGGCGCGGCTCCGTCCCTGCCATCACCCCTCCACACTCCTCGGGACACGTGACACGATGACCACCGCCACCTTTCGCGCCCTGCACCAGGACCGCGCCGCCGGCGACCCGCTCGTCCTGCCGGGGCCGTGGGACGCGGCCAGCGCCCGGGTCTTCGCCGACGCCGGCTTCCCCGCGCTCGCCACCCCGAGCGCCGGGATCGCCGCCTCGCTCGGTTACGAGGACGGCTCGACCCCGCCGGACGAGATGTTCGCCGCGGTGGCGAGGATCGTGCGGGCCGTGTCCGTACCGGTATCCGCAGACGTCGAGGGCGGTTACGGCCTCGCCCCAGGGGAGTTGGTCGGGCGGCTTCTGGAGGCGGGCGCGGTCGGCTGCAACCTGGAGGACTCCGAGGAGCACGCCACGCTCAAGGACCCTCGGCGGCACGCCGATTGGCTGGCCGCAGTACGGGCGGAAGCCGGCGACGCCCTCTTCATCAACGCGCGCGTGGACACCTTCCTCTTCGGTACGGGCGACCCCGCCGACGCCGTGGCCCGCGCCCGGCTGTACGTGGCCGCCGGCGCCGACTGCGTGTATCCGCTCATGGCGCCGCCCGAGGTGTTTCCGGTGCTCCGCGAGGGCATCGAGGGCCCGCTCAACATGGCTGCCCGACCGGACGAGGAGTCCGTGGCCGAACTGGCACGGCTGGGCGCGACGCGCATCACCTTCGGCCCCGGGATGCAGCGGCACGCGGTGGGAGCGACCGGCGAACTCGCGGCGCGGCTCCGGCCGGGACACCCCCGCCCACCAACGAGTGGCCAGTTGTGACGGAACCGGAGCGTTCGCCGGGGTGCGGAGCATCGACGATATCGGGTTGGTCGTCCGCATGGCACCGTGGAACATGTAGCGGTGGATGATTCATCGGTGTCGGTGAGGCAGGCCACCAGCGGTGACGCCGCGGTGGTGGCCGACCTTGCAGGTCAGCTCGCACAGTCGTTCCAGTTCTCCTGAATGCGGTTCGATGCCAGCTATGCCGCGCTGCTGAACCTGGAGGATGCCTGTCTGCTGCTCGCCGTCGATGGCGAGACGGCAATCGGCTACCTCCTGGGCTCCGAACACCTCACGTTCTATGCGAACGGGCCGGTGGCCACCGTGGAGGAGATCCTGGTTCGGGCTGAGTTTCGTGGGCGCGGTATCGGCCGCAGCCTGATGGGGGCATCCGAACGCTGGGCCGTGAGCCGCAACTGCGGCCTCGTCACGCTTGCCACCCGACGCGCTGCGCCGTTCTACGTCGCGCTCGGGTTTACCGTGGCGAACGTGATCGCTACGGCTCGCCGGGTGCTGTCCCGACCGGCCACGCGTCGTCTCATCGATGGAATGAGCGGCACGGTGCTGATCGGCCTGGGTGTCCGGCTTGTGTTCACCACCGCGAGGTAGCCATCGTGGGGGCGGCACGTGCCCGGGGTTGCGAGCGCTCCCCGGACCGATCGACGGCGTAGAGTCATCCGCGTCGATTCTCTCGGTCCACAGGGGTGTGGCGTGATGGGAGTGCGGGACTGGATCATCATGATCCGCGTGCACCGGCGCGGCCAGCGGGCTGGCGCGATGTTCCATCGTGGAGACCTCACCGCTGCCGCTGCGACGCTGACCGACGCGCTCTCGCTGGCCGGGCGACAGTGGGGCGACGCGAACCCGCAGTCGATCGCGTTGATGAGCAACCTGGTCGACGTACGACGGGCCCTCGGCGATCTGGCCGGCGCCCGTGAGCTGGGTGAGCGCGTGGTGGAGCTATCCGGTCAGGTGCTCGGCGACGACCACCCGGTGACCTGGCACGCGGTCAACAACCTGGCCCTGGCGCTCCAGGAGGGCGGCGAGCCGGGCCGGGCCCGGGAACTGCACGAGCGGGAGTTGGCCGCCTCCCGGCGCCTGCGCGGCACGGCCCATCCGGAGACGATCACCTCGATGAACAACCTCGCCCAGTGCCTGTTCCGGCTGGGTGAGATCGACGCCGCCTATGATCTGGCCGCCGAGTCGGTCCGGCTCTCCCGGGAGGTCCGCGGCGCGGGTGATCCCGACACGTTGATCGCGATCGACAACCTGGGCGTCGTCGCCGGCGCCCGTGGCGACCTCGACCTGGCCCAGGAACTCCATGAGGAGGCGGCCGAGGGACTGCGACACGCCCTGGGCGACGCGCATCCACGCACGGCCGAAGCGCTGGCCAATCTCGCGGAGAGCCGGGGAAAGCGCCCCGGCCCCACGCTGTCCTGAAACGCGCCCGACGCGTGCCGCCGGGCGTGGGGAGGATGGTGCGTCAGAGGTCGTAGCCGCCGGAGACCTCGATGTTCTGCGCGGTGACCCAGCGGCCCTCCTCGCCGAGCAGGGTGGCGATCACCATGCCGACGTCGTCGGGCTCGCCGATCCGACCGAGGGCGGTCTTGGCGGCGAGCGCGGGAATCGCCTCGGGGTACGCGTCGAAGGCGACGATGCCGGACGAGTCGGAGAGCCGGGTACGCGTGGGGCCGGGGGAGACGGCGTTGACCCGGATGTGGCGGGTGGCGAACTCCTTGGCCATGTACCGGGTCAGCACGTTCAGGCCGCCCTTCATGGTGGCGTACGCGGAGTAGCCGGCGTCCACCAGGCCGGTGGGCAGCGCCGAGTTGCTGCTGACGTTGACGATGGCGCCACCGTCGGCCACCAGCGGCAGCAGTGCCTGGGTCAGGAAGTACGGTCCCTTGAGCAGGACCCGCATGAACTTGTCGAACAGTTCCTCGGTGGTGTCCTCGAACATCGCCATCCCGCCGAAGCCGGCGTTGTTGACCAGGTGGTCGAACGTGTGCCGCTGCCAGGTGTCGCGCAGGGTGGCGGTGACCTGCTCGCGGAAGGCCGGGAAGGTCTCGCTGCGTCCGATGTCCAGCCGTAGCGCGACGGCGGTGCCGCCCTCCTTCTCGATGGCGGCCACCGTGTCCTGCGCGCCGGCCTGGTTGCCGCTGTAGGTCAGGATGACGCCCGTGCCTCGCTTGGCGAGCTGGATTGCTGTGCTCTGTCCGATGCCGGAGCTGGCGCCGATGACAATCGCGACCCGCATGGTTCCACCTACCTGTTCATTCGTGGAGCTTCCGTTGCTCCCTGCGATTTCGATGTATTAATCGAAACACGGTGAACAGGCAAAACATTAGAACGATGCTCCTCACCTCTTGCCTGATCCTCTCCCTGAACGGAACCTGGCGGATTCGTCGTCCGGAAGAGGTCACCCGCACTGGCCCGCCCGGAGTCGTGATCACCTGGCTGGTTAAGCATTGGACGGGATGCTGCTCGGGCTTGTAGCTTGCGGCTGACCGTGACACCACCCGAGGAGGTGAGACCCATGAACGCTGTATCGATGTGGGTGCTCCCCCCTCCCGTCACGGCCGGGCGATTGACGTAGGTGTCGCCGGGAGCGCCTCGCCAACCAGGCACTCCCGAAGGGCACACCTATGCACTTTCTGCACCTCACCGCCGGGCCGTCGTCGGACGATGCGGTCGAGCGCGACCCCACCGTGGGTGACGTCCCCGGACTCCCGTCGCCGGCCTCCGGCACCGATCAGGCGCCCCTCATGTTCGACGTGATCATTGCCGGGTGCGGGCCGGCCGGTGCGATGCTGGCCGCCGAACTGCGGCTGCACGACGTGCGGGTACTCGTCCTGGAGAAGGAAACCGAGCCCGTGTCGTTCGTCCGCATAGTCGGTCTGCACATTCGCAGTATCGAGCTGATGGCAATGCGCGGGATGCTGGAGCGGATTCTCCAACACGGAAGACAGCGTCCGGCCGGCGGCTTCTTCGCCGCCATCGACAAACCCGCGCCCGAGGGCCTGGATTCCGCGCACGCCTATCTGCTGAACATCCCGCAGCCGGTCATCGTCCACCTGCTCGAAGAACATGCGATCGAACTGTGTGCGCAGGTCCGGCGCGGTTGTGCGGTGGCCGATTTCGCGCAGGACGACGACGGTGTGACCGTCGAGCTGGCCGACGGGGAGCAGCTGCGTTCGCGCTATCTCGTCGGCTGTGACGGCGGGCGCAGTACGGTGCGCAAACTGCTCGGCGTCGGCTTCCCCGGCGAGCCCTCGCGGACCGAGACGCTGATGGGCGAGATGGAAGTGGGTGTGCCGCAGGAGGAGATCGCCGCCAAGGTGACCGAAATCGGCGAGATCGACAGGCGATTCAGCCTCAGGCCCTTCGGCGGAGGAATCTATCGCGTCATAGTCTCCGTCGCGGGAGTCGGCGATCGTGCGGAACCGCCCACCCTCGAGGATTCAGACAACAGTTGCGCACCATCGCCGGAACCGACTTCGGCGTGCACTCCCCGCGCTGGTTGTCCCGCTTCGGGGATGCCACCCGGCTGGCCGAACGTTATCGGGTCGGGCGGGTGCTGCTGGCCGGCGATGCGGCACACATCCATCCACCCATCGGCGGACAGGGCCTCAATCTGGGCGTTCAGGACGCATTCAACCTCGGCTGGAAACTGGCCGCACAGATCCGCGGCTGGGCGCCGGGAACACTGCTGGACACCTACCAGGCCGAACGTCATCCGGTCGCCGAGGACGTGCTGGACAACACCCGCGCCCAGCTGGAACTGCTGTCCACCGGACCGGGCCCGCAGGCCGTACGCAGGCTGCTCACCGAACTGATGGACTTCGACGAGGTGAACCGCCATCTGATCGAGAAGATCACCGTGATCGGCATTCGCTACGACTTCGGCGCGGGCCCCGACCTGCTCGGCCGCCGCCTGCGCGACATCGACGTGAAACAGGGCCACCTCTACGGTCTGCTGCATCGCGGCCGTGGCCTGCTGCTGGACCGTACCGAACGGCTGACCGTCGGCGGCTGGTCGGACCGGGTCGATTACCTCGGGGATCCCACCGCGGTACTGGATGTTCCGGGCGTCCTGCTACGCCCCGACGGCCACGTCGCGTGGATCGGCGACGATCAGCAGGACCTGGACGACCACCTCTCCCGCTGGTTCGGCAAGCCCGCCAACTAATTCCGGCTGAGCAACCATCGGCGTTACCGTCGGGCACCTACCGCCCGCCGGCATGGCGGAAATGGCCATGCCAGCGGGCGGTAGCCGGTCAGCCGCCGGTCACCACGCCGGTCAGCACCGTGCTCGGCACCGGCCCTTCCGGCATGCCGGCGAAATGCAGCTCGACCACCTCGTCGGGCTCCGCCGTCGAGTCGGTGATCGTCGGGACGGTGAGCTCACCGGTACTCGTGTCCGGGTCGAGGAACAGATACGGCGTCAGCCAGGTCTGCGACAGTGGCCGTTCCGGCTCCACCGGTTCGAACGCGTTGTCGACGAACCAGTTCGGGTCGACGTCCGTGGTGGACAGTTCCACACCGCTGGCCGGGGGCTGCGGCACGGTCAACAGGAAGATGCCCGTCTCGGTCGGCGCGGACGCGGAGAACCGCCAGGTCAGGGTCCCGCCCTCGGCAACCCGGGCCGAGTCGGACTCGATGGACAGCGTCGGTTCCGGGTCGTCGTTGCGGGTGGAGACCCCGCCGACGTAGCTGCCGATCACGAAACCCCGCTCCGCCTTGGCGGTCAGCGTCCGATTCTCGGTGTAGTTCCACAGCGTGTCACCGGTGATCTCGATCGGCACCCGGATGGTGCGCTGGCCGGGCCGGACGGTCGCCAGCCAGGAGCGGCTCGTGAACGTCGTGTCGTCGAAGAGGAACAACCGCACCAGCCCGCCGCCGCGTCCAGTGACGGTCACCGGGATCTCGTACGTCTTCGTGCCGGAATCGCCCTCGGTGACCTCCAGGTTGCCGATGTCGAGCCGCGGCAGGCGCGTCACGCCCGGGTCGGGCGTGCCCGGCTTCCAGCCCCACGCGTCGAGCAGCCAGGCGCGGCCCGTCGGGGTGCGCGGGGTGAGTTCGATGGCGGCCACCCTGGTGGGTGCGCCCTTGAGCGGCACCCGCACCTCCTGACCCCAGTACGAGGTCGTGTTGTCGGTGCCGGGCAGGCCGTCGATCCGAACCTCGCCCAGCGTGCTACGGCGGCCGTCCGTGCCGACGACGGTGACGTCGAACCGGGTCCCGGTCGTGTTCGGCGGGACGATGACGCGCAGCGCCAGGTCGCGGGCGCCGGCAACGGTGACGGGGCGGGACGGTGCCAGCCGGATCGGGCTGCCGGCGGCGGACCAGTTCAGCGCGGCCGCGTACCGGCCGGGCTCGGGGATCCAGGCGAACGGTACGAAGTGCGCCAGGAGGGCGTTCCGGTCCTCCGGGTCGAGGCAGGACCGTTCCGCGTCGTCGGTGACCTGGTCGCAGATCCGTGCCCCACCGGACACCGTCGTCGACTGGTCCGGGGTGATCAGCGGCGTACGGTTGCCGCCGAGCGCGTGGCTGAGTACCCGGGCCGGGTCGGCCGAGGGTGCACGCCGGCCGCTGCCGTCGAACAGCGGTCGGGCCCGATCGTCGCCACCGACGAACAGCCGCGCGGCGGCGGCGATGTAGGTGGCGCCGACGGTCTGCTGCTGCGCCGCGGTGAGCCGGGTCGCGGTGCCGGGGGAGCAGACCGGGTCGGGCTCGCCATCGGTGCGGAAGTCGTCGAACGACGGTGCCGCAGACTGCCCGGGCGTCCACTCCGTGTTGAAGAAGTTGTGATTGGCGCCGACCACGTACAGCGCGCTGTGCAGTGCCCGGCCGTGACTGACACCCCGGGTCTCGTCCACGAACATCTGGCCCTGCTGGTCGAAGACGTCACCGTCGCAGCCGGGCAGGATCGTGGCCGACGGGACGTCCGGGACCGGGTCGTGGCCGAAGATGGTGGGACCGATCAGGAGCAGGCCGCGGACGGTCCAGTGGACCCTGCCGTGATAGCCGTCCCGCGCCGCCGGGGGCGGGGTGAGCGAGTCCATCGCCGCGCGGCTGACGCCCTCGCCGCCGCGCGAGTGACCCATCAGGAACACCCGGGACAGGTCGGCGCGCGGCGCGGCGCGCACGATCGGCGGCGCGCCGGCCCGTCCGGCACCCGCCCAGTCGGCCCATTTCGCCAGGTGCAGCCGGACGAGCGAGGAGCGGGCCTGGGCGCCGCCGTCCTCGGCCTCCCAGTCCTGGCCGTTGACGCCGTTGGCCGAGATGGACACGGTCAGGTAGCCCTGCGAGGCGAGCAGCCGTTGGGCCTGTAGGTAGCCACGGTGGCTCGGGATCGGATCGGTGCCGGCCGGGCACGGCCACTGCTGGGGCACCTCCGCGTCGCCGCGATAGCAGACGCTGTGTCGGCCGTGCAGGAACAGGGCGAGGGGCCGGGCGCCGGACGTACCCTGCGGCGCGACCACGACGGCCCGCATCTCGACCTTCTCCGGGAAGTCGGGCAGCTTGACGGCGGGTAGGTCGTATTCTCCGGTGACGGACCGGTAAGGCCCGGTGACACCGGGGTCGACGGCGGCGGCCGGCTGTGGGGCCGGCGCGGCGGCGACCGGCGCGGAGCGGCGGGTCCCGCGCGGTGGAGCCTGGTCGATCCGCTTGCCGCCGGCCCGCACCGTCAGCTCGTCGAGCCGGACGGGCCCGCGCAGCCCGAGGCTGAAGGTCCGACCGTCCGGGTGCGGGCGAGCGCGGCCGAGCCGCCTGTCGCCCGACCAGAACTCCACGGCGGCGTCGCCCATCGGAACCCGCGTGTCCGAGCGCCAGGTCAGCCTGCCATCGGTCACCGACCAGCCGCCGGCTGCCGAGTGTGGCGGAGGACTTCCGGGGGGAGCGGCCGTCGCCGGCCCGGACGCCCCCGTCACCAGGGCCAGGGCCAGCATGGCCGGCATCAGGAGTCTACGCATGTGACTGTGTCTATCCCACGCGCGCAACGTGCTCGGACGGCGCGGTCCTCACCGGCGGCCCACCGGTGGCGCCAGCCGCTCGACGGCACCGATCACCAGGTCCCAGAACGCGTCGACGTCCAGTCGCACCGCCACGCCGGCGTTGTCGGGCGCAGCGGTGCGGTGGTGCAGGTCGACCACTGTCGCACCCCTGGTGTGCGTCCCGTCCAGTTCCACCGCGACCGGCGCCGGCACGCAGGCGACGATCGACGGGTCGATCACCCGGGCAACGGCGATCGGATCGTGCAGCGGCGGATCGGCCAGCCCGAAGACGTTCTCGTACGCCGATGCGAAGAACGTCATGAGGTCGATGCAGATCCGTGCGAGGTCGGTGTCGAGCCGCTGGAACCTCGCGAGGACGTCCGGTGTCACCAGCGCCTGGTGCGTGACGTTCAGCCCGCACATGGTCACCGGTATCCCGGAGCGCAGCACGATCTCGGCGGCCTCCGGATCCACCACCACGTTGAACTCACCGTACGGCGTAATGTTCCCGCGTCCCGTCGAGCCACCCATGAACACGATCTCGCGGATCTTCGGCGCCACCTCCGGGTGGTCCCGCAGCAGCGTCGCGACGTTGGTGAGCGGCCCGGTGGGTACGAGCGTGACGGGTTCCGGATGGTCGAGCAGGATCCGGTGGATCAGCGCGACGGCGTGCTCGTCGACGACCGGCACCGTCGGTTCGCCCAGGGTCGGCCCGTCGAGCCCGCTCGCCCCGTGGATCTCCGGTGCCACCCGCAGTTCGCCGACCAGCGGCATGCCGCAGCCGGCGGCGATCGGCACACCGGTGATGCCGGCGGCGGTGCAGATCCGCCGCGCGTTCATCGTGGTCTTGTCGAGGGTCTGGTTGCCGGCGACCGTGGTGATGGCGAGCAATTCGATCCGGGGGTCGGCCGCCGCCAGGAGCAGGGCCAACGCGTCGTCATGCCCCGGGTCGCAGTCGAGGATCACCGGAGTGGCCAAGGATCACAACTCGCTTCCGAGGTCGGCGACAGCGGTCGGCCCAACCGTACGGCACACGGTTTCGCCTGAGGCGCCGCCGATATGGAAAAAGCGATATGACTCAATCTATCCACACCGCCCTGTGCTCCGCTTATCCTGCGGCTGCCGGCACCCCCGCATCCCCACCATGAGG
Source organism: Plantactinospora solaniradicis (assembly GCF_042658085.1). NCBI lineage: Bacteria > Bacillati > Actinomycetota > Actinomycetes > Micromonosporales > Micromonosporaceae > Plantactinospora > Plantactinospora solaniradicis. The sequence continues at coordinate 142,809 of NZ_JBHSPR010000013.1, read as the reverse complement.
AGCACGACGTTGAGACCTGACTCGATCCTGCGTGTTCTCGTGACCGCGTTCATGGCTGGCACCGCGGTACTCGCCGTTCCCGCCGGGGCGAGCGCGGCACTGCCCCAGGTGTCCGTGGCGGCCGTACCCGACATCTCCCTGACCAACCAGCGCGCGCACCTGCAGCAGTTCCAGAACATCGCCAGCGCCAACGGAGGCAACCGCCGGTCGACCAGCGCCGGCTACACGGCGTCGGTGAACTACGTGTACGACCGGCTGGTCGCGGCCGGATACACCGTGGCGCGGCAGAACTGCACCTCCGGCTGCACCTCGGGCGCCGGCCCGAACGTCATCGCCGACTGGCCGGGGGGCGATCCCAACAGCGTGTACATGTTCGGGGCGCATCTCGACGGCGTGTCCGCCGGACCCGGCATCAACGACAACGCTTCGGGCTCCGCCACCCTGCTGGAGATCGCGCTCACCCTCGCCGCGTCGAACCCGACGATGGGCAGTCACGTCCGGTTCGCGTTCTGGACCGACGAGGAGCAGGGCCTCAACGGCTCGGAGTTCTACGCCAACACGCTGCCGTCGGCGGAGCGGGCGAAGATCAGGGCCTACTTCAACTTCGACATGATCGCCTCCACCAACGGCGGCTACTTCATCAACCGCATCAGCTCCGCCGCGGGGCAGACGCTCAAGGCGTACTACGACGGTATCGGCGTGCCCACGGAGGAGAACACCGAAGGCGCGGGACGCTCCGACGACGCCTCCTTCAACACGATCGGGGTACAGACCTCCGGCGTGGCCGCGGGCGCCTCCCGGGTGAAGACGGCCGCGCAGGTGACCAAGTGGGGCGGCACGCAGACCGGATTCGACCCCTGCTACCACCGCGCCTGCGACACGTACCCGAGCAACATCTCCAGCACCGTCCTGGACCGGGCCGGCGACGCCGCCGCCTACGCCCTGTGGACGCTTGCCACCGGCACGCCGGCCACCGCCGTCTGGTCGGACACGTTCGAGACGGCCACCGGCTGGACGACCAACCCCGGCGGTACGGACACCGCCACGGCCGGCATGTGGGAACGCGGCGACCCGCAGGACACGAGTTCCAGCGGGGCAAAGCAGCTCGGCACCACCGTCTCCGGGGTCAACGCCCTGGTCACCGGTCGGCTCGCCGGCACCGATGCCGGCACGTACGACGTCGACGGCGGCACCACCAGCGTCCGCTCACCGGCCGTCACCCTGCCCTCCGGGGCCGTCCTCGATCTGTCGCTGTCGTGGTACCTGGCCCATGGCAGCAACTCCTCCTCGGCCGACTTCCTCCGGGTCTCGATCGTCCATGCCACCGGTACGACGGCGCTGTTCACCCAGTCGGGAGCCGCGAGCAACCGCAACGGCGGCTGGGCGGCCGGCACCTGGAACGTCAGCGCCTACGCCGGGCAGTCGGTGCGGATTCTGGTCGAGGTCGCCGATGCCTCGGGTGCGAGCCTCGTCGAGGCGGGCGTGGACGACGTCACCGTCTCACGCCGGTAGCGGGGGTCCGGCACCTCACCCCGTCTTCTCCTCCGGTCCCCGGCGACCCGCGGTCGTTCGCGGTTCGCCGGGACGGCGCCGCTGGAACGGGGTTTCGACGAGCGCGGCGAAACCCCGGGCCGCCATCAGGCAGATCGGCACCGCCACGACGAGCGTGGCCCAGAACGCGGGTAGGCCCGACCCGAGGTGTGGTGCCACGACGCGACGGCTGATCAACGCGACGATCGGCAGGTGGATCAGGTAGAGGCTGAAGGAGAAGCCGCCGATCGCCCGCAGCGGTCGACTGTCCAGCAGCCGGACCAGCCCCGCCGGTCGGCGGGTGGCCACGGCCGCCAGGAACAGGGCGATCGCCGGGCCGGCCGCGAGGTCCACCCAGTAGTAGTGCCGCACCGTCCAGACGGAGCCCTGGACAACCACCAGCAGCAGCACCGGCACGGCGGCCAGCGCGGCCAGCCGGTGCCAGGGCAGGCGGCGGATCCGCTCGGGCGCGGCCACGACTCCGGCGGCCAGTACGCCGGCCGTGAACAGGGGAGCGAGTTCCAGCGTGTACCCCGTCGCCCTGGCCGTCGTGGACAGGTCCCGGCAGAGCAGGCCGATCACGACGACCGGCACGGTGACCGCGGCGAGGGTCGCCACCGCGCCGGCCCGCCGACGGATCAGCACCAGGACCGGGAACACCAGGTACAGGCCGACCTCCACCGCGATCGACCAGAACGCGCCGTTGGGTGCCGGCGCCGCGACGACGTCCTGCATCAGCAACCCGTAGACGACGACCGACCGGAGGGTCGGCGGCGCGCTGAGCGGCAGGGACGGCACGACGCTCGCGATCACGAGGCTGACCGCCAGCGCCGCCCAGTACGGCGGCAGGATTCGCCAGGCACGCCGCCGGGCGAACCGCAGCGTGCCACCCAGCCGCCACGCGTCGCGGGCCGGTGAGATCGCGAGCGAGAAGCCCGACAGGACGATGAACGCGACGACGGCGAGGCGGCCGTACACCAGCCAGCCGAGCCAGCCCGGACCGGTGTTGGCCGGGTACCCCGGGAAGGTCAGCAGCCAGCAGTGGTGCACCACCACGTACAGGGCGGCGAGGCCGCGGATTCCGTCGAGGCCCACCACCCGGCCGGCTCCGGAACACTGGCGGTCCCCGGGCGACGGAGGAGTACCGGCAGCGGCCGGCGCCCCCGCGTGAACGACTGCCACGACGTGCTCCTGTCGACGGTGTGGGTTCGGGCGTCATTCCGAGCCACCACCGCCCGGCGCGCACGCTCGCGCCCGCAGGTCGCCGACGCCGGCCGACTGCGGGGATGGCGGGTGGGGGAGCCTGGCCTGGAAACCTGGCCTCGGATCGGGTTACGGCAGGTCCACCCGCCGCCACGTCCAGCCGTCGTCGGAGAGGTAGAGGTGTGACTCGGAGAGCACCAGGTAGCGACCGGCTGCCTGGTGTGAGGTGAGCTGGCTCAGCATGAGGTCGGCCGGGTAGCCGGGCAGTGTCACCGGCTGGTACCGGCCGCCGTTGCGGCTGCCCCGGAACTCCTGGCCCGAGCTGAGGTTGTGGCCCGAGGTGACGATGTGAGCGCCATCAGCGGTGACGAAGCCCGAAGTCGAGACGCCGGCCAGCGCGCCGCCGGGCACCGGCCGCCACGTCGCGCCGCCGTCGGTGGTGCGGTAGGAGTCCCGCCCGTGGCCGTCGCGGTAGATCAGCGCGTACGCGGTCCCGCCCGCGCCGGCAGCCACCTCCGGCAGGTACTTCCCGGCGACCGTCCCGTGGTCCGCCACGGCCGGCACGCCGTCGGTGAACACGTGCGTGTGCCAGGTGCGGCCGCCGTCGGAGCTGGACGCGACGGCGGGCCTGTCGGTGGCGGGGTCCCGTCCGGGCACCCACAGGTGGGCGCCGAGCGGAACGCTCGTGTCGCCTGCCCAGGTCTGGTCGAACGTGATCCCGGAGGGCTGGCGGGCCAGCGCCGCGATCCTGCCGCTGACCAGGTCCATCGCGTAGATCCGGCACGGCGTCGGCTGCCCGACGAGGTGACAATCGACCGGCCGGGTGCCCGGCGGCACCGCGGCCACCGGCTTCGGATCGACCTTGGCCCGGTGCCACGTCCGGCCCCCGTCGATTGTGGTCCAGGGCGGCTCGGTCACCGACGCGCTCCGAGTGCTGTCCGCCGGCCCGGTGGGCGACGCCTGCGGCGAGCGCCAATACTCCAGGTCATGTAGGTTGACCGCCCTGATGTCCCGCCACGCGAGCGCGCCCCGGCCCACCGACGCGATCGTGGCCGCTCGCGGTTCGCCGCTGTCGTCGTCCGGCGCGGGCGGCACCGAACGGCGCTGCCAGGTGGCACCGACGTCGTCCGAGGCGTACAGCTCGAGGGGGCAGGCCCGGCAGCGCTGGACAAGCGCGTAGAGATCAGTGGCTCCGGTTGCCACGACGCTGGTGACGCGGGGCCAGCCGGTGTCCGGGTCGACGCTGATGGAGGGAGTGGGAAGGGGCACCTGCGGGCCGCCTGCGGTCGCGTACCCGAGACTGGTCGCGAACAGAGCGGTGACCAGGGCAGCGACGCTCGATGCGGCGGCGCGGCGCCGGTGCCGGCGTACCCGGGTTGCCCGCTGTCGGATGACGGCGAAGTCGGGCTGGCGGATCGCATCGTCGGCGTAAGCGCGCAGCCCGTCGAAGTGCGGTTTACGCATGACGTACCTCCTCGCGTAGCTGGGCGGGATCCTCGTCGGCGAGGAAGCGGGCGAGCGCGGCCCGGCCGCGGGCCAGCCGCGCCTTGACCGTGCCCACCGGCACCCCGAGCGTGGCGGCGACCTCGCCGACCGGCAGGTCGGCCAGGTAGTGCAGCACCACCGCCTCGCGGGTCGGCGGCGCCAGCCGCCGCAGCGCGGCGAGCAGGGCCACCCGGTCGGCGGACAGCGGTGGCGCCGCCGCCGGGGCTGCTTCGACCCGGCCGGCGCGGACGAGCCGGTCGAAGAGCCACCGGCGGCGGTAGCGGGTCCGGGCGACGTTGAGGGCCACCACGCGCAGCCACCGCTCGGCGTCGTCGGCGTCGATGAAGGACTTCGGCGCGGCCAGCACCCGGGCGAACGCCTCCTGTACCGCGTCCTCCGCCTCGGCCAGGTCACCGATTAGGCCGAACACCTGCGTCACGAGCCGCCGGTAGTAGACCTGGTACGCCTGGCGCACCGTGTCCTCGGCATTCACATGGTCTCCCCGGATCGACGGCCGTTTCAGAAAGGACCAGCAGCGCGACCGTCCGGTTGCACCGACACCGGACCTGGGCGGTCGGCACTCGGCCGGCGGCGACGATGGCGGGGTGGATATGTCTGTCCTATCCGGACGAACCGCCCCCGTTACCCAACCGTTACCCGAATTAATCTCCCTGCCGTATTCCGGCCTGGCCACAGACGGCCCTAACTTGTCCAACGACAGGCATCATCCGCCGGTCGGCGCCTCGGCGGGCTCCGACCCCTTACCCGCACCCCGAGTTACCCGCACCCCGAGACGGTCTTCGGCGTACCGACCCGGGATCCCCCGCTGTCCTCACCGGACGAAGGAGATCCTTCGTGTCCCATCGCCGACCCTCCGGCACCTCCCTATCCCACCGACCCCGCAACAGACTCACCCGCAACCTTCTCAGCGTGATCGCTGCCGCAACATTGGGTATGACCGCACTGGTCGCCACCCCGCAGGTCGCCTCGGCCGCACCGGCCGCCCTGCCCGTCCCGGCACAGGCGCAGGCGGATCCGTTCGCCGTGCTGGTCTTCTCCAAGACGGCCGGCTTCCGGCACGACTCCATCCCGGCCGGTATCGCCGCCATCCAGCAACTCGGTGCGGAGCACGGGTTCACCGTCGACGCGACCGAGGACGCGGCGGCGTTCACCGATGCCAACCTCGCGAAGTACCAGGCCGTCATCTGGCTCTCCACCACCGGCGACGTGCTCGACCCGGACCAGCAGGCCGCGTTCGAGCGGTACGTCCAGGCCGGCGGTGGATACGTCGGGGTGCACGCCGCCTCGGACACCGAGTACAACTGGCCCTGGTACGGCGAACTGGTCGGGGCGTACTTCGCCTCGCACCCGGCCAACCAGCAGGCCACGGTCAAGGTCGAGGACCACGCGCACGAGTCCACGAAGGCGTTGCCGGACGAGTGGTCCCGGTACGACGAGTGGTACAACTTCCGCGACAACCCGCGCGCCGACGTACACGTGCTGGCCTCGCTGGACGAGACCAGTTACGCCCCCGGCGCCGGCGCGATGGGGCACGACCACCCGTTCGCCTGGTGCCAGGACTACGACGGCGGCCGGGCCTGGTACACGGCCGGCGGGCACACCCAGCAGTCGTACGCCGAGCCGGAGTTCCTGGCCCACCTGCTCGGTGGCATCCAGACCGCGGCCGGTGCCGTGGAGGCCGACTGCTCCGCCTCGCTGACCAGCAGCTTCGAGAAGATCACCCTGGACAGCAACACCAACAACCCGATGGAGCTGGACATCGCTCCCGACGGGCGGGTCTTCTACATCGAGCGGGACGGCCGGGTCCAGATCATCAAGCCGGACACCGGAACCACGGTCACCGCCGCCGACCTCGACGTCTTCACCGGCAACGAGGACGGGCTGATCGGGATCCGGCTCGACCCGGACTTCGCCACCAACAACTGGGTGTATCTCTACTACGCCCCGAACGGCGGCGGCCCGCGCAACTACCTGTCCCGGTTCACCGTCACCGGGGACACCGTCGACCTGGCCAGCGAAAAGATGGTGCTCCAGGTCGACACCCAGCGCAACACCTGCTGCCACGCGGGCGGCAGCATGGCGTTCGACGGCGCCGGCAACCTCTACCTGGCGACCGGCGACAACACCAACCCGTTCGAGTCGAACTCGTTCACCCCGATCGACGAGCGGCCGGGCCGGCAGGACTTCGATGCCCAGCGCAGCTCCGGCAACACCAACGACCTGCGCGGCAAGGTGATCCGGATCCATCCCGAGGACGACGGGTCGTACACGGTTCCGGCGGGCAACCTCTTCGCCCCCGGCACCGCGAAGACCCGGCCGGAGATCTACGCGATGGGCTTCCGGAACCCGTTCCGGATCGGCGTCGACCCCAAGTCGGACACCCTCTACGTCGCCGACTACGGCCCGGACGCCGGAGCGACGAACCCGGACCGTGGGCCGGAGGGCACCGTCGAGTGGAACATCGTCGGACAGCCCGGCAACTACGGCTGGCCGTACTGCCACGGGGCGAACTACGCGTACAACGACTACCAGTTCCCGTCCGGGCCGAGCGGAGCGAAGTTCGACTGCGCCGCACCGGTGAACAACTCGCCGAACAACACCGGGCTGACCAACCTGCCCCCGGCGATCCCGGCCACCGTCGACTACGACTACAGCGGCAACCCGCTGTTCCCGGAGATCGGCGGCGGCGGTGCCCCGATGGGCGGCCCGGTCTACCGGTACGACCCGGCGAACACGTCCGAGCGCAAGTGGCCGGCGTACTACGACGGCAAGGCGATGTTCGGCGAGTGGAACCAGAACAAGATGTACGCCTTCCAGGTCACCGACGACGGCAAGTCCCTGGTGGACATCAACCAGTTGCTCACCGGGATGACCTTCATCCGGCCGATGGACTTCGAGTTCGGTCCGGACGGGGCGCTGTACCTGATCGAGTGGGGCAGCGGCTTCGGCGGCAACAACGACAACTCCGGGATCTACCGGATCGAGTACATCGCCGGTGACCGGGCCCCGATCGCCGTCGCCACCGCCGATCCGACCTCCGGCCCGTCCCCGCTGACCGTGGCCTTCTCCAGCGAGGGGTCCCGGGACCCGGACGGCGGTCCGATCACGTACGCCTGGACCTTCGGCGACGGTGGCACCTCGACCGAGGCGAACCCGACGCACACCTACAGCGGGCCGGGCAACTACACCGCCCAGCTCACTGTCACCAATGACACCGGCCGGACCGCGGTGGCGAACGTGCCGGTGACGGTGGGCAACACCGCGCCGACGGTCTCCATCGAGTTCCCGCCGGAGGGCGGCTTCTTCGACTGGGGCGACCAGGTCAAGTACACCGTCAGGGTGACCGACCCGGAGGACGGGACGATCGACTGTGACCGGGTGAAGTTGCAGTACTTCCTCGGCCACGACGAGCACGCCCACCCGATGGGGGAGCAGGTCGGCTGCGAGGGCGTGGTGCAGACCTCGCTGGCCGCCAGCCACGGCGCCGACGCCAACGTGTTCGCGGTCCTCGAGGCCACCTACACGGACGGCGGCGGAGCCGGCGGGTCCAACGCACTGACCGGCCGGGCGATCGAGCAGTTGCAGCCGAAGCGGAAGCAGGCGGAGTACTTCGCCGCCACCGGCCGGGCGCCGGACGGCGTCGGCACCGGTGACCCGGGCGTACAAACCCAGGCCACCACCGATGTCGAGGGCGGTTTCGAGAACATCGGCTGGGTCGAGGACGGCGACTACTGGACCTTCGACCCGACCAACCTGACCGGCATCACCGGGTTCCGGTTCCGGGCCTCCTCGGCCGGCGGCGGCGCCCGGATCGAGGTACGGGCCGGCGCGGTCGACGGGCCGGTGCTGGCCACCGCCAGCGTGCCGGACACCGGCGGCTGGCAGACCTTCACCAACGCCACGGCGGAACTCGGCACCCCGAGCACCGCGAGCGGGCCGCTGTTCTTCGTGGCCCGTAACCCGGTCGGGGCCAACGGCACCGGTGCGATCGTCAACGTCAACTGGGTCGACTTCCTCGGCCGGGGCATCACCGAGAACGCCCCGCCGACGGTCGCCGTCACCGCCACCCCGACCACCGGCACCGCGCCGGTCGCGGTGAGCTTCGACGGCACCGCCACCGACGCCGAGGGCGACACCCCGCTGACGTACGCCTGGGACTTCGGTGACGGCGGCACGTCGAGCAGCCTCGACGCCAACCACACGTACACCGGTCCGGGCACCTTCACCGCGACCCTGACCGTGACCGACGCGCGCGGGGCCCAGTCCTCCGCGTACGTGACGGTGAAGGTGGAGGCGCCGAACACGTCCTGCTTCGGGGCCCGGTCGGACGAGTTCACCGGCACCGCGCTGGACAAGGCGCGGTGGTCGACGGTGGTCCGGGAGAACCAGCTGTACGCGGTCCGGGACGGCGCCCTGGTGCTGCCCACCTCGGTCGGCGACCTCTACGGCACCCGCAACGACGCCACCAACCTCGTGCTGCAACCCGCCCCGGGCGGGAGCTGGCAGGCCACCACCAAGCTGAGCCTGGCGGCGGCGGCGGACTACCAGCAGGCCGGTCTGATCGTCTACGGCGACGACGAGAACTACGCCAAGCTGGACCTGCTCTACGGCGGCAGCCGGCGGGTCGAGTTCATCCGGGAGACCGCCGGGACGCCGCGCAACGACGCGGGCGACTCGACGGCCGCACCGGCGGGTGACTCGATCTACCTGCGGCTGACCAGCGACGGGACCAACCTGACGGCGGCGTACTCGGCCGACGGGCAGACCTTCACCCCGATCGGGCGGTCGGCGGCGCTGGCCGGCATCGAGGCACCGAAGGTGGGGCTGTTCGCGCTGAACGGCGGCACCACCGCCCCGGTGGTGGACGCCACGTTCGACTGGTTCCAGATCACTCCCGACGAGCCCGCCGGACCGGTGACCCCGTCCGACGAGTTCACCGGGGACGCGCTGGACAAGTGCCGGTGGGACGGGATCGTCCGGGAGGAGCCGACGGCGTACCGGGTCGCCGACGGCGCGCTGCACCTCGACGTGCCGAACGGCGACATCTACACCGGCAACAACACCGGGCCGACCAACTTCGTCCTCCAGTCCGCGCCGGACGGCGACTGGACCATCCAGACGAAGGTGGACGGCAGCCGGCTGGACGAGCAGTACCAGCAGGCCGGGCTGCTCGTGTACGGCGACGACGACAACTACCTGAAGTTCGACTTCATCGCCGACAACGTGGTGGGCCAGCCGGTGAGCCGGCGGCTCGAGTTCCGCAGCGAGATCGCGGCGGTGGTGCAGGACCCGCAGCCCCAGGCGACGAACCTCACCGAGTCGGTGTGGCACCTGCGGCTGGCCAAGGCCGGCGACACCTACACCGCGGCGTACTCGACCGACGGGACGACCTGGACGGCGCTGGAGCCGCTGACCAACGCCGCCCTCGGTGACACGCCCAGGATCGGTCTGTTCAGCCTCGGCGGCGCGCAGACCGCCTCGAAGACCGTCTCGTTCGACTACTTCCGGCTCAGCACGGAAACGGCCGACGAGGTGGCTCCGGTGACCACGGCCAGTGTGTCGGGGACCCCGACCGCCGGCTGGCACACGGGTCCGGTGACGGTGACCCTGGCCGGCACCGACAATGCCGGGGGCAGCGGGGTGGCCCGTACCGAGTACCAGCTCGACGGTGCGACCACCTGGACCGCGTACGCCGAGCCGGTGCTGGTCGCCGGGGACGGTACGCACGCGCTGCGGTTCCGGTCGGTCGACGAGGCCGGCAACGTCGAGGAGACGAAGTCGGTCGAGGTGAAGATCGACGCCACCGCACCGGTCAGCGCCGCGGCGTTCGCGCCGCCGACCGACGACGGGTGGCACAGCGGCACCATCCCGGTGACGCTGACCTCGACCGATGCCGGGTCCGGCGTCGCCAAGCTGGAGTGGTCGCTCGACGGCGGCGCCTGGACGCCGTACACCGAGCCGGTGAACGTGACTGGGGACGGGCAGCACGAACTGCTCTACCGGGCCACCGACACCGCGGGCAACGCCGAGACGCTCAAGTCGGCGATCGTGAAGATCGACGGCGTGAAGCCGACCGTACTGGTCTCCGGGTTGGCCGACGGCCAGCTCTACGGGGACAGCCAGGACGTCCGGGTGAACTGGTCGGCGGTCGACCCGACCTCGGGGATCAAGGCGACGGTGGGCACGCTGGACGGTCGGCCGTACCAGCCGAACACCCTGCAGGCGATGTACGAGCTGCCGCTCGGCCTGCACGAGCTGACCGTGACCGCGACGGACAAGGCGGGCAACTCGACGACCTCGACCGTACGGTTCTTCGTCACCACGTCGTTCCGGGACATGCAGCAGTTGCTGGACCGGTTCAAGGCGACGGGTCGGCTGTCGGCGAAGGGGCACAAGCAGTTGTCGAACAAGCTCGACACGGTCCGCCAGGCAGAGGCGAGCGGCAACGACAGCAAGGCGATCAAGCTACTCGGTCAGTTCAAGGCACTCGCCGCGGACACTGCCCTGGTCACCGAGGCGGAGATCCGGGACGTACTGGTCCGGGACGCCGACGCGATGATCGTGCGGCTCGGCGGCACCGCCAGCGCCACCGGGGTCAAGGCGAACGACGGCAAGTCGGTGCAGGGCACCGGCCGGCTGGCCGAGGACCCGACCCGGGTGAAGCGGGGCGGAGGGTTGTAGTAGGAGTGGTTCGGACAGTCAGGTAAGCGTGGGGGCGGTCACCGGTGGGTGGCCGCCCCCGCACCGGCTCCGGCGGCGTACCGCCGGGAAGGAGTTCCTTCGATGCGACGTCCCGCTCCGAAGTCCCACCGAACGGCCCGACCCGCGGCCCGCCGTCCGGCACTCGTGGCACTGCTCTGCGCGCTGTTCCTGACCGTCGGGCTCGCACCGGCGGCTCCGGCCGCCGCGCACGGCAGCAAGATCAAGCTTGCGGTCGCCGGCGACGGTGCCACCGGGGTGACCGTCCGGGCCAGCTACGTCGACGGCCATCCGCTGGACACCGGCGTCCGGCTGCTGGTGACCGCCACCGCCGACGGTGGCCGCACCGTCGGTCCGGTCCAGCTCGATCCCGCCGGTGAGGGCCAGGGCTTCTACAGCACCGGGCCGATCCTCACGCCGGGCCGCTGGCAGGTCACGGTCACCGCGCCGAAGCCGACCCCGGTCGAGGTACGCGCCGTGGTGCAGGCCCGCGCCGCCCAGGCCGCCCCGCCACCGGCTCGGGCCCCGGTCGCGGCGGAACCGTCCGGCGACTCCACCCGCTGGCTCTGGTGGGTGGCCGGCGCGGCCCTGGCGCTCGCCGCCGCGACCACGCTCGGCACCCTGCTGGTACGCGTCCGCCGCCGCCCGGTGGACTAGTACCAGCGCGTCCAGGCCAGTCAGCTGCTGGACCTGCTGCTTGACGTAGTCCTCGCCGGTGGTGGCGCCCTCCTTGCGGGCCTCGGTGATGGTCATCCCGGCGGCAGCCACGTCGCACTTGCCGGACTTGAGGTCCGCGCCGGACTTGATGCCCTCGAACGGGGTGTCGCATTCGCGCATCCTCCCCAGCCGAGCAAACCGAATGTTCCCCATCGGTTAGGCCATGATGCACACCGCGGAACCGCAGGTAGGTTTCGTAGAAGGCGTCCAGGTCGGGCTGATCCGGCAACGAGTCGCTCCGAAACAACCGTCGCCGCCGGGGCGGGATCACTCAGTACTGCTGACGAGCGACGATGGTGCCGAGGGACACGTCAAGGCTGCTCCCGCACTGACTGTCCACGTTGAGTACGAGGAATGGACTGCCGGCACCGGACACCTTCTGCTCGACAGCGATGCGTTGGACGGCCTGCTCCCGTTCGCCCTGTGGCGCTTGCAGGTACTCGCGGCACAAGGTGTCCGGGCTGATCGCACTGGCGTCGTTCCGCAGCGCCGGCAGAACGAGATTGTTGACGGTCCCCGCGCCGACGATCAACAGGACAACCGCCACGGCGATCACGATCAGAATTCCGCCGTAGCTCGTCCTGTTGCCGGATCGGATGACGCTGCCGCCGGCCTGGATCGCGCCGCCGCGAGTATTGGTCATCGTCATGGGTCCGGCTGTCGGCCGTTGCGTCGTCGTCGCCTGGAGGTCGGCGATGAGCTCCTTCAGCTCGGCCTCCAGGTGCGGGTGCCGCTCGATGATCGACTCGAGTCTGCCTCGCCAACGGCCGCCTGCCGTCCCAGCAGTGATCTCGCCCCGGCGCATCGCCTCACGGTCGGCGTCCATAAGGTCGCCGAGCTGATCGGCGCGGCCCGTTCGGTGGAGGGCGCGGGTGATACGTGGGCGGGACTCTTCCCATCCGTCCGTCACCATCGCCTGGATGATCGCCTCACTCACCATTCCGGCAAGCGCACTCAATTGGTCTTCCACGAGTCTTCCCTTCGAGCCTCAACCCTTGGCCCTGAACGCGATCTGGAGCGCAGGGCTGAAGTAGGCGGATGCTCCGCCGCGTACGTCGCCGGTGCTGGAGGCGATCGTGATCTCGTCGCTTGACACTCCGCCGAGGAGGGGAAACGCGGCGCCGGTGTCCTTGAGCCGCTCCGGGCTGCCCTTGGGGGACTTCGGGCTGAAGTAGTCTTCCATCGCCACCAGCAGTGACATCGTTCCTGCGCCCGACCAGGACGCCGCCTGGTAGCAGGCAAACGGCTCTTGTGGACCGGGGCGGGTGGCGAACACCCGGCCGGATCCGAACGCATCGACTCCCCACCCGAGCTTCCAGGGAAACTCCGGTGGCGACTGGTCCCGGAACATGAAGTCAACGCGGACGAGCGCGGTCCTGGTGGGGTTCGCAGACGGGGTGCACTCGGCGAGCGTCGCGAAGTCATGGTGAGCGCTGAAGGCCGCCGGCTTGTACGCGGTGAGCATCACCGTGCCCTTGTAGCCGTCCTTGGTGGCGAGCGCGAAGGTCACGCTGCCCCGGACGACTGCGGTGGTATCGGCGGCCGCTGCGGTCGTCGGCGAGGGCGACGGCGTCTGAGCCGGCGCGGTGAAGGCGGGTTCGTCGAGGTCCCCGGGACCCGAACCCGCACCACCTCGCGATCCGCACCCGGCGATCATCGCGACGCAGAGTAATCCCATTGCGAGACCAAACCCGTAACGTTCCAGCATGCTGCCGTCTCCCTACTACCCAATCACCCAAGCCCGGCAACCGACGGTAGTGAATGGGTCGCACCTTGGCTGCCACCCGCACGGGGGACAATTGGCGCCGCCAACGCCGGTTCCGTCGGCCAGCCGACAGGGGCGGAGGCTTGGCTACCGCCCGGTACTGCTGAACGCTGGCGCGGTGGACGCGACAACGTCGGCGCAAGGGAACCTTGAACAGGTCACCGCGCGCATCAGCGGCTCGCTGCGGCTGACCAGCGCCCTGTGGTGTGGTCTCGGTGCCATGCTCGCGCTCGGGCCACCGGCGCGGCGGAACGCCGTCGTCATCGCGGTCATCGTGGTCGTGCTCTGGTCTGTCGGCTATTGCGCTTTCGCGTGGCGGAACAGGCTCGGCCGGGCATTGCTCTTCGGCGACCTCGCGATCGTGGCATCTCTGTGCGTCGCCCAACCCTGGTTGGTGGCGGCGGACCGCCTGCCGGAGGGGGTCGGCTGGGTGACCCCGCTGACCACGGTGGCGATCGTGGCAATGCAGTTGTGTGTGCCGGCGGCGACGGCGATTCCCGTTGCCCTGGTACTCGGGCTGCTCCATATCGCCGTCGCCGCCCACATGGTCGGACTGGCCTCGATGCGAGGCCTTGCGGTCACCCTGGTGCTCCAGATCGTCCTGACGGCGCTGATGATGGTGCTGCTCAGACGGGTGGTGTCCCGCGCCGACCTGGCGATGGCCCGGGCGACGCGCGGCGCGGTGCGGACCGAGTCGGCACGGCGACGTCTGCGGGCGGAACGCGAGTTTCAGCGGATGATCCACGACACCGCTCTGGCAACCCTGACCATGGTCGGCAGCGGTTCAATCGGCAACGACACTGGCCTGCTACGAACGCAGTGCATGAAGGATCTGGCCGAGCTGCGCCAACTCGGCGCCGTTCCCGGGCGGCTCCACCCGGCGCCGGTCGACGTGGTTGACGCCTTGCGCAGCGCGGCCGAGGACATGGTCGCATCGCAGTTCGCCGTCGAACTCAGCATGCCCGACGCGCTGGTCCTGCCGGACGATGTCGCGGACGCGCTGATCCGCTGCACCCGTCAGGCGCTGATCAACGCGCGGCACCACGCCCGAACGGCGGGCGCGGTGGTCACCGTCTCTCGGACCACCAGTGGTGTCAGGGCCCAGGCGCCGGATGTCGTCACTGTCAGCATCGTCGACGAGGGCATCGGGTTCGACGTGAACGATTCCGCCGAGGACCGTCTCGGTCTTCGATACTCCATCCGCGACCGGATGTCCGACGCCGGGGGTCATGCGACGATCCGTAGCGTCGCCGGCGCAGGCACGGAGGTGAGACTGCAATGGCCCGCCTGACTGGTCGGTTGGCCGTACGCATCGTCGACCGGCATCGTGAGGCGCTGGAGATCGGGGTATTCGCCCTGGCGGCCGGATGGCACGTCTGCAACGACCTGCCGATGCTCCTCAGCAACCGGCACCTCTACAGTTCCTTCTCCACGGCCGCACTCGCGTGGTCGGCATTGACCGCGATCATCTGCTACACGGGTTGGCGGCTGGTGGCGTCCAGTGCACCGCCACGTGCCGCGCTACCGCTCGTTGCAGCCGTCCTGGTGCTCGGCGCGGCGGTGGTTGCCGTCTGTCCCCCCGGGCATCTCGTCTCGATGGCCAACTGGGCGTTCGGCGCGGTCGGCTGGATTACGGTCCTCGTCATGGTGCGGGAACCGCGCCACACGGTCACGGTCATCCTGCTCGGCCCGGCCGCCACGCTGGCAGCGGTGCTCTGGCACCGGGCGTTCGACCAGGTGCCGTCGTTCATCATCGCCGGGTACGCGATCTGCGCGTTGCAGATCGCGGTCGCCGCCGGGGCACGCCTGGTCCGGATGAACGCGGAAGACGCCATGGAGCAGGCAGGGGTCGCCGCAGAGCGCGAGATCGAACAGCGGTGCGCCGAAGAGGCGCTGGAAGACCGCGTGCGGCGCTACCTTGCCGTGCGCCCGGCCACCGAGGCCCTGCTCGTCGGGCTGGCCGACGGGACGCTGCTGCCGGACCGCCCCGACGTGCGCGAGATGTGCGCTATGGAGGCCGCCACGCTGCGCCGACTGTGCCTCGAAGGCAACGACGTACTGCATCCGCTGCTGCGGGACCTCCACGAGTTCGCCGGCAACGCCCGGCAGGCGGGGCTTCGGGTCGAGCTGCAGACAACCGGCGAGGTCGGCGAGGTTCCCGATGCCGTGCGGGCCGCGCTGGTCGGTCTCGCCCGCCTCGGCTCGGCACGGGCCCGGGGCGTCGTGCGGGTGACCGTGCTGGCGACGACGTCGGATTTGAGACTGGGCGGTACGGCGGACGGCCCGCTGCCCGACGACCGATTCCCTGTGCCGGAAGCCGTGACGGTCAGGCACGGCGGCGGGACCGACCGTTGCTGGTGGGAGGCGACATGGAAAAGAGGATTCGGGTACTCGTGATCGATGACCACCCGGTAGTGCGTTCGGGCGTCATTTCTTGGTTGACGGAGCCGGGTTCAAACATCGAGGTGGCGGCCACGGGCGACACCCTTGCCGCGGTCTACCTGCAACCGGGCAGCGACGCCGACGTCATCGTGCTCGACCTGGAGCTGGCAGACGGCAGAGTCAGCGCCGCGAAGGTAGGAGATCTCGTCGCCGCCGGAAGGCGGATCGTCATCCTGACCCAGCACACCGATCCGGCAACGATCCGTTCGCTTCTCGACGTCGGGGTGCATGCGGTGCTGTCCAAGATGGAGGGCCCGCAGTTCTGCCGCGATGCGGTCCGCGCCGCCGCGGGCCAGCAGTACTCAATGGGTCCCCTCAGTGCCGCGGCCATCGTGACGGACGAACGTGTCGGACGCCCCAGGCTGTCGCAGCGTGAGCGCGAGGCTCTGCAACTCCGCAGCTACGGATTATCTCGCGAGGAAATCGCCGACATCATGGGAGTCAAGATGGAGTCGGTGAAGACCTACCTCAAGCGTGCCGGAGCAAAGTACGCGCAGCGGGGCCGGGCAACTAGTGCCCGGCAGGATCTGACCGTCCGGGCGCTGGAGGACGGCATCGTCACCGTCGCGGAGTTGAGCACGCAGATCGACCGGAGGCATACCCAGTAGGAAGTGCCGGGTACGGGCACAGCGCCCGTACCCGGCACCTGTCGCTCAGAGCTGGCGCACCCTGACGTTGCGGAACTCGATCAGGTCGTTGGTGCCGTGGTTCTGCAATCCGACGAAGCCGCTCAGGAACTGCCGCAGGTCGGTGGGCGGGTCGCCCTGGCGGGACGACTGCTTGCCGGGAGTGTTGTCGAACTCGGCGATCACCACACCGTTACGGATCATGGTGTAGTGCTGGCCGATCACGCGGACCTCGTAGTCGTTCCACTGGTTCTTCGGGGTCACCCCGGCCTTGTCCAGAGTGTTCGGGGCGAAGTTGTAGACCGAGCCGGTCTTCTGCGGCTCACCGGTCTCACCGTCGTAGATCTGGATCTCGTGACCGCAGTAGATCGCGACCCAGGCCTGGGAGCTGCGGGCCGACCCCACCGTCCCGCAACTGCCCGGCGGACGCTGGTCCAGCGGAGTCCTCGGGTCCGGGAACCGGACGAAGATCCCACTGTTGGCCCGGACGTTCTCCGGGGAGATGTCGCGGAACTGCACCTTGATCGAGTAGTCGGCGAGCTGCTGGTCCGCGTACCACAGCATGCCAAGGCCACCGGAGCTGCGGATCGAGCCGTCGGGACGCAGCGCGAACGACCCGCTGGGTGCCTGGCGCCAGCCGGCGAGCGACCTCGCCGATCCGTCGAAGATCGGCTGGTAGCCGTTGGTGGCACCGATCGGGGACTGCGTCCCGGCCTTTCGTAGCGCTCTCATCTCGCGGTTGTCGATGACGTGCGCCGCGGTCAGCTCGGCGAGCACGCCGTCGAGGTGGGTGACGAACGACGCCCGGTTCGGCCAGGTGGTCTCGTCGTCGATCAGGTCGTTGATCGTGCAGCCGCCGCCGACCTGTCGGTTGGCCACCCCGGTGTCGGTGTCCAGCATCCAGACCGTCGGCCGGGCGTCGGCGGCACCGCAGCCGGCGTTCACGTCGATCTTCCCGGTCACCACCTCGCCGTCGGCGTAGGTCACCTTCAGCGTCGCCTGGAAGGTCCCGTAGCGCTTGTACGTGTGCCTCGGGTGGGCCGCCGTCGACACCTTGCTGCCGTCGCCGAAGTTCCACTCCCAGGCCACCCCGCCGACCTTGGCGGCGGAGAACCCGATGGTCCGGGGCTGGCTCGGCGCGACCGACTGCGCCGTGGCCAGGCTCGGGTTCGGGGTCGCCTGACCACCCTGGTACGTGATGCGGATCAGCTTCTGGTTCGCGTGCAGGCTGAAGAAGCCGCTGGCGTAGTCGAGCATGTAGAGCGCGCCGTCGGGCCCGAACTTCGCGTCCATCCAGGACTGGAGCTGGTTGGCGCCGTTGCCGCCCTGGATGATGCTGCGCAGGTCCTCGGCGAAGGCCGGCGCCCCGGCCTCCCGGGCCGTGGCCGGGTCGACGGTGACGGCGACGCGGTTGTTGGCGTTGGACTGGTCACCGATGAACCACTTGTTGTCCCAGTACGCCGGCCAGGCGACGCCGCTGTTCACGTCGACCTTCGAGCGCTGGTACGTCGGCCCGTCCATGATGGCCTGACCGCCGCCGCTGAGGTACGGCTGGGTGAAGGTGGCGTCCTCGGCCTTGTAGGTCGGCAGGCCGCTGCCGTCGGTGCGCTTCGGGAAGACCGGCCCGCCACCCTGCGGCGAGTACCAGATCATGTTGTCCCGCACCGGCGGGAGGTTGACCAGACCGGTGTTGCGCGGCGACTCGTTCTTCGGGTTGTCGCAGTCGTACCAGCCGGTCAGCACGGTGGCGTCGGTGTTGCTGCGGTCCCGGTACGGCTGCCGGTTGCCCATGCAGTACGGCCAGCCGTGGTTGCCTGCCGAGGTGATCACCGTCGCGGTCTCGTACTTCGCCGGACCGAGGTTCGGGTCCGGTGCCCCGGCGTCCGGGCCGACCCAGGCGGCGGTGAGCCAGTCGTTCACCGGGTCCCACGCGATCCGGGCGATGTTGCGCACGCCCATCACGTAGATCTCCGGCCGGGTCTTGCCGCCGCCCTGCTCCTGGCCGGTGAACAGGTTGTCGTCGGGGACCGTGTAGGTGCCGTCCGGCTCGGGGTGGATGCGGAGGATCTTGCCGTTCAGGTCGTTGGTGTTGCCGGAGGTACGGCGGGCGTCCTGGAACGAGGTGCCCGCGTACTCCTGGGTCCAGTTGTTTCCGGAGTAGCCGTTCGACCCGCCGGAGGAGTTGCTGTCACCGCTGCCGATGTAGAGGTTGCCGGACTCGTCGAAGGTCATGCCGCCACCGGCGTGGCAGCAGCTGTGGATCTGGGTGTCCCAGTGCAGCAGGTCCTTGCGGGTGCCCTGGTCGATCGACTGCTGAGCGTGGTCGTACGTGAACCGGGAGACCGTACGCTGTCCGATCCGGCGCTCCCGGTCGATCGACTCGTGCGGCATCCAGTAGGCGTAGAACCAGCCGTTCTCGGCGAACTTCGGGTCGAGGGTGATGCCGACCAGGCCCTCCTCGTTCTTCACCAGCTCGCTGCCGCTGCCCCGGTTGCCCATCACCTTGAGCGTGGTCAGCAGCTTGACCTGCTTGGTCTTCGGGTCCCACTGGTGGATGGTGCCGCAGCCCAGCCCCACGTTCGGGTTGGCCCAGTCGGCGACCGGCCCGCTCGGGCAGGCGGCCTTGCCGATGTAGAAGACCTTGCCGTCGGGCGCGATGGTCAGGCCGTGCGGCTCGCCGATCTGGTCGAGCTGACCGGACTGGTTGGTGGCGGTCAGCCGCTCGATCTTGTAGTTCGCCGCGATGGTCGCCTGGCAGTCGCCGCGCACCACGCCGGTCGTCCACTGGAGCGCGCCGAGCAGGTGGCTGCGGAACTGCGTGTCGGTGGTGTAGCTGGCCTCGGTGCGCCCCATGCCGGTGTAGAACGACCGGCCGCCGTCGTAGTCCCGGCACCAGGAGATCGGGTGGAAGGCACCGTTGCCACCCAGCCCGGCCTCGTAGGTGTTCTCCTTGACCTGGGCGATCGTGTGCACCCGGCCGACCGGGCTCGGGTCCCAGTTCATCCACTGGTCGGACCGGGTCCAGTTCAACGGCAGGCCCTTGTTCGCGGGGTGCTGCCGGTCGACCACGTCTACCACGGCCTCCTGCACCCTGCTCTCCGGCGCGGGTCCGGCGTCCGGGCCGATCAGCCACAGTTCGGCGAGCTGGATCAGCGGCTCACCGCTGTTCGCGGTGATGTTCAGCCGGTAGTGCTGGTAAGCCTGGGTGTTGGCGAAGGTGTACTGCTTGGTCTGGAACCGCCCCGAGAAGGTCTCTCCGGTCCGGCGGTCCAGGTCCGTCCAGGACTCGCCGTCGGCCGACCCCTGGAGGGTCCAGTCCTTCGGGTCACGGCCGGTGAAGTCGTTCGCCGACGTCAGCGCGTACTGTGCGATCGCCTTCGGCTCGGCGAGCTTGGCGACGACCCAGCCGGTCGGCGTACGGGTCAGCCACTTGGTCCCGGTCGACCCGTCGATCAGGTTCTCGGCGATCTCGTTCGGCGGGTTGCCGCCGCTGGCCGTGACGCTCTCGATCTTCTCCGCGTTCGGCAGGCTCGCCGCCGGGCGGGTGCCGATCAGACCGGTGAACCACTCGGAGCCGGGCTGCGCGCGGGCGGCGTCGTGGATGCCGAGGAACCCGCCACCCCCCTTGACGTACGCCTGGAACGCGGCCTCCTGGGCGTCGTTCAGCGTCACCCCGTTCGCCGAGAGGAAGACGACGCTGCGGTAGCGGTCCAGGTTGTCGGGGTTGAAGACCGACGGGTCGCTGGAGTCGTGGACGTTGAAACCGTTCTCGTTGCCCAGCTTCCGGATGGTGTTGACGGCCCTGACGACCGGGTCGTCCTGTGACGCGGCCGGGCCGTGGAAGACCAGCACGTTCACCGCCTGGCCGCCCCAGGTCGGCGCGATCCCGCCGACGCTCGGGTCCGGGGCCGCGGCGACCGGCGCGCTCAGCAGACCGAGCGTGAGCACGGCACCGGAGGCCAGGGCGACCGCGCGGCGGAACGGTCCGGCACCGCGACGCCGTGCCGGGGCGACCGGGTCGAGCGCGGGGGACGAGAGGTCAACGGGGTCGGGACGGTGTCGCCCGACCGATCGGGATAGCCGGAAATGGCGTTGGTGAGCCATTTCTCCTCCTCAAGAGGGGGTACGAAGAGTCCTTCGGGCGGTGGCAGGGTGTCAGGGTCGATCTCGGATGGGGGTGTTCCGGGTCAGCGGTGGTTCGCGTGCGCCGCGGCCGGTGCCGGGGCGCCCTGTGCCGGCGGGGCCGGCGTGTGGCCACCCGCGTGCGGTGGCATCTGCCCGTTCTCGTCGAGGACGTGCAACGTGGTCGACATGCCCAGGTCGGAGTGGAACTGCATGTGGCAGTGCAGCATCCAGTGCCCCGGTCCCACGGAGTCGCCCGCGACGAACTGCACGCCGAAGGTGTCACCCGGACCGAGGGTCTTGTTGTCGATGACCGGAATCGAGTCGATGAGCGCCCTGTTGGCGCCCTCGACCATGCCGGTCCGGGTGTCCGCCCAGGAATGTCCGTGCACGTGGAACGTGTGCATGTCGTCCCCGAGGCCGATCACGATGAACTCGACCCGCTCGCCGAGCTTGGCGACCAGGCAGGTCGGACCGGGCTGCGGGTTCACCGGGTCACAGGTGTCCGCCTCCGCGCTGCGCCGCAGGTTGATGGTCTGCCGGTCGCCGAAGGCCGTCACGTAGGTCCGGTCGGGCCTCGGGTCTCCCTGCCGGCGTACCACGAGACCGCCGAACAGCCCGGAGCGGAGACCCTGGGTGCCGTGCGGCCCGCCGACCACGTGGTCGTGGTACCACCAGTAACCGGCCGTGCCCTGCGAGGTCGCGGTGCGCGGCTTGGCGTACCAGATGTACGTACGCGACCCGCCCGGCGGCACGAAGGAGTCGCTGTGCACCGTACCGTCGGACATCTGGGTGTACTTGACCCCGTGCACGTGCAGCGAGACACCGATCGGATGCGCGGGATCGGTGCGCAACTGCTCCAGGGTCGCGGCCGGCACCTGGTTGTGCAGGGTGATCGCCAGACACTCTCCTTCGATCATCTCCATCGTCGGCCCGGGATAGGAGGCCGTCTGCGGGGTGAGACCGTAGCCGAGCCGGACCTGGTTGGTCACCGGGTCCTTGGGCAGCTCGACCGCGTACAGGGTCAGCCGGCGGTCCGGCGTGACACAGCCCGCCGGCCGTTCCGCCGACCGGGCCGCGGGAGCGGCCTCGACCGCCCGCTCGGCCGGACGGGCGGTGGTGCCGCCGGCGAGGGCGAGTCCGCCCGCGCCGACCAGCGTCACCAACATGACGGCCGCCACCAGCACCGCCCGGCCGGCGCTCGTGCCGAGCAGCCGGACCGGCGTCGCCGGGCGGGGATCCGGCCGGTCGGCGGGCGACGAGAGTACGACCTCGCCGAGGTCGTTCGTTTCCTTGTCCAACGTTCTATCCAATCGCTCGGCCAGCACCGATGGCACTGGTGGGCGGAGATCAGACGGCCCGCGGTGCCGGCGTCACGGCGTCAGCGGGGCGATCCTGACGTTGCGGAAGCTGACGATGTCGCCGGTGCCGTGGTTCTGGAGGCCGACATAGCCGCTCGCGTGCTGGCGTCCGGCGCCGCCGGGATCGTCCGCGCGGGGCGGGGTGAAGACGGCTTCGGGAACGTTGACGTACTCGTTGATCAGCTTGCCGTTGCGGAAGACCGAGTAGTGCTGGCCCACGACGCGGATCTCGTAGTCGTTCCAGGTGCCCTTCGGGGTGACCGCTGCGCCGTCGAGGTCGATCCGGTCGAATCCGTACACGGACCCGCTCTTGTACTGGTCGCCGTCGGTCCGGTCGTAGATCTGCAACTCGTGGCCGTACTTGATGGCCACCCACTCGGGGCGGGACTCCTGCGGGTGCTGGTGCACCTGCGGGAAGCGGACGAAGACTCCGCTGTTGGCGCGCCCGTCACCGGGGGCGTCGTCGCGCCACTGGAGCTTCAGGGAGAAGTCGCCGTAGCTGCGGACGGGGAACCACAGCATGCCGAGGCCGTCGACGGCCCGACTGGTGATCGACCCGTCGGCGTTGCGGGTGAAGCCGCCGGCACCGACCTGCTCCCACAGCTTGAACGAGGCGTTCGAGCGGTCCAGGAGCGGCTGGTAGCCCTGCTGCTCCTCGGACCTGCCGACGCCGGACTCGCGGGCCGTCCGGATCAGGGCGTTCTGCTCCTTCAGGAGGATCTGGCCCCGGTGGTGCAGGCGTTCGGCGACTTCCCGCACGTGGGCCACGAACTCGCTGTTGTCGGGCCAGGCCCGCTCGTCGGAGATCAGGTCGTTGATCGAACAACGGCCCTCGACGACCCGGTTGGGCACGGCACTGTTCAACGTGCCGATCCAGACCGTCGGCCGGGTGTCGGTCACCATGCAGGACGGTGCCGGCGGTTTGCTCGCCACCACCGTGAACGTGGTCGACGCGGTTCCCGAGACGTTGCCGGCGCGGTCGGTGGCCCGGTAACTGACCGTGTGTGCACCGGGGGTGTTGACCGTGAGCGGTCCGGAGTAGACGGTGTAGCCCCGCCCGTCGAGCGCGTACTCGACGCGGTGGACCCCGGACCCGGCGTCGGTCGCGGTGAGCACGATGGTGGCGCTGCCGACGTACGCCCAGCTCCCGTCCTGCTGTCCGGTGATCGCGGCGTTCACCGTGGGGGCGGTGGTGTCGGGGTTGCTGGGGGTGGCGACGGTGAACGAGACCGACCCGGGAGTGGAGGTGTTGCCGGCGACGTCGGTGGCCCGGTACGACAGGGTGTGCTGACCGGGCTGGTTGACCGTCACCGGAGCGGTGTATGCCGCGTACGGCTGGCCGTCGAGGGAGTACTCGACGAGGTCGACACCGGACCCGGCGTCGGTGGCGGTCACGGTCACGGTGGCCGCACCGACGTAGGCGCCGTTGCCGTCCCGGTTGCCGGCGACGGTGGCGGTCGCGGTCGGCGCGGTGGTGTCACCCGGCCGCTCGACCACCCGGAACGTGACGGACTGCGGGGCGGAGGTGTTGCCCGCCCGGTCGGTGGCCCGGTAGTCGACGGTGTGCTGACCGGGCGTGTTGACGGTCACCGGAGCGGTGTACGCCGCGTACGCCTGCCCGTCGACGGAGTATTCGATCTTCTCGACACCCGACTCGGTGTCGGTGGCGGAGACGGTCACCGTGGCGGCCCCGAGGTAGCCGCCGTTGTCGTCGCGATCGCCGGTGACACCGCCGGTCACGGTCGGCGGCGTGGTGTCCGGGGCCGACGTGTCGGCCACCTCGAACGCGACGGACTGCGGGGCGGAGGTGTTGCCCGCCTTGTCGGTCGCCCGGTAGCTGACCGTGTGTCGACCCGGCTGGTGCACGATCACCGGTGCGGTGTACGTGGCGTAGGACCCGCCGTCGAGGGAGTACTCGATCCGTTCGACGCCGGATTCGGTGTCGGTGGCGGTCAGGGTCACGGTGGCCGTGCCGACGTAGGCGTCGTCGTCGTTCTGTTCGCCGGTGACTGCGGCGGTCACGGTGGGTGCGGTGGTGTCGGGGTCGGCTGGGGGTACCACCTGGAAGGCGGCCGACTGTACGGGGGAGGTGTTGCCGGCCACGTCGGTGGCCCGGTACGTCACCGTGTGCTGCCCGGGGGCGCTCACCGTGACCGGTGCGGAGTAGGTGCCGTACGCCCCGCCGTCGAGGGAGTACTCGACCCGGCCGACGCCCGATCCACCGTCGGTGGCGGACAGGGTCACCGTGGCGGCGCCGACGTAGGCACCGTCCTCGTTCCGCTCACCGGTGACCGCGGCGGTCACCGTCGGCGGGGTGGTGTCCTCGCCGCCGCCGCTGACGACGAGTAGCCCGGTCATCATGCCGTGCCCGGGTATCGCGCAGAAGTAGCGGTAGGTGCCGGCCGTGAGCACCACGTCGACGGTCCACCGGCCCTGGTTGCTGTCGAACGGGTCGGCGAGAATGTTCACGTCCACGTCGCGGTTGTACTCGGGATTGCCCGTGTCGAACGTGAGTGTGTGCTGCATGCCGCTGGTGTTGCCGGTCGCGACGCTGTTCTCGAAGACGAGGGTGGCCGCCCCGGCGACCGCGGTGGTGGGTGCGGAGGCGTACGCCTGGGTGCTGTCGCCGGCCGTCCACGTGAGCACCTGGGCCTGCAGTCGACCGGCCGGTGCGGGGCCGTTGGCCGGTCCGGTGTCTGCCGGTCGGGCGCCGGCCGGAACGGCGGCGAGCGCGGATCCGGCGAGCAGGATGGCCATTGCCGCGAGCATCCTCATCGGTCGGCTGGGCCGGGCCGTGGCAAGCCGGGTGAGCAGCCGCGTCCGCCTTGGCGGACCGCATCGCACAGGGGAAGCTGGCATGTCGAACACACCTTTCGCGAGTCTTGCAGGGACGTCGACGACCCGTGGGGGCTTCGCGTGGATCGACGGACGACACGGCGGTAGACCGCACATCGGCTTGATCCACCTAGGTGGTCCGATGCTGCGGCTGCCGGCCTGTCGAGGCTGGCGTGTTGATGGATGGCTTTCGATTCGGTGGGTGGTGGACGAGGTCGGACCCGCGACGGGGGTTGCGCCGACCGCGTCGCCGAGCTGGCGAGGGACGACGTCGTTGCGGGCATGGCGCGGGGGGCCGCGCCGGGGTGGTCTGCGGGCACGCCAACCTGGAGAGTGGGCCGCCCCGATCACGCCGTGACTCTCAGACGACGAGTTAACCGCGCCGCCGGTTACCTCGTTGAAACATGTTGATGTTGTTCGACACTAACGGCCTTGGCGTTGATATGTCTAGATCTTTCGGTGAATCGATCCGTACTTTCGTTTGCGGTGACAAAAGAGTCGAACGGCGAGCGCAAGAGCGTCCTCCAACGTGGTGGCTCTCAATCATTAGTAAAGTTTACGAACAGAACATGTTACCGTCATTCCCATCGATGTGCGGCCAGCCATCGGCCCGATACATCCCAGGAAGGAGTGACCACATGTCGAGACTGCGTACCCTGGTCGCGCTCGCGGCGCTGGTTGTCGCAAGTGGACTCGTGGCGATCATCCCATCGACCCCGGCATCGGCGGCTGCCTGTGCGGCGCCGTGGCAGTCCTCGGCCGTCTACTGGGGAGGCGACCAGGTTTCCCGCAGCGGGCGCAACTACCAGGCGAAGTGGTGGACCCAGAACGAGGCTCCGCCGGGCACCACCGGCGTCTGGCAGGACCTCGGCGCGTGCGACGGCGGCAGCACGCCGCCGCCGACGGGAAGTTGCAACTACCCGAACTGGGCCGCCGGCACCTGGTACGCCGCCGGGAGCATCGTGCGGTACACCAACGGCCTCTACTACATCGCCGAGCACGACAACCCCGGCTACGACCCCGTCGTCAGCACCTGGTACTGGGAGCCGTACACCTGCGGCAGCCAACCGCCCACCAATCCGCCCACCAACCCCGGCGGCTTCGTGGTCAGCGAGGCGCAGTTCAACCAGATGTTCCCGGGCCGCAATTCCTTCTACACGTACTCCGGCCTCGTCGCCGCCCTCAGCGCCTACCCCGCGTTCACCAGGACCGGCAGCGCCACGGTCCAGCGGCAGGAAGCGGCGGCCTTCCTGGCGAACGCACACCACGAAACCGGCGGACTCGTCCACATCGTGGAGCAGAACACCGCGAACTACCCGCACTACTGCGACCCTGGCCAGCCCTACGGCTGCCCCGCTGGGCAGGCCGCCTACTACGGGCGCGGGCCGATCCAGCTGAGCTGGAACTTCAACTACAACGCGGCCGGGAACGCTCTCGGGCTTCCCCTGCTGACCAACCCCTGGCTGGTGCAGAACGACGCCGCGGTGGCCTGGAAGACCGCCATCTGGTACTGGATGACCCAGAACGGGCCGGGCACCATGACCGCCCACAACGCGATGGTCACCGGTGCCGGGTTCGGCGAGACCATCCGCAGCATCAACGGCTCGATCGAGTGCAACGGCGGGAACCCCGCCCAGGTGCAGAGCCGCGTCGCCAGGTACCAGCAGTTCGTCGGCGTTCTCGGCGTGCCGGCCGGAGCCAATCTCTCCTGCTGATCCGCGGCGCTACCGCTGATCCGCGATCGGGCCTCGTGATCCGTCGCGCCGACGGGTCACGAGGTCCGGCATGCGGGCGGCCCGGCCCCCGGCGCGAGGCGGTCGCGTCGACTACCGCGCGGCGCGGGTGGGGAGCGAGGCGCGGTCGGCGGCCTCCCGGCCGGACTCCCAGCCCTCGTGGCTGTCCACCCGGCTGCCCCGGACCCGGACCGTACGCGGGAACACCCGCTGCATGGTCTCGCGGACCTGCTCGTCCCGGGAGGCGAGCAC
This sequence comes from Plantactinospora solaniradicis, assembly GCF_042658085.1. Taxonomy (NCBI): domain Bacteria; kingdom Bacillati; phylum Actinomycetota; class Actinomycetes; order Micromonosporales; family Micromonosporaceae; genus Plantactinospora; species Plantactinospora solaniradicis. The sequence goes on along the minus strand of NZ_JBHSPR010000013.1, from coordinate 116,018 downwards.
CGGCAGCAGGTCGGCCGGGTCGGTTACGTTCCCGTCGCCGGAACCGGTGGCGTCTTCCACCGCGGCCTGGGCGGCGCCGGCGAGTCGTTCACCGATCCGTACCGCGAACGCGACCAGGAAGGACTGGCGGAACGTCTTCAGCCGGGCCCGACCTGCCTTGCCGCCCGGCGGCTCGGCCCGGGCCATCGCCCGGTGAGCCTGCACCAGCAGGGAGGTGTAGAGCAGGTCGACCGCGTCGATGTCGGCGTCGAAGCCGAAGACGGTGCTGAACGCCAGCTCGGGTGACCAGACCGTGTGGCAGCGGTTGGCCCGGGCGACGGCGTCCAGCAGGGAGGCCTTCTCCCCTTCGTATGCGTGGTCCACGCCGATCCGGCGCGCGAACGGCACCACCTTCGCCGGGTCGCCGCCGCGCGCGACCAGTAGCGCCACGTCGAGGCTGTGCCGGGTGACGAGTTCCTGGGCCTTGGCGGTGTACGCCTCCGCCTCGGCCGGGAACGAGGTCGACTCCGCCTTGGCCAGCAGGGCACGTACCCGGTCCAGCAGCCGCTTGTCGATCCGGGACGACCCGACGGCGCCCGTCCGGTCGGCCGACGCGGCGGCGGTTCCCGGCGGCGGGACGAGCACCTCGATCGGCGGGAGCGTGGCCAGGAGGGCGAGCAGACTCAACATCAGATCGAGTACGGCCACCCGGTCGAGCCTCCGGCGGGTGGCGACCTCGTCGAGGTACGTCGCGTCGCTGGCCCACCAGACCTGCGCGCCCAGCGTGTCCGCCTGCGCCAGCCACCGCTCGTCGACCGTGGCCCGGGGAAACTGCCGTAGGTGCGCGGCGACCGCGTCGGTCACCAGGTCGGCCTGTTGCGGCTGGCCCCGCCGGATGACCACCCGGCGCAGCTCGGCCGGCTGCCACCCGCGCCTCCACAGCCTCGCGCACGCCTCGTGTACCGCAGCGACCAACGCCGGGTCGACCTCGGCCGACGGTGTGACGGTCAGCGCATCCAGCCCGGATTCGTAATCCACCGCTCCGGCGAGAACCGCCCTGATCCGTTCCCGCACAGATGTCACCAGTACGAGGCTACGGGCGCCGGGCCGGGCGGTTCACCTGGCGGGCGCGATCAGTGGCGGTTCACACCGCGCGAAGCGGAGCGGACAGCACCTCTGTCCGGCTTCTGCCGGTTCGTCCCGTCGACGTGGGATCATGTCTAGAACGGTGTCGCCTCGGCCAGCAGTCGGTAGATCGCCCCGTGCACCCTTGGTTCGGAGTCACAGGATGACCACCTGGCGCCGGTACCGTTCGGCGTGTAAACCCCATACATCATCGGATCGGAACAATTCTGCGACAACGGCCCCCATCCCTGTTCGGCGAGCCGATCCGGGTCGGCGAACAGCGCCAGCAACTCGCGGTGTTGCGCTGCGGTGAGATGGCCACGGGTCAGTTCCGGTGCTTTCGCCGGGTCGCGGTAGAGCCATCCGCCGCACTTGTCCACCACCATCTGGTGATCCTCTTCCTTGCCGGCCGGCGGCAGAGGGCTCCGGGACACGTCCAGCATGTACTCGACGGCCGGATCTTCCCGGTCGGTACTCACCGGTTCGCCCGGGGCGGAAGTCGTGCACACCGGCGGGGGTGGCGTCGGCGCCGCAGCCAGAAGGCCGGCGGTGTGGCACCTGTTCTGGAACTCCCACGACTCGATGACCAGACCCACAGTGACCCGCGGGACCCGGTCCCGGTCATAGCGCCTGGCAGCCACGACGTAGTCGATCCGGAGGTTGATGAGCTTGCCTCCGGTGACGATGTCCTTGTCGGTGGATCGGCGGGCGTCGGCTACGACCGCCCTCATCACTTCCACATCGTCCGGCTGCATCCGATCCTGGGCCACGTCGTTCGCCTCGCAGGCCTTCCGCCCGAACGTGTCCTCGATAGGGGTCGGGGCGGTGCCTGGTGCCGACGGCATGGCCGAGCAGCCAGACAGGATGAGTAGGAGGGTGACCCCCACCGTGGACCAGGAAGATCGTTTCACGCCGGGCAGCCTACTGCCGGCGCCGCACCGCCCCGGTCGGCTGGCTGGTCGTACCTGGACAGCCGCCCGGCCTCAACCGGTAGATCTTGCACTTTTGTCGATCGCCATGAAAGTTGGAGTGGTCTCGACGAAACATCTAGACATCCAAACGTAACGATCGTAGGGTTTGCCTCGCCAGGCAGCGGCGTGCCCGGTCAGCCACAGGACGTGATGACGTCGTCCCGTCAGCTGTCACGGTGCGCCGCCGAGCGGTCTGCCGTGCCCGTGACGGTGCGGCCTCGTCCCGCTCACCCCTGGGAGGAAACGTGTTCCTACCATCCCGACGAGCGCGCACGCCGATCCTGGGCGCGGTCGCCACCGTGCTCGCCGCCGTCGCGGCCGTGTGCCTGCCGGCCGGCGGCGCCACGGCCGCCCCGCCACCACAGGAGCCCGGTGTCACCCTCCGGGTATTCGACCTGCAGGTGCCGCTGAACAACCTCTGCACCCTCAAGGCCGCACAAACACCCAACGTCGACAAGCTCATGCCGGTGGTCAACTGGACGAGCGCGGCCGACTTCGGCTTCGAGAACTACTTCCTGGCCCAGGTCCTCGGCAACATCAACATCGCCCAGGCCGGCAGCTACACCTTCCGGTTGCTCAGCGACGACGGGTCGCGACTGCTGATCGACGACGCTGTCGTCGTCGACCACGACGGGCTGCACGGACCGGACCCGAAGGACGGCACCGTCGACCTCGCCACCGGCTACCACTCGCTGCGGATCGAACACTTCGAGCGCGACGGCGGCCAGCAGTTGACGCTGCAGTGGCGTACGCCCGGGTCGACGTCGTTCGTGACGGTGCCCAACTCGGTGCTGAGCACCGACGCCGGGGTCGTCCGGGTGACCGCGCCCGGCCGCAAGGAGTGCGAGGCCAGCGGTGACTCGCCCGGTGACGGGCTGCCGCTCACCTCCGTACATCCCAGCTACACGCTGACGAACCTGCGGCCCAGCGGCTTCGAGCCGCAGGTCACCGGCTTCGACTGGCTTCCGGACGGGCGCCTCGCGGTGCTCACCTGGGGTGGTTCGCTGACCACCGCGGGCGAGGTCTGGCTGCTCGGCAACGTCACCGGCAACACCAGCCCGGCCCAGGTGACCCGGACCCGGGTGGCCAGCGGGCTCCAGGAGCCGATGGGCATCAAGGTTGTCGACGGCAAGTTGTACGTGTCGGAGAAGCACCGGCTGACCGAGCTGAACGACACCAACGGCGACGGGGTGACCGACAACTACCGAACCGTGGCCACCTGGCCCTTCGGCCAGAACTTCCACGAGTTCGGGTTCGGGCTGCTCTACGCCGACGGGTTCTTCTACCTGAACCTCTCGGTGTCGATCAACTACGGCGGCGCCACCACGAACCCGCAGCCGGCGGGGAACCGGGGCACCACCATCAAGGTGAACCGGACGACCGGTGCGGTGTCGTACGTCGCGGGCGGGCTGCGTACTCCGCACGGCATCGGCTGGGGGCCGGAGAACGGCCTCTTCGTCACCGACAACCAGGGCGGCTACCAGCCGGCGTCCAAGCTGCTGCACATCAAGCAGGACCGGTTCTTCAACCACTACCTCAACCCGGCCGGGCCGTTCGACAACAACCCGGTAACCCAGCCGGTCATCTGGTTCCCGCAGAACGAGATCGGCAACTCGCCGAGCACTCCGGTGATGATGACCGAGGGACCCTTCGCCGGGCAGATGGCGATCGGCGACGTGACGTACGGCGGCCTCCAGCGGGCGTACCTGGAGAAGGTCAACGGCGAGTACCAGGGCGCGCTGTTCCGGATGACGCAGGGGCTCGAGGCCGGCGTGTCCGAGGTCAGCGTCGGCCCGGACGGCGCCCTCTACACCGGCGGCCTGCACGGCGGCGGGAACTGGGGCCAGGAGGGCAAGCTCAGCTACGGCCTGCAGAAGATCGCCCCGAACGGCGGCAGCACCTTCGACATGCTGGCGATGCGGGCCCGGTCGAACGGGTTCGAGATCGAGTACACCAAGCCGCTCTCGTCGGCGACCGCGACCGCGCTCGCCTCGAAGTACCGGGTCAAGCAGTGGCGCTACGTCCCGACCGCCGACTACGGCGGCCCGAAGATCGACGAGGAGACGCTGTCGGTGTCCTCGGCGACGCTGTCGGCCGACGGCAGGAAGGTCACCCTGGTCGTCAACGGACTCAAGGCCGGCCGGGTCGTCCACGTCCGCTCGCCCAAGCCGTTCAGCGCGAGCGACGGCCAGGCGCTGTGGAGCACCGAGGTCTGGTACACCCTCAACGCCATCCCCGGCCAGGTGCCGGCGGTCAACCTCGCCCTCGGCAGGCCGGCCACGGCCGACAGTTCCTGCTCGGCGACCGAGGGTCCGGCGAAGGCCGTGAACGGGACCACCACCTCGGGGAACCTCGACAAGTGGTGTTCGTCGGGCTCCAGCAGGTGGTTGCAGGTCGATCTGGGCTCGGCCCAGAGCGTGAACCGGGTCGTCGTCCAGCACGCCGGTGCCGGTGGTGAGAACACCGCCTGGAACACCCGCGACTTCACCGTCCAGGTCAGCACCAACGGCACGGCCTGGACCACGGTCGCGAACGTCACCGCGAACACCGCCAACACCACCACGCACACCTTCGCGGCGACCCAGGCCAGGTACGTCCGCCTCGCCATCACCACGCCGAACAACGACGGCAGCAACGCGGCGCGGATCTACGAGTTCGAGGTCTACGGCGGTGCCGCCCCACCGTCGGGCAACCTCGCCCTGGGGCGGCCGGCGACGGCGGACAGTTCCTGCTCCGGCACCGAGGGACCGGCGCAGGCGGTCAACGGCAGCGTGACCGGCGGCAACGGCGACAAGTGGTGCTCGCTCGGCGCCACGAAGTGGTTGCAGGTCGACCTCGGCGCGACCCAGAGCGTGCACCGGTTCGTGGTCCGGCACGCGGGCGCCGGTGGTGAGAACACCGCCTGGAACACCCGCGACTTCACCGTCCAGGTCAGCACCAACGGCACGGCCTGGACCACGGTCGCGAACGTCACCGGCAACACGGCGAACGTCACCACCCACGACATCCCGGCCACCCAGGCCAGGTACGCGCGACTGAACATCAGCGCCCCGACCGGCACCACCGACAACGCGGCCCGGATCTACGAGTTCGAGGCGTACGGCCCCGGCGCGAACCCCGGCCGGATCACCCTCTTCGACGGCACCAACATGAACAACTTCCAGCAGGCCAACGGGGCCAACCCGACCTGGCCGCTGGGCAACGGTGGGGTGGAGGTGCTCGGCGGCGACATCCGGAGCCGGCAGAGCTTCGGCGACTTCAAGCTGCACATCGAGTTCTGGCTGCCGAACCTGCCGGCGGACGTCACCGGGCAGGCGCGGGCGAACAGCGGCATCTACCTCCAGGACCGGTACGAGTTGCAGGTGCTCGACTCGTACGGCGACACCACCCCCGCCACCAACGAGTGCGGCGCCATCTATGAGAAACTGGCGCCGAGGGTGAACGCCGCGACCGCACCGCAGACCTGGCAGACGTACGACGTCACGTTCCGTGCCGCCCGGTTCAACGCGGCCGGGGCCAAGACGGAGAACGCCCGCGTCACCGTCGTGTGGAACGGCGTCACCGTGCACGACAACGCCGAGATCAACGGGCCGACCGGCGCCGGAGCGCCGGAGGGGCCCTCGGTGGGCCCGATCCGTCTCCAGGACCACGGTGACCCCGGCCCCAACCTCTTCTACCGCAACATCTGGGTCGAGCCGACCAGCTAGTCGGTTTCCGGTGCACCGCCCGCCGTCCGTGGCGGGCGGTGCACCCGGTGATCCGGCGCGACGGCCGTGGTCGGGCCGGTCCCTCCCGGGCGGGTCGGCTCGTGGACCGGTTGGGTTCGTGGATCTCGTCCGGCGGCGCCGTGCGACCCGTCTGGCCGGGTCAGAAGGGCGCGCGCAGATGCAGGCTCCGGCCGTCCGGGCCGGTCAGGTCGAGCCGGTCGGCGTCGAGGTCGAAGGCCACCTCGCCCTGTAGGACACCGAAGATCGCGATCTCCAGCAGGATGTCCTCCTGCTGGCACATGCGTTTCGTGGTGCCCAGGCCGTCGGCGGTGATGGTGGTGTCGGCCACCACGGCCCGGCCGCTGAGCCAGTTGCAGGAGAGCGCGCCCTGCACCTCGTCGTCCTGGAACACCAGATGCGCGGGTACCCGGGCCGGGGACGGCGGGCTGCCCGGCCGCGAGGTCGACTCCACGAGCCAGTACGTCTCCAGCAGTGGCCGGTCCGCCTCCGGCAGACCGGCCAGCCGGATCTCCGTTCCGTCGACCCATAGCAGCAGCTCGTCGTCGTGCTGCGTCCAGGCCGGTCCGGCGCCGATGAACTCGGCCAGCCAGGTGTCCTGGGCGTACTGGTCGGTACCGTACGGGGCCTGCATGGTGTGCACACCGGTCACGACCAGGTGGGTGCTCTCGACGGTGACCTGGCCGGCGATGAGGTTTCCACCGGCGCGGGCGTGCAGGCCGCCGTCGGTGATCCGCAGTTGGATCACCGTTCCGGGTAGCAGCGGGCGGGGCTGGCCGTCCTGGGTCACCGCCACCGACTGGAAGGTCCGGTCCTCGACCTCGCCGACGGTGGCCGGGACCCCTGCGGCGGTGCTGGCCACCAGGGCACCTATTGCAGAGATGTACATCAATGTATTCATTGCTCCATGATGCCTGACGGCGCGCGTCCGGGCCGCTCGACATCCAGCTGTGAAGCGGACGCCCGGGGGGTTAGTCGGGCGAGTCGACCAGCCGCTCCGGCCGAGTACGGGTCCAACTGGCCCAGCCACGCTCGCGCATCAGGCCCAGCATCCGCTCCGCCCTCGGGTCGGACTCGACGGCGAGTGCGTCCAGGAGGTCGAACGGTAGGTCGTACTGCGCCACGTCGCCGAGGTCGGTCTCGCCCGCGGTGTGTGCCTGCTTGTCCAGGCCGGCGGCCATGATGTCGGCGACCTCCTCCAGACGCGAGTCGTCGCCCGCGTCGCTTTCGGAGATCTCCGACAGGACCCGATAGAGCTGAACGACCTGCGGATCGTCGAGCTGCGCGAATTTCCCGGCCATGATCTCGGGGACGTGGTCGGGCCAGCGAGCCGCGACCAGGATCCACCCGTCCCGCTCAGCCTCCACCACCTGCTCTGACACCCCGATCTCCCGAAGCCGATCGAGATAGGAGACCACCTCCGGGGGGAGCATCAGACTGTCTCCGGCAGCGAGCAGCGCGATCCGCTTGCGGCTGGTCTCAAGCCGCTCGATCTCGTCGCGCAGGTGGCTGTCGATTCGCTGGACCGCGTCGGCAAAGGTCGATGCGTCGGCTTCGAGCATCTGACCGATCCGGGACAGCGGCACGCCGGCGTTGGCGAGGGTGCGGATCTTGATGAGGGACACGACTGCTGTTGCGCCATACCGCCGGTAACCCGAGGCATCCCGCTCCGGCTCGGGCAGTAGCCCGATCTGGTGATAGTGCCGCACCGTCCGCACCGTGACGCCGGCGTACGCCGCCAGTTGACCGATCGTAAGCATGCTCTGATCCTGCCCTCACTTGCCCGGACCCGGTCGACGCCGGTTCAGGAGATCCTGCGACGGTAGGAGACGGTGGCGAAGATGTAGGCGACGACGAGGATGCCGACGCACCAGGCGAGGGCGGCCCAGATGTCGGTGCCGACCGGCTGCTGGGTGAACAGGTCTCGGATCGTGTTGACGATGGAGGTCACCGGCTGGTGCTCGGCGAAGGCGCGCACCGGGCCGGGCATGGTGCCGGTGGGCACGAAGGCCGAGCTGAGGAACGGCAGGAAGATGAGCGGGTAGGAGAACGCGCTCGCGCCGTCCACGGACTTTGCGGTGAGGCCGGGGATCACGGCGATCCAGGTCAGCGCCAGGGTGAACAGGACCAGGATGCCGGCGACCGCGAGCCACCCCAGTACGCCCGCCCCCGTGCGGAAGCCGATGAGCAGGGCGACGAGCACGACGACCACGAGCGAGATCAGGTTGGCGACCAGCGAGGTCAGGACGTGCGCCCACAGCACGGAGGATCGTGCGATCGGCATGGACTGGAACCGTTCGAAGATGCCGCCCTGCATGTCCAGGAAGAGCCGGAAGGCGGTGTAGGAGATGCCCGAGGCGATCGTGATGAGCAGGATGCCGGGCAGCAGGTAGTTCACGTACGAGTCGGACCCGGTCTCGATCGCGCCGCCGAAGACGTAGACGAACAGTAGCAACATGGCGATCGGCATGATCGCGGTCGTGATGATGGTGTCCGGGCTCCGGGTGATGTGGCGCAGCGAACGCCCCAGGAGCACGGCGGTGTCGCCGAGGAAGTGCTTGTTCATCGTTGTTCCTTCTCCGTTCCGGCGCCGACGAGAGTGAGGAAGACGTCCTCGAGGGTGGGCTGCTTCTCGACGTACTCGACCTCGGCGGGTGGGAGGAGCTGCCTGAGTTCGTCGAGGGTGCCGTTCACGATGATCCGGCCCTCGTGGAGGATCGCGATCCGGTCGGCGAGCTGCTCTGCCTCGTCGAGGTACTGGGTGGTGAGCAGCACGGTCGTGCCGCCCTTGGCGAGTTCCTTGACGGCCTGCCACACCTCGATGCGCGCCTGCGGGTCCAGCCCGGCCGTCGGCTCGTCGAGGAAGATGACCGGCGGGCGCCCGATGAGACTCATCGCGATGTCCAGGCGGCGGCGCATGCCACCGGAGTACGTCACTACCCTCCGGGTGCCGGCCTCGGCCAGCGAGAAGCGCCTCAGTAGGTCGTCCGCGATCGCGCCCGGGTCCTTGAGGTGCCTCAGCCTGGCGACCAGGACGAGGTTCTCCCGCCCGGTGAGGATCCCGTCGACCGCCGCGAACTGCCCGGTGAGACTGATGGACTCGCGTACGTCGGCGGGGCGCGTCACGACATCGAAGCCGTTGACCCGGGCAGTCCCCGCGTCGGCCCTGAGCAGCGTGGACAGGATCTTCACCACGGTGGTCTTGCCGGCCCCGTTCGAGCCGAGCAGGGCGAAGATGCTGCCCCGCGCCACGTCGATGTCCACGCCGCGCAGCACCTTCAGATGCTTGAACGACTTTTCCAGGCCCTGCACGTGTATCGCGGGCTGTCCGACCCGATCGGTTGTCGGTGGGATGCTCATGACGGCCAGCATGGAGGGTTGACGCAGCGTCAGGGTCAAGTCCGCAGGACAGATCCGATCCTTCCACCCGCCGATCCAGAGCGCCGGCCGTGCGGAGGTGCCGCGGCCGGCGGCGGCCGCGGCACCCCTCTCCTTCGTCAGGTGGTGCCGCCGGTCACCGAACTGCCGGCCTTGGTCAGGCGGTACGTGATCTGCGTGCCGCTCCAGAAGTGGAACGTCAGGGATGCCTCACCGTTGCGGTGCTGGTGGAGGCGCCCGTCGATTGGCCGTGGCCTGGCGGTCCGCCGAGTAGCGCTAAGCTGCCCGACAGAACCTGCCAAACCTCTGCATGAGGAGTCGAGCGTGTCGCAGAGTCCTAGCGTCAACCAGACGGGTCGGCCCGGGTCGGGGATCGACACAAGCGTGGCGCACAACGCCCGGATCTGGGACTACTGGCTGGGCGGGAAGGACAACTACATAATCGACCGCGAGGTGGGGAACCGGATCCGGGAGATGGTCCCGCACATCGATGCCGTGGCCCGCGCGGACCGGGCGTTTCTGGCCCGAGCCGCCCGTTTCTTGACCGAGGAGGCGGGCATCCGCCAGTTCCTCGACATCGGGACCGGACTGCCGACCGCCAACAACACCCACGAGGTCGCCCAGGCGGTCGCCCCGGAGTCCCGCATCGTCTACGTCGACAACGACCCGCTGGTGCTGGTGCACGCCCGGGCGTTGCTGAGCAGTGACCCCAAGGGTGCGACCGACTATATCGAGGCCGACGTCCGCGATCCGGACGCGATCCTGACCCGGGCCGCCGCGACGCTGGACTTCGACCGGCCGATCGCGATCATGCTGCTCGGCGTCCTCAACTTCGTTCCGGACACCGACCAGGTGCAGTCTATTGTGGATCGGTTGTTGGACGCGGTGCCGTCCGGCAGTTACCTGGCGCTCACCCATCCGACGATCGAACTCGGTGGCGAAGGAAACGTCGAGGCGATGGCGTACTACAACCAGCACGCCACTCCGAAGATCTGTGCCCGCAGTGGGGAGGAGATCGGCCGGATCGTCCGGCGACTGGAACTGGTCGAGCCGGGCCTGGTGTCGTGTGCGGTGTGGCGGGCCGACGCGGACGAGGACGGCGTGCTGCCGGCACAGGTCCCGCAGTACGGTGTGGTCGGGCGCAAACCCTGATCTGCCCCCCGGGCACACGCTGCCACGCGGCGCCGGTCCGGATGTGATGTCCAGGGGCGCCGGACATCCATCCTGGACGTCCACGTCATGACGCCCGCCCGCCGAACCGCCAGTTGTGCACCTCGATGTCGGCGTACCGGTCCGGGGTCAGCACGGCGCGTGCCGTGTCCGGGTCGGGTGCCCGTACCAACACTGCGGTGCCCAGCCAGGTGGAGCCACTGTCGGACAGCAGTGGCCCGTACGCGATCAGCTCGTCTGAGTCGGACGGCACGGCCAGGTCGGCGGGGTGCCCCGTTCCGAGCCCGAGCACCAGGTACCGGTTCCCGCCGGTCCGGCCGCCGGGGAACTCCCACATGGTGCGTCCCAGCCCGTTACGCCACCGGCGCAGCAGCACGTCGCGGTACACACCGGCCTGGTAGTTGGGCTCGTCGAAGGCGAATGCGCGGGCGGCGGCGGGGTCGGGCAGGTCGACGATGTGCACGCTGCCGGTGGGTGTGCCGCCGTCATCGGCAAGGGTCGGGCCGCGGGCGATCATCTCCGTCGCGTACCGGTCCATGTAGGACCAGTGCTCCGCCAGCAACTCGCTGCGCAGCGTCGCGGAACCCGGCCGATCGCGGTGGTAGCAGAGGAACCCCATGCACCACAGTCTTCACGGATGGCGCTGCAGGTGCGCCGGGAAGCCCGCGAATCGTCCGGTCATGAGGGGGATTCCTCCCGGAGCGTCACCTGGACTCGATACGGCCCAGCGGATCGGTGCTCTTCGCCAGTTCGGCGCTCGTCGCCGACCAGCTCGGATCTGCGGGGTAGAGCGCGCTGCGCAGGTAGGCCCAGGTGAGCCGCTGGATCAGGGCGACCCGCTCGGGGCTCTCGTCCGTCGTCTCCGTGACGGTGTAGCCCGAGATTCCGCCCAGCGAGTGTTCTGCCTGGAACAGGGTGAGCAGGCTCTTGGTTCCCGGGCTCAGGAAGTACGAGTCCGTGAACCACTCCGGTCCGCGGACGGTCAGGGCGGACTGGTCCTTGTCTCCCGCGACGATCAGGGCCGGCGTGGTCATGTCCGCGAAGCCCGGGCTCATGAAGGAGAAGTGCTCGGCGGCGAACGGCGTCAGGTCGGCGCCGCCCGTGCCCGGCACGGCAAGCAGCACGCCGGCCTTGATCCGCGGGTCGGACATGTCCTTGCCCGGGACGCCCTTGGCATCGAGGACTCGCGCGCCCAGCAGCATGCTCGCCGTCTGGGCGCCCCAGGAGTGCCCGGCGGTGGCGATGCGGCTCCGGTCGAGGCGTCGCGGGAGGCCGGGGACGGCGGCTTCGACGAGGTCCAGTCGGTCGACGACGCGCGTCAGGTCGTCGACCCGGAAGCGCCAGATCTCCGGGTAACGGGGATCGTCGGGCGTGACGTTCAGCGTCCGCGAGTCGAGGTGGGTGGGCTGAACGACCACGAAACCGCGGGCGACCCAGAAGTCGACCAGTGGGGCGTAGCCGTCCAGCGAGCCGCCGAAGCCGTGTGAGAAGACGATGATGGGCAGTTCGTCGCCGGTCGCCGGGGCCGACACCCGTACCCGCAGGTCCTCGCCGCGGTCGGGAGCGGGCAGCACCACCGGGCGTACCGAGATGACAGGAACGGGCGCGCTGAGGACTTCGTCGGGGTGGCGCATGGTGTTTCTCCTTGAGGAATAACGTGATCAGCGACGCGTGGCATGGTCACGGATCCCCTGTTCTGGCATCATGGGCAAGCGGATCCGTGTTCCGTTACCGAGAATACGGAACGATGTTCCGGTTAGCAAGGTGAGTGACGGAGGCGACAGCGCAGTGGCTGACATCGGCAGCGGATCAGAGTCGTCAGCCCCCCGAAAGCGGGCCGACGCCCGGCGTAACGAGGAGACCCTGCTGGAAGCGGCCGCGGCGGCCTTCATCTCTTCCGGGGTCGATGCGCCCGTACGCGACATCGCGGTCAAGGCCGGCGTCGGCGTCGGCACGATCTACCGCCACTTCCCGACCCGGGCCGATCTCATCGTCGCCGTCTACCGGCACCAGGTCGAGGCGTGCGTCGAGGCGGGCCCGGTCCTGCTGGCGACCAGCGACTCACCGCACGCCGCCCTGGCTCGGTGGATCGATCTCTTCGTGGACTTCCTGGTCACCAAGCATGGCCTCGCCGAGGCACTGCAGTCCGACGACGCCACCTTCGCGACCCTGCACGCCTATTTCATCGACCGCCTCGCGCCCGTTTGCGCCGAGCTGCTCGACGCCGCCGCCAGGGCAGGCCAGATCCGCCCCGACATCCAGGCCCTGGAACTGATGCGTGGCGTGGGCAACCTCTGCATCGGCGCGAACAAGGACACCCGGTACGACGCCCGTCGCATGGTCGAACTCCTCCTCGCCGGGCTGCGCCTCCCCTGAGCCGGGGCGTCGTGCCGGTCAGCCGTTGGCGGCCTCCGGCTCGGCGGGCTCGGCGACGATGAGCCCGGCCGGCGGCGGCAGCGGCTGGTGACTGACGAACCGCCAGCCGGTGGCGGCCAGCCAGTCCGCCACCTCGTCCGGCCGGTAGGTGTCGCCGCCGCTGATCATCAGGAACTCCCCGGCGGCGAACCGGGCCGACGGGTGCGGCGCCGGGCCGTCCCGCCACCAGTCGACCAGCAGTAGCCGACCGTCCGGTGGGGCGACCTCGCGCAGCCGGGTCAGCAGGGCGATGTTGCGTTCCGGCGAGAACAGGTGCAGGAAGTTGGCCACCACGATCGCGTCGTGGTCGTCCGGCAACGGATCGGTGAAAACGTCGGCGCCGTGCACGTCGAGCCGCTGGGCGAACTCGCTGGACGAGACCTCCGCGCCCACCATCGACGCCACTTCGGGCAACTCCAGCAGGGTGCCGGTCAGCTGCGGGTAACCGCGCAGGATCGGCCGCGCGAAGGTGCCGATCCCGCCCCCCACGTCGAGCAACCGGCGGTGGCGGCTGAAGTCGTACGTCCGGGCGAGGTCGGCTGCCGTCTCGGCGGTCACCGCCGCGACCGCCGACTCGTACGCCTGGGTCTGCTCGCTGGTCAGCTCGCCGCGTACGGGCTGGCGGGTGCGGAACGCCGTGCCTGCCCGACTCCAACTGGCATAGCTCACCGTGTCCCAGTAGCGCAGGATCGGGCGAAGGTCGAGCGGGCCGCGACCGCTGAGGAAGGCCTCGGTGTCGGGCGCGTTGCGGTAGCGGTCGCCGTCGCGTTCGAGCAGACCTGCCGCCGCGAGCAGGTAGGGCAGGGTCGCCGCGCTGCGCTCCGGGAGTTGGCAACGCTCGGCGATCGTCTGCGGGGTCGCGCCCTCCGGTCCGATGGCGGCGAACAGGTCCACCTCGGCGGCGACGAACAGGAGCTTCGACAGCATGAAGCCGGCCGCGGCCTCGGTGATCCGGGCCGGCGTCGGCGGTCCGGCCGGGGGTGGCCCCGGCCCGTCGCCGGAAGCCGGGCTGGCGTCGGCCGGCGGCTGTTCGGGTACGGCAAACACTCGGGGTACGGGTTCCTCGCTCATCGAACCTCCGCCGATCGACTGGCGCCATCCGCATCGACGTGATCATATGTCCACGGCATCGCGCCAAGCTATCGTGCGCGCGTCTCGCCCACAGTGCACGGCGTCGAGGACAGCGTGTCGGAACGTCCGGATCGCGTCGGGACCGGCAAGCGATCAGGCCCCTGCGTACACCGTCTTGAAGGTGTAGTCGGTGAGCCGGACGGGCGTGGCGAGGGTGGCGCCGTTCGACTCGACCATGGTGACGGCCTCGCCCGACGTGAGCGACCGGCTCCCACCGGTCGTGTAGGCGCTGATCTCGTCGAAATAGACGCTGCCGAAGCGGGCCAGCGGACGAACCGGTTGGTTGAGGTCCCCCCGGGTGACGCCCGCGCTCACGGTGACGGCGGGCGGAAACCCGGTGTCGACCGAGAAGTTCATGGTCTGCCCTCTGGTCTCGTTCGCGAGGAAGTAGTGGGCGGTGCCGGCCGCATTGGTGTTCAGGCACAACGAGCCGCTGACGACGTCACCGGGGCCGACCGGCAGGTTGATCTGCCCGACACTCTGCGCCCAGATCTGGCTGGTGACGTTCTGCGTGGAGTTGACGGTCATCTCGACGTGGACGTCGAGGAAGCCCAGACCGACAAAGGTATGGAAGCGGTTGATGCCCAGCGGGCTGGGGGCGAACCGCAGATTGGGCACCGTCCAGGTGACGAACAGGACGGTGAACGGCGCCGTGAGGCTGGTGAGGTGGTAGCCGCACGACTCGATGGGCGCCGGCGCCAGGGCACTCGCGACGACCGCCTTCTTGTCCGCCGTCGTGGCGTCGAACTCCGCCTCGAGATGCTCGAAGCCGCGGTAACGGCGTGCCTGGCGTTCCCACAGTGCGGCCACGCCCGGCCGGGTCCGCGGGTCGGGCCGCAGCGGCAGCCCGTACTGCCTCAGGTCGTCCTGTGTCGCGCTGAACGGGTCGAAGGCCTTCGGCGGGGGTGGGCAGCGCCGCACCGCCGTCCTGCCGCGGGTTTCCTGTCCGGTCATTGATATCCCCATCCGATAGCCGGTCCGAGGACCGGGCGTGCACTGCGGCGTGCCGCGATCGTGCCGGGCAGACGGGCGTGGCTGGGCGAGAGACGGCTGCCCGCGCCGGCCGGACGGCCGTCACCGGAAACCTGATCGGCCCGACACGCACCGGCACCGTGCGCTCACCCTGCTCTGAAAATGGCACGCGAAGGCAGCCGGGCACAGCCGCGAAGCCGACAGAGCAGCGGAATGCCCGAAAGGCGCGCTTGACCTTGACACAGTGACAAGGTTTTCACTGTAGCCAGGGAGGTGGTCCCGATGACCATGCCGGAACAGGACACGGATACGCTTCGAGCCCTCCAGGGGCTGGAGAACACCAATTCGTCAGTGCGGCTGCGGGCAGCGCTAGCGGTCGGGACGACCCCGGACCCGCGGTTCATCGACAAGCTCATCGAACGATGCGCGATCGAACCCGAATTCTACGTGCGCGAAATGCTTACCTGGGCACTCACCCGTCACTCGGCATCAACGACGGTCCCGAAACTCGTCGATGCACTCCGCTCGGAGCGTGCGCAGGCACGGAGCCAGGCGCTGCACACGCTGTCCAAGATCGGGGATCGGCGGGCGTGGCCAGCGATCACACGGGCGCTTCTGACCGACGCCGACGACGAGGTGGCGCGGAGCGCCTGGCGAGCAGCGGTCGTGCTCGTGCCCGAAGGTGAAGAACCCGAGTTGGCCGGAGTGCTGGCGACACAGCTCGGGCGCGGCGAGCGGGAGACGCAGTTGAGCCTCAGCCGGGCGCTGATCGCACTCGGTGAGGTGATGATGCCGACCCTGCGTGCGGCGATCACGGATCTCGACCCTCGCGTGCGTCGGCACGCGATCGCCACCGAACGGCTGTTGCGCGACCCGGATGCCGGATTCGAGTTCGCGATCGAGAGGGCGAAGCGCGCCGTAGCCCTCGGCGGGACCAGCCAGGAGGGGTGATCGGGAGTGTTGATCGGTGACGTGGCACGACGGTCCGGGGTCAGCGCCCGCATGCTCAGGCATTACGACTCGCTCGGCCTGGTGCGGCCAACGGGTCGTACCGAGGCCGGCTATCGCGAGTATTCCAGCGAGGACATCCGCCGGATCTTCCATATCGAGAGCCTGCGGTCGTTGGGGCTGTCGCTGCGTGAGGTCGGTCGCGCGCTGGATGATCCCGGCTTCACGCCCTCGGAACTCGTCGACGACCTCATCCGCCAGACGCGAAAACGCATTGCAGCCGAGACGGAACTGCTCACCCGACTCCGTCGGATCGATGCCGCGGAACCCGCCGGCTGGGAGGACGTGCTCCAGATCGTCGCACTACTCCAGGCGTTGGGGTCGGAGAGCGCCGGGAAGCGCCAGCGCGCGGCCTTGTCCTCGGTCGAAGAGGTTCCGGTGCCAGTGGAGGCACTGGTCGAGGCGGCACTGAGCGAGACGGACCCGAACGTCGCCGGAGCCCTTCGATGGGCCTTGGCACAATCGGGCGATCGCGGATTGGCGCTGCTGGCGGAGGGCCTCGGTTCGGCAGTGGCCGAGGTGCGGAAACGTGCGG
This sequence comes from Plantactinospora solaniradicis, assembly GCF_042658085.1. NCBI lineage: Bacteria > Bacillati > Actinomycetota > Actinomycetes > Micromonosporales > Micromonosporaceae > Plantactinospora > Plantactinospora solaniradicis. The sequence goes on along the minus strand of NZ_JBHSPR010000013.1, from coordinate 99,609 downwards.
TCCAGTCCATCGCCGAGATTCCGAACGGTGCGGCGACCGCACTGCTACGGGACGCCCTCGCGAACTCCGACACCGTGGTCCGCGGGTACGCGGCTCTGGCGCTCGGGGCACGCGGAGTAGCCGACGCGGTCCCGACGCTCGTCGACATGATCGTCGAGGAGACGAATGACGCCGATGCGGCCGATGTACTGAGCGGGCTGGCGAGTGCTCCCGCGCTGGCGGATCAGATCGCCACCAGGCTCGTCGACTGCCTCGCCCACGGCGCCGTCGAACCCTCTGCGCGCCGGCGGCTGGCACAGGCGCTCGCGGACATCCCGGGGATCACGGCGGCGCGGGCCCTCGCAGACCTGGCACATGACGAGGACCGTGCTGTTGCGCTCACTGCGGCATACATTCTCAAGGTACGCAACGCGCGATAACGGTACTTTCTGGGTGGAACCTCCGCCTCGACACGCCCCCGGAGTCGCGAACGTTTGCTGGATTGGCAACAGCATTTGGGCGGTGGGTGAAGTTGGGCGATGGTGTGGAAATGACAAACGGATCCCCGGACCCCGACCCGTACGGTGGCGCCGCAGGCCGCGACCAGCGGCTAGCTGACCCTGTCGGAACCGGAGCGGAGAGTGTCGCGGAGTGGGAGGCGCGGTACGCGAGCGCCGAGCAGGTGTGGAGTGGGCTGCCGAACACGGCGTTGGTGGCCGAGGTGGCCGGACTCACGCCGGGGCGGGCGTTGGACGTCGGGTGCGGCGAGGGCGCGGATGCGGTCTGGCTCGCCGGGCACGGTTGGGACGTGACAGCGTTGGACGTGTCGCAGGTGGCGTTGGAGCGCGCCACGCGCCATGCGCGTGACGCGAAGGTCGAGGTGCGGTGGATGCGGAGCGCCCTGGTGGGAGCGCCGGTTCGGGCCGGCACGTTCGATCTGGTAACCGCCCTGTACCCCGCGCTGCGACGAACTCCGACCAACGAGGCCGAGGGCGTGCTGATCGCGGCTGTCGCACCCGGTGGTGTCCTGCTGGTCGTGCACCACGCCGACGTCGACGCCGAGCAGGCCAGGGCGCACGGGTTCGACCCGGCCGACTACGTCAGCCCGGCCGACGTCGCCGCCCTGCTCGGCCAGGACTGGCAGGTCGAGTTCGACGAGAGAAGACCTCGGGATACGACGACGGGTGCCGGGGCACACCACACCCACGATGTGGTGCTGCGAGCCCGACGCCTGCGCTAGGCCAGGCCACGGTTGCGTTCGAGCTCGTTGATGCCGCATTCCACGGCATGGCGCTGCTTGTCGCGTTCGGGGTCGAAGGCCGGTGGACGACCGCCCTTCGACCCCAGCTTGCGCCGATTCGCGGCGTGGTCAGCCTTGATCGGGATCGTCGCCGCGCCCCAGGGCGGCAGATCAAGTACCTGCGCTGCCTCGTCAACGGTAATAGATCTCCGGGATGGCGTCCTTGATCCGTCGCACGGTCTCAGGGACGTCCAAACCAGTCGTATCAAGGCCGACGTACCGGTAGTCGGCATCGGCTGCCTGTCGGATGGTCAGATCTTCCGGGATCAGGTCGACCATGTCCCGCCACTCCTGCGTCGTCGGCTTCGCTCGGGTGACCCGCCGGCCGTCGCGCACGTCCTTATCGACCACAAGCTCAACCAGGAACACCGCACAGGGCAGGCTTAGCAGCTCGCGGAAGGCCAGGTAATCGGGGTAGCCGCGCAGAAAGCTGCCGGCGATGACGTTGGCGTAGCCAGCGGTCCAGAAGTTCTCCACCAGGCCAGCGACGTTGCGGCGAAGCAGGTCGAAAAACTCGTCGTCCATCAGGCACGGGTTGGTCTGCCCGAGGTCCTCAGCGTCGATTCGGGCACCGTCGGGCGTGTGGGGCAGCAGCGCACGAACGATGGTTGACTTGCCGGCGCCCTCCTCGCCATTGACGAGAACGAGACGATTCTGCCGAACTGTGGAGGGCATCCGGGCAGTATGCCGGACCACCCAGAGCCCTCGATAGATTCACTGTCATCGGCGGTCAAGCGTGGCCCTGGGAAGGTGCGTAGGGCACCGTCGCAACTGTCTGTCACCGAGACCTGGGTCGCCTCACGTCCCCCGGTGGGGCCGGTTGATGCCGTCCAGATGGGGGCGTGTCACACCGTCAGAACCAGCCAGCCGAACAGCCCGGTGGTTTACCAAACACGCCTTGGCGCGCCCCGCTTCGATCACGCCTCGACCGGCCGTCCAGCGAGACCGGTCACGCGACCACCTCGTCGATGTGGAGGGTCTGCACCGAACCGGCGGGAAACGCGAGTCGGACCGACTTTCCGCTGAGCCCGATGTCGGTTCGGCGGAGGTAGCGGTCGGTGCCGCCGGGGACGGTGGTCCAGCGGGTTACCCCACCGGTCACCGTGCTGAAGGCGGAGAGGTCGAACGTGAGTGTCTGGGCGGCGCCGGTGTTGACGGCCACGATGATCAGCCGCCGGGCGGCGGCGTCGTAGGCGGCCGCGGTGCTGCCGTCGCCGGTGTTGAGGATCCGCATGCCGGGCCGGATGTGCCGGGTGAAGTGTGCCAGCACGTAGTACTTCGGTTGGACCGCGCCCGGCGTGCGGGTGTTCGGGTCGTACGGGATGGCGGCCCAGCCCGCGCTCGGATCCATCACCTGCCAGTAGGCCCAGGCGGTCGGGTGCAACCATGTCCAGTCGAGGCAGAGGTTCTTGGCCATGGTGAGACCGGTCCCGTCGCCGTCGCCGTACTCGGAGTTCCAGAGCACCTTGCCAGCCGCGCGGACGTCGTTGTAGAGCAGGTCGCGACGGCCGCCGCTGCCCTGGTAGCCGTGCACGTTGACCTGCCGCACCAAGCCCCGGGTGGCAGCGTCGAAGCTGTTCCAGGTGGTACGGGCGAGGTCGTAGCTGGTTTCGTCGGAGGCGGAGATCGCGAGCCCGGTGAGGCCTTGCCCGTCGAGGGCGGTGCGGAGGTGGGCCAGGACCGTCCGCTGGATGCTCGCGTCGATGTGGCAGCCCTCCTGGGTGCCGGTCGCGGTCCACCAACTCGACGACGGCTCGTTGAACGGGTCGACCGTCCGGAAGTTCACGCCCCAGGTGTCCCGGGCGCGACGGGCGGTGACCGCGAGGTGATAGGCGTGCTGGGCGTAGTTCCAGGACTGGAGGTTGTTGCCGCCGCCGGCCGCGCCGGACGGGTTGTGGTTGAGGCACATCCACCACATCGGCGAGTTCGCGAACAGCTCACTCATCGCGCCCCGCTGGGTGGCCTTCACCAGGGCGGCGCGCTGGTTGGCGTCGGCGTTCCAGTTCCACGCCGACGAGGCCGGGTCGGTGTTGCGCCAGTCCTGCCAGAAACCCGCGATCTGCTTGAAGGACGGGATGTTGGGCGAGGCCACCATGGCGGCGCCGTCGACGGAGTTCCAACTGCAGGCGCCCAGGTTGTAGCGGGCGATGCTGAGCCCGAGGCCGGGCAACGTCACGCCGTTGTACGTCACTGAGTTGGTGGTGAAGAAGATGTCGGCGAAGTCGTCGCGGTTGCCGAACACGTTGGCCCACCAGGCCAGTGAGGTACCCCAGCCCTCCCATGCGCCGAAGTCGGCGCTCGGCCGGATCGCGATGGTGGCGTCCGCCCGGGCGGCGCCACTGCCCAGCAGGCTGCCTGCCACGGCGGCTCCCGCGACGGCGCCGGCACCGCCGAACACGGCTCTCCGTGTGACCATCACGCTCTCCCGTCGGATCGGCCCGGCGCAGGTGCGTGAACACCCCGGACATGGCTTCGTAACCTGGTCGGTTGGATGTTTACATAGAAGGTGACCAATGTCTATGGGTTATCCTAAGGGTTATCGGAAGACGCACCGAACCGGTCGGGCCGGGGTTCCCGCCCCAGCCATGCGCGCTGAGCCGGCTTAGCGGACGGGTGAACTAGATCTTGCTGTTGCCGGCTCAGGGTCGGGTGGGAGTGCGGAATCGCGCCGGCGGGGCAGTAGCAGTGGGCTGGCGAGGATCAGCAGTCCCGCGACCGCGATGGCCGTGCGTGGGCTGGTCGCGGCGGCGAGCAGTCCGCCGAGCGCGGTGAGGATGGCGATGGCGGCGCTGCTACTGATCGACCAGGCCGACAGGGTGCGGGTGATGCGGTCTCTGGGGGTGTGTTCGAGCCGATAGGTGGCGAGCACCGGGTTGTACAGGCTCATGCTGATGATGATCGCGAGCTCGACGGCCATCACGGTCGCGAGACCGACGACACCGGGCTGGACGAAGGCGAGACCGATCAGCCAGACCGCGCGCAGCGTGCCGACCGTACGGAGGATCTGGTGTTGGCCGTATCGCGCCACGACGCGCCTGGCGAGGCGTGAGCCGATGAGCCCGCCGACGCAGGGGACGGCGAAGGCGAGGCCGTACTGCCAGGGTGGGAATCCGAGCTGGCCGAGCAGGAGCACGGCCAACAGCGGCTCCGTGGCCATGATCAGTCCGCCGACGAGCAGTTGGTTGACGTAGAGCGCCCGCAGGCCGGGGTGGGCCAGGATGTGCCGCCAGCCGTCGAGCAACTCGCTGCCCCGGGCCCGGCGCCCGCCGGTTCGCCGCGGGTGTTCTTCTCGGCCGCGAATCGCCGTGACCCCCAGCGCGGAGAACAGGTAGCTGAGCGCATCGGTCAGCACGGTGGTGACCGGCCCGAACAGGCAGATCGCCGCCCCGCCCAGCGGCGGCCCGACCGCGATGGAACTCCACGTCGTCGACTCGAACCTCGCGTTGGCCACGAGCAGGTCTTCCGGCCGGACCAGGGCCTTGAGGTAGGCGCCGCTGGCCGCGTTGAAGGCGATTTTGGCCGTGGCGACCACGACCGAGACGACCAGCAACTGGACGAAACTGAGCCGGCCGAAGGCGTAGGCGAGCGGGATCGTCATCATGACCGCGAACCGGGCCAGGTCCATCGCGATCATCACCGGCCGCTTGCGGCGAAACTCCACCCACGGCCCGAGCGGCAACGCGATCAGCGCGCCCACCGCCGGCCCCACCGCGGACAACGCGGACACCTGAGCGGGGCTGGCCTGCAACACCAGCACGGCGATCAGCGGAATCGCGCCGAACCCCAGCGCCGAGCCGTAGGCACTGACCGCGTAGGCCGCCCACAGCCATCCGAACTGCCGGCCCAGGGATCGTCCAGACACAAGCTCCGCACCTCTCGCCTCGAACAACTCGCTGTTGATCACTTTGATCAAAGCAAGGCCCGGGACGGCGGATCAAACAACTGAACTGACGGCGAGCCACAACCATCTGGTGTGGGTGAGCAGGTCTGGTGCGCCAAGCTCGATGCCGTACGCACCTTCGTCGCGCTGTCACCTGCGACGGTGTCATGGCCAGGGGTGCCGGAACCAGCCAGCTGACCCGTCCCGTCAGGGCGGATGCCCGTTCGACGGAGACCATGCTGACGGATCGTCGCTGTAGCACCGCCCGTTGTCGTGAGCCGGACCACGCGCGCCCGTGTGAGCCTATGTTCACGTTCTTCGATGTCTCAGGCCCGGCTCAACGAAGCGCCGTCGTGCACTGTGGACGGTATCGGTAGGAGGCTTCATGCGCGGACGCAAATGGGCGACCCTGGTATTGGCGATGGCGCTCGCACTGGGCGGGCTGGTCGGGATCGGCGCCGCTCCGGCCGCCGCTGACCCGGAGGGCGGCACGCTACGCGGCGTCTACTCCGACGGCCAGTTCTGCCGGAGCTACGGCAACGAGGGTGTACAGACCGGCCTGTGGAGCTGGTACTACTGCGAGAACCGCCAGTACGGCCCCACCGGTCCCAGTTTCTACTTCCTCTGGACCTTCACCTACTAGCACCGGGTCGGTGGATGCGCCTGCCCTTCGCGTCCGGCACTCCGTACTCCCGGTGGACGTACGTGTTCACCTGATCCCACCACTCCCGGGCGCTGCGCACCTGCTCGGACAGGCGCTCCCACACCCGATCGGCCACCGCCGGGTCGACCAGCCCGGCG
>NZ_JBHSPR010000013.1:0-93639 GCF_042658085.1 Plantactinospora solaniradicis | reverse complement strand
TGCCCACCCGTCCCATGGGATGGATGCCGCAGTGATGCGGGGGCGCGTCTATCGTTCTGCGTGTGCGTCGGGCGGTCGGCAGGGCGAGCTTCTGGACGTTGGCCGCCGGCGGCGCGGTGTTGACGGTGGCGGCCTGGAGCGCGTTCTGGTGGCTGGCGGTGCCTCGCCACGAGATCTGCGCGATGACGCTCCCGGCTCCGGCCGGCTGCGGCTCCGGCCGGGTTCCCGTTGCCGCGCTCTGGTCTGTCGTCACCTTGGGGCTCTACGCCGTTGTGCTGCTTCTGGCGCCAAGGATGTCCGGCCGCCGGTGGTGGGGGATGGGGGGCGCTGTCCTCGGCCTGATCGTCGGTGTCGTATGGGGGTACTTCTCGGTGCTCTACGCCTGACGGTCGGTCGTCGGGAAACGCCCGGTCGTGGGGCACGCCGCCGCGATCGACGTGGCGTCTGCTCCTCGACGTCAGCCGCATCGACTCATCCCCGCCGGGTACGGGACGGAACCGCCGTGACTCGACCAGCGTCGAAGCCGGACAGGAGGTCTGGCTGTGCATACGTCCCGAGGTGCCGCGACCCTGCCCGTCCGCGTCGGCGCGGTTCTGGTCACCGGCGCGATGCTGCTGGTCGGTTGCGGCGCACCTACCCCGCCGGGCGACGCGGCGCGTATCGACGCGCGGCTGGTCGCCGACCTTGCCCCGAGCGAGGCCCGCGCGGTGAGCCAGGCGGTCAACGCCTTCGCCTTCGACCTGTTCGCCGAGGTGGCCGGCGCCCGGCAGAACACGATCACTGCGCCGCTGTCGATGACCGTACTGCTGGCAATGCTCCTGGCCGGTGCGGACGGCGACACCGCTGCCGAGATAGCCGAGGTGCTGCACCTGACCGGCCGGCGCGACGTGGAGGTCGGTGCGCTGCTGCGGAAGACGGCCGACACCGACGACGTGACACTGTCGGTGGCCGACTCGCTCTGGGCAGATGAGGGCAGGCCGCTCGAGGAGGACTATCTGACCCTCCTGCGCAGTGCCTTCGGCGCCACCGTGGAACAGGGCGACCTCGGTTCGCCCGACACTGCCGAGCAGATCGACGTCTGGGCCAGCAAGAACACCAACGGGCTCATCGACGGTGTCGCCGCGGATCTCGGGCTGCCCAACCCGGATGCGGTCCTGGTGCTCCTCAACGCGGTCTATTTCCTCGGCGAGTGGACGACCCGGTTCGACCCCGGCGGCACCCGGCCGGAACCATTCACGCTCCCCGGCGGCGGGACGGCCGACGTGCCGATGATGCACCTGACCGACGAGAGGTTCGGCTACGCGCAGCGCGATGGTTACCGCATGCTGCGGCTGCCCTACGGCGAGCACGGGCGGTACGGCATGGAGATCATGTTGCCCGACGACGGAAGAACCCTGGCCGACCTGGTCGCCTCGCTCGACGCCGCCCAGTGGCGCGCCGCCGTCGACAGCCTCACCGAGGAGACCATCGACGAACTCGCCCTGCCGCGCTTCGAACTGCGCTGGAAGGCCGAGCTGACCGACCCGCTCCGACGGCTCGGCATGTCCACCGCGTTCACCCCTGGCAGAGCCGGCTTCCGGCCGATGTCCCCGGCGGCCCCCTGGCTGGAGATGGTCATACACAAGACCTACGTCCGGGTGGACGAGCACGGCACCGAAGCCGCCGCCGTCTCCGGCGGGGCGATGATCACCTCGGCACGGACGGACCAGACGGTGTTCCGCGTCGACCGACCCTTCGCCTTCACCATCTCCGACCAGCAGACCGGAGCCATCCTCTTCCTCGGCGCCGTCACCGATCCACGCGCCTGAACCGCGCACAACTCTGATGTCTGGGCCGTGCTCCTGACCGGCCCGGGAGCCGCTTTGACGGCTCCCGGGCCGGTTCGGTTGGTGTCAGTAGCGGTAATGGTCCGCCTTGTACGGGCCTTCGACGTCAACGCCGAGGTACTCGGCCTGCTTCTTGGTCAGGGTGGTGAGGCGTACCCCGAGCGCGTCGAGGTGCAGCCGGGCGACCTTTTCGTCCAGGTGCTTCGGCAGGACGTGGACGTCCTTGGCGTACTGGCCCGGCTTGGTGAACAGCTCGATCTGCGCCATCGCCTGGTTGGCGAACGAGTTCGACATGACGAAACTCGGGTGGCCGGTGGCGTTGCCGAGATTCAGCAGCCGTCCCTCGGACAGGACGATGATCGAGTGTCCGTCCGGGAAGCGCCATTCGTGCACCTGGGGCTTGATCTCCACCCGTTCGATGCCCGGAACCCGGGCCAGCCCGGCCATGTCGACCTCGAGGTCGAAGTGGCCGATGTTGCCGACGATCGCGTTGTGCTTCATCCTGGCCATGTGCTCGGCCATGATGATGTCGGTGCCGCCGGTCGTGGTGATGAAAATGTCCCCAGTGGACACGACGTCCTCCAGCTCGACGACCTGGAGACCCTCCATCGCCGCCTGTAGTGCACAGATCGGGTCGATTTCGGTGACCACGACGCGGGCGCCCTGGCCGCGCAGCGACTCGGCGGCGCCCTTGCCCACGTCGCCGTAGCCGCAGACGACGGCGAGCTTGCCGCCGAGCATCACGTCGGTGGCGCGGTTGAGGCCGTCCACGAGCGAGTGCCGGATGCCGTACTTGTTGTCGAACTTCGACTTGGTCACCGAGTCGTTGACGTTGATGGCCGGGAACAGCAGTTCGCCGCTGCGGGCCAGCCGGTAGAGCCGGTCGACGCCGCTGGTGGTCTCCTCGGTGACGCCGCGCATCTGGCCGACGATCCGGGTGAAGCGCTGGTTGTCGGTGGCCAGGCTCGCGGCCAACGTCTGCAGGATGAGCTTGTACTCGACGTGGTCGTCCTGGTCGGGAAGCGGCACGGCGCCGGCCTTCTCGTACTCGAAACCCTTGTGTACGAGCAGGGTGGCGTCGCCGCCGTCGTCGACGATCATGTTCGGGCCCTGCCCGTCGCCGAAGTCGAAGAGCTGCATCGTGCACCACCAGTACTCCTCCAGGGTCTCGCCCTTCCAGGCGAACACCGGGGTACCGCTGGGCTGCTCGACCGTACCGTTGGGACCGACGACGACCGCGGCGGCGGCCTCGTCCTGGGTGGAGAAGATGTTGCAGGACACCCAGCGGACCTGCGCGCCGAGCGCGACGAGGGTCTCGATGAGCACGGCGGTCTGGATGGTCATGTGCAGCGAACCCGCGACCCGCGCCCCGCGCAGCGGCTGGGACTGCGCGAACTCGCGACGGACCGCCATCAGACCGGGCATCTCGTGTTCGGCCAGGCGCATCTGGTGCCGTCCCGCCGTGGCCAGCGACAGGTCCGCCACCGCGAAGTCGACACCGTTGATCTCTTGCAGTCTTGCGTTCATGGATTCCTCTTCCGTACTCCGCACTGCCTGGAGGTCGGTCGGACCGGGTCCGACCGGTACGGCGCCGCGGCGGTTGTCATCCGCAGCGCGGCAGAAGATGCCAAGAAGGGCACCTCCTGCTCGGAGGCGCCCTTGCGTCTGGCCGCAGATCGAGCGTGGCGGATGGGATCCGTCGCAGCGCCTCTCGATCCGGGCCGCGCCTCGTAGAGGCGCGTAGGAATTATAGCGGAGGGCGCGATCGATCCCATCCCCGGCCGCCGCCGGTGTACGGACCGAACGTCCGCTGGACGCGCTGCCGACCGGGGTGCCGTATGAGCTCGCCGACGCCGAGCTCACCCCGACCTGGGTGGCGAACCTGTAGCGCGGTCTTGCCGACCTCGCGCCCCTGGCCCGGCTGTACGGCTGGCAGCCCGACTGTGCGGGGTGTCCAGCGTTGTCCAACGATGTCCAGCCAGACCTGTCACCGCCGTGGGCGCGGTTACGGTGACGGATCGAGGTTAGTGCATGTGTCGGACCGGGCTGAGGAGGGCTGTGCTGATGAGGTCGAGAGCCAGGATGGTCGTGGCCGCCGCGGTGACGCTGGCGATGGCGGCGACGTTGGGGCAACCGGTGCCGGTCTTCGCCACGCCGGCAGGGCCGCACCCGGATCCGGTCGGGTTGGTCCGGCTGACCGGGGCTGAGGCCCTGACGGCGGACCTGGCGACCTTGGCGAAGGAGCGGGGGTGGACGCTGGCCCAGGCGCGCGCTCGACACGAGATGGCCGAGCGCGTTCGCCCACTGCACCGTGCGATGGGTGAGCGACTGCCCGACACGTACGTCGGCGGGGTATTGTCCGACGACCCGGGCGGGGCGCCGACGTTCCTCATCAAGGGCGAGGCGCCGGAGTTCGTCCGTACGATGGTGGCCGAGTCGGGGATTCCGATCAGGATCATGGACAACCAGCCGTACTCGTCCAAGGAGCTGGCCGACCGGGCCAGGGCGGTCCACGGGCACCTCAAGACGATGGGGTACCGGTCCATCGCCACCGCCGCCGACGTCACCTCCGGTCAGGTGCGGGCCACGGTCACGGCCACGCCGAACACGTCCGCCCGGGCCGCGACGACCGCCGCCGCGCTGCCCGCACACCTACGGGCCGGGCTCGATCTGGACATCGTCGACCATCCGGCCAGCAACCGGCACACGAGCCTGTTCGGTGGCCTGGCCACCACCCGCCCCGGTGCCGCGCTGATCTGCACCACCGGTTTCTCGGTGAGCCCGGGCGGGTTCGTCGGGGTGACGACCGCCGCGCACTGCAACAACAGCCAGGCGGTACACGGCGCCGCCCGCCATCCCCTCAACCTCTTCGACGAGCACCTCGGAGACTTCGGCGACGTCGAGTGGTCGACGACCTCCGGGGTACCTGTCACGGACGACTTCTTCGGCGGCTCGAACGAGATCCGGGACGTGACGGGCGTCCGGGCCCTGGCCGACATGATGATCGGCGACCAGGCGTGTGTCTTCGGCCGCAGCACCGGCCTGCGACGCTGCTCCACGATCGCCGACCTGGATGTGTCGGTCTCCGACTCCCGGGGCACCTCGCACCGGCAGGTGGCGGTGGCAGCCAACATCGCACAGAGCGGCGACAGCGGTGGCCCCTGGTTCGTCAGTACCCTGGCCTTCGGCACCCACGTCGGCAACGCCGAGCTGAACGATGCGACGGTCTCGATCTTCAGCGTCGCCGACCTGTTCGACGAGGCCCTCGGCGTGACGGTCATGAGGTAGCAGAGCCCCGAACAGGCTGCCCCGGCGATCCGCGGCGGGCCGCGCGTGGTCGCGCTGGCCCGCCGCTGGCGGCTGGCGGTTTCCCCGTTCGCCGATCCCGGACTCGTCCGCTGGCACCGGCGCGTGCTCTCCGTACGCTGCGAGCGCAACACCTGGGACGGCTCGCTCAAGGCACACATCGCGGTCGCGGCACCGCTTCCGGCCCCGCTGGACGCGGGCGTGCCACCCGTCTCCGGGGCCGCCTCAGCCCTCGGATGGCTCGGGACCACCGTGGGAGACGACAAGCATCTCCACGACGGCCACTTCCGGGTGGCGGAAGACGGCGATCATCGGAGTGCACGCGTCGACAGGCCACGGCGTTCGGAGAACAATCATGAGCATTCATTTTGCGAACAGGAGGACCACATGCGCGTCATCCGCGTCATAGCCGACCTCGCAGTGGCTGACATCGAGGCAGCGAAGAGCTTCTACACCGACTACCTCGGGCTGGGCACGGAGGAGTTCAACATGGGATGGGTGGCGCGCTACACCTCTCCCGACAGCGGTGCGATAGTCCAACTCGTGTCGCGCGACGCATCCGCACCCGAAGATCCGGTCATTTCCGTCCAGGTGGATGACGTGGAGGGTGCTTATGAGGATGCTCGGAAACTCGGCTACGAGATCGTGCACCCGCTGACCACGGAGCCATGGGGTGTACGGCGCTTCTTCGTCCGGGCACCGGACGGCAACGTGATCAACATCGTGCACCACCGGCGCTGAACTGCGGTGCGGCGCGCTGGAGCGGGCGGGCGACCAGCGCCACGATCGGCGGGCCGCCGAACTCAGGCGCAGCCCCAGTGCTCCTGAACCTGGATCGTGACCGGGACGCTCTGCGTCTCCACCCCGTCCGACGCCGTCAGCTCCGGCCGGTACACCCCGAACGGTAGCGGTGGCAGGGTCATCGCGATCAGGTTGAGCGCGGTGTGACCGTCGCTTGATCCGGGCGGGATCGGCGTATGCGGCAGGCTCGTGGTCGTGCCGGTGGGGAGGTTCCTCGCTCCGACCTCGACGGGCGTCGACCATTCCCCGTCGAGGGTGATCCAGAAATACGTCCACCAGGACTCGCCGGCCGGAATGCAGATGCGCTGTCCGATGCTCGTCAGCTGCCAGGTGGTCGCCGACCTGGTGGTACCCGCCGCGGCGGCCGGCTGGCTGCCGATCGTCGCCAGCGTCAGCGCGGTGACCAGCCCGAGCGCAAGCCGGGCGAGGCCGGGGGTCGATCGCAACATCGAAGCCTCCCAAAGCTCGTCTGAGGGCGGCTGGCGCAAACCATTGTCGTCACTCAATTGCCGCCCATGAGAACCGACAGCCTACGGCCTCGTTTTCAGAATCCTTTGATAATCTGACCCACTTGTATCGTTCGCTCGGGCTTGCCGGACGTGGTGGCTGTTATGGCTTGGGCTTGATGACGGCGCCGGCCGTGTATTCAGAGAAGATCTCGCCGAGGATGCGCAGCGCGTTCGCGGCCGACTCGTCGGCATCGCCCATCGTGTAGGCGCAGGTGGCGAGCGTCTTCCAGAGGGCCCAGCCGCGCCCGCGCGTCCATGTCGCCTCGTCGACGGACAGCCGCTCCCGGAACGCCTGCCGGCCGTCGGTGGTCAGCAGTGTCCACGCGATTGCCAGGTCACAGGCCGGATCGCCCACGCCACATGTCCCGAAGTCGATGACAGCTGCCAACCTCCCGTCGACGAGCAGGAGATTTCCCTGGGCGACGTCACCATGGAACCAGTTCTCCACACCGTCCCAGCGGGCGTCCAGCGCGCTCTGCCAGATCTCGCGAGCCAGGTCGATGTCGATGTGGCCGTCGAGTATCGTGAGCCCGCGCTGGGCTTGACCATCGTAAGTGCGCAGCGTGCCGCCCCGGAACCAGTTGTGCTTTCCGGGGCGGGGACCGTCAGTGGTGTCGACGGCCTGCAAGGCCGCCAGGAACCCGGCCAGGTCGACCGCGAACCGGACGGGGTCGGCGATACGGTCCGCGCTCGCAGGCTCGCCATCGAGCCATGGGTAGACCGACCACCAGTAGGGGTAACCCGCGCCGGGCTCACCTTTCGCCAGTGGGGTGGGGATGGGTAGCGGGAGTTGGGGGGCGAGCGCCGGAAGCCACCGGTGTTCCTTGTCGACCGCCAGGGCGTACTCGGCTGCACTGGGCAGACGCACCGACATCCCCGAACCGAGGTGGAAGGTCCAGTTGTCCCAGCCACCGTTGGCTACGGGCCGAACCGGGAGCCCGGCCCACTGCGGGAACTGGCCGGCGACGAGCCGACGCACCTGATCCGCGTCCACGGGGATGCGCTGTGGCGCGGGACCGAGATGCGGTGTGTTGCTCACTGAACATCCTTGTCTGACAAGGGAACCGAATTATGGACTCGAACGACGGTTCGCCACCTGAGCGAAGCCTATAGCTGCCTCAGCCCGAACGTTGACCCCGGCTGGGCTGCGGGTTGAGGTGGTGCGGAACCGAGGGCGGAATCCCTCGATTATGGACGGTCGCGGCTGACCAATCCCCGAGGACGCGCCGCGATCGGTGTCTGGGCCCCACGCCCGCGCTCTACGTCGGTAGCCCGCAGCCGCGGCCAGGCAGCACGTTGCGGCGTCCGGCCGGTCGAATGCGTCGGCTCAGGAGAGTGGCTTGGATTGGTGCGCCGGAGTGTCAGGCCCGATCGGCGACCATTACCCGACCATTGCCGAGCGCTCTGCGGTGGCGGGTCGGTGTTGTCAGTGCTTCCGCCGCCTGGAGCAGGTCTTCGTCGCGGGTAACGGTGTAGCCGTGCCGGACGAGCAGGCTTGCCATCGCGGCGGGTGTCCAGGTCGAGCGCCACGGCTCGTGGGCCCAGACGCTGGTGCGGCCGGTGGACGCTGTCAGCGCCCTGGCCGCGAGGCGGCCGATGCTCGCAGATATGGCAGGCACCTGGAAATTGACGATCAGCCGGCTGCTCGGGGCTGAGCAGGTGGCGACCGCGCCGACGGTGGCGGCGACCTGCACCCTGGTCAGATAGGGGACGACACCCTCGCAGACCCAGGTCGTGGCCTGATCCGCTCGGTGGCCGGCAGCCGCTAGCGCCTGGTCCAGCCGGTCACGGCCGAAGTCCACCGGGACGTACGTCGGCGGGCTCCCGGACAGGCCAGCCGCGCGGTCGCGCTTGTCCTGCTGCGAGGCGGGCTGGTCGATCTCAAAGATCGCCACATCGGCGAGTTCCGGCATACGCCAGGCGCGGCCGTCCAGTCCGGCGCCGAGAATCACCAGTTGAGAGCTGGGATGGCTGCGAATGGCGTCGTCGATGGCGACGGTTCGCGGCACCATCATCTCGGCGCTGGCCCGCACCGACTCGTAGTCGACCCGCTGTTGCCAATGTCGGGGTACGACTGCCTCGCGTACCCACTGGACGCTCTCACGCTCGTCCGGTCGCAGAAGGCGCAGGGCCGTCGGGTCGGCGAAGCGGCCAGGTGCGATCAGGCCATCCGCGGCGGCGCGACCCTGGCAGACCAGCACAGCGGTGCGGCTCGCCCGGAGCGGAGTAGACATCACTGCCTCTCGTCGGTAGTTGCGTCGGTCTTGCCGTCGTAGTCGGCCCTGCGTCGAAGTTGCCTTCGCGCTGACCCGGGTACTCCCTGCTTACACCCTCGCGGCCGAATCGGTGGCATTTCTGGACGGCGCAGCGGCGAGCGGTGCTGGTGCGTGCAGCGTTGGCGATGTTCGAGGCGGGCCGAAGCGGCGATGTCGAAGGCACCTACCTCGCCTGGCTCGACACGCGCATACTCGGCCCGGACCCGGCCACGCGGATCCTCGCCGAAACCGGCGTCATGCTCAGCGACGGCTCGCAATTCGGACCTGGTGGCGACGGCTACACCCGCCTCGATCGCTCGTGCTGGAATCTCTACTACCGCTTCGCGCCACAGGCCTGGGGCAAGGGATATGCCACCGAATTGGCGCGGGAGGCGCTCGCAGTCGCCGAGAGACTGAGCCCCCGTCTCCCGGTCGCGGCCCGTGCCAGAGAGTACAACGCCGCATCCCTCAAAGTCGCGCGCAAGGCGGGGCTCGTTGAGCGTTCGGAGTTGCGCCGCGACGACGTTATCGTGCTGACAAACTGGTGGTGAGCGCTTCGCCGATCTGCCAGGCCGGTCTGCGAGAGCTGAGGAAACATTGTGACGAGTGTGCGGTCGTTGTTCGGTACCTTCGTCGAGGGCCTCGCCGAGCAGCTTGCCGGATACGGCTTCGAACGTGCCAGGGGCGCTCGAGTTTTCCGCCGATTCTCCCGGGACGGGGACGTGTTCGTCGTCGAGCTGCAGTCGTCGGCGTACTCCACCAGGACCGAGAAGGCCTTCTACATCAACGTAGCGCTGGTGTTGGCTCCGCATTGGCAGAGTCGCCGGCGTCGCCTCGGGCTTCCCGGTTCCGAGCTTCCCCGAAGTCTTCACGGTATCTGGTCTCACCGGATCGGGTTCACCACGCTGTCGGGGGGCGATCAGTGGCGGATCACAGACCGAGCGACGCTTGCCAAGGTGTCGGAACATGTCCGGCGACGTGTTGACGAAGCGTTGCCTGAACTCCTCCAGATGTTGGACAGGGACACACTCTTCGTGGATGCCGCCGAGCTCTTCCGAGGTGGCGCCTGGCGGGTGCGGGCTTGGCTCCTGGCCGAGAAGGGCCCTTCCGAAGAACTCGAACGCCTGTTGTCCGCGGGCGAACCGGCCGCGGTAAGGATGATCCGGGACTACGTGGCCAACTCCTACGAACCCGCGCCCGGCGAGCTTCTCCGTGCTCGCCCGCGGTCACACCATGAGTCCGGCTCACGCGGTGTTCACAGCCAAGGCGCGCCGGATGCGGAGCGGGCCGTCCAGGGACGGGTGGCCGAGGACAACATCGTCCAGTTGCTGAGACGGATCAGCGGGTACGTCGGCTACGCGTACGACGACCTTGATGAGGCGGCGCTTACCGGAGCGCTGGACGACACGAGCGACGAGTCAGCCGACGCCTGGTTCCGGTATCCGCTCATGGGCATGCCCCCGCTGACGGTTCAGCTGGCCCGATCGCCGGGCGGCACGGCCGTCAGCGTCCGCGTGGAAGGAGCCATGGCGCAGATCCTGGCCACCCGGATGGAAACCCTGCTAGACCTGCTGTAGCCAGTCAGGAACCCCAGATTGGGATGCGTCCTCGTACCGCTGACATAGCGGGTCGACCGTCGGGCGCCATCACCATCCGTGATCCGGCCAGGTGGAGCCTTTCTCTGCCACCAACGTCCTGGCCGGATACACCTGGGCCGTCCGACGGCTCCCGCTCGACGGAGACGAGCCCGGGCCGGTCGCTCCGGCACCTCACAACTCAATCCTCGGGAAGATCGGACCTGCCTTGACGACCTTACGACCGGCCAGTTCGGTCAGCGAGTCGAGGCTCGCGGCCGGGTCCTCGCCGACCGCGCCGAGCAGCCGGCCGGTGCCGGCAGGAATGAACGGCCGCAGCAGGATCGCGATGCGTCGTACGGCGTCGATGCCGCAGTACAGCACGGCGTCCAGCGTCCGGGCCGCGTCCTCGTCACCGGTGTCGGCCGCCTTCGCCAGGTGCCAGGGTGCCCGGTCACCGACGTAGGCGTTGCTGCGCCGGACCAACTCGCCGATCCGGGCCAGCGCCTCCCGATGGTCGAACCGCTCCATCGCGGCCACACTGTCGCGGACGGCGTCGGCGGTCCGGGACTCCAGGTCGGCCTCAAGGTCGCCGGCCCCGCCCCGCGCCGGGACCACCCCGCCCCGGTACCGTTCCACCATCGACGTCAGCCGGCTGACGAGATTGCCGACGCCGTTGGCGAGATCGTTGTTGTAGCGGGCGACCAGGCGCTCCTCGGCGAAGTCGCCATCGCCGAACGGGGAGAACTCGGCCAGCAGGTAGTACCGGACGGCGTCCTGCCCGAAGGTGGCGACCAGCTCCTCCGGGTCGATCGCGTTACCGAGAGACTTGCTCAGTTTCTGGCCGGCGTTGGTGATGTATCCGTGCACCATGACGTCGGTCGGCAACGGCAGCTTGGCCGCGAGCAGCATGGCCGGCCAGTAGACGGCGTGGAATCGCAGCACACCCTTGCCCAGGACGTGGATGCGGCGCTCGGCGTCGGCCCAGTAACGGTGGTAGCCCGGGTCGTCATGCAGCCAGTTGAACGTGTTGATGTAGTTGGTGAGCGCGTCGATCCAGACGTACATGACCTGGCTCGGATCACCGGGAACCGGGATGCCCCAGCCGCGTGCCCGGCTGGCCGACCGGGAGATGCTGATGTCGGCCAGGCCGCTGCGGATGAAACCGAGCGTTTCGTTGAGCCGGGTCTGCGGGTGGACCCGGAGCTGGCCCGACTCGATGGCCTCGGCGAGTTGGTCGCCGTAGCGGGACAGCCGGAAGAAGTAGTTGCGCTCGCTCACCAACTCCGGCTCGACGAGGTGCTCGGGGCACTTCCCGTCGACGAGGTCGGACGGCTCGTAGAACTGCTCGCAGCCGACGCAGTACAGGCCGGCGTAGTCCTTGGCATAGATGTCGTCGTTGGCATCGAGCCGACGCCAGATCTCCGCCGCCCCGGCCAGGTGGTGCGGGTCGATGCTGGTGCGGATGAATGCGGTCGTCCCGACGCCGAGGGAGGCCAACAGCTCCTCGAAGTAACTCACGTTGCGGTCGACCAGGGCCTGCGTGGTCATGCCGGCCTTCTCGGCGGCCAGCACGTTCTTCAGGCTGTTCTCGTCCGAGCCGGTGAGGAAGTAGACCTCACGGCCCGTCATGGTGAGATGCCGGGAGATCGAGTCCGCCTGGACGTACTCGAACGCGTGCCCGAGGTGCGGGCGCGCGTTCACATAGGGGATCGTGGTGGACACATACGCGGTGGCTGGCATGACCCCTCTTCGCGGCCGTTGTCGGCATCGCACCTCGCGGCTAGCTGGCTGAGGGTGCGGTGTGCGGACTGCAGTCCACTCAATTCCGGCTCTTCGGTCGGACCAGGAGCACAGCCCACCATACCGCCGCGAATCGTAGTGATCGATCGATGACGCGTGCCATGATACTTCCATTCGGACTCCGCCCCGGTGACCCGGTAGGGCTGGTTAGCCCGTCCGGCCCGGTCCGTACGCCGACTCGGCTCGCCCGGGCGGCGGATACGCTGGCCGGTTTCTGGCAACTGCCCGTACGGATCACAGGTGGTAGCCCAGGTTCACGGCCAACGTGGCCACCGCGACTGAGAAGAACACGGCCCATCCCACGAGCTGGCGGGAACCCACTCGCAGGTGCGCGACGAGCGCGCCGAGGAAGTACAGGACGAGGCCAACAGCGGCGAGTGTGCCCAGCAGCGGCACGGCGAATCCGGCCAGGAGCCCCAACGAGCCGGCCGCCAGTAAGACGCCCAACACCGGTACCCACGACCGTGGTATCCGCTTCATGTCCGCCTGGGCCTTTGGGCGGAGCACGGCAGACGAGTGCGCGGCAGTTGTCCTCCGCGTCGGTCATGAGTCGAAGGCCATCCCGGCGGCCCGGATCCTGTCGTCTGGGTACCTGCTCATGCGACCTGGGCTGGTGGCCCTTTGGTCGGCGCGACGGCCGAGGGCCGGGAAGGCGCGGACCGCGGCCTCACGCCCGGAACGTGCGGCGGTAGGCGTCCGGCGGTACGCCGACCGTGCGGTGGAAGTGGCGGCGCAGCGTCGTCGCCGTGCCCATGCCCGCGGTCGAGGCGATGGTGTCGACGCTGTCGTCCGTGGTCTCCAACAACTCCTGCGCGCGGCGGATCCGCTGCGTCAGCAGCCACTGCAGCGGGGTCGTGCCGGTTACCGAGTGGAAGTGGCGGGCCAGGTGGCGCGAGCTCATGTTCGCCTGGCGGGCCAGGTCCTCCACCGTGAGTGGCTGGTCCAGCCGCCGCATCACCCACGGGAGCAGCTCGGCCAGGGGATGACCGTCCTGGGCGGGCACCGGTGTGGTGACGAACTGGGCCTGGCCACCAGCCCGGTGGGGCGGCACGACCAGGCGGCGGGCGACCACGTTGGCGATCGCCGAGCCGTGGTCGCGGCGGACCAGATGCAGGCACAGGTCCATCGCCGCGGCCTTGCCCGCGGACGTGAGCACGCTGCCGTTGTCGACGTAGAGCACGTCCGGGTCGACCTTCACCCGGGGATAGCGCGCGGCCAGTTCGTCGGTGTGCGCCCAGTGCGTGGTCGCGCACAGCCCGTCCAGCAGGCCGGCGGCGGCGAGCACGAACACGCCCGTGCACAGGGAGACCACCCGCGCCCCTGACTCGTGGGCCGCGCGCACCGCCTCGACCAGGTCGGCCGGCGGGTCCTCGGCGACGTCCGCCAGGGCGGGGACGATGACGGTGTCGGCGTGCGCCAGCTGGTCGAGCCCGCAGTCCGGCTCCAGCAGGAACCGGCCGACCCGGACGGCGTGGGTGCCGCACACCCTGACGTCGTACCAGGGCGGTGGCAGGGCGGCCGGGGCGGAGCCGAACACCTCGTAGGCCAGGGCCAACTCGAAGTGCAGCATGCCGTCGGTGGCGGCGACCGCGACGGAGCGCGGGACAGAGATCATGTCGGGAATTGTACGGGTCATGTCGTTCCGGACACTGGCACCGATAGGCCGACAGCGACAGGATTTCCGCAGTGGATCACTTCGAGCACGCGGGAGCAGGCATGGGATCGGATCGGAACGTGGCGGTATTCGGCGCCTACGGGCACACCGGGCAGTTCGTGGTCGCGGAGTTGCGCGAGCGCGGATACGTCCCGCTGCTCCGCGGTCGAGACCAGGACAAACTGCTGGCGCTGGCGCAGGCCCAACCGGGGTTCGAGGCGCGACAGGCATCGGTCGACGATCCGGCCTCGCTCGACCGCGCGCTGAACGGAGCGGCGGCCGTGATCAACTGCGCCGGGCCCTTCGCCACGACCGCCGCCCCGCTGGTCGAGGCGGCGCTGCGCGCCGGCATCCCGTACGTCGACGTGGCGGCCGAGATCGAGGCGAACCTTGACACCTTCGCGCACTTCGCGGAGCCCGCCCGCGCCGCGGGCATCGTGGTGGTCCCGGCGATGGCCTTCTACGGCGGCCTCGGCGACCTGTTGGTCACCACCGCGATGGGGGAGTGGACGGCGGCGGACGAGGCGCACATCGCCTACGGCCTGAGCAGTTGGCACCCCACTGCCGGAACGCTCGCTTCGGGCACGATCTCGGGGCAGCGACGGGGTGGCCGCCGTGTCCGATACAGCGGCGGACGGCTGGAGTACCACGACGACGCCGTGTCGACCCTGGAGTGGCCCTTCCCCGCTCCGCTCGGCCCCCAGAGTGTCATCGGAGAGTTCACCATGGCCGACGTCGTCACCATTCCCAGCCACCTGGCCGTCACGGAGGTGCGCACCTACATGACCGCCAGGGCGGCCGCGGATCTGTCCGCTCCCGACGCCTCGGCACCGTCGGCCGTCGACGAGCGCGGCCGCTCCGCGCAGACCTTCGTCGTCGACGTCCTCGTTCGTGCCGGCGGCGCGGAACGCCGCGTGGTCGCCGCAGGTCAGGACATCTACGCCGTCAGCGCGCCACTCGCGGTGGAGGCCGTCGACCGCATCCTCACCGGCCGGACCAGGACCACCGGCGTCGCCTCCGCGGGCGCGGTCTTCGATGCCCCGGACTTCCTCCACGCCCTGTCCTCGCAGCTGTCGATGCACGTTCCGCTCGAGACACGCGGCTGACCGGGCGATCCGTGCCTCTTCCTGGAAGATCTGCGGCGCCGCGACAGCGACGACTCACGGCGACAGCGCCGCCGGACGTGGCCGATTTCGCGGAGCGCTGACAGGTCGACAAATCATGCGCGAACGACGCGGGACGGTGGCATGATAGATCGAAACATATGAATGAATAGCGGCGGCTGTCGGGTCGCGGTGCCGTCCGGCCGGACAAGGGGACCGGGCCGGTAGCCGCGCTGAGCCGGCGCCGACCCCGGGTCTGAGGAGCCACCATCATGACCATGCGACGTTCTGGATGCGGGTCCGCCCGGGTCCGCCCGGTCCTCGCCGTCGCCGTGTCCGTCCTCGTCGCGGGGGCGCTGGTAGGTGCCGGTCCGGCGGGCGCGGCCGATCCGCCGGACAGGGTGGACAACCCGTACGCCGGAGCCCGGGTCTACGTGAACCCCGAGTGGGCCGACCGTGCCGCCGCCGAGCCCGGCGGCCACGTGGTCGCCGGCCAGCCGACCGCCGTCTGGCTGGACCGGATCGCCGCCATCGAGGGGACGGACGAGGCGATGGGCCTGCGCGAGCATCTGGACGCCGCCGTGGCGCAGCGCGCCGAACTCGTCCAGTTGACCATTTACAACCTGCCGGCCCGCGACTGTGGCCGGCGGGCCCCGCAGGGTGAACTGTCGATCGAGGAAATCGTCCGGTACCGGGCGGAGTTCATCGATCCGATCGTCGAGATCCTCGCCGCTCCCCGCTACGCCAGCCTGCGGATCGTCGCCTTCGTCGAGCCGAATTCGCTGGCCAACCTGGTGGTCAACACCGGTTCTCGGTACACCGCCACCCCGGCCTGCGAGGCGGTGCTGGCGCGCGGCACCTACCTGTACGGGATCGGGTACGCCCTGGCCCGGCTCGGCGCCGTACCCGGCGTCTACCCGTACCTGGACATCAGTCACCACGGTGAACTCGGTTGGCCGGACAACTCCGGTCCGATGACCGCGCTGCTGCTCCAGGCCGCGACCACGGCCGGCAGCACGGTGGCGAACGTGCACGGCTTCGTCGCCAACACCGCCAACTACTCCGTGCTGCGCGAGGAGTACTTCCGCGCCGACGACGTCGTCAACGGCCAGCCGGTGCACCTGTCGAAGTGGGTCGACTGGAACCCGTTCGTCGACGAGGTGCCGTACGCGCGACACATGCGCGAACTGCTGGCCGGCAGGGGCTTCTCCCCGGAGGCGAGTGTGCTGGTCGACACCTCCCGCAACGGCTGGGGCGGCCCGGCCCGACCCACCGGGCCAGCGACCCGGCACGATCTGAACCAGTACGTCGACAGCAGCCGGATCGATCGGCGGGCGCTCGTCGGGAACTGGTGCAACCAGGCGGGCTCCGGCCTCGGCCAGCGGCCGGCCACCGAACCGGAACCCGGGATCGACGCCTACGTGTGGGTCAAACCGCCCGGCGGGTCCGACGGTGCAAGTGGCCAGCCGGGTCTCGGTCAGCCGTACGAGCCGATGTGCGACCCGTACTACAACCCGCCGCGCGGTTCCCCGTACCCGACCGGAGCGCTGCCGGGCGCCCCGCCGTTCGGAGAGTGGTTCCCGGCGCACTTCCGCCAGCTGCTGGCCAATGCCTGGCCGCCGCTGTGACAGCCGCTCCCCGAGGTTCGATGGCCTGGACGCCTGAGCCGTCCCGCGTCCTCGCTGGCGCGGATCCCGGCACAGGGTCCAGCTGAGCCGATGGTCGGCGACGGGGCTACCGACCGGGGTCAAGGGCTTCGCGGACGATCTGGAGGATCTGGTCCGACAGCGGTGTCCGGCTGGTTGCGCGGGCCAGGGTAAGCGCCCCGACCATGGTGGCGAGGTCGGCGACCGCCCGCCGGTACGGCTCCTCGGACCCGTGGCTCGGGGCATGTTCCAACTTCGCGAGTTGCTCCAGCGTATCTTCCAGGCCCGCCACATAGGACCCGCGTAACGGGCTGTCCGCCGGGGACCGGGCGGCGTCGCCGGCCAGCGCCGTGTTGGCGCAGCCGGTCCCCGGTGCGTCCCGATGCTCGGCGGAGAGGTACGTCCGGATTACTTCGGATCGGGCGCGCGTCCGGTCCGGCTCGTCTTCGCCGATCCGGGTCAGCGCGGCCCGGATCTCGTCGAACGCCGCCTCGGTGGCGATGCCGACCAGCTCGTCCTTCGAGCTGAAATGCTTGTAGAAGCCGCCGTGGGTGAGCCCCACGGCTAGCATCAGGTCCTGGACGCTCACCCCGGCGGGGCCGCGCTCGCGTAGCAACCTCGCCATGGCGTTGACCACGTCCTCGCGGTGTTTGGCTGCGTCTACGCGGGATGCTCTCCCCATCACCGGTCTCCGTTTCAGTGGAGTGGGCCACGACGGCGAGATTTAGATTACACCGATCATCTAATTGACCCGGCTTCGCTTGACGCAAGTTAGATTACATCCATCATCCAAACGCAACCCGAAAGGTTTCCGCACATGACCACGTACCTGATCAACCACCTGCGCATCCCCGGGGGCGTCCCGAACGAGAAAGGGCTGTCCTACCTCGAACAGGTCGAGGCCACCGTGGCGCCGTACGGCGGAAAGTGGCTGGCCCAGGGTGACGCGACCGTGGTCGAGGGAGCCTGGCCCGGCTCGGTGGTCCTGATGGAGTTCCCCGACCGCACCGCCGCCGAGAACTGGTACAACTCGCCGGAATACCAGGCGATCCTGCCGTTGCGCGTCGACAACGCGATCAGCGACCTCATTCTGGTCGACAGCGTCGGGCCGGACTTCACCGTGGCCGGCTTCGCCCAACAGGTCCGGGCCGCGATCGCTGCCGCCTCCGGCACCTCGAACTGAGGGGTGCCTCGCGTGGAGACGGACGTGACACGGGATCATGTCGACACCGCCGCACAGGCGTGGATGACATCGGCCGCGATGTTGGCGGAGGTCCAGCCGGGCGGCTTTCACCGGGTGGGCGCACACGGCACTTCCGAACTTGTCACCGGTGCGCCGATGCCGTTCTTGAACGGTGTCATCAGTATCCGCCGTGAGGCCGACGTCGAGGAGGTGGCAGCCTTCGCCGCCTCCCCGAGACTGAAGGCGGTGGCCTGGAGCATCCAGGTACGGAACGAGCGGGCGGCCGACCAGATCGCGAGTACGGTCGCACACCACGGGTTCGGACAGACGATGGCGCTACCGTTCATGATCAAAGAACTCTCGGAACGCGACACGGAGGTCCCCGTCGCCGATCCGGTGGTACGCAGGGTCTCGGGTGCCGAGGGCGATCTGTACCAGCGAGTGATGGCCGCTGGTTACGAGGGTCCTGTGGAGATCTTCGCCATCTTCAGCTCGCCGGCTGTCATGGATCATCCCTCGATGCGTGCCTACATCGCCGAGGTGGATGGCGTGCCGGTGGCGACCTCCTTCGGCGTTCTCGTGGACGACCTGGTGGGAGTGTTCAACGTCGCGGTTCCCCCGTCGTCCCGGCGGCGCGGCTACGGCAGGGTGGCGACGGCGGCGGTCCTACGTGAGGCGTACGCGGCCGGGGCGCGCACCGCGTTCCTGCACGCCAGCCCGCTCGGAGTTCCCCTTTACCAGGACATGGGATTCCGGATCGCGGAGAACTGGCGGATCTTTACCGGGTAGACCGCGTATGCGGCATCGCTGACCGTACGGCTCGGGGGCGGCGGTCTGTGGCGGCGGGGACGCACGGCCGCGCGGTCCGGCCGTGACCACGGCCTGACCGATCCGGGATCCGAGCCCACCTGCCGTAGGCCACGATCGTCGTGGACCACAAAGCCGGCCGCCGGTCCGGACTGGGTCCGGACCGGCGGCCGTCGGGTTCGGTCTGGCGGTTACGGTACGGCGACGTCCGGCGCGCCGCCCCGGTCGGCCGTGACCGGGCCGGCCACGTTCGCCGCCGCGGCTTCGCCGCGCTTCTCGTCGGCGTAGACCATCAGGGTGGAACCGACGATGGCGAGCAGGATGCCGATCGTGGCGTAGACCGACGGCACCTTCTGGTAGACGATCAGCGAGAGGATCACGGTCAGTACGGGCGCCAGGGCGTTGGTCGTGGGGGCCACGATCGAGGCCTTGCCCCGGCTGAACGCCATCACCAGGAACAGCGCGCCGACGGCGTTGAGCAGCTGGGTGACCGCGGCGAGGGTCGGCGCCTGCCAGGGCGCGTCCAGCGCCAGGCCGCCGGCCATCCAGATGGCGATCGGTGCCAGCAGCAGACCACTGATCGTCATCCAGGTGAAGGTGGTGGCGTCGTTGACGCCGACCGTGGCCGCCTTACGCATGAAGTAGGCCTGCACACCCCAGGCGACGCAGACCACGATGGCCAGGAGCAACCACGTTCCACCGGTGGCGGAACCGTCGCCGTCGCTGACGCTGAACAGCACGACCGCGACCAGCGCGGCGACCGCGCCGAGCATGGCGAGCCGTGGGATGCGTTCACGCAGCAGCACCATGGCCATCAGCACGGTGATCGCCGGAGACAGCGCGATCAGCGGGAAGATCAGGTAGGCCGGGCCGATGGTGAGCGCCTTGAACAGCAGCAGCTGGCCGCCGGCGCCGGTCAGGCCAACCAGCAGGCCGTACACGACCGCGATCGGGCGGCGGTCCAGCCGGTTGCCGCGCAGCGCGGCGACGGCTGGGATGATCATGGTGAGGGACCAGACGACGTAGACCATGCCGTCGGGGTAGCCGTAGTCGGAGGTCGGGACGGCGGAGAAGGCTCCCCATACGCCCCAGAACAGCACGAGCAGTCCCGCGTAGGGGATCCAGCTACGGCTGATGCGTGAAACAGTCGTTGGCATCTGCGCCTCCTCAGGCAGCGGTGGCGATCGGGGTGGTCCGGAGGTGTTCGAGCGCGTCGGTGCTCAGCGGGCTGCCGGCCTGTTTCGCGGCGTAGAGGGCCGCGCCGACGACCGGCGAATACATGGGCTGACGAAGGTCGTACCCGTCGTGCAGCGTGTGCAGGTGTTGTCGGAATCCCTCGCGCACCTGTCGCGCGTTGAACGTGCCGCCGGAGTAGGAGACCAGCACCTGCTCATCGACGGGGTAGCCGAGTCGGCCACGGGTGGTTTCCACCAGATGGGCGAGTTCCCGGCCGGCCTCGGCGAGGATCGCCGCGGCCGCCTCGTCGCCCTGGTCGGCGGCGCGGGTGACCAGTGGGCTCAGCGCCGCGATTTTGCCGCGGTCGCCCTGCCACCGGTTCAGCACGACGTCGATCAGATCCAGGTCCGCGGACAACTCCAGGTGGTCGCGCAGGACATCCAGGAGCGGACCGGCGGGCTGTCGACCATCGCTCATGCGGGAGAACGCCTGCAGGC
Organism: Plantactinospora solaniradicis; assembly: GCF_042658085.1. Lineage (NCBI taxonomy): Bacteria > Bacillati > Actinomycetota > Actinomycetes > Micromonosporales > Micromonosporaceae > Plantactinospora > Plantactinospora solaniradicis. The sequence continues at coordinate 73,499 of NZ_JBHSPR010000013.1, read as the reverse complement.
CGCGGATGGCGATCCAGTACGCCGAGCCCTCGTCGCCGAACAGTTCGCTCCAGCCGCCGACCCGCAGGCCGCGACCGGCACGTTCACCGTAGGTCATCGATCCGGTGCCGCTGATCACGTTGATGCCGTCCGCGGCGCCCAGCGAGCCGGACCAGCCGCAGACCATGTCGTTGTCGACCCGGTACCGGTCGTGGCCGAGGACCTGCCGTGGCGCCGCGTCGAGGGTGGCGATGTCGTCGCTGACCTCGCCGTAGGTCGGAATCCCGAAGAACGCGAAGTCGATGTCGGCCGGGGTGACGCCGGCCGTCGCGCAGACGGCGCCGATGCCCTCCTTGAGGACCTGGGTCACCAGGTCGATGCCTTCGCTGAAGTAGTAGCTGCTCGCGGTGGTGGCCTGGGCCACGATCGCGCCGTCCGCCCTCAGTAGGCAGAAGGCGGTCTTGGTGCCGCCGCCGTCCACGCCGAGGAACATGTGTCTCACCTCCGTCTGGCGTCACTGCTGACGTCAGCTCCGTCGCCGTCCGGGCCGGGATGGCCCTGATCTGAACCTGTCGTTGGCCTGGCCGCGGGCTAGCGGCGCAGGCGGTGCATGATCGCGCCCTGGACGACCCGGTTGACCTCGCCGCCGGGGAAGGGATTGTCGGGGGTGTTTCCGAGCGCCAGGGAGAAGTGCAGGCCGATCAGCTGCGCGCAGATCACGGCGGGCAGCGCCAGCGCGGCGTCGTCCACGTCCTCGATGCCGGGCAGGGTCCAGGCGTTGTCCCTGGCTGGCTGCCCGACGTGGCCGGTGACGGTGACGAGGTTCCGCTCCGGGATGACCCGCAGCAGCTCGGCCACCATGTCGCGGTCGTACTGGCTGGTGTATGGGTCGTTGGACTCGTAGCTGACTACCAGGGTCTGGTCGTTGAGCACGGATTTCGGTCCGTGTCGGAAGCCCAGGGCGGACTCGGCCAGGGCCACCGCGCGGCCGGCGGTCAGCTCCAGGACCTTCAGGGCGGATTCCCGGGCCAGGCCGTGCAGGGTGCCGCTGCCGAGGTAGACGATCCGGGAGTAACCGCGGGCGGCGAGGTCGGCCGCCGCGGCCGGCCGGGTGGCCAGGACCTGCTCGGCCGCGGTGGCGAGCCGTTCCACCATGCCCTCGTCGCGGCCACCCAGGGTCAGCAGGCCGGCCAGCACCATGCCGGTGAAGCTGGACGTCATCGCGAAGCCCCGGTCGTTGGCCGCCTCGGGCAGCAGCAGCACGTGCAAGCTCGACCGGTCGGCGTGCTGGCTGGCGAGCCGGCCCCGCTCGTTGCAGGTCACCACCAGGTGCCAGCAGTCGGTCAGCACCTGGCTGGCCAGCTCGGTCGCGGTGACGCTTTCCGGGCTGTCACCGGAGCGGGCGAACGACACCAGCAGTGTCGGGACATCCTCGGCGAAGCAGGCCAGCGGGTCGGCCACGATGTCGGTGGTGGCGACGGCGTCCACGCGGCGGCCCAGCCGCCGGCGCAGCGACGGCGCCAGCACCTCGCCAACGTACGCCGAGGTGCCCGCGCCGGTGAGGACGATGCGCAGGTCGGGCCGTTCGAGCAGCGGCTTCAGAAACGCGGCGGTGGCCGCACCCGACTCGGCCGTTATCCGGCCGATCTGGCGCCACACGGTCGGCTGCTGCGCGATTTCGCGGCTGGTGTCGACGGCGCCGCGCCGGCGCAGGTAGTCAGGGTCGTGGAGGAGGGTGCTCATGCTGCCCGCCGCCGCTGCGACGGGGTGGACGCGTGGCGGTAGCCGCGCAGGACGTCGCGGATGCGATCGAGGACGAGCTCGACGGGGTGGTTGCCGAGGGTGCCGTCGCGGACCCGCTGGTACTGGTCGGGCAGGTACTGGCTGAGCAGCGGCAGCGGGATGTCCCGGTCGCTCAGGTTGGCCAGCAGGCGCCGCTCGGCGGCCTGGATCTCCGGGTCCGGCCAGTAGTAGCGCATCCGGTCGCTGTAGCTGTACCGCCGGGCCAGGCGCTGCTCGGCGGCGTCGCCGGTGTAGTACTTCGCCCACTGCCCGGGTTCGGCGAGCATTCGCTGCTCGACCACCTCCGGCAGGCTCGAGCGGTCGTGCTCCGCGACGAGTTCGGCCTCGATCGCGGCCAGCGCGAACAGGGCCTCCCGCAGGGCGAAGGTCAGGCCGGGCCCGACCTTGAGCACCGCCCAGTGATCCTCGACCAGGGCGGCGAGTCGCGGGGCGGTCTGGTAGTCCGTGGAGTGGGCCTCGAAGACCATCGTCGGCTCGTCGTCCAGGACCCGCTGCAGATCCTTGGTGCGGTCCCGGTCGTAGTCCACCACCCGGAGGTGGTCGAACTCGACGCCCGGCTGCACGACCAGGGCGATCACCTGCGGCCACACGTGCTCGAGGCCCTGCCCGGCGAAGGCCGCCCGGTGCCGGGCCAGGGTGCTGCGGGCCGACTCGGCGGTGGTGGGTAGGAGTTCCTCGATCGTCTCCTCGGCGCCGCCGGGAACCGGGACCTCGGTGCCGATGACGTACCGGAGTTCCCCGGCCCGCCCCGTCGCGGCGGCGGTCTTCTCGGCGACCGCGAGCATCCGGGCGGCGCGGGCGGCCATCACCTCGTCGGTCAACGGGGTCTGGTCGTCCGCGCAGGGGTAGCTGCAGTCGAGGTGGATCTTGGTGAAGCCGGCCTCGACGTACGCCGCCACGAGCACGTCGGCGTGCGCCATGGCCTGCTCCGCCGGCAACGAACGCCACCGGTTCGGGCCCAGGTGGTCGCCGCCGAGCACGACCCGCTGCCGAGGCAGTCCGGCATGGTCGGCGGCCCGGTACACCAGGTCGCGGAAGTCCGTGGGCCGCATACCGGTATAGCCACCGGTCTGGTCGACCTGGTTCGAGGTCGCCTCGATCAACACCAGGTCGCCGTCTTCCCGGGCCTGGGCCATCGCGGCCTGCAGGACCAGTGGATGGGCGGAGCAGATCGACGTGATGCCGACCGGTTCCCCCTGTTTGTGCAGGGCGACGACGGTGTCGAGCGGGTTACTCACGGGGCGGTTCCTCCTCGGCGTTCCTAAGTTGGTTATGGACCCTACTGGTATTCGATCTGGCCGGCTACTGCCTGATTGGTATGTAATCTGGTATGCCCGGTCGACCCGGAATCCCGACCACCGCCACGGCGCGCGGCCTCGCCATCCACGCCGTGGTCCTGGAAATCCCGGATACGCCCTCGGTCGATCGCGGAGTCCGAATCCTCCGCGCCGCAGCCGACGCCGAACTGTTAGAGATGCGGCGGCGGCGCTACCTCAACGGACCAACTGCCTGCTCCGGCTGCGCGGTCGCGGGTGACCGCCGCCCAGCCAGTGACCTGGTGCTGCGCGCAATGCTCCTGGCCACCGACCGGCGGCCGCCGGTGAACCGGCGAGCGCGCCGTGGACCGGCGATCGCCAGAGACCACTCAGGACGGTGCGGAAAAGATCGTTGATCAGGGCCGGTTGGTGATGGACGCCCGGAAGCGGTAGCGGTCCCCCCGGTAGACCTGGATGGTCAGCTCGATCGGGCGGCCAGCCTGGTTGAAGGTCAGCTGGGTCGCGACGAGCATCGGCATGGTGTCGCCGATCTTGAAAAGCTCGATCTCTCGTGACGTGGGGTGGCGGGCTTCGACCGAGTAGTCGGCAACCGCCGGCAGCTGCGGCGGGTCCGCCGCGCGCAGGGTGGCGTACAGCGAGTCGGTGTTGAAGTCGGTCCCGGCCAGGGCCGGGCAGGCCGCCAACGGGAGCCGGTTGTGCTCGAGTACGACCAGCAGGTCGTCGAGGAAACGCAATCGGTGGAGTTCGAAGAGGTCGGCGCCGGGGGCGATGCGGAGTTCTTCGGCCTCGGACACCGTTGCCGGGCGAACCGTGGCGGAGAGAACCCGGCTGCTCGGCGTCAAACCGTTGACGCGGGCGAAGTCGGCGAGGCCCTGCACCTGGGGGGCTGCCGCGGTGGACGCCATCGCCGGGTCAGGGAACTGGTCGAGGTCGGCGACGAACCACCCGCGCGTGGACGACGGTCGCACGATGCCCCGCGCCTCCAGGTCGGCGAGGGCGGCTCGCAGCGTCACGCGTGATACCGCGTACCGGGTCGCCAGCGCCCGCTCGGAGGGCAGCCGGTCGCCGACACCGGCGCCCGCGGCGCGCAGATCGTCGAGCAGCTGCCCGGCGGTGCGCTCGTACAGCGGAAGCGTGCCGTCGGCGAACAGGCCACGGGGCGTCCGCGTCCTCGCAACAGTCATACCAGCCAACCATACCAGTTCGATCGATCCCTGAGGCCAGGCCCGGAGGCGGCCCACCGCCTCGGCCTAGGCCACGGCGACCAAACCAAAAACTACCGGGAACCGGCCATTGACAAGCCAATAATATACCACTTACGTTCGTCGAGCAGACCATCCCGCAGCGAACGGGGAGTGCCCTATGAGTGAGCTTCTGCTCGAACTTGTCGGGCCAGCAATCCGGGTCGGCAGTTGGTATCCCATTGGTCTGGTCTGTGTATCCACTGGTGATCGAGGCGGCGGTGTCGCGGTCCTGCGACGATGGCGCCCCGCTGCTGTTGGATGCGACGTCGAACCAGGTCGACCAACTCGGCGGCTGCCCGGGCCAGCCGTCGGATTTCCGTGACCTCGTCTTTCGACACTGCAGAACGTATCGGCACGTTCGAGCTGGCTCGATCTTGATGATCTACAGCGACGAGCGAACGGCGCGGCCTGGTCGTCAGAGCTGCGCGACAAGCTCGAAGGGGAGTTTGACATGACCGACATGAAGCGGCGGACCGTACTGAAGTTGGCACTGGGGGGCGCCGGTCTGGCCGCCGTCCCTGCCGTGACCGCGGGTGTGGGCGCCACACCCGCAGCCGCCGCACCGAACCGTGGTCCCGATGTCGTCGGGGTCGGCGACACCTCCATCACCGTGGAGTTCGACGACAAACTGCACACTCGGGTGGCCCTGAAGGGCGTCAACGTCACGCGCTTCGACGCCAGCGAAGCCCTGCTGCTGGGCGATACGACTGTGGACGAGTTCACCTACCGCGGACACGAGACCCGCAAGACCAAGCATTCACGGCACGGCGCAGGCGTCCAGGTGACCGTCCGGGGCGAGTCCAGGACCGGCGTGCGGAAGACGGTGGAGCTGACCTCCTTCCAGCGTCTGACCGGGATGATCGTGATGAAGGTGACCTACACCAACACGTCCCGTGCCGACCTGAAGGTCACCGGGTGGCGCAGCGGAGCCCACGAGGTCCTGGAGAGGCCCGGCGGCTTCTACACCTTCTCGGGTACCACCTATGAGGACCGTCGCGACTGGGTGCAGCCGGTGACGGACGAGTTCGACCAGAAGAACTCGCTGGGGATGGACTCGTCCGACTACGGCGGTGGCACGCCGATGGCGTCCGTGTGGCGTCCGGGCGCGGGCCTGTCCGTCGGGCACGTCGAGCCCGTGGCGAGGATCCTGCGCCTACCGGTTCGCAAGACCGCCAACGGAGCGAGCATCGCCGTCGAAGGCGACACCCCCCGCACCCTGAAGCCGGGCCAGCAGCTGACCACCGACACCACGTTCCTGACGGCCCTCCCGGGCGACCACTTCGTGCCGCTCCAGCGCTACCGCGACTACATGAGTGACATCGGCCTGCGTGCCCCCAAGACGCCGAAGTCCGCCTACGAATCCATCTGGTGCGCCTGGGGTTACGAGCGCAACTTCACCGTCGAGCAGGTCATCGGAACTCTCCCCAAGGTGCGTGAGGTCGGCCTGAAGTGGGCGGGGCTCGACGACGGCTGGCAGACCAACGAGGGCGACTGGGACATCAACCTGCAGAAGTTCCCGCGGGGCGAGGCGGACATGCGAGCCTTCACCAAGCAGATCCGGGACGCCGGCCTGCGGCCGCGTCTGTGGTGGGCCCCGCTGGCGGCGGATCCCGAGAGCAACCTGTTCAAGCAACGCCCCGACATGCTCCTGCTGGACCGCGACGGCAAGATGCAGCGGGTGACCTGGTGGAATGCCTGGACGCTGTGCCCGGCGTACCAGCCCACGGTGGACTACTTCGTCCGGCAGGTGACGACGTTCATCCGTGACTGGGGCTACGAGGGCCTCAAGATCGACGGGCAGCACCTCAACGGCGTCACCCCCTGCTACAACCCGGCGCACGGGCACGCCCGCCCCGAAGAATCGACCGAGGGCCTGGCACAGTTCTGGAAGGCGGTGTACGAGGCCGCGCACAAGGCGAACCACAACGCGGTCGTCGAGCTCTGCCCCTGCGGCACCGCCTTCGCCTTCCACAACCTGCCCTACATCGACCAGTACCCGGGCTCGGACCCGACGTCGTCGTACCAGGTCCGGAGCAAGGGCAAGACGATGAAGGCGATGATGGCTCAGGGCGGCAGTTACGCCGGCGACCATGTCGAACTGAGCGACGGCGGCGACGACTTCGCGTCCAGCTACGGCGTGGGCGCCGTCCTGTCGACCAAGTTCACCTATCCGGCGGGCCCGGACGATGAGAACGTGCTCACCCCGGAAAGGGATGTTCTCTGGCGCAAATGGGTGAGCTTGTACAACAAGAACATGCTGCCCACCGGCGAGTACCGGGGCGAGCTGTACGACATCGGGTTCGACAAGCCCGAGGCGCATGTCGTGACCAAGGACGGCACCCTGCACTACGCCTTCTACGCCGACCAATGGGACGGCTCGGTCGAGTTGCGCGGTCTGGGCCGGTCCCGGTACCGCTTGACCGACCCGTTCAACGGCGTTTCCCTCGGCACCGTCGATGCCAGGCACAACACCGTGCGGCTGACCTTCGAGAAGTTCCAGCTCATCGTGGCCGAGCCCATCGGCTGACCCGACTGTGTCGTGATGTCTGAGCCGCGAGGTCTCCGGCAGAGGGTTCATCGACCAAGAAGAACCTGAAACCGGAGGCCTCGCGGCCACCCTGGACGAGTGAGCCGTTTCCGACCAGCTCTGCGCTGCCCGCCCGTCAGTACGGCGATCCCGGCACGTTGAGTCTGACCTGGTACAGACCGAAGTTTCCCGACGTGCCGGAGGTGATGAAGAGGGTTCGGCCGTCGGGGCCGCCGAACGCGGCGTTGGTGGTGTTCCGGCCCGCGGAGATCGTGCCCAGCTTTTCGCCGCTGGGCGCGAATACGTGGATCCGCCCGTCGTTGTAGGAGGCCCAGTAGATGTTGCCGGCGCAGTCCACCGTGGCGCCGTCCGGGCCGGCAAGGCGCGCGAACTCGGTGCGTCCACCTGTGCTGCCGTCCGGCAGCAGGTCGTACCGGAAGATGGTGTTGTTGGCGTTGCCGCCCACGTAGAGGGTCGTCTCGTCCGGCGACAGCACGACGCCGTTGGGTTGGGACACGGTGCCGTCGACGAGGAACACCTCACCGTCGCTTATCCGGAAGACCCCGGTCATCCCGCCCAGTTCGTCCGGCCGGTTGCCGCGCTGGAAGTTCGGGTCGGTGACGTAGACGGTGCCGTCGGTGCGGATAGTGAGGTCGTTCGGGGAGTTGAACCGCTGTCCCTGGAAGTGGCTCGCGAGGAGGCCCCGGCTTCTGTCGGACAGCTGGTAGGACGACACGCTGCGCTGGTCGTGGGTGGCGGCGAGTATCCGGGCGCCGTCTCCGGTCACGGCCAGCCCGTTGCTGCCGGCGTTCTCGAGGAAGACGTCGAACGTGGCCGGCGGGGTGAACCGGCGGATCGTCGAGGGCTGCACGTTCTCCGGGCCTGTACCGCCGCGCATGTCGGAGAGGAGCAGTTGACCCGACCCGGCGAGCCAGACCGGTCCCTCCAGGAAGCTGAAGCCGCCGCTGATCCTGGTGGCAGCCACCGTGGCGGCGGGCAGCGGCGACGGGTAGGAGGCGCCCGGGGTGCAGGGGCCGGCCGCGTCGGCGAGGACTCCGGTGGCCGCCGGGTCGTCGGCGCTGACGGTGTCACCGGCATTCGCCGGGTCACCGTCGATCGTGGTGCTGATGGTCAGGGCGGTCAACAGCGTCAGGGCACCGGCCAGGGCGGCGCGGGCAGATCGTCGGGGCATGGGTCGATTCCAATCAGCGGGTGGTGGACCTGCTCGTCTGCGGGGCGGGTCAGCGCGGACTCCTCCATCCGGCCGGTAGGTCGGTGTGGCCGGTCGCCGGCGTGGGCGCGGTGACCGGAAGGGTCTGCGCGCCGCCGTCCGACCAGCTGGCAAAAGGTGTACGTGCGCCTCCGCGCGACCCTCATCAATCGATATCTATATATATCACGGTGTCATCGGAGAGCGGCGCACGGCCCTGCTGAACCCGGGTCGGCCGCGCGACCATGAACCGGTGTGGCCTCCAGGGCCTGCGGCAGGTGTACGGCGATGTCCATACCGCCGGTCGGCCGGGCGGTGCTGGAGATCTCTCCGTCGTGCGCGGTGACGACCGCCCGGACGATGGACAGGCCGAGCCCGGCCCCGCGGGTGCCGTTGGCGGCGCCCCGGACGAACGGTTCGAACAGCCACCGCTCCTCCTCCGGCGTGACCGGCGGGCCGGTGTTGACGACCCGCAGGAACGAGCGCCCGTTCGCGATGCCGGAGGTCACCGTGACGTGTCCGCCGGCGTGGTTGTAGCGCAGCGCGTTCTCCAGCAGGTTGCCGGCCATCCGTTCCAGCAGCACCGGCTCGCCGTTGGCCGGCGCCGGCCGCAGGTCGGCCTGCAGGGTGACCGCCCCGTTCGCCGCCAGGTCGGCAGCGTCGGCAACGGTCGCGGCGCCGACCTCGGCCAGATCCACGGGCGTCCGGCGGGGCGGGCCGGCCTGGCTGCGGGCCAGGACCAGGAGCCCGTCCAGGGTGCGCTGGCTGGTTTCGACGGCGGTGGCGATGTCGCCGGCCATGGCGACGAGTTCGGCCCGGTCGGGTTCGCCGTCGAGGGTGACGTCGACGGCGGTGCGCATGGTGGTGAGTGGAGTGCGTAGTTCGTGCGCGGCGTTGGCGACGAACAGGCGCTGGCTGTTGAGGACGCGGTCGCGTTCGGCGATGCCGTGCTGGATGCGGTCGAGCATGCCGTTGATGGTGGCGGCCAGCGTGGCGAGTTCGTCGGCGGGCTGGCGGACGGGTATCCGTTCGGACAGGTTCTCCGCGGACAGCCGGTTCGCGGTGCCGGAGATCGTGCGGATGGGGCGCAGTATCCGCCCGGCCACCACCCAGCCGGTCAGCCCGGCCAGCGCGGTCACGACCAGCAGCGCCGGTGCGGCCTGGGTCAGCAGCTTGGACATCGCCTCGTCGATATGCAGCCGCAGGCTGTGAAACAGCAGCAGGTACGTCAGCGCCGTGAGCAGGAACCCGGCGGCCAGTACGAGGCCGGTGTACAGCAGCGCGAGACGGCTGCGGGCGGTCAGTCGCCGGATCATGGGGTGATCCGGTATCCGGCGCCGGTCACGGTTTCGATCAGTGGTGGGTCGCCGAGCTTGCGGCGCAGGGTGCTGACGGTGATCCGCACGGCGTTGGTGAACGGGTCGGCGTGCTCGTCCCACACCTTGTCCAGCAGCGTTTCCGCGCTCACCACGGCGCCGTCGGCGGCGAGCAGCCGTTCCAGCACCCCGAACTCCTTCGGGGTCAGCGACAGCAGCCGGCCGTTCCGTTCGGCGGTGCGCCGGGACGGATCGAGTTCGACCTCCCGCGCGCGCAGCACCGGAGGGCGGGCCGGCGTGCTGCGCCGGGCAAGCGCACGCACCCGGGCGACCAGCTCGGAGAACGCGAACGGCTTGCCCAGGTAGTCGTCGGCGCCCAGGGCGAGCCCGTCCACCCGGTCGGACACGGCACCGGACGCGGTGAGCATCAGCACCCGGGCGACGCCGCGCTGCGCCAACAGCCGGCACACGGTGTCGCCGTGCACCACCGGAAGGTCCCGGTCCAGGACCACCACGTCGTACGGGGTGATGTCGCATTTGTTCAGCGCCTGCTGACCGTCGTGTGCCACGTCCACGGCGCAGCCGTGCCTGTGTAGCCCGGCCGCGATGTACGTGGCCAGCGGCTGTTCGTCCTCGACCAGCAGCACCCGCATCCGCCCAGTATCCGCAGCACCGCATATGGGTGGTGTATGGGTCGGCGATCGGTTGCCGACAGGTGGTCGCCGGTAGACCTGCAACGGTCCGTTCGTCGATCGGGAAGGACCGTGGTCATGGATTCGGATTCGGATTCGGTACGTCGGGTCGACCGGCGGCGGCTGCTCGGGTGGAGCGGGCTGGCGGCCGCCGGCATGGCCGCCGGCGCGCCCCTGGTAGGCGCGGACCCCGGGCACGCCGCCCCGGCCCCGACCGACCCCGACGCACTCGTCGCCCCCGAACCGTCCGGGCACGACCGGATCCCGCCGGACACCCGGCCCGGCGGAGCCTACGACCGGTACGTGGCGAAGCTGGCCGCCGAGGACAGGTTCTCCGGCGTGGTGCTGCTGTCGCACCTAGGCCGGACCGTGCTGTCCCGCAGCTACGGCATGGCCGACAAGGAGAAGGGGATCCGCAACCACGAGGGCGTCGCGGTCAACCTCGGCTCGGCGGTCAAGCCGTTCTCCGCGGTGGCCATCCTGCAGCTGGCGCAGCGGGGCAAGGTGAGGCTGTCGGACACGGTGGGCACCTACCTGACGGGCTTCGCCAACGAGATCGCCGAGCAGGTGACCATCCACCACCTGCTCACCAGCACCTCCGGGCTGAACCACCCGGAGCGGGACCCGCATCGCGTCTTCCACAGCCGCGAGGAGGTGCACGAGTTCTACCGCCAGTGGACCCGGCGGGTGAAGCTGGAGTCCGCCCCCGGCACGGGCTTCGACAACACCGGCGCCGTATTCGCCATCGCCGCGCAGATCGTGGAGGCCGTGACCGGCACGACGTACTGGGACTACGTGCACGAGCACGTCTTCGGGCGCTCCGGCATGACCGGCTCGGCGTTCTACACCAGGCCGCAGTGGCTCACCGACGAGCACATCGCGCACTCGTACATGCTCCAGGCCGACGGCAGCCGGGTGGACGCCGTCCGCAACCTGGACAAGGGAAGCCCGAACCCGTACGAACCAGGCAAGAACCCGGGCCGCAACTTCATCGACTACGCCGGGGACGGCGGCTTTGCCACCGCTCCGGACCTGGTCCGGTTCGCGCACGCGCTGCGCAACGGCACGGTGCTGGACCGGCCGTTCGCCGAGTTGTTCGCCGGGCCCAAGATCCCCCAGGGGAAGGGCAAGGACGGCGGCCCCGCGCCCGCCCACCCGTCGTTCATGGCGTACGCGATGCCGGCCAAGCTCATCAACGGCCAGTGGGTGATCGGGCGCGGCGGCGCCAACCCCGGCAGCACCGCCAACTGGCACATCTACCCGGACACCGGCTGGGTCGGCGTCGTCCTCAGCAACTACGACGGCCCGCCGATGCAGGAGATCATCGAACAGGAGATGCGGGTTATCACCGGCGGGCGCTGACGCGGCCACGGCTGCGCGACACGTCGGCCCCGATGCGGGCGATGGACCGGCCGCCGTCGAGCGTCATGTGCACGCCGGTAGCGGTTGGCTGGGCCGGCTGCCGGGCAGGGGCGGCCCGGGTAAATTTCGCGGGCGGATCGAAGCGGAGGTGGCATGGTCGAGGGGTGGCACGGCTGGTTCGGCACGTTCAATGGCGTGGTACTCCTCACGGTAGCCGCGCTGCCGTTGGCCGCGTTGGCGGTGTGGGCCCTGGCACGCCGTCGGAGTGTCACCGGCACCACGCCGGTGTGGCGGATGTCGCTGGCCGAGGTCGGAATCGTCTACGGGACGGTGCCGTGGGTATGGATGATCATGTTGCCGGGCGACCGGGCCGGCGCCGTCCCCGGTCGGGTGAGCCTGGTGCCGCTGCGGGACCTGCTCACGATCCTCACCGACGGGGGACCGCTGACGCTGACGGTCCAGGTCGTCGGCAACCTGCTGGTGTTCGCGGCGGTGGGGTTCCTCGCCCCGCTGCGGTTCGCGGCGCTGGCGTCGGTACCGCGGATCCTGGCGCTCGCGGCGGGCTGCTCGGTCCTGGTCGAGGTCGCGCAGTACGTCCTGCGGCTGGACCGGGTGTCCTCGGTGGACGACGTACTGCTCAACACCGCCGGCGCCGTGCTGGCCGCGCTCGCGTCGCGCCGCTGGTGGCGCGCTACGGCCAGAGCGTCGTCAGTTCGACCTCGATCGGTCCCCCTACCGGGACGCTGAACCGTCCGTGGTAGGCCGGTCAGTGGCCCTGGGCAGTGGGTGCGCCGTGGTCGCGGCGACGAACATCTGCCGGCCGAACAGCCGCCACGCCGGGCGCAGCCTCAGATAGAGCCGGACGAGGCCGGGTCGGATCCGCACGGGAGCGTTCTTGACGGTGTATGGCAGGAACCGGGGGATGACCTCCTGCGGTTCGAAGCCGGCCAGTCGCAACCCCTCTACCAGGCTGAGATGGGTCAACGGCAGGTGATGATCGAAGAAGTCCCAGTAACGCTGACCGACGTACCGCAGGTTGGGCATCAGCACCAGCAGTTGGCCACCGGGGCGCAGCACCCGATGACACTCGGCCAGGGTGCGCAGCAGTGCCCGCTTGTCGGGCAGGTGTTCGAAGAAGTTCGAGGTGAAGATCGTGTCGATCGAGGCCGCGGCGAGCTGCCGAAGGTCGTCGCTGGCCGCGATCAGGACTCGTGCTCCGACGGCGTACCGGACCGTGTCCGGGTTGAGATCGACGGCGATCTTCCGGCGCGCCCGGCAGGCGTTGATGAATTCACAGGAGCCGGCGGCGAGATCGAGTACGACGTCATCGGGGTCGATGTAGCGATCGAAGAATCCGCGGCACAGCTCCGTCCAGAGTAGTTGCTTCGCCGCCAGTTCCGGAGCGGTGAAGCGGGCCGTGTACAGCTGGGCGAGTTCAGTGGGGCGGAACTGTTCGCCCCAGGACGTGGGGTCCGCGAGCTGGCTCTTCCCGGTCATGGGCGAACAATACGCTCATTTCGGTGCTAAAGGGATGTTTAGTGCCGTAGTGTCGTCCACACCGTCTGATCGGAGTGGAGACGCGGATGACCGACGCCGAACGTGCCATCGCACCGGCGGCAGAGCCGTTCAGCAGGGACGTGGTGATCATTGGAGGCTGCGGCCGAGTCGGTCTACCGCTGGGCCTGGCGATGGCCTCACGTGGGCTCTCCGTGACGTTGTACGACCTTGACGCCACGGCGGTCGACGCGGTCAACGCCCGCACGATGCCCTTCGCCGAGGACGGCGCGGACCGGCTGCTGGGCGAGTTCGTCGCACTGGGGCGGCTGGCGGCGACGACTGATCCGGCGAGCGTGGGCGACGCGGAGAACCTCGTTGTCGTCATCGGTACGCCGGTGGACGAGCACCTGAACCCGGACCAGGGCTCGGTGCCCCGGGCGATCGAGCGGTGTGCCGGGTACCTGCGAGACGGGCAGTTGCTGGTGTTGCGGAGCACCGTCTATCCGGGAGTGACGGCGTTGACCGAAAAGCGGCTGGCACAGCTGGGCGTCTCGGTAGACGTCGCGTTCTGTCCCGAACGGATCGCCGAGGGCCGGGCGTTGACCGAACTCTTCGAACTGCCACAGATCGTGGCCGCCCGGGACCCACGGGCGACGCAGCGGGCGGAAAAGTTGTTTCGTCATCTCACCGATCGGATCGTGACGCTGGAGCCGGAGGAGGCGGAGCTGGCGAAGCTCTTCACCAACACCTGGCGGTACCTGAAGTTCGCCACCGCGAACCAGTTCTGGATGATGGCCAACGACGCGGGGATGGACTTCGCCCGGATTCGCCAGGCGATCACCTACGACTACCCGCGCGCGGCCGACGTACCGATGCCCGGGTTCGCCGCCGGCCCGTGTCTGTTCAAGGACACCATGCAGCTCGCCGCCTTCAACCGGAACAACTTCGTGCTGGGGCACGCGGCAATGTTGATCAATGAGGGCCTCCCGTCCTATCTGGTCTCCCGAATGAGGGCGAGGTTCGACCTGGTCGGGTCGCGGGTCGGCATCCTCGGTATGGCGTTCAAGGGTGACAGCGACGATCCACGGGAGAGTCTGGCGTACAAACTGCGCAAGCTTCTGCTGCCGATGGCGAAGGCCGTGTTGTGCGCCGATCCGCACGTGCCCGACGATCGGCTGGTCAGCCTGGACCGCACGCTGGCCGAATCGGACCTGCTGGTCATCGGTGCACCACACCGGGAGTACGCCGGGCTCGTCACGGAGAAACCGGTGATCGACATTTGGGGATCGACCGGGCGGGGCGTGCTGGTATGAGGCCCCGGGTGTCGATCGTGATCCCGGTCTACGACGAGGGCGCGGCCGTGGTCCAATGCCTGGAACGGATCCTGCGTGAGGTGTTGCTCCCGGCCGAGGTGCTGGTGGTGCACGACACGCCGCAGGACAGCACGGTGCCGCACGCGCGACAGGTCGCCGTCGCCGATCCCCGGGTACGCACGGTGCTCAACGCGTACGGCCCGGGCCCGGCACAGGCGATCCGGTTCGGCATCGACGCAGCGGTCGCGCCGGTGGTGGTGGTGACCATGGCCGACGGTTCGGATGATCCCCGACAGATCGATGAGCTGACCCGACTGGTGGAGCGGGGCGTGGCGGTCGCCGCGGCGTCCCGTTACATGCCAGGCGGGCAGCAGGTCGGGGGGCCACGGCTGAAGCGGATGATGTCCCGGTGGGCGGGGTGCAGTCTGCATCTGCTGGCGCGGGTCGGCACCCGGGACGCCACGAACAGTTTCAAGGCGTACTCGACGGATTTCGTCCGATCGGTGGGTATCGAGTCGCAGACCGGATTCGAGATCGGGCTGGAGCTGACCGCCAAGGCGGCACGCCTGCGGCTGCCGGTCGCCGAACTGCCCACCATCTGGCTGGATCGTCAACTGGGGGCGTCCCGATTCGCCCTCGGTCGGTTCCTGCCGGCCTACCTGCGCTGGTATCTGTTCGCGTTCGGCCGACCGCTGACTCTGGAGAAGCTGGCCCATCGGTCGACGGCACCCGGTAGCGGCGGGGGACCGGCGCCCCAACTCCCGGTCCGCACCCCGGCGCAGGCGCCGGTGGCGTCCACCCGGCGCCGCGACCGTACGCACACCGGTTAGGAGCCACGATGGAAAGAGTCCTGGTCACCGGTTCGGCGGGCTTCATCGGCGGCTACCTCGTGGCGGAACTGCTCTCCCGCGGGTACGAGGTGGTGGGGGTCGACAACTTCTCCAAGTACGGTCCGGTTGCGCACTCCTACGACACCGATCCCCGCTACCGGTTCCTGCCGGGCGACGCTCGCGACGTCGATCTGCTCTCCGGGCTGCTCGTCGACTGTGACCACTTCATCGCGGGAGCGGCCATGATCGGCGGCATCTCCTACTTCCACAGCTACCCCTACGACCTGCTCGCGACGAACGAGCGGATCATGGCAGCGTCCTGCGACGCGGCCATCCGCGCTCTTCGTGCGGGCAGGCTGCGGAAGGTCACCTACCTCTCGTCCTCCATGGTCTTCGAGTCGACCGACCGCTGGCCGTCCAGGGAGGGTGACGAGCGCGTGGTGCCGCCACCGTTGTCGTCGTACGGCTTCCAGAAGCTGGCGGTGGAGTACTTCGCCCGGGCCGCCTGGGACCAGTACCGACTGCCGTACACGATCGTTCGGCCGTTCAACTGCGTCGGGGTGGGTGAGGGGCGGGCGCTGGGCGAGGTCGAGGTGCTCTCCGGCAACGTCAAACTCGCCATGTCGCACGTGGTGCCCGACCTCGTGCAGAAGGTGGTCAAGGGACAGGACCCCCTGCACATCCTCGGAGACGGCAACCAGGTGCGTCATTACACGTACGGCGGTGACCTGGCCCGTGGCATCGTTACCGCGATGGGGCACGAGGCGGCCCGCAACGAGGACTTCAACATCTCCACTGCCCGGTCCACCAGCGTGCGCGAACTCGCCGAGATCATTTGGCGCAAGATCAAGGGGCCCGACCGGCCGCTGCGGTTGGTCCGCGACGACCCTTACGCGCACGACGTGCGCCGACGCGTGCCGGAGGTGAGCAAGGCCCGTGAGGTTCTCGGCTTCGAGGCGACCACCAGCCTCGACGAGATGCTCGACGAGGTGATTCCCTGGGTGACCCGGGCAGTGCGAGACGGGCGGCTGTGACCGGCCGCGCTATCCGACCGTGACCACCTGGAATTCCAGGTTGCCGGGCTTGCTGAAGCTCAACCGTTGGTAGCGGAACGGGTCCAGCGGATCCGTCCGAGCGGGGGTATCGGGGAACGAGACCATCAGCGGTCCGTCGGCCAGCCGCTCCGGCAGCCGGTACCGCCTGCCGTCCGCCGTGACCAGAAATGGTGAACGGTCCTTCAACAACGCGGTACCAAGGGAGCGCAGCGGTCCGTCCGGGCGCGGGGTGAACCTGGCGAGGAGGATCTCCTCGGCGCCAACCGCCGGACTGTCGACGATCTCCCCGGCGTGCACCTCGCGGGCATCGACGGTCCGTGCCTCGCCGCACCGGTTCCTGCCGTGTCGGAGCAGCGACCAGCGACCCGCCTGGGCGTCGCGGGTGTATTCGCACGCGAGCACCAGCAGGTAGTGCGGGGTTTCCCAGCGGCTGTTCCGGTCGTCGATCGGAGCCCGGTCCTCCTTGAGCACGATCTGGTCCGGGGGTGCCGAGGCCAGGGCACGCGCGTTCAGTTCGTCCAGGTACGGGGTGTACGCCGCGTACGCCTGGAAGACCGGGACCGGGTTCCAGTCCATCGCGTACGCCCATGGCAGTGTCGCCTCCCACGGGTCGACGCTCACCGGACGGCCCTCGGACGCGGTGACCATGTCCGCCGGCAGCCGGTACTCGGCGCGGGCCCGCTGGGCTCCCTGCTCCAGCAGCCGGACCCGCTGGTCGTCGTCGAGGAGCACCGCCGCCGACGTCCGCCACCGGTCGATGGCGGCGGCCGGGTTGAACTGATGGAGTTCGCGGGGAACGGCGGCCACCGTCAGGGCGACGACGGCCAGCACGGCGGCCGGTCGCCGTGCGTAGCGTGCGAGCGCGACCAGCGCAAACGCCGCGACCATGAAGAACGAGGGCTCGTGATAGGCGTCGTGCCGGATGAAGCCGTGCTTGAAACCGAACGCCAGCCCGGCGGTCACGAGCAGCAACGGCGCGAGCGCCAGGGCACCCGTGCAGGCGCGGGCCATCCTGACGGTGAGCCATCCCGCCACCGCCACCAGCACGCCCGCGAGCAGGTAGCTCCGTAGTTCGTGGAACCCGCCGATGGCCATTGCCTCGGGATAGCCGCTGGCGATCTGCCACGTGCCGTGCAGCCAGGTCGGGACGGCGTCCGGTGGTTGACCGGCGAGGAGCCACCCGGCCACGAAGGTCGCCGGGAGGGTTGCCAGGGCCGCGCCGAGGTTCAGGGCGAGGGCACGCGGCGTGGGTGGGGAGAGTGCCACTATCCCGGCAAGCACGAGGATAGCGAGGCCCTCGGAGAACTTGACCTGCACCATCAGTGCTCCCGACGCGGCCAGTAGTGCGGTGGGCCAGGTGCCCCGCCAGCCACACCCGCCGGTGACGCTCCGCCGCTGGACGGTACGCAGGGCGAGCAGCAGGCCGGCGCAGACCACTCCGAGCCCGGGCTCGGTGACCGGCCTGGCGAGCGTGACGGCGAAGGCCAGTGGCCCGGCGACCGCCGGCGACCAGGTGTACCGCAGACAGACGTAGGCGGCGCAGAAGAGTGCGGTCGTGACCGCCGCGCCGAACAGGAGGCCCAGGGCGAACTGGTGGGCGTCCACGAGGAGTGGATGGTCGAGGAAGCCCCACGGACCGAAGGTGAACAGTAGGTCTTGACCGAAACGACGGTCCTCGGCGGCGGCGATGTTGATCGCCGTGGTCCAGCTTGGATCGAGGCCGGTCCGGGGGGCGTCGACGGCGACGAAGGTGCCGAGCGCGACGGCGGCGGCCAACCAGAGCAGGGTCGACAGCCTCGGCCGGATCCGGCTGGAGACCCGGATCGGCCGGGCGGGGCGCTCCGGGCGTGCCACCTTCGTCGACCGCCCGGTACCGGCTGCTTCCGCGTCGGACACCGGACGAGTCCATTCGACGGGGACCGAGGCCGGTCCGGGGGGAGTCGCCGTGTCCATGGCCCTCCGACCTGGTCGTTACCGAGCTAAGCGATATTCCTGGGCATTCCAGATAAATACGTCCTAATCGTACTTTACCCTTTGTCGGGGATCGAGAGTTCTGGCTTGGACGGTTCTGGGGGCCCACGAGATGACGATCGCGAACAGCCTGCGCGCGCTACGACGGAGCTGGTGGTTGGTGGCGCTGGCGACGATCTTTGCGCTGGGCGTCGTGGGTACGGTCACCGCGACGGCGGTGCCCCGCTACGTGACCACCACGACGTTCTTCGTCACCACCCCCGGCAAGGGGGCATCAGACGTGATGCAGGGCAGCACCTTCTCACGGGAGCGGATCAAGTCGTACGTGGACCTGGTCGGCGGCGACAGGCTGGCCGGCATGGTGGCCGGCAACCATCCGCTCGGACTCTCCGTTCGGCAGGTGCAGGACCGGATCTCCGCACGGGCGGTGCGCGACACGGTGCTGTTCACTGTGACCGTCACGGACCGGGCCGAGACCCGCTCACAACAGCTGGCCCACGCCGTCCTGACGGAACTCACCTCCCTCGTGGAGACCCTCGAAGGCTCGCCGGGAACGGACGCCTCGACGGTGCGGCTGGAGGTCGTCGCCGGGCCCACTCCGGCCCTGGTGGCATCGCGGCCGACGCGAAACCTGGCGTTGGGCCTGTTGGCCGGCCTGCTCGCCGGCGCGGCGGGGGCACTGCTCCGGGAGGCGCTCGACAGGTCGGTCCGAACGCCCGGAAAGCTCCGGGAAGCGGCCGAGGTGCCGGTGCTGGCCGTCATCCCGCATCAGGTGTCGGTCGCCAGGAGACCCGCGCTGCTGCGCGGCGGCTGCTCGCCGGGGGCGGAGTCGTTCCGACAACTGCGGACGAATCTGCGGTCCGTCGACCCCACGCTGCGGATCCTCGCCGTAGCGAGTGCCGCGCCGCGGGAGGGCAGATCGATCACCGCCGCGAACCTCGCCATCATGGCCGCCGAGACCGGCCGGCGGGTACTGCTCCTGGAGGCGGATCTGCGCCGCCCCCGGATCGCCCACTACCTGGGTCTGCAGGACGCACCGGGACTGTCCGAGGTGCTGGCCGGTCGGGCCGCGGCGCCCGAGGTACTGCAGCAGTGGGGGCGGCATTCCCTGTGGGTGATGCCCTGCGGCGCCGTTCCGTCGAACCCGAGCGAGCTTCTCGGCTCGGGGAACATGTCGGCCCTGCTGAAACGCGTGCGGGCGGACTTCGACCTGGCCGTGATCGACACACCGCCCCTGTTGCCGCTGACCGACGCCGCCGTCGTGGCCGCCGCGGCGGACGGCGTGGTTCTGCTGGCGCGGGCGAACAGGACCGGACACGAGCAGGTCCGAGCCATGTCCGCCGCGCTCCGTACGGTTCACGGCCGGGTGGTGGGCTGCGTGCTCAACGACGTACGGCGGCGTGATGTCGGTGTGACGTACCGCTATCCCTCACCGCGTCGGGGCGCGGCCCGCTCCCGGGGGGAGACCGACGGGATGCCGTCGGCAACGGCCGGCACGGTCGGTCGCCGCGCGAGCCAGCCCCGGCACGCCACGCCGGTGGCCGCCCGAGGGCCGGTCGGGGTACCGGCCGCTCCGGACGGCGAGTCGACCGTCGACTGTCCGCTCAAGTCGGCGCGATGACCCCCCGGCCTGACCTTCGGCGGGCCCCGACCCGTCGTGCGCCGCTCGCTCCCGGTGCCCGTCGGGAGGCGTCGTCGAGAAAGACTCCTGACACCCTGGTCACCGGGCCGACCGGAGGGCGGGAAGTCGACGAAACCCCTGCCGGGTGCCCCGTGGACACCGGCGCGCGGCCGGAGCCGTCCATTGTGGGCGGCCGTGATCCGCTGCCGGTCGGCTACCCGGGGACCGGGGACGCCCGTGTTCGGCGACGGGTCTCGACTCCCGTCCGGAAACGGATCCAGGTGGCGGTGGTGGACTCCGCCACGCATCCGACCGCCGACCGTCTGGATGAGGAGTTCGAGGTCGTGATGCGACTGTCGACGCCGCTGGACGTGGAGCGGCTGGAGGCGGTGCTGCTGGTCTGCAAGCCGAAGCTGCTGCTGATGAAGCTGCCGTTGGACAGCGTCGATCCCCACCTGATGGCCTCGTGCATGATCCGGCAGGTCGACGTGCTGGTGCTGGCCCGGCCGACGTACGGCCTGCTTCGACCGGCTCGGCTGCGTCGACTCGGTGGGCTGCTGTGGGTCCACGTGCGGTGGCCGTCCGGCCGGCCAGCCTGCGGACGAGTCAAGCGGTGCCTGGACGTTGCGCTGGTCCTGGCCAGCCTTCCACTGCTGCTGCCACTGATGCTGCTCATTCTGGCGATGGTGAGCTGTCCCGGGCCGGGGCTCTACTTCCAGCACCGGGTCGGCGAGAGCGGCCGGCTGTTCCGGATCGTCAAGTTCCGGACGATGCGGGTCGATGCCGAGCGCGATCTCGGACCCCAACTGGCCACGCCGGATGACGGCCGGGTGACCGCGATCGGGCGGATCCTGCGTCGGGCCCGCCTGGACGAGCTGCCCCAGTTGTGGAACGTCCTGCGCGGTGAGATGACTCTGGTCGGCCCCCGCCCGGAACGCCCGGAGTTCGTCGACGAGTTCCGGCGCCTGCCCCACTACGATCTCCGGCATCTCATCCGGCCAGGTCTGACCGGGGTCGCCCAGCTCACCGGCGGCTACGCGGCGACCGCGGAGGAGAAGCTCCGCTACGACCTGCTGTACCTCAGCCACCGGTCGCTGCGGTTGGACCTGACCCTGCTCGCCCTGACGCTGGTCGACATGCTGCGGGGCTTTCCCCGTGGCTAGTCTGCCGGTCGCCGGCGGACGGCGGATCGCCCACAACACCGGCAGCCTCTTCCTCTCCCGGGTTGTGGTGGCCGGGGCGAGCCTGGCGGCACTGCCGGTGCTGTACGACGGACTGGGCCCTCGGGGGTTCGGCGTCTGGGCGCTGCTGGGGGTACTGGTCGCCCTCGTGTCCCTGGCCGACCTCGGGCTCGGCACGGCGCAGATCCGGGAGGTCGCCCGGGCGCACGATGCCGCGGGATGTCGACGGGCCCGTGCCGCGCTCGGCCTGGGCATGCTGTGCTCGGTCGGTCTTGGCCTGCTCGCCCTGCTCGGGACACTGGTGTGCTGGCCGGTGCTCGCCCGGCTGTTCCACGTCGGGGATCTGGCGCACGAGGCCCGGGACGGCGCGCTCTGGCTCATGCTGGGCGTGCTGTTGGACCAGATCTCACTGCCGTGGCGGTCGATGCTGGCCGGGACACAGCGGTACACGGCGATAGCCTGGACCACCGCCGCGACCGCCCTGCTGGGAGCGGTGTTCGCGGTTCTCGTGGTACGGCTCGGGGGTGGCCTCGCCGCGTTGGGTGCCTCGACGGCGGTCACCAGCGCGATCCGGGCCGCCGTGCTGATGACGACCGCGCACCGTGGCATCGGATGGCTGACACCGAGGGTCCGGGGAATCCGGCGGGCCGATGTCCGCGCCGCCGCCCGGTACGGCCTGCCGGTCCAGGTGACCCGCGCGACCGGAGTGGTGAACTCGGAGCTCGGCCGGCTGGTCGTCGGCGGTTCCTTCGGGCCCGCTCAGGTGGCCGGATTTGACCTGGGCAGTCGCCTGCTGAGCGTGCTGCGACTGCCCCCCGATCTGCTCTTCACGGTCCTCTTCCCGTTCGCGGTCTCCGGCGTCGCCCGGCACGGACGTGACTGGCTCGACAACTTCTACCTGACCACGACCAGGTACGTGGTGGCGTTCGCCGGGCCCTGCGCCGCGGCCCTGGTGGTCTGTGCCGACCCGCTGATCCGGTGCTGGATCGGCCAGCCGGTGCCGTGGGCGGCCGCGACCGTCGCGATCCTGGCGCCCAGCTACGCGCTCGGCCTCACCGCTGGCGCCGCCACCCTGGTCACCCGCGTCGAAGGACGGCCCGACCGGGAGACCTGGTACCTGCTCCTGGCGCTCGCACTGAACCTGGCGTTGGTCCCACCCCTCCTGCGGCTCTGCGGCCCGCTCGGTGCGGCGCTCTCGACCGCGATCGCGATCACCGTCAGCAGCGGGTACTTCGCGGTGTGGTTCCACCGGGCAACCGGCCGCCCCCTCGTCGGACTGCTGCGGGCGATCCGACCCGGAGTCGTCGCGGCGTTCGTGGCCGGCGTCGGCGGTGGGCTTGCCGCACCGTACCTGCCGGAGTTCGCCGGACGGACCGGCGCGGGGCTGACCGTGTTGTGCCGAGGCGGGGCCGTCCTGCTGATCGCCGCCGTCGTGCTCGTCGCGACCGGGCTGGTCGGCGGCGCGGAGCGGACCTGGCTGACTGCGCTGTGGCGCAGGTGGGCGCAGTACGGCCGAAGCCTGTTGACGAGACAGCCGGCGGCGCCCGTCGGTGGGGGCGTCCCCGACGCCACGATTCGGAAGGATGTTCCATGAGCAGTCTCGTCGCCGCTGAGCAGTGCACGCTGTGTGGCGGAACGCGTAGTGAGCCAGCCCTGGGCGGTGTACTGCGGCGCTGCCGGTCCTGCGCGTTCCAGTGGACCGCCGCGGAACTCGCATCCCCGGAGGAATTGTACGACGAGTCATATTATAAGAGTGAGTCGTACCGGCGGTATTTTGCGTTGGCCGCGCAGTGGCGATTCGAGGCGACCCGGCGGCTGCGATGGCTGCTCTCGGCGGTGCGACCCGCCACCCTGGTCGAGGCCGGGCCCGCCGGTGGCTTCTTTCTCAAGGCCGCATCGGCTCGGGGCATCTCCGTCGAGGGTGTCGAGGTGTCCGAGCTGGCCGCGCGGTATGCGCGCGAGCGGCTGGGCGTTCCCGTACGGCGCGGAATGTTCGAGAGCATCAGCCTCGCCGCGCCGGTCCAGGCGGTGTGTGCGTTCCATGTTCTGGAACACGTTCCGGATCCGCGTGTGTTCCTGAGCGCGGCCCGCGAGATGCTGCTGCCGGGCGGGTGGCTGGCACTGGAGGTGCCCAACATCTCCTCCGCCGCCGCCCACCGGTATGGGGCGTCCTGGGTGGATCTGGCGCCCCGCTACCACCACTGGCACTTCAGCCCCGAGTCGCTGGCCCGGCTGGTGACGGAGGCCGGCTTCGCGGTTGTCCACGCCGACACCATCTTCGCCTCCCACTACCTGCGCCCGAGTCGCTGGCCGAGCCGCTGGGGCATGGCGAGCCACTGGCGTTGCCTGCGGACCACCGGCTCGCTCCGGACCACCCATCCGCACCTCGGCGACTACCTTCGGCTGCTGGCGCGTCGCCAGCGGCCCGGGGGACGGGCATGACAACCGCGTCCGGCACCCCACGCGCCCGGACCGGACGACCGGCGGCCCGGCCGGACCGCTCCCCACCGGACGTGTCGGTGCTGTTGGTGAGCTGGAACACCCGCGACAAGACCCGGAGCTGCCTGGAGTCGCTGCCCGCGGCGGTGACGGACGGGCTGCGGTACGAGGTGATGGCGGTCGACAACGGCTCGACCGACGGGTCGGCCGAGATGCTGGCGGGGTACCCGGGCGTGCGGTTGATCCGCAACGACCGCAACCTGGGGTACGCCCAGGCGGTCAACCAGGCGTACCGGGAGGCGCGGGCCGACCTGCTCCTGCTGCTGAACAGTGACGTGCGGTGCCGGCCGGGCACGGTGTCGACGATGGTGAGTTTCCTCCGCCAGCGGCCGGAGGCTGCCGGCGTCGGCCCGCAGTACCTCGACGAGAACGGTGCGGTCGAACCGCACTATCTCGGCCTGCTCGGCTTCCGGGCGGCGCTTGGTCTCGCCGCTGGTCTGCGGTGGCTGCCTGGCCTCCGCGGCGCCTGGCGCGCGTACCAGTTGGACGGCGAGGACTTCCGGCAGGCCCGCCCGGTACCGCAGCCGGCAGCGAGCTGTCTGCTGTTGCGCCGGGCCGACCTGGACCCGGACCGGGTCTTCGACGAGGACTACCCGCTGTACTTCAACGACGTGTGGCTGGCTCGGCGGCTGGCCGCTGCCGGCCGGCAACTGTGGATGACGCCGGACGCGGTGGTCATCCACAACCGGGGCTCGTCCACCCGGCTGCTGGACGCGGCGACGCGGTCCCGCCACCATCTCGGCGGGCTCCTCCGCTACGTGGCACAGACCCAACCCCGACACCGGCTCCTGTTGTTGCGGGCGATGACGCTGATCGACCGTCAGCTGCGGTGGGTCCTCGGGGTACGCGGGCAACTCGGCCTGCGGGATCTGGTCGCCGCGCTGCGGGGCGATCCCGGTCCACTGCCCGGCGGCGACCTGCAGGACTGGGTGGTGATGCTCAGCGGCGTCGACTGGCGGACCGAGGCGCACCGTCAGCACGCGCTGGCCCGGGAACTGCTCGCCGATCACCGAGTGCTCTTCGTGGAACCACCGGGGCGACGCCCCCGATGGCGGTTCACGGTATGCAGGATCGCACCGTCGCTGTGGCGGGTGGTCCCACCGACGGTGTTGCCGGCCGGCCGGCAACTGCCACCGGTCAACTGGCTCAACCGCCGGATCGGAGCCCTGCTGGTCCGCCGCTGGCTGGACCGCCGCCCCGGTCGACGCTTGATCTGGATAGACGAGGACCTCTCCGCTACCACCGCCCGTCACCTGGGCGGGGAGGCGGTCATCTATGACGGTGCCGATCTTGACTGGACGTTCACCCGTCGGTGGAGCCGGTGGTACCTACGCCGTGGCATGCGGCGTGCGGTGGGCGCCGCGGACCTGGTCCTGGCCTCCTCCCCAGCGCTGGTCCAACGGTTGCCCGACGCCCGTCGGCCACCCGTCCCGCTGCCCAACGGATGTGACCCCGACCAGTTCAGCCCGTCCGGTCCGGTGGCCGAGTGGGCGGACCAACTGCCCCGCCCCGTACTGGGCTACGTCGGAGCGGTGGACACCCGCGCGTTCGATGCCGAACTCGTGGCGGCGGTGGCGCGGCTCCGTCCGGACTGGACGTTCCTGATCGTCGGTCCGTCCACGCCCGCCGGCCGGGCGCCGCTGGCCCGACTGGCGAACGTGCGGCTGCGGGAGCCGGTCGAATTCGCCCAGGTACCCGCCATTCTGCGGGCCTGCGACGTCTGTCTCATCCCGTACCGGGTCGGCGGCCTGATCGACTACGTCCAACCCAAGAAGTGCTACGAGTACCTCGCGCTCGGCAAGCCGGTCGTCGCCACACCGCTGCCAGCGCTGGAGCGGCTCGACGGGCTGATCCAGCTCGCTGCCGGGCCCACCGCCTTCGTCAGGGCGGTCGAACAGGCGTTGCGCTCCAGCCGCTGCCCGGATGCGTCGGCACGACGTCGGGCCGCGGCACTACGCAACAGCTGGTCGGTGCGCGGCAACCAGCTCCGGAACCTGATTGCCGAGTTGGCGGCGGGTAGATGAGGACCGTCACGCTGCTGCTGCCCTCGACGGCGGCCGGCGCAGGTCTGCTCGCGGCCACCGCCGTTCTGCTGCCGCACGACGCGTACCCGTCGGAGATCATCCCCGGCATGCCGGCATCGGGCCCGCGTGACCTCGGCCTGCTCGCGATCGCGATGATCGGCTGTTGCGTCGTCTTCATTGGATGGCCCTGGACGGTGCTGCCCACGGCCATCGTGGGAGTCCTGGGTGTCACGGCCGTACTCGGCGACAACTCCGTACGCTCGGTACTCGGACTACACGGCTTCCTCCTCGCGGCCGGATGCGTCAGCCTGGTGATCCGTCGGCTGGTCCTGGCGGGCGCGGAGAAACGCTCTCGCACCGTCGCCGACCTTCCGATGGTGATGGTGGTCGTGCTGATCGCCGCCGCCGCCGGGTACGGGTTGCTGCTCGGCAACGCTCCGCTCCAGGTCCTGATCGCGGGCTACCACTTCGCGGTCATCCCGGTCTACTACTTCCTGGCGACCCACACCCTGACCTCGCCGGACCGGATCAGATCGGCCGGCGTCCTCTTCGTCACCCTCTCCGCGGTCCTGACCGTGGCCAGCATGGCGGTACCCGGGCGGCATGGAGGCGCGTGGGCACTGATCGCGGCCTTCCCCCTGCTGGTGCTGAGCTGTCGAACCAACGGCTGGCGACGGGTCGGGCTCACCGCGCTGGCCGCGCTGTACCTGGCGGACCTGGTCCTGGCCTCGTACCGCACGATCTGGCTGCTCGCCGGGGTCACCCTGCTGGTCCTGTTCGCCTGCGGATCCGGAGCCGTCCGCCGAGCGGCGGGCGGGGCCGTCGCCGCGACCGTGCTGCTGCTCGCCGCCGCGCTCGCGTTCAGCGAAGGGGTGCGGGAGCGCTCCTCCGAGGTCTTCTCCGCGTTGGGACAGGGTGCGGGGTACCGGCTACCGGAGGCGTTGGTCGGCATCGACACGTTCCTGTCCAACCCCCTGGTCGGAGCCGGCCTCGGTCAGTCCACCCCGGACGTCTACCTGTCCGACTTCAAGGTGACGGAGGTCGGGCCGCTCTACCACGTGTTCTACGTGATGATCCTGGCCAACCTGGGGCTCGCCGGGATGGTCGCCCTGCTCTGGCCCATCCTGACGGCGCTCCGGCACGGACTGGCCGAGCGGGACGGCATGGCGTTCGCCTTCGCCGCACTGATCTGCGGATTCCTGGTGGCGGTGCTGTTCGCCGGCCCGGCCACCGGCCATTGGGCACTGGGCCTGCTGCCTGCCCTGGTGCTGTTGACGAAGCGGTCCACCACGACCACCGGGCCGGCCTCCCGAACCGAGGCGGGGAACACCGCGACGCCACAGGAGGTGAGATGAGTACGTCACCCGCCACCGCTGTGGTCGTGACCTACAACTCCGAGGACCACATCACGGAATGTCTCGCCGCGTTGGCGCGGGCGGACGTGCTTGTCCGGATGGTCGACAACGCCTCGACCGACCGCACGGTCGCGCTGGTCACCGAGCGGTTTCCGAAGGTCGACGTGGTCGTCAACCCGGTCAACCTGGGCTTTGCGGCGGCGGTGAACCAGGGGCTGTCGGGCATCGACACGGACGTGGTGCTGCTGGTCAACCCCGACTGCGTGCTGCCGCCGGCCACGGTGCGAGAGTTGGTCAGGACCCTGCGTACCCGCCCGGAGGTCGGCGTCGCCGGCCCACGGCTGCGCGACCCTGCCGGCCGGGTCGCGGTCAGCGCCCATCCCTTCGAGTCGCTCGGCAGCGTGCTCGCGTCCCGGTTCGGCGGTGCCCTGCTGCCGGTGGCACTGCGTAGGGCATTCAGCGGCGCCGACCGGCGCCGCGCGTACGACGCGTGCACCGGCACCGGCACCGGGGAGAGCGTGGCCGTCGACTGGTTGTCCGGCGCCTGCCTCGCGATTCGTACCCGGCTGCTGACCGAGATCGGCGGCCTCGACGAGGGCTACTTCATGTACTACGAGGACGAGGAGTTGTGCCTCCAGGCGTGGCGACGTGGCTCGGCGGTGGTCTACGTGCCCACGGTGGAGGCCGTCCACGTCGGCGGCGCCAGCAGCGACCCGGAGGTGACGTGGCCGCACCTGTACCGCAGCATGCTGCGTTTCTTCGCCCGGCACCGGCGCGGGACCTTCCACCTGGTACGCCTGGCCGTCGTGCTGCGCGCGCTGATCGGCGTCGTACTCGCCGGTATGCGCCGGGTCGGCAGGTCGAGAGAACGGGCCGGGTGGCGCGGCCGCGCCTGGCTCGAGGTGTGCCGCATCGCCGTCGCCAGCACCCCGGGTCCGGCAGGCCAGGAGCATCGCAAGGATCTCAGGAGACCGCAGTGCACGTGATGACCAGCGTCGTAGGTAAACGCACCGAACACTGGACCGACCTGTTCGCGGCATTGGCCGCCCGGCCCGAGGTCAGCCTCACGGTGCTGGCCGCCGACGTGTCGGAGCGTACCCGCCGTGACCTGGACCGGCTGAGCGACCGCTCGTCCCGACTGCGCTGCCACGTGTTGCCGCACCGGATCGGTGAGGACCGCACCGGCCACATGGCCTCGGTGCTGTTCGCGAGCGACGGCCTGCGGGCGCTGGCCCGTGACCGGCCACCGGATGTCATCCACATCATCGGTGAAGCGGCCTACCTGAGCACCTGGCAGGTGCTGCACCTGCGCCGCCGACACTGGCCGGGTGTTCCGGCGACGCTGTACGCGGCGCAGAACGTCGTGATCCGTTTTCCGCCGCCGTTTCCGCTGATCGAACGGTACGCCTACGGCGCGGTCGACCATGCCTTCCCGATCACTCCGGCCGCGTTGCACGTGCTGCGCAGCAAGGGCTACCGGGGACGGGCCACCCTCGTACCGCTGGGCGTGGACACGTCGACGTTCCAACCTGCCTCGACCGCACCGTCCCCGGCGTTCACCGCCGGGTTCGTCGGCCGTCTGGAGCCGCACAAGGGGATCGGCGACCTGCTCCGCGCGGTGGAACTCCTCGACTGTGACCTGTTGGTGGTGGGCGACGGCAGCATGCGCGCCGACGTCGAGCGCGCGGCGGTACGTCGACCCGGGCGGGTGACGCTGTGCGGCTGGGCCGACCACCAGGCACTGCCCGGCCTGCTCGCCCGGATGGACGTGCTCGTCCTGCCGTCGGTCGAGTTGGTGCAGCGGAACGTCGTGCCCTGGATCGGGATCCCCCTCCGGGAGCAGTTCGGCCGGGTCCTCGTCGAGGCGATGGCGTGTGGCGTGCCAGTGATCGGCAGCGACATCGGAGAGATTCCGTACGTCATCGGTGCGGCCGGACTGACCGTCCCATCCCGGGACGCCGACGCTCTCGCCGATCGGTTGGGCCGGCTCCGGGATGATCCGGCCTTCACCCGGGAACTGGCGGGCCGTGGGCTGCTTCGCGCGACCACCGAGTTCAGCTGGGATCGGATAGCCGACCTGATGTGCGGCGTCTGGGGGCAGGAGACCGGACGGTCCAGGTCTGGTCAGGTGGACAGTCCACCCGCCTCCGTGTCGACCAGCAGCACCTTCGGCGCCGTTGTCTCCGCCAGAAGGTCCGTCACCACTCACTCCGCGACGTCGCACTCCGCGGTCCATGGCTGACCGGATGAGCGCGTACTCGTGAGGGAATGGAGAGGGACCACATGCGGGTGATCTACATCAGTGGTATGGGCCGCAGCGGCAGTACGCTCCTGGACCGGATTCTCGGAGCGCTGCCGGGTGCCTGCGCGCTCGGCGAGGTGACCGACCTCTGGCGGATCTTCAGATCCGACGACAATCTCTGCGCCTGTGGCGCCCGCTATTCCCAATGTGACTTCTGGACCGCGGTCGGGGACCGGGCGTTCGGCGGCTGGCATCGGGCCGATCTGGACCGCCTTGCCTTTCTGCGGCGTGTCGTTCCGCGCATCCGGCACGTACCGTGGCTCGCCCGTCCCCGGTTGACAGGTGAACTACTTGCCCAGGTCAACGAGTACGTCGACTATTTCGCCCGGATCTACGCCGCCGCAGCCGGGCTGACCGGCGCACAGGTCATCATCGACTCGTCCAAGTTCCCCACGATCGGGCTCTGTCTGCGCTGGGCCCGCACCATCGATCTGCGCGTGGTGCACCTGGTACGGGACCCGCGCGGCGTCGCCTATTCCTGGACCAAGAAAATGCCCAACCCCGGGACGGAGGAAGGCATGCTGCCCCGCTTCTCACCGGCGACGTCGGCACTGCACTGGAATCTTCAGAATTCCATTGCGGGCCTGCTCGCCTCCGCGTCGGGGTGCGTGGGAGGAGAAACGGCCTACAAGGTCCCCGTGCGACGCGTCTACTACGAGAAGTTGCTCGCGGACCCTCGCGATGGCATCCGGGACCTTGCCAGCTTTGCCGGTCTCGACCTGTCGGACGGAGATCTGAGTTTTCTGCGCGACGACTACGCCGAACTTCCCGTCCCGCACAATATCGGTGGTAACCCGATGCGGTTCGCCACCGGTCGATTACCACTTCGTGAGGATGACACGTGGCGGCTGGCGTTTCCACCGCGGCAGCGCCGGCTGGTCAGCGCGATCTGCGCGCCGCTGCTCATCTCCTATGGCTATCCACTGAGGTAGAGCCGATGCCGGGGAACAAGAGGCGGTGACGGTACAGCGGCCCGCGTACCTCAGCGCGATGCCGCAACAGAGCGTCGTCGCCGTCGGCTTCCTCACCGCGCCGACGCTCAGCGGCGGGTTGGAGCCGTTGCTGCGGCCCGGCGGAGCACTCGGCGGTTGACGGCGGGCGGCGCCGCAGGCAATGTTCCGGCCGCCTTCCGGAAAGTACCTGGGTAGCCGACCGACGTTACGTCCGCTTGGTGACGACGAGTGGCGTGCTTGTAACGTAACCGCACCTCAGGGCAGGTAGGGATGTGTCCATCACCTGGTGTGATGTCCGGAAAGCTTCCGGAAGTTGTTGACGTCCCGGATTTCTCGCTGCGATACTTCGATCTATTGCGGTCGATGCGATGCATTGGTCGAGATATCGGGCAGCCGTCCCGCTCACATCCACCTGCCCGGACTGTTACGACCGCACCGTCCGTGCCCCGGCCCGGACGGCCGACACCGCAAGGTCGGCATCCCACCACCCGAGGAGGAGACCCGCTATGTTCGGCAAACTCGACAGGCCCCGGCCACCGACCACTCCAGGCTGGGTCAGCCATATCGCCCGGTTGGCCGTTCTCGCCACCACGGTGGCGGTGGGCGGCGTCGCCATCGCGGTCGTCGCCTCTCCGTCCAGCGCCGCCGCCTGCAACGGTTACGTCGGACTGACCTTCGACGACGGACCGACCGGCAGCACCAGCGCGCTGCTGTCCGTACTGCGCAACAACGGCGTACGGGCCACGATGTTCAACGTCGGGCAGAACGTCCAGAACAACCGGTCGGCGGCGCAGGCACAGGTCTCGGCCGGCATGTGGGTCGCCAACCACAGTTGGAACCACGCCCACATGACCTCGATGAGCCAGAGCCAGATGCAGTCCGACCTGTCCCAGACGAGTTCCGCGATCCAATCGGCGACCGGCAGTCGGCCGCAGCTCTTCCGGCCGCCGTACGGGGAGACGAACGCCACTCTTCAGTCCGTCGCCTCGTCGCTCGGCATGCGTCAGGTGATCTGGGACGTGGACTCCCAGGACTGGAACGGCGCCAGCGTCAGTCAGATCGTCTCCAACGCCGGCCGACTCCAGTCCGGCCAGGTCATCCTGATGCACGACGGGATCCAGAACACCCGCGACGCGATCCCGCAGATCATGGCGAACCTCACCAGCCGCAACCTGTGTCCCGGCATGATCTCGCCGTCCACCGGCCGCGCGGTGGCCCCCGACGGCACCACGCCGCCCACCACCCCGCCCGGCGGCAACCCCACCACCCCACCACCGGGCGGCGGAAACTGCAGCACGTCGGTGACGGCCGGCACCGTTTGGGGCGACCGGTACAACACCACGGTGACGGTCAACGGCGCCAGTAGTTGGACCGTGGTCGTGGGCGTCACCTCGCCGCAGTCGATCACCACCACCTGGAATGGCAGCGCCAGTCTGAGCAGCAATGGCACCGTGTTGACGATGCGCTCCAACGGCAGCGGCAACACCTTCGGCTTCACCACCATGATGAACGGCAACTCCGGCGGCCGACCGCAGGTCAGGTCCTGCACCGCCGGCTGACACCCGGCCAACCGGACGGGCGCCGGCCCCGGACGGGACTGTGAAATGAACGGCTCTGGCTCACTTTCGTTGGCGGCAGGGAGTAGCGCCCGGCCACCTGGGCGGTAGTCCTGTCCAGCCACGTGTAAGTCTGTGGTGCCGCTACGGAATGTCACCACCGAAAGTGAGCCAGAGCCCTCAGCGCTGCCGTCCGGTAGGTACCCTCGGCCGGTGTTCTCGCCTCAAGGCCCGTCTCTGGGTGAACTGTGCGTCCAGGCGCTGTCCTCGGTCGAGCGCGGCTACGATCTCCTGGCTCCGAAGTTCGACCACACCCCCTTTCGCACCCCGGAGAGCATTCTCGGGGCGACCGCTCACGCGCTGTCCGAACTCGGGCCGTTCAACCATGGGCTGGACGTCTGTTGTGGTACCGGCGCGGGCATGCTGGTTCTCCGGTCTCTGTGCGAAGGACGGATCACGGGCGTCGACTTCAGCGCCGGCATGCTCGGGTGGGCGCGGAGCGCACATCCGGACGCCACGTGGGTGCGGGCCGACGCCCGGGCGCTGCCGTTTGCCGAGCACTTCGACCTGGCGGTCACCTTCGGAGCGCTCGGGCACTTCCTGCCCACCGAACGGCCCGCACTGTTCGAGGGGGTGTACCGGGCACTGCGGCCCGGCGGGCTCTTCGCCTTCCCGATCGGCGCGCCGGCGCCGCTGACGTCGGTCTCGTACTGGGCCACGCTCGGATTCGACCTGGCCATGCGGGTCCGCAATGCCGTGTGGCGTCCCCCGTTCGTCATGTACTACCGCACCGGCCCGCTGTCCGCGGTCCGTGACGACCTGACGGCGGCTGGCTTCACCGCGACGGCCGCTGCCTTGACCGTTCTGGGCCGGCACCGGGACGGCAGCCCACGGTACTGGCTCATCCTCGCGCGTAAGCCGGCAGACCAGCACTGATGTCCGCTCGTCGCTACGCGGCTCGCCGCTCGGGCACCTCCGGCAGCGCATGCGGGCGCATCGACATCGACTGATCTTGCTCCGGTGACCAAATCAACGCCGGACAGCAACCGGACCGCACCCTCGATGGCTTCTGGCACCGTAGGGGTCAGGCAGGGAAACCGACCGCGTGGGTATCCATGAACTCGCGGATGCCCTCGATGCCCATTTCGCGGCCCATGCCGCTGTGGTTGAAGCCGCCGAACGGGGCGCGCTCGTCGAGGTGAGCGGCGCCGTGGGCGTTGACGAAGGTGTAGCCGGTCCGCAGTCGAGACGCGATTGCCGCGGCGCGGTCGAGGTCCGCGGTCCAGACGGAGGAGCAGAGCCCTGACCACGTGTGGTTGGCGCGAGCCACGGCGTCGTCCTCGTCGTCGAAGGGCAGGATCGGCAGGGTCGGGCCGAACTGCTCTTCGACCACGACGCGGGCATCGTCGGAGGGGTCGAGCACCAGAGATGGCCGGAGGAAGTTGCCCCGGGAGATGTCCGCCTCCTCGACAGCCTGCCCGAACTCGCGGACCTCGGCGCCGGACTCGCGCGCCTGGGCGGTGAGCTCCCGCACGTACTCCAGTTGTCGCCGGCTGTGCAGCGGGCCCATGGTCACACCCTCGTCGAGGCCGTGGCCCAACCGGGTCGCGGAGAGGATCCCGGACAAACCCTCGACCACCTCGTCGTAGCGCGAACGATGTACGTAGAGGCGCTTGGTCGCCATGCAGATCTGACCAGTGGAGTCGAAGGTGCCCGCGAAGAGGCGTTGCATCGCCTCGGTACCGAGGTCGGCGTCGGCGAGCACGATCGCGGGATCGTTGCCGCCCAGTTCCAGCGCCACACGGGTCAGCGACTCGGCAGCCATGGACATGATCCGCTTGCCGCCGGTTGGACTGCCGGTGAAACAGACCTTCTTGACGCGATCGTCCTGGATCAGCGCCGCACCGATTTCCGCGTCGGCGCCGGTGACGACGTTCAGAACACCCGGTGGCAGTGACTGCGCCACCAGTTGCACGGTGCGGACGGTGGCCAGCGGCGCGGTGGGTGGCGGCTTCACCACGACGGTGTTACCGGCCAGCAGCGCCTGCGGCAGCGCGGCGGCCAGGATCGCCAGCGGCCAGTTGAACGGCACGATGATCGTCACAACGCCCAGCGGCAGGTACGAGATTTCGGTGCGGTACGGCGGCGCCGGCAGGTGCGTCACGCGCTCGAGTTCGTCGGCCAGGCCTACGGCCAGGTTGAAGCGGTGCTCGAACACGACGGAATCGATGAACGACTCCAAGCGGATCTTGCCGTTTTCCCGGGTGAGCACCTCCGCCGTTGCCGAGCGGTCGGCCTCCAAGGGAGCAAGTGCCGCCGTCAGCAGTGCGGCCCGCTCCTGTGGGGTACGGGCCGCCCACGCCGGGAACGCTCGATGGGCCGCGGTGACTGCGGACGTTGCCTGCTTGGCGCTGGCCGCTGCGGCGTGGCCGACAACCGACACGCCGTCGGCCGGGTCGATCACCTGCAGTGTGTCGTCGGCGGTGCGAATCTCGCCGCCGATGAAGAGCTCGGTCCTGATCTCGGGCAGCTGGTCCAAAGACACCATCGTCTGTTCCTCCGGATTCGCAGGGGCCGCAGAACCGGCGCGCAGTGCGCGCGAGCCAACGATAATTCGGATGCCGCGCGATTCCCACGGGTGTTGGACCTGATGTGCCTGTGCGATCTGGACGGTCGGGCCGAGACATCTGACGTAGGTGCGCCCGGTCCGCCGGGCTGGGCGACGGGTGCGGCCGGCCTCCACGGCTCAGGTGCCCGCGCCACCGCCCGGTGGTGCCACCCTCGGAGGTCGGCTCACCGGGCAGTCGCGGTCAGGCCGTGATCTGTAGGCGCTCGGCCAAGCCACGGAGTTCCGTGCCGCCGGCGCGGCGGATCGAGCGGTCCAACAGCGCGCGGGTGGTCTCGTGGGCCAGGGCCGACGTGTGTACGTGCTGGGGCGCCAGCCGTTCGGCGGTGAGCAGGAAGCGGATCGCCTCGTGGTCCCGGCCACGCAGCCGGGCCAGGGCCCGCGCGGTATCGGCGTAGTAGAACACCTGCCGAAAATTGGCCGGGATGGCCGCCGGCCTCGTAGCGCGGGCGATCTCCACGGCGTGGCCCGGATCGCCGCCGTCCGCCTCGATGCCGATCTGCCAGATGGCGACGTTGGTCGGGCCGAAGTACAGGCCCATCGTGGAGGTCTCGCCGGTGCGGCCGGCAAGCTCGACGGCCTCGGCCGACCAGGCCCGGCTGTCGTCCAGGCGTCCGCGGCCACGGCTGGCCAGCGCGCAGGCGAGCAGCAGCGAGCCGAGTACCTCGGAGACACCCGCCTGGCCGGTGTGCCCGCGCAGCTCGTTCACCGCGCGTTCGGCCAGCGTGAGTCCACGCTGGTAAGAGCCGCAGGCGGCGGCCGCGCAGGCACGCGCGTAGGCGGCGTACCCCCGAAGCGCCAGGTCGTCGGCGGCCTCGGCCGCGTCCCGGCAGCGCTCGGCACCCAGCCACGCGTCGGCCGGGCGGCCAAGGTTGCGCAGCACCGACGAGGCGATGAACGTGACGTCGCAGAGCAACCGCAACGCGACTCCGCGGTCCGGGCCGGCGGTCTCCGCGTGCAGGTCGCGCAGCAGGTTCGACAGGAGGCGGGCGGCGCCGGCGTAATCACACGCCTGCCGCAACGTGTCGACCAGAGTGACCGTACGAGCCAACTCGGCGACCGAGGCCGAGGGTCGGGTGCCCGGTTCGGACAGGTCGATGTCGACCAGAGCCTGCCGGATGCCATGCACGTCGGCGTGCGCGGCGACCACATCCCGATCGGCCGCCGGCACCGGTACGCCGGTCAGCTCGGCCGGCGCGCAGTCCAGCGCCGCCGCGATGTCGGCCAGCGTGAACCGGTTGTCGGCAGCCTGCCTGCCCCTCTCGATCCGGCTCCAGGTGGCGTGCGAGATGCCGGCACGGCTGGCGGCGTACCGGATGCTCCAGCCGCGCAGCAGACGGCGTGCCCGGATGCGTTCCCCGATGCCGGGATCACCGCTCGGTCGTGGCGTCATGCCCGGACGGTATCCCGTTCGCCCGCCGCTCGCGGTACATGCCCGTACCACCGCTCTGTCACGCCTGGTCCACCCACCGCACCAGTGCGCGAACCTAGCCGATCTTGTATCCCGCGTGCTACCGGCGAGCTAGCCGCGTTCCGCGTTGTGCTTCGCGACCAGGCTCGGGAGTTCGTCCAGCGAATCGATGCGGAACAGGCACTGCTCGGACACGGCGGGGATGTCGAGGATGTAACCCCACGGCCCGCGCCGGATCAGGCACGTCTTCATACCGGCCTCCCTGGCCGGGCGTACATCGTTGTCGGGCCGATCGCCGACGTACAGGATCGAAGACGCATCGCCACCGCCAGCGCGAACGACCCGCTCGAAGAAGGCCGGTGACGGCTTCTCCACACCCCAACCGTGCGACGTACCGATCACGTCCACGGAGAGGCCGAGAGCGCGGAGGGTCGTCTCGGCATGAGCTGGCTGGTTGCCGGCCAGGCCCACGAACAGGCCCTGATCCTTCAGCGAGGTCAAGCACGATCGCGCGTCGGGGTAGAGGTCCTCTTCGCCGAACGACTCCGGCTTGCCGGCAGCTGCACGGCGTTCGAGTTCGGCCGCGAGATCGAAACCGGGCCGGAAGACCCGGAACGGTTCCTGCCAGTCCAGACCCCGGGCGATCGCCGCACCGAAGACCGCCGAGAACGTATGCCGTGGAACGCCGAGCCAGTCCGCCCAGGTGTTGAACTCGCGGGACTCGTCGAGGATCGTCCCGCCGACGTCAAAAAAGATCGCGTCGATCACTTGCGTTCCTCCGTCACGGTCGCGCTGCCGGTGGATCATAGACGGGATCGTCGCGACCTTGCCCATGATCATCACCGGGCGATGGCGCCCAGCCCGAGCCGTGACCAGCGTGCTGCGTAGGCAGACCATGGGTAGACAGCGAAGCGGGCGCCCCGCTGTGTCATCCAGGCGCCGATTCGACACAAACGGTCGCGGCCACGCCGCGATGCTGCCGCCTGCGTACTCACTGTCGGCCGAGGTGAGTGCGTTCGGACGAGGCTCAATCGAGCACGAGGCCGCTTCTTGCATAGCGGGCGGGTGGAATCGATACGTGACGTCTGAAATGACGAGTGAAGTGCGCCTGATCGTGGAAACCAACCTCGACGGCGACGCTGGCAACAGGTTGACCTTGCAGTAGGAGCTTTCGTGCCATGTCGATACGCGCACCGACGATGTAGGCGTACGGGGAGATGTGGTATCGCTGCGTGAAACTGCGTACCAGGTGCGGGACGCTTCGGTCCAACACTCTGGCGGCGTCGTGTAGGGCAGCCTTGCCGGTGATATGTGCGTCCAGGTACGCGCGGAGCTGGCTGGCGATGAACGGCTCCGGCTCCCGAGCGACCGGTGCGCGGTGCCGCAGATGCTGCTGGAATCGCTCCGCGATCAGCGCCAGCCGCGCTTCGACATCCAGCCCTTCGGGTGCGCGGAGGCGGTCGTGTAGCTGGCCGATCGCCGTGCGTAGCTGCCGATCCTGGAAGGTGGAGACGTCGACGGCGGGGCCGACCAGCTCGTCCGGCAGGAAGTCACTGTTCAGGTAGAGGTTGCGCTTGCGGAACCGGCCGAAGCGCTCCGAGGGATAGCCGTTGTGAGCTACGCCGGGCGGCAGGATCGAGACGGTCTCGACAGCGGCGCCGTGATGGCGGCTGTCCAGGTCATATCGTATGGCGCCGGCATCGACGATCAGGACGGTCCACGTGTCGTGCCAGTGCGTCGGGTACCGGTAACCGATAATCCGGGCGTGAAACACCTCTGATATCCCGGGAACCTTCGGTCGCCAGGCGACGACCCGAGACGGCTCAGGGACTGGCTCGTCCATATCAAGAACGTACAAGACGCTCGGGCACTAGCCGGTCAGGCTGGGCGTATGATGTCCGAACCGGTTAATCTCAGCAAGGCACTGGCCTCGTTCGACCAGATCTACAGCCCGCGGATCGTGGCCCGGATGAATGACTACGACGTCCGGATCGCGCACACCCTTGGCGAGCACGTGTGGCACGTCCACGACGACACCGACGAGTTCTTTCTCGCCCTTGACGGGCAGTTCGACATCGCGCTGCGTGATGTCGATGGCGGGGAGCGGACTGTCAGTCTCCGGGCCGGTGACGTTTTTGTCGTCCCCAAGGGGACTCAGCACAAGCCGTCCTCGCCGGGCGGAGCGATCCTGATGTTCGAGCCGTCAGGCACCTCAACCACCGGTGACCGTCACGACGGCGCGATCCCCGATCACGTCGACAGCACCACGGGCCACGAACTCCGTTGAGCCTGACTGGCTGCTCGTGAGTTGGACTGTGCGTCGGTTCGGTTGGCGGCTCGCAGCTGAGTGCGCACGGAGACTCTCCGGAGCGGAGCTATGCGTACGTTCTTGGCTCCTCGGCGGGGGCTGTGCGGGTGCGGAGGTCGTCGTCCGTGACGTGTCGGACGACTCGGCAGGGGGCGCCGACGGCGACGGTCATGGCCGGGATGTCGTGAGTGACGACACTGCCCGCGCCGATGACGGCGCCGTACCCGATGCGAACGCCGGGGAGCACGACGGCGTTGCTGCCGATCCAGACCTTGTCCTCCAGCACGATGGAGCCTGGTCAGGTGCGGCACATTCGCCGCCGAGCGGGCGCGTCCGTCCGCCACTTTCCGCAGGTCCGGTCCAGTCGTCAGCCACGCCGCTTGACGTACGACCGTGCCGATGTGCGTGCACCGTCGTCGCAGCACGGTTTGATCCAGCTACTGCGGTCGTTCGGCGAAGATGTCGACATGCTCCAGGAGTGATTGCGCGAAGTCGACGGGCGGCAGCGTTCTTCCCCGCTCACGTTCCGCGTCCGTGATCGGCACGACATTGATGACTCGGACAGCGCCCACGCTGGTGTGGACATAGTCCAGGCCGTCTGCGCTCAACGGCCCGGCAAGGAAGACCGCTCGGCACCCGGGGAAGGTCGGGAAGTCCTCGCCGAAACTGATCATGTGCCCCCAGTTCAGTTGCTGCCCCGTGACGAACGGATGTATCGCGAGGTTGGCCAATCGGACGGCGATGGCGTGCTCGTCGAGACGGGCGAGCGGTCCGCGCCGCCGGAAGTGGAGTTCCCCGCGACCACCTCCACCCGGTCCCGGCCTCACCGGCATCTCCTTCTCCGCCATCCCGATGGTGGCGAACGAAGTCATGTCCACCGCGGGCGTGGGCCGATAGACGAGCACGTCCAGCCGGCTGATCGGTGCCTGCTCGTCCTCGAAGAGGACGCCGTCGTCCTCCTCACCATGTTGCGCGCGGTAGGCGTTGAAGACGTCTCGCAGGACAGGAGGAGCGGCCATGGCTGCGCACTCTACCGCCGCCCATCGGAACGGCCGATGGCGTCCAGATCTGCCGTGAGCCGCGCGTCACGCAACGACCGGCACCGCACGGCCACGACCATCACGGTGGGCGGGCTGCCGCCCAGCAGCGACCCGTAGAGCAGGAGGCGTGGAGCGTGGCGTCCGGCGGTGTGCCGGAGGGCCCGGAGATCTCCCTGGAGTCTGCGTGTGCGATGCGCGCTTAATCGTTTGGCCCGTTTGGCGCTGGCCGTTACCTTGCCCCCCATGCCCCTTCGCATTGAGCAGACGCGTGACTTCGACGCGGTCGGTTCCGTCCATAAGGCCGCGTTTGGCGGCGACCATGGGGGCACGGTGGCCCGGTTGGTGGATGCCCTTCGGCGCGATGATCCCACTGTGCTTTCACTGGTATCCGAGGAGGCAGACGGGGTCGTGGGACACGTCATGTTCAGTCGGGCGCTGCTCGACGCCCCGCGGCGGCTGGTGGCGGTCCAGTCGTTGAGCCCACTCGCGGTCGCGCCCGAGTGGCAACGCGGCGGTATTGGCTCCGCACTTGTCCGCGCTGGTCTCCAGCAACTCGACGAGCGTGGCGTTCCGCTGGTATTCCTCGAGGGCGATCCGCGCTACTACTCTCGTCTGGGGTTCAGCCCGGCTGTGGAATACGACTTCCGTAAGCCCTCGCTGCGCATCCCCGACTGGGCTTTCCAAGTCGTGAGGTTGTCGGCCTACGAACCCTGGATGACCGGGACGTTCGTCTACTCGAACACCTTCTGGGAGCATGACTGCGTCGGGCGGCGCGAGACGACGTCCGACGAGGTAGGAGCCTTGTCAGGCACCGAGTAGGACGCGTTTGCGGAGCAGGTCGGAGCCGGCGCGGCAGTACACCTGTTTTCAATCATCTGGATGCGGCTGAGGTTCCCCTCGACCGGACCGGAGCTGAAGGCCGTCTCAGCCCGGCGAGTACAGCCGCCAGGTCGGAGTTCAGCCCAGTAGCGAACGGGCGGCCGACTTGAGCTACGGCGACCGTCAGGCTCCCTTTGGCGAGCATGGCCCAGCGCTCGCGTGGCCCAGCGCTCGCACGGCGCGACGATCTCCGGGGATGCGGCGCGCGCGACGGCGTTCGGGCATTGCCGGCAAGGGGAAAGATCGTCTGGTTCTGCGGCTGCGCTCAGGTCAGTTTCCGGCGGCGGCAAAACGCAAAGGCAGGGAGACCTCTCCCTGCCACTCTTAATGTATAGCGCACTGGGGGGCTTGCGGCAAGACCGGGGGCGTGGCGCAGAATCGTCGGCCGAGGCCACAACCTGCGGAAATGAGGGCACGACGTGCGTGTGTTGTTGTCGATGTACGGGCGACGCGGTGACGTCGGACCAGCGGTGGGACTGGCGGTGCGGTTGCGGGCGCTCGGGACGGAGGCGCGACTGTGCACGCCGCCCGACCGGGCCGAACGGCCGGCCGATTCGTCAGAGGGAAGGCAACCAGAGACGAGGACGTGCCCAGCAAGAGGTTCGACAGATCTGGAGGCGCCGGTGATTCGACCAACCAGTGCAGTGCGACGGCGTACGGCTGCCTCGGAGGTACCGCAGTGATCGAGCAGTACGTGGTGGATCTTCAAGAGGTTGACGAGACGCAGGTCGCGGTCGTCGGCGGCAAGGCCGCGCACCTGGGCGGGCTGTCGCGGATCGAAGGCGTCCGCGTGCCGGCCGGCTTTTGCGTGGCGACGGCCGCCTTCCGGCGGATCATGGCGGAAGCGCCGTCGATCGACGATCGGCTCGATCAGCTGTCGCGCCTGAACCCGGACGACCAGGAGGCGATCCGCACGCTCAGCGCGGAGATCCGCCGGACCGTCGAAGGGATTGCCATCCCGGGCGATCTCGCGGCGGCGATCACCCGTGCGCTCGCCCAACTCGGCGAGCAAGCGGCCTACGCCGTGCGATCCAGCGCGACGGCGGAGGACCTGCCGACGGCATCCTTCGCCGGCCAGCAGGACACGTACCTCAACGTCGTGGGTCCGGCGGCGATCCTCCGGCACGTCAGCCGGTGCTGGGCCTCGCTGTTCACCGAGCGGGCCGTGACCTACCGCCAGCGGAACGGCGTCGACCACCGTACGGTGCACATGGCCGTGGTCGTGCAGCAGATGGTCTTCCCGGATGCGTCCGGCATCCTGTTCACGGCCGACCCCGTCACGGGCAACCGGAAGGTCTCCACCGTGGACGCCAGTTTCGGCCTCGGCGAGGCACTGGTCTCCGGCCTCGTGAACCCGGACGTCTTCACGGTGCGACACGGCGAGGTCGTCGCCAAGGTGGTCGGCGCCAAACAGCGTGCCGTTAACGCCCTGCCGGCTGGCGGTACGCAGGAAGTGGCGATCGACCCGCAGCGGCAGGAGCAGCCGGCGCTGACAGATGCGCAGGTGGTGCGGCTCGTGCAGCTCGGGCGGCGGATCGAAGCGCACTTCGGCCGCCCGCAGGACATCGAATGGTGCCTGGTCGGTGGCGGCTTCGAGATCGTTCAGAGCCGGCCGATCACGACGCTGTTCCCCATCCCCGAGACCGGCGACCAGGAGAATCACGTCTACGTCTCCGTTGGTCATCAGCAGATGATGACCGACCCCATGAGGCCCCTGGGCGTCTCCATGTGGCAGCTGACGGCCATGGCGCCCATGCACGAGGCCGGCGGGAGGCTGTTCGTCGACGTCACCCGGCGACTGGCCTCGCCGGCGAGCCGCGCCGGCCTCCTGGAGCTGGTGGGGAGGGGCGATCCGCTGATCAGGGACGCGCTGGAGACCGTCCTCGACCGCGGTGACTTCGTCCCGACGCTTCCGGACGCTGGTCCCGGCGGGCCGCCGGCCAGCGGCGCGGCCGCCCCGATCGCTACCGATCCGGCCATCGTCACCGAGCTGATCGAGCGCAGCGAGGCGTCCAACGCCGCGCTGCGGCGCGACATCCGGACGAAGACCGGACCGGCGCTGTTCGACTTCATGCTCGAGGCATTCCAGGAGCACAAGCGAGTCCTCGGTGATCCGCTGAGCATGCAGGTGATCATGGCGGGGATGGAGGCCACCTGGTGGCTCAACGACCAGCTGCACGAATGGCTGGGCGAGAAGAACGCGGCCGACACGCTCACGCTGTCCGCACCTGGCAACGTCACGTCGGAGATGGGACTGGCGCTGCTCGACGTCGCGGACGTGATCCGTCCGCACCCGGAGGTGGTGGCGTTCCTGCAGGGCGTCGAGGACGACGGCTTCCTGGACGAACTGCCGAAGGTCGCGGGCGGGACCGAAGCGCGCGACGCCATCGAGGCCTACCTCGACCGGTACGGCATGCGCTGCGTCGGCGAGATCGACATCACGCGGCCGCGTTGGCGCGAACGCCCCACCACGCTGGTGCCCCTGATCCTCGACAACGTCAAGCTCTTCGAGCCGGGCGCCGCCGAGCGGCGCTTCGCGCAAGGGCGGCAGGAGGCGCGGAAGAAGGAACAGGACGTGCTGTCACGCCTGCGGGCCCTGCCGGACGGGGAGCA
Organism: Plantactinospora solaniradicis; assembly: GCF_042658085.1. Taxonomy (NCBI): domain Bacteria; kingdom Bacillati; phylum Actinomycetota; class Actinomycetes; order Micromonosporales; family Micromonosporaceae; genus Plantactinospora; species Plantactinospora solaniradicis. The sequence goes on along the minus strand of NZ_JBHSPR010000013.1, from coordinate 31,055 downwards.
GAAAGCCGACGAGGCCAAGCGGATGATCGACCGGGTCCGGACCTTCATCGGCTACCGGGAGTACCCGAAGTACGGCATCGTCAGCCGCTACTTCGTCTACAAGCAAGCCCTACTGGAAGAGGCCGAGCGCCTCGTGCGGGCCAACGTGCTCCCGGAGAAGGAGGACATCTTCTACCTCACGTTCCAGGAGCTCCACGACGTCGCGCGCTCGAACCAGTCGGATGACCAGCTCATCCAGCGGCGCAAGGACGCGTTCCGGTCGTATCTCGCGCTCACGCCGCCCCGGGTGCTGACCTCGGATGGCGAGGCCATCGCCGGGGCGTACCGGCGCGACGACGTGCCGGCCGGCGCCCTGGTCGGCTTACCGGTTTCCGCCGGGACGATCGAGGGGAGGGCCCGCGTCATCCTCGACATGACGGAGGCCGACCTCGAGGCGGGCGACATCCTGGTCACGGCCTACACGGACCCCAGCTGGTCGCCTCTGTTCGTCGGAATCAAGGGCCTGGTGACGGAGGTGGGCGGCCTGATGACCCATGGCGCAGTGATCGCCCGGGAGTACGGCTTGCCGGCCGTCGTGGGCGTGGAGCGGGCCACCCGGCTGATCCGGGACGGGCAGCGGATCCGTGTGCACGGCACCGACGGGTATGTCGAGATCCTGCCCTGACCGATCACATCGAGAAGGCCCATCCGTGGCTTCCGGCCAAACGACGCCACGGCCGTCGGTGCCGATGAATCGCTGTTCGGTGGCCTTCAGCCGAGCTGTTCAGCCAGTCCGACGATGATGCCCTCCGGGCCGCGGACGTAGCAGAGCCGATAGCTGTCCTCGTACTGCGCCAGCTCGCCGACGAGTTCGGCGCCGTGGGCGCGCAGGCGGGCAACGACGCCCTCGATGTCGTCGACAGCGAACATGACGCGACGAATGCCCAGCGTGTTCACCGGTGCATCCTTCGGCTCTGCGCTGATCGCCTTCGGCGTGTGGAACATCGCCAGCTCGATCCGGCCGTGGCCGTCCGGGGTCCGCAGCATCGCCACATCCTGTCGGACGTCGTCGATCCCGATGACGCGCTCCACCCAACGTCCCTCGATCGGCCCCTTGCCCTCCAGTTCCATGCCGAGTTCGACGAAGAACGAGATGACAGCGTCGAGGTCGTCGACAACGATGAGGACGTTGTCCATCCGCTGGATCGTCATGCCGGGTCTCCTTGGCGTTGTACGGCACGATGGCCGCATCCACTCCCGGGACGGAGCCGCCAGACCGTTTTCGATTTTCCTTGCAAGATCTTCTTCGGACACTTGTTGACGCGGCAGTGCCCGCCACGCGTCAGTCGTACCGCGTTCACCTGGCCCGGTCCAGCCAACCCGCTCGGACGAGGATCCCTGCGGCGACGTCGGCAGCCGCGCGGTCGTTCGTGACCGTGAAGTCCGCAACGCCGGTCGCGTTCGGTGCAAGGCTCGGCTCGTCCAGTGCTCTGAGGTGCTTTTCGAGCTTCGATCCAATGTCCCGTCGCCGCAGGCGGCTGACGACGGTCTCCTTGTCTGCGATCAACCTGACCAGGCGGATCTCACAACCTGCGAGGCTCGCGGCGTACCGCTCCCGCTGGGCCACGCCGTCGATGACAGCAGCGACGACGAGGTACCGTGCGCCGGCAGCCTGGTAGTTGGCCCACACCGCTGCCAGGTTGGTGCACTTGAGTTCGTCATAGAACCGACCGCTCGGAAGGTCTCCGTTCGGAGGAGGCCCGAACTGGGCCAGCATGTCCGCGTCGACGACGGCGGTGACGTGGCCCGCCGAGGTGAGAACGCCGCCGACCGCGTTCGCCACCGTGGACTTTCCGACCCCGGCGACCCCGGTGAGAAGCAATGCTCGATACACAGACGCTCCTGCCGCTTCGGAACCACTCGTCTGAAGCAGAAAACCCTACGCTTGGCGGCGAATACGTAGCGGTGCAGCGCCGCGGCGCACGCGTCCCGACTCACCGCTGCCAAGCTACCTGGGAGAGCGTGTCAGCCGCCCGGTGCTGACCCACCGTGACACGGAGCGGCGGCTCGGTGGGACAGCCAGCACAACCCCGATCATCAGTAGCCAACCAACATTGACAACGAACGGATCCGCTGTCGGGGAGGCGACGGCCACCAGGAGCCAGCTCAGTGCGACGAGCGCGACCAGTCGGACGACCACCGCGACTGCGGTCATGATTCCCATGCCTGAATCGTCGCACATCCGGGAAAGACGTTCGGCGATCAGAGGCGGTGGTTCATCGCTTGACGCCGTGAACAGCACCGGGGCCGCCGGCGCGCGAGGCCCGATGACCACCCTCCCGGAATGAACCGCACCTGCTCCACCTCTCGCAGCTGTCGCCGTAAGTTTCGGAGTGCGGCCGGACACTACGTGGTGTGAGAGAAGAGCACGCAGCCGAGCGGCATGAACGACGATTCGTGGAGCTATGGACCGAACACGGACCCCGGGTGATGGCGTACGCGTTGCGACACCTTGACTTCGATTCGGCACAGGACGTGGTGTCGGAGACGTTCCTGGTGGCCTGGCGGAAGCTCGGCAGTGTTCCGGACGATCCCTTGCCCTGGTTGCTCGTGGTCGCCCGCAACACCATCTCCAACCTGCGCCGATCGGGGCATCGGCAGGCGCGGGTGGCCGCCGAGCTGGAACGGTTCCGGCAGATCGCGGAGCCGGCTGTCGCCGCCGATGTTCTCGCCACGGAGCGCGCAGCCGTACTGAACCAACTGGCGGTGCTGACCCCGAAGGAGCGGGAGGCGCTACTGCTGATCGCCTGGGACGGCCTGACCCCGGAGCAGGCGGCGCGGGTGGCGGGCTGCTCACTACCGGCCTTCCACGTACGTCTGTTCAGGGCGCGGCGGCGGCTGCGCGCCAGCGGCGAGGCGGACGCAGCACCACACGTCGACGCTGCCCAACGTCCACTGCCATCTGCAGGAGGCACCGCATGACCAAGGACCGCGACATGATGACCATTGTCGAGAAGCTCCGACCGATTACCACGGTCGATGACCGGTGGCCCCGCTCGACTCGGGACGCAGTACTGGAAAACCTGTTGATCGCCACCGTTGCCGAACGGCCGGAGGCCCCTCCACGGTCGCGTAGGCGGCGGGTCGCGTTCACCGCCGTGTTGACCGCCGCGCTGGTCGCGTCGGGTGCGAGCATCGCCGTCGCCGGAGGACTGCTGCCCGAGTCATTCACCAGGCCGTTGTCGTTCTGGGAGACCGAGACCGGCGGTGCGGTGGACGTCCAGACAGCACGACGAGTGGCCCAGGCACCGGGCCCTGACGGCACCGTACTAACCGTCTGGTCCGCGAAGGGTCAGGACGGCACCATCTGCATCGCCCCGCTGTTCGAGCCACCCGGTGACCTCGACCGGCCGGCCCCGACGAGCTTCAAGCTGGCCGGGGGACAGTGCGCGGACACCGACCAGGGCATGGAGCCGTTCAGCACCATGGGCGGGTCCGAGGACGGCCGGGGAATTCACACGATGTGGGCCGCCGCCGGGAGTGCGGCGCGGGCGGAACTGCGACTGCCCGACGGATCCCTACGGTCGGCCGTACGCGCCGAAGACATGTTCTTTTTCTGGTACCTCGCCAACGAGAGCGTCGACCCGCCGCTCTTGGTCGGGTACGACGCCGCCGGAAACGTGGTGGCGGAACAGTCGACGCCCAACCTGAGGACGCCGGTGCATCCCCACACCGGCGGCTGATGCCTCAACGGCGCACACCGACCGCGACCTCCCGGTGACGCCATCGCCTGACTACGGTGCACCGGTCCGGTCGGGGCGGGCCACTGCGGTCGCGTCAGCGCTCAACGCTGTGCGGAGGAAATCCACCTGGGCGCCCAGGAGGCGCGCGGCGATGTCCTCGCCCACCATGTGGGTGCCGGAGGGGAGTGGCAGCACGTTGTGCGGCCGGCCGGCGGCCAGTAGCTTCGCGGAGAGTTGCAGCATGTGCGCCGGATGGACGTTGTCGTCCAGCAGACCGTGGATCAGCAGCAGCGGCCGTCGCAGTTCAGGCGCGTAACGCAGCAGTGAGTCCCGGTCGTAGGTTTCCGGGTTGTCATCGGGGTGGCCGAGGAAACGCTCCTGCCAGTGGGTGTCGTAGAGGCGTTGGTCTACGACTGCCGCGCCAGCGATCGCGGCGTGGAACACGTCGGGGCGGCGCAGCACGGCCAGCGCCGCGAGGTAGCCGCCGTAGGACCAGCCCCGGATTCCGACGCGGGTCAGGTCCAGCTCCGGGTATCGGCGTGCCGCCTCGCGCAAGCCGTCGACCTGATCCTCGAGCGGAGCGCCGCCGCGTTTCCCGTGCACCAGACGCTCCCAGCGTGGGCCGCGGCCCGGGGTGCCACGCCCGTCGACGATCACCACGGCGAAGCCCTGGTCAGCAAACCACTGCGAGGTCAGGTACACCGACTGCGCGGCGAGTACCCGCTGAGCTGCTGGCCCACCGTATGGGTCCATCAGCACCGGAAGCGGGCCGTCGCCTCGCCGGTGGCCGGTAGGGAGGAGCACAGCGGTACGCAGCCGGAGCGGGCCGGCCTCGAACAGGTCGACCCGAGGGGTCAGCGGTGGCGTCTGGGCGCGGCTGGTCAACCAGGCCGGGGAATCGTCGGAGGCTCGCACGGTGATCCGCGGGTCCGGCTCGTCCAGGTTGCGGCTTACGAGGACGGTCGTACCGCCCGCTCGGTGCCCGTCGTGCACGCCGGAAGTCGTCAGCTGGGACAGCCCGGCACCGGCGGACCAGGTCCACACGTGCCGCTCGGTTGACTCCGTCGAACCGGCGAACAGCACGGTGTCTCCGTCGACACCGAGTATCTCCTTCACCTGAAGACCGGGTGGCGTGACCGGGTCGCCGCCGACGAGGAGGTGCCGAGTGTCCTCGATGTCGGTCGTCCAGACCAGAGCGCCGTCGGCGGTGCGTGCTGGCACGCCGGGCACCAGCGATACCCAGGCTGAATCCGTCTGTTCGTGTTCGACGCGGCTGGCCCCGGTGTCCGGATCGACACGCAGCACCCGGACGCAGGTCTGGGACCGGTTCTGTACCGCGATGGTCAAACCGCTGCGATCCCAGCTGACAGCGGTGAGGTACTCGAACTCCTTCCGGTCCCAGTCGACCTCGACTCGGCTGCCGTCGAGGCCGAGGACGACCAGACTGACGTCCGCGTTGGCGGTACCCGCGGCCGGGTAGCGCATGGCCACCGGAGCGGCGGTGGGGTTGGCGAGGTCGGCCACATGCCAGACCTGCACACGACTCTCGTCTACTCTCGCCGCGACCAGGCGCTGACCGTCCGGGGCCCACCACCAGCCCCGTCGGCGATGCATCGACTCGGCTGCGACGTGCTCGGCGAGTCCGTAACTCACGTGCGGGGCCTCCGGCGCGGCCAGAGTTCGCGCGCCGGTGCCGTCGACGTCGACGAGGTGCAACGCACCGCCGCCGACGTATCCGATGAACCGGGCGGTCGGGTCCGGCCGGGGATCGACCACGCCGCTGACCGACGGAAGGGTCCGGGTAATGCCGGTGGCCGGGTCGAGCACCACCAGTTTGCCGCCGAGCGCGACCGCGACAATCGACTGGTCGACGTCGCAGCTGTACTCGGTGACCCCGCCACCGGGCTGGCGAGCACGCTCGCGGCGACGCCGCTCGGCCGCCGGCAGGTCACCGTCGTCGAGAGCCAGCTCGCGTGGGTCCAACAGCAGCCGCTCGCTCCCCGCCGCCACGTCGTACGCCCAGAGACATGCGATCGGGTCGTCGCCAGCACGCGTGCGTGTGAACAGCACCTGACGTCCGTCCCCACGGATCTGGAACCGCTGAGGCAGACCGAGCGTGAAGTTACGGGTACGAGCACGTAACTGAGGAAAGCTCACGAACAGCCCTTCGTCGTACGACCGGACACGCAGCATAGATCGGCGACGACAGCGCGGCGAAGACACTCCAGAGCCGCCGAACCACCGGCGCGGACCTGGTGTTCCATCGGGCCCGAGACTGACGGACAGGGAGCGCCGCGTTCCACCCCCTTCAGGTGGCCGCATCCGCGGCCCCGAGGGGGGTCAACCATGTCTCGTATGGACCAGCAGAGAACGTCAAGCAGCGCGAGTCGCGTGCCGAAATTCCGTCAAGGAGTATCGCGACGACGGGACTGTCGACACCGTCCCCACGATCCGCCAGCATCGCCACAACGCCCAGTGGCTCTGGTGGTGACGCCAACGTTGGCATCTCCCAACCGCCATCTGTGATGATCGCTCGCGCGGTGAGCGGGGCCGAGAGGTACGGCGCCCACCGGCCGTCACGGTCGTGCGTCGAACTGGGCGCGGGCCTCGAAGACGCGATCCATGTGCGCCTCTGCCCAGGTCTTGATCGCGACCATCACCGGGAACAGATCGCAGCTGAGCGGGGTGAGCGCGTAGTCGACGCGGGCCGGCACCGACGCGGTCACCGTGCGGGTGAGCAGACCATCGCGTTCCAGCTTGCGCAAGGTCTGGGTGAGCATCTTCTGGCTGACGCCGGCGATGCGGCGGGCGAGTTCGCCATGCCGCTGCGGGCCGTCGGCGAGCGCCGCGATCGCCAGCGCCGCCCATTTGTCGGTGAGCGTGCTCAGCAACTCCCGGGTCGGGCAGGTCGCCAGAAACGCGTCGTAATCACGTTTGCCTGCTCACGTCGTTGCCCAGCGGTCGTCGTCGTCAACGTCTCACCATCCCCTCCGGTGCCCTAGGCACTCCAAGGTACCTACTTTCTCACAGTGCCCAACGGTACCTACCGTCATGGAAACCACGACATCCAGCGGAGGGTACGGCGATGCGCGCAGTCAGCTATGCAGAGTTCGGTGGGCCGGAGGTTTTGCACGTGGCGGCGGATCTGCCCGTGCCCGAGCCAGGGCCCGGGCAGGTGCGGGTGCGGGTCACCGCGTCCGTCGTCCTTTATCTCGACAACCTGGCCGCAGAATCCGACTGGTGATCACGTAGGGATCGGTCTGGGCGTGAGTTGAGTTGAGCGTAGTCGAGACCGTCTCGACGTCAGCGTCGACACGCTGCTGACCTGTTGGTCGACGCCTTGGGGACTCCGTCAGCCCTTGTGCCAGCCCGGAGTCCACACGCCGTCCTCGACGGTGTAGTCGCCGAATGGGGCCAGCGCGTACTCCGCCTCGGCGTCGCGGGGCTGTCGCCGTGATTCTGCTTGGGAGCAATTGACGAGAAACCCCAGGTTAGGGCCAGTTAGTTGGCAGCGGAAGAAGTGGCTGCCGCCGTGTTTGCGCTCGGCGCCAGCTGGAAGTGCCAGATGATTTGGCTTGGTGTTCCGTCCCAGGCAGCCCCGGCTGCCGCCGGGACGATGCCCAACAGCGACCAAGGCCAGACGTCCCATGGTCCTGTCGCGATTTCCCCGGGCATGTCCTCGCTGGCGTTGCCGGACATCCGAGGCTCCTCGCAACGCTGTAGCTGCAGGCCCAATGGCAGGGCGACGTGGAGGTAGTCACTGGCCCGATGGCGGAACGCAGGCAGCAGCCCCGGATCACCTTCGGCAGAACGAATTCGTGGTACGGACCCTAATGCCACGAGCTCGTGATGCACGTCCGTGATCACCAGATGGCCGCCAGGACGCAGCACGCGGGCGAACTCGGTGATCGCCGGTCCGACGTCGGGAAGGTGGGTCAGCGCCAACGCACACACGATGACGTCGACGTGGTCGTCGGGTAGGGGGATCTGATGCAGGTTGCCCTGCCGCAGTTCGGCGTTGGGAACACGAGTACGAGCGTGAGCCAGCATTTCCGGGGAGCTGTCGACGCCGATGACCCGGTGCCCTTGTTTGGCGAGGTACTCGGTGTATCTGCCGGTGCCGCAAGCTGCGTCCAAGGCGACGCCAGGTGGCAGGGAGCCGAGGATGTCCTGGACGATGGGTTCTTCAATGTCGAACAGCCCGTTACCTGGTTGATCGTAGGTCGCGGACCAAACCTTGTAGCCGTTCACGGTGTTGACGTGCGCTGCGGTGACCCCGTCACCGTTCAGCGATGGGCTGTCCAGAAGGCGCCGGACCTCGCTGATGCGCGCTTCGATGAAGTCCCGGTCGTAGTCGCCGGCGAAGGCACGCAGCAACGCCACGCCCTCCAGCCCCAGTACGTAGGCGAGCGGGTGCTGGTATGCCACCACGCGACCCTAGCGACGACATGCGGGCCGGGACCACCCAATTTCTCGGCTCAGCGCTGCGACTGGCCCCGGTGTCAACGGCCACCCCGGCCTGTTGTCAAACTCGCGGGCACGAAACCTACCGACGATCACGTGCTGGAGCCGTCATTGAACCCGGTGTTCAACGCCGAGGAGAGTCAGTCGTCGTCTTCGAACCTATTTTCCTTCAGCGTTGCTTATCTGGTCTGAGGAGCAAGCTCATCCAGCAACCCTGCTATGCGTTTGGCGGTGGCGTTGTGCCGTTCGACCTCACGCGGCCAGCCGCGCTGCGCGGCGTCCTCGGCGAGACGTTGCTCCAGGCAGAGCCGTTCCTGTAGGCGGGACTGATAGTCCGCGGTGGTGAAGAACTTGGAGCAGGTGAGGAACAGGTCGCACTCGCACGGGCCTTCCTCGGGCAGGCGCAGGCAATGGCCGAGTTCGAGGGCGGTCTTGTAGTAGTTGCTGGACAGCCAATTGACCGCCTGTTCGGACAGTTCGTTGTTGCGGATCGCCTCGGCGGCGGGGCCGGCGAGGAGGGCGCCGGGTTGCAGCGCGGTCTGGTAGTCGCGGAGTACGGCGGTGTCGCTGATGCGGGCGTAGAACAGGCTCATCGCGGGGCTGGTGTGTCCGAGAATGGCCATGATCGTTTGGATGCGGGCGCCTTCTTCGGCGAGTTGCGTGCCGACGGTGTGACGAAATCGGTGGCTGGTCACGGTTTTCGCTCCGTCGGCGTCAACGAGGCCGGCGTGATCGCAGGCTTGCTGGAGGGCGGAATCGAACAGGAAGTAGTCGCTGAGCAACCGACCGCGGAGTTGGAACACGTAGTGAGTCGGCTTGCCGGTGACCTGGTCGAGGAGCGGTCGTTGGCGGCGTGCACGGGTCTGCGCGACGCATACCCGTAGCGCATCCGCGGCCTCAGGATGCAGGGGAACCATGCGTTCGGTGTAGGTCTTGCCCGCCGGGATCCGCAGCCGCGGATGCCCGTCGGGGTAGGCGTCGAGGCAGTCCAGTTCCAGGCGCCGGATCTCACTGCGGCGCGGCCCGACCCAACGGGCGATCAGGCAGGCGGCCTGCTGGTAGGGGTCGGTCAGAGCGCGGATGCCCTGGACGACGGCCTCGAGTTCCAGGGCCGGAAGGTAGCGGGGCACCGTCTTGACCTGCTTGGGCATGTCAAGGTGGCTCAGCAATGGCCGGTCCGGCACGTCGCCCCAGCCCCAGGCGAGGGTCTTGCGGAGAAACACGTTGAGCACCGAGATAGTGTGCACTTGGGTGGAGACGCTGACCGGCTGACCGGTGCGGTAGTTGCAGTAGCCGGTGGCGACCCAGGTCAGGAACTCCTCCAGCTGGGTCCTAGTGAGCTGGACGAGGTTGGTCACCTCGGGGTGGTGTTCGGTCAGCCAGGAGGTGAAGACCCGAAACCGGGTTCGTAGGTTGTCGTGGGTGCGGGCCGGAGCTGTGCGTTCGATGTACCGGTTGATGACTTTCTCGATCGCTGGTGGCGCGGACGGGCGTTGGTGCGGCCGGCCTCCGATGGAGATGTAGCGGACCTGCTCGGTGACCACGCCGAGGCTGTGCAGGACGACCTGAGTGGTGTAGACGCTGGTCCGCAGGTTGCGGTACCACCCTCGTACCCTCCCACCGGCCACGAACTCGGGCCGTAGGGAGCGCACGTCGTCGCGGGCGGCGAAGGCGTCCAACTCGGCGCGGAACCGGTCGAGATCCTCGACGGTGATGGTCCGCCAGTCCGGGTTGCCGCGATGCAGCGCGATGCGGATGCTCGCCCCCGCGAGGGTGCGGTGCGCGGCAGGCTGCCGGTAGCCGATCCGCAGCGCCTCAACGTCCAGAGGTGTCAGCCAGTCGGGCCCCATGCCCAGCAGCTTGCCGCTCTCGGTGAGCAGGTCTTTGAACGAGTTCGCGAACAGCCACGGGTAGTCGAGGGTGAGCCGGTCGTGCATCGCCAGCAGGCTCACGTAGAGCCGGTGCCCGCGGACCACCACGTGTCGATGCCGAGCCTCGGCGTAGGGCGGGGCGTGCATCAGCCGGTCCGCCACCGGCGCGGCCATCCACGCGCCGAGGTCGGGCCACTGCTCGATGAACTCGCGCCGGCCCTGTCGTCGGGTCCGGCCCGACTCGTAGCGACCTTTGTCTGCGGAGATGACCAACGCCGTGTACTCGTCGTCGGTGAAGTGCCGCAGCCAGGTCGAGCCCTGGCCGGCCACGTCGAGCGCGCGGCTCACTCGGTCCGCCCTTGGCTGCTGCGAGCGGTGATGACCGCGGTCGCGGCCTCGTAGTCGGCCAGCACCTCCCGGTCGGAGACTCGGGTGTAGATCCGGGTCGACTCCGGCGAGACGTGTCCGAGTCGCTTCTGCAACGTCAACTCCCGCATACCTGACTCCCACATCGCCGTGGCATGCGTGTGCCGCAACGCGTGCGGCGTCGTCCACGGCGTGCGGATGCCGAGCCGGGCGCAACGGCGGGCGAAGCTTGCCCATAACGCCTGATAGCCCAACGGTTCACACCGACGGCGGCCCCGACCGCCCACCAGGAACAGGAACGGTGAACCGGACTCGCGGGGACGCTCCGTCATCACGTACTGCGACACCGCCGTGAGCGTGCGCGGATCGTGCAGGTCGACCACCCGGTCGGTGCGGGACTTCTGCCGCACCCCTCGCGGGTGATCGTCACGGTGGCGCACGTGGACCCGGCGTCGGCCGTACTCGACGTCAACGGGGACGCGCAGACCGAGCACCTCACCGGGTCGTAGTCCGCCATCGAGCATCAGCAGAAAGATCGCCCTATCGCGCAACGTCGTGAACGAGGCGAACAGCTCCGTCACGTCCTCCGGCGGCACAGCCCCACCGCACTCTGCTGCCGCTCCTGCGTCGCGGTACGTGATGCAGGAGCGGCAGCGCGCGCCCGCCCGCCGCCAGCCCTCAGTCCCGCATCCGGACGGTGACAGTCGCGGTATCGGTGCGCCGGTCCTGGCTCAGCCGGTAGACGAAGGTGTCCGGCAGCCGGTGCGTGGCGGTGCGCTGGTAGACCACCTCGTAGCGGGGATCGGTCGTGGTCAACCGGCCGTAGCGCGGCGGGGTGACAATGCTCAGGGTCGCGTTCCGGCTGGCCCAGTCGTTGTCGCGTACCTTGATGGCCGTCGGTCGAGCCCGGTAGGCGTACGCCAGATCGTCGTTGGCGAGCGGCGCCACCACGAACGACCGTCCACCCCGGTTGATGAACGTGGTGACCGTGCCCACGGTCGGACCGGTGGCAACCACCGTCCGGACGTCCGGACGTCCGTTGCGGTCCGCGTCGACCACGCTGACGTCCCAGTAGACCTCGCTGTCCAGACTGCCGACCAGCTCGACGACGGTGCCGTTGTCGAACCCCACGAGTACGCCGTTCGACCACGGTCCCGACAAGCCATAGACGTACGGCATCAGGACGTCCAGCCGGCGGTTGCCGTCGAAGTCGACGAACCTCATGTCGCTAACCACCGGGGTGACGTCGTCCACCTTGAGCGGCCCTGGCACCAGGGTGCCGGCCCTGGTGTTCAGGAACGTCAGCAGCCCGTGTCCGTCGTCGGTCGTCTGCCAGATGTCCACCAGGCCGTCGGCGGTGAGATCGAGAGACTCGATGACGCTCGGTCGGTTCATGAAGGTGTCGATCATCTGATGGGGGCGGAAGCCGCGCAGCACCAACACGTCGTACCCGGTGTTCGATCCGTGGAACCAGGCCATCACGAGCTCCACCGTCCCGTCGCCAGCCATGTCCACTGCCTCCCCCATGTCAGGGCAGTAGATGTACGGCGGAGTCGATCCGGGCAGCCGGTACGAGCGCACGTGTGGCCGGTCGTACCCCCCTGCGGCCAACCCCGCTTCCACGCTGATGCCGCACATGTCGTCCACCCGAACCGACGTCACCCGGTCGATCCGCCCGTCCCCGGTGACGTCGGCGAAGATCGGCTCGTTCATCCAGCCCGCCCACGCCGGCCCCGCCACCGCGATCAGCATCGTCAACGTGCCGGCCACGCCGCCCGCGACGGCTCTCCTGACGTTCATCACGCGATCCCTTTCGGCTGGGCGTTTTTGCTGCTGATCCTGCGGCGCCGGGCCCGAGTCAGTCCTTCATCCGGACCGTCACCGTGGCGTGTCGGACCGTCCGTCCTGGGTTGGTCGGTAGCCGAACGTGTCCGGCAGGCTGTGCGATCCGCTCGACCCTCATCGCGACCTCCGGGGCGCTCCGGTCACCCCGCTTCGTCAACGAGCGCCAGGAGTCCGTCTGGGGAGGAGGCTAGACGCCGATAGCTGACCAAAGAATATGACTAGCCGTAATCCGACAGCTACGAATAGTAGTGCCCGGGCCTGTTGCCGGGTCGGCTGTCGGGGAGTGGTCGAGAGTGCCGCATCGCCAGTAGCAGACATCCTGGACAGGCAAATCACCGCCAAGATCGTGTTTTGGCTCTCGGCGCCGGGCGCACCCAACCTATGAGGACACGACGACCCGTGGATTCACCACCACGGCAGTGATGCCCCGCCGACCGGAAGCGGGGCGAGGGTCGTCACCGCAGGCGGGCGGTCAGCCCTTCTGCGGCGACTTGTCGCGGATCGCCTTCGCGACGGCCTCCCGTACCCGGGCATCCTCACGGCTCCGGCGCCGTGACCGGTTGCGGCGCGCGATCACGACCGCTCCGGCGGCGACAACGACAAGTACGACGAGGAGCAGCAACAGTGGCCAGGGGGCGGCCCAGCCGTGCGTCGTGGCCCGGACCGGTTCGAGCGAGGTGGTGGAACCCGACGGGTCGGTGAGCAGGGGCGTGAGGCTGGCGGTCGCGGCCAGTCTGAGCGCCGGTGCCACGCCGTGAACGGAAATCGTCACGTTCCGGCTCTCACCGGGGAGCAGCTCCGGCGGCGCCGCGATCTCGCCGGCTTCGACCCGCAGCCACCCGAACGGGCCCGAGACCGACACCGTCTGCTGGGCCGACAGGGTGGCGTTACCGGTGTTGTGGATCTTGTATGTGACCGTGGCATCGCCCTTGGCGAACGGGTTGGACGGGCCGCCGTAGTCCACGTGCAGGTCCTCGATCGCGAGGTTCGGCTTGAGCTCGCCGCCCACCCGGAGCTTGATCCGGATCCCGAGGCGCCGGTCCACGTTGATGCCCTCCGCCGCGTCGGGCTGCGTCAGAGAGGTGAGGATGCCGCCCACGTAGTCGCCGGGCGTGGCGTTGGCCGGAACGGTGACCTTGAAGGGGACGTTGGCGGTCTTCCCTGGCTGGATCTTGACGCTGCCGCCGTCGGCACGGACCCAGGCGCCGATTCCTACCGACTTCCCGTCCTTGGCGAGCAGGTCGAGCTGGCCACCGTCGGTGGTGAAGCCGTCGGCAGCGTAGACGGCCAGGTCGAGCGGGACCGAACCGTGGTTGGCGACGACCATGGCGTCCTCGACCATTCCACCGGGGTTGACGGCATAGCTGAAGCTGGACCGGTCGGCGCCGAAACTGTTGGAGGCCGTCCTGACCGTCCAGGCAACGTCACCATCGGCTGCCTGGGCGGGGCCGGCAGTCAGGCCGGTGACCGCGAAGACGGCGAGCAGGGCCAGGGCGGCGGTACGGAGGAGGGCGGCGGCGTTGGTCTTCCGGCGCGTTACGGACGCGTGCATCTCGGGGTCCTAAGGGATCTGGTTTGGCGCGGTCGGAGCGGAGCGGCGGGGTAAGCGCCCGAAGGCGCCTACCCCGCCGGGTGAAGCGGGTCCGATCAGCTGCTCAGCGCAGTGATCGTGAGAGTGGTGCGGTAGCTACCCTTCTCGATGCTGTCCGGGAACTTCAGGTCCAGGTCAGCGCCGAGCTTGGCCGAGCCCCTGGGGTGGCCCTGCTCGGCGAAGGCGAGGCCACGCGAGACCGAGAGGCCGGGGCCCTGGTCGTCGTAGCCGGAGAGCACCGCGGCGCTCGCCTGAGCACCGGCACCGCCGTCGAGCAGCGACGGCGTCCAGCCGAGGTAGGAGCCGGAGAACTTCTTGTCGGCGTCCTGGAAGTCGCCCACGCTGGCCGAGATCGACCACGGCGCGAGCGAACGGCGGCTGTCCGACACGAGGATTGGGTTGATCTTGCCGTTCGCCTCGAAGTACGAGCCGTCGCGCTCCTGCGCGGTGCCGAGGTCCACCAGGCCGTTGTAGCCGTCGATCGTCCAGCCGAACTCACCCGGAGCTGGGGCGGGCACGTTGACCTGGATGTCCTGGCCGTCGGCGTGGTACGGGTGCACCGAGACCTTGTCGACGATCGAGCCGACACCCTGGTCGCCGTTGGCGGCGCTCCGGATGTTCTCGACGACGAGCTTGTCGTTGCGCACCTGGACCTTGACGTAGGTCCGGACGTGCTCCTGGTTCTCGACCGAGTTGTACCAGTAGTTGCCAGGGTTCAGCGGGTCCGCACCGTTGCCGGCACCGCTGGTACCGCTGCTGTCCGGCTTGGTGATGTCGTAGTACTTCGAGCCCGAGGCCGAGTTCGCCGTCACGTAGAGCACGCCACCGGGGCCGGCGACAACCTCGTCCGCACCGGGCTGCTCGTTCGGGTCCGCCTTCTCGCCGTTCTTGATCAGGTAGCTACGGGAGTAGCTGTGGTCGTGGCCCTGGAGCACCATGTCGACGCCGAGCTTGGAGAACGTGGTCGGGAAGTCGACCCGACGCGTCTTGTTGTCGCCGTCCTTCGCGTGGCTGGCCGGCGAGTAGATCGAGTGGTGGTAGACGAGTACCTTCCACTTGGCCTCCGCACCGTGCTGGTTGATGACGTCGGTGACGTACGCGGTGTGCGCCTCGTCGCCGCCGCCGCCCTGCGAGGTGGCGTAGCTGTTGCTGTTCAGGTCGATGAACAGCACGTCCTTGTAGATGTACCAGTAGTCACCGCCCGACGTGTTGGAGGCCGGGTTCCCGTTGGAGTAGTACGGGGCCGAGCGGTCGGTGTTCGGGGTGAAGTGGTGCTGTTCCCACGCCTTGCCGCCGACGTCGTGGTTACCGATGGTCGCGGCGACGGGGTACTGGCGCAGCTGGTCGGGCGAGAGGAAGGCCGACCACTGGGCCTCGGTGTTGGCTGTCTCGACGTGGTCACCGCCCGACACCAGCATCTCGATGTCCGGGTTGGCGGTGAGGGCGACGTTCAGGGTGTCCTGCCAACCGGCCTGGTCCTTCGCGATGTCGCCGGAGGAGCCGATCTGCGGGTCGCCGAAGAACAGGAAGTCGTAGTCGCCCTCGAAGTCCTGTGTCTTGAAGGAGTACGCCGGGGACCAGGTGCCCTCGGCGCCGACGCGGTAGGAGTACGCCGTGTGCTCCTTCAGGCCGGTGATCGTGGCGTGGCGGTTGAAGCCGCCGCTGGTGGCGATGTTCGCCCCACCGGTGGCGTCGAAGGTGACGGCGCTGGCGGGGAACTCGCCGTTGACGACCTCGGCGGTCGGGGCAAGTTGGATCTTCTGCGCGGTGTCGGCCGATGAGTACCAGGTCACGATGCGCTGGGTCTCGTCGGCGCCCACGCCGAGGATGATGCCGGTGAGCGTGGTGGGCTCGGCCGCGCTGGCGGCGGTCGCCAGGCCGCTACCGACGGCCACGGCCAAGCCCAGGAATGCCGCTGTGGCCCCCACGGCCACGCGGCGCCGCACAAGCCCGGAGGCCCGTGTCGAATTGCTCAATGTCATCGACTTCCGTTCCTTCTACCAATAGAGACATGGAAAAGCTTTCCAATAGATGTATGGATAAGCTTTTCGCAGATGGCGGATAAGCAATCTCAAGCTGTCCCCGCCCGGTGAACCGACCATGAACGTGATCTTGCGACTGGCTGGACTTTCCGATATGCCTCGGCCGCTCTCAGGACCCGGACACGCGTTGCGCGAACCAGATCAGCCCCATGATGGACACGGCTGCCGAAACGGCACCGGTCACCCAGGTGCCGATTTTCGGCGCACGACGTCGCAACACGATCAGCAGCGGGAAAACAACGGCGATGACCGTCAACTGCACGGTCTCGATACCGAGGTTGAACACCAGTAGCGACCACAGCAGGGTCCACGACCAAGCCTCGTTGATCCCCAGCGCACCGGCGAAGCCCAGGCCGTGTACGAGGCCGAAGCAGAACACGACCCCGAGACGGATCCAGCCCTGACGGTCCAGGCTGAAATGGCCGTGGCGCGCCGTCTCGATGTCGGTGGCATGGTCACCGCGCCGCCAGATGCCCCACAGGTGCCAGCCCGCGACCACGGCGATCGACAGCGCGATGACCGGCTCCACGACCCCTGCGGGCACGTTGACCAGGCCGAGGGCGGCGAGCATGAAGGTCACCGAGTGCGCCAGCGTGAAGCTCGTGGCCGCGAGCACGATCTCACGCAGCCGCCGCGATCCGGCGATGAGCGCCAGCAGGAACAGGATGTGGTCGATCCCGGTCAGCAGATGCTCCGCGCCCAGGACGAAGAACTCCCGGAACCGCTCGTACCACGACTGGCTGGTCGAGAAGGAGGGATTACCGGCATCGAGCGCGGCACTGCCCGAGCGGCCGTCGATCTCGTAGGTGACGATCGTCTTGGTGCCCTTGACGTAGCCCTCGCCGTCAGGGAACAGGACGCTGCGCACGTCGTGCTCGCCGGCCTGCTCGGGGCAGGTCCAGTCGAGCAGCAGATCCGCGTACGGCACGCCCTCCCGCTGGGCCATCGTCACGTCACCGACCTGCGTCGGCCTGCACTTCTCGCCATCCGAGGTCACCGAGAAACGCTCGGTGACGTACTTGAGAGCCGATTCCCGGTGGGTGTTGAGAGCGGCACCCTGTCCGTCGGTGTCACCCGCGTCGAACGCCTCGGTTCCTGCCCGGAAGAGTGAATCGTCGTCCTCGTAGTCGGCGGCTGATACGACGAAGAGGTCGTATTCGAGCCCCAACTTCGTCCGTATGTGACCCTCGTCTCCCGCTGTGACATTCGCGTACACGGTCGACGAAAATCCGTGGGCGAACGCCGGCCCGGCATCAAGAAAGGCGATTGCCGCCGCTGCGATCCCGACAACGGCGACGATAACGGTACGGTAGACGGACCTTGACATGCGACTCCCTCAGTCTGGCCAGTGCACGTTGCATGTGTCGGGTTAACGCCAGCCCGACCGCCGGCGAACCGGTGGGAAACAAACTCCCGAAACGGCAGCCCGCAGGCCGAGTGCGGCGGGAGTTGAGATAGGAATACGGAGCAGTACGCGCACTTTCCCGCCACCACCTAAGAGGACGATCAGCTTGCGCCCCCCGCTTCGGGCCGTTGCCATGCTGGCTGCGGCCGCCGCACTGGTCACCGGATGCAGCTCCGGCGACGACTGGTCGCGGCCGCACCCCAAGCCCATCGCCATCGGCACGCTCGGCCCGGGATTCGTCGACCCCTCCGCCCGGCCCGCGCCGGAGGCGACCGTCACGCCGCGTCCCGGCTCGTGGACCGGGGTCCAGCCGCCGAAGGACTACCGCGTGGTGCTGCTCACGCTGGGTGACGACGCCCCGACCAAGGCACTGGTGAAGGCGGTCGAGGAATGGGCCGAGGACGAGCACGTCGACCTCAGGAAGGTGGTCCCCGACGCCCACGATCCCGTTCCCAGCATCACCAGGGCGCTGGGGATGGGCTCGGACCTCATCGTCAGCGCGGGAAACGACCTCATCGATCCCCTGGCGATGGTCACCCCGAGCCACCTGTCACAGCAGTTCCTCGTGGTGGGCGCGGAGCTCGCCGAGCCCACCCACAACGTCACCGCGGTCGACTGGTCAGGTGCGTCGTTCCGTGGCGAAGGGCTCGACGCGTCCTCGACGTACGACCCCGCCTCGTTCACCGCCGAGCGTTGCACGGCCGCCATCAGGGCGGGCGTCGCGGCCGTTCTCAACGACCTGACCGGGATTGTGGTCTGGCTCGATCAGCTCTGAGGCGGGTAGGGGTGTCGGCTGGGTCGGCAGCTCAGTGTCGTGCTCGGTCCGGCGGCGGTGGATCGGTCAGGCAGATCGAGGTCCGGTTTTCCCTTTCATCATGCGGGAGAGGGCTCTTCGTCTTGGGTGATATTTCGAGAAGCCCGGCAAATGAGCAATTCGGGCCGGTCTGACCGCATGGCACCACCAAAAGGCGCGGCACGCGACAGCGACCAATGGTACGACTGACGTGGAGTATCCTCGTTTCCATGATCGAACGGGTGAGAGTTGCCGTTGTGGGTGTTGGTAACAACACATCGGCGTTGGTGCAGGGAATTGCTTTTTATCGCCAAACCGGAAGCCTGGCGGGTATTCACAAGCCGACAATTGGTGGGCTCGGGGTGGGCGACATCGATCTGGTTGCAGCTTTCGCCACCTCTGCGGAGAAGATCGGCAAGGACGTGACCGAGGCGATCTTCATGCCGCCCAACAACTTCCCTCGTCTCAACTGCGAGCTCCCTGCGGCGGATGTCCCGGTAACCAGGGGCCTGGTCGATGCGACTGAGGTGGATCGGGTGGCAGCGGCGCTGGCGGGGGCGGAGGTGTTGCTCTACTCGGCACCGAGTGGCCGGGCGGAGACGGCCCGGGCCTACGCCGAGGCCGCTTGCAAAGCCGGCGTCGCCTTCATCAACACCACGTCTGACGCAGTAGCCAGAGATCCGATGTGGATCGACCGGTTCGAGACGGCGGGTATACCGATACTCGGTGACGACCTGGCCAGCCAGTTTGGCACCTCGGTGGTGCACAACGCGTTGCTGCGGTTGCTTGAGGAGCGGGGTCTCACCCTGGTCAGTTCCTATCAGGTCAATTTGGGGGGCACCGAGGACTTCCGCAATCTGGTCGAGAACCCCAACACCAAGAAACAGTCAAAGCTCAATGCCCTATCGGCAGATGACAAGGTTCAGATCGCTCCGCTCGGGTACCTGTCGCATCTGAATTCGCAGAAAGTGGCGCACCTCAACCTTGAAGCGCTGGGTTGGGGCGAGACGGCGGTGAGCCTCGACGTGAAACTGAAGGTGCATGACCCCAGCGGCGCTGCCGGCGTCAACATTGATCTCATTCGCATAGCGGCGAGCGCGATACGAAACGGCCGTGGAGGTTATCCTGCCGAGGCGTCGCCCCTGCTCAAATCCCCGCCTGGGACGGCGATCTGACCGGGACGCCGGAGTGGGTGTCGCCGCCGAGGACGCCATCCGGCATAGGTATACCTAGGCGGCCCGCGCACTCCACTAAACCCCGCTGGACGGTGAAGATAGGTAAGCGCTTCCGATGTGGCAGCACCCTTGTCAACCGACGATTGATCCATCAGCGGTTGAGAAGGAGACAAGTCATGTTGATACTTCCGGACACGATGTTGGGGCTGGCGAACGATCGTCGCCGTGAATTGATCGCCGAGGCCGACAGGGAGCGCCTACTCACCAGCGCCCGCCGGGCCCGCCGGGCCCGTAACGCCCTGGCCGTCCGCAGACGGCCCGACGGTACCCTGGCGTCGTGCGACCCATCCGCGGCGGTGCCAGCCCGATGATGATCGGGCGGGAGAGCGAGCTGCGCCGGTTGGCGCAGCTCGCTTCGGCGCGTGAGCCGGCGGTTGCGATCATCGCGGGTGAGCCGGGCATCGGAAAGACCCGGCTGGTGCACGAGCTGCTGACAACCGTGCCGGCGGAGACCGTAGTGCTGGTCGGCCAGGCGGAACCCGGCTCGCTGTCCCGGCCGTACGAGGTGCTCCTGGACGCCATCGACGGCCGTCCGGAGGGCGACGAGGAGCAGCTTGCGGCCCTCGCGGACCCGCGGCTCAGCCCGGTCGAGCGCCTGCACACCGGACTCGCCATCCTGGCCGACCTGATCGGCGACTCCCCGGCGGTCATCGTCTTCGAGGACCTGCACTGGGCCGACTCGGAGAGCGCGGCGCTGTTCGAGCGGATCGCCGACCAGCGCGGGCCGCGGCTGCTCATCGGAACGTACCGGCCGGACGAGGTGACCCGCCGCCAACCGGTGGCCGGCCTGCTGGCCCGGATGGAACGCCGGCACACCGTCACCCACGTACGCCTGGATCGCCTCACCCCCTCGCAGACCGCGGCGTTGCTGGCGGCGGCCACCGGCGCTTCGGCGCCGCCGCGCGCCGTGACGGCACTGCACCACCGCACCGGCGGCAACCCGTTCTTCCTTGAGGAGTTGCTGCGCGCGCTGCCCGGGTACGACGTGGAGGCGCTGGTCGAGCAACCGCTGCCGTGGAGCCTCGCCGATGTGCTACGCCGCCAGGTCGACGACCTCGACCCGGTCAGCCACCGGATCGTCGAGGCGGCCACCGTGCTCGGCCACCGCATCCCGTTCGACCTGCTCGCCGAGGTGACCGGTGTGGGTGAGGACGAACTCATCGCCGTGTTGCGCGACCTGGTCACCCGGGGCGTCCTGGTCGAGTCCAGCGACGACGAGTTCGCGTTCCGGCACGCGCTGGTGCGCGAGGCGATTGCCGACCAGATGCTCGGCCGGCAGCGCCGCCGGCTGCACGAGACAGCACTCGACGTACTCCTGAGCGGTGGTGCCTCCGACCCGGCCATGGTGGCGCACCACGCCCGCGGCGCCGGCCGGTACGACGACATGATCGCCGCGGCCCGCCGCGGCACCGCGCTCTACCTCTCCATCGGCTCCGCCTACCAGGCCCTGCAGTTGGCGGAGATGGGCCTCGACGAGTCGCCGGACGACACTGACCTGCTCGCCTCCGCCGCCCGAGCGGCTTGGCTGGCCGGACTGCTGGACGACGCCCTGCGGTACGGACGGCGCTGGCGTGACGTCGCCGCCACCACAACCGACCGGGCCGAGTCGCTGTACCTCCTGGTCCGCATCGCATGGGAGTCCCGCGAGACCGACGAGATGCGTGCCCTGACGCACGACATCGGGACCCTGATCGCGCAGCTCCCGCCCGGCGCTGACCAGGCGCGGGCGATGACCGCGATCGCGCAGTCGGCGTCCCTGCGCGACGACCTCAACGCGGCGCTGCTCTGGTCCGACCGCGCGCTGGCGCTGGCGGACGAATTCGACCTGCCGGCCGTACGCCTGGCCGCGCTGATCGAGAAGGGCTCGACGCTCACCGAGCGCCCGCAGACCGCCGCCGCCGGCCGCAAGATCCTCTCCGCCCTCGTCGACGAGGCCGAGAAGGCGGGCGAGTGGGTGCTGGCCGCCCGTGCCCTCAACATCCTGGTACACGGCGAGCCACCCACCTCGCCGGCCGAGCACGCCGAGACCCTGGAACGGATGCGGGTCGACGCCGAGCGCGCCGGCTTCGAGTCACTCGCGGTGGCCACGTACTTCCAGGGCCGGGCCCGGCTCGCGTTGCGGGCCGGCGACCTGCGCGCCGCGATCGCGGCGCTCGAGGAGGGGCGCGAACAGGACCGCAGCTACCGGCGCCGGGGCCGCTGGGCCGACTACCACGGGGTCTTCCTCGCCGGGCTCTATCTGGAGGCCGGCGAGCTGGACCAGGTCGAGCAGCTCATCACCGACCTGGCGGCGCTGCCCAACAACCCGTCGGCCATGATTCCCGGCCTCGCGTTCCACCTCGCCTGCCGTCGCGCCGACCTCCCGCGCGCCGAGGCGATCCTGGAGGAACTCATCGCGGCCCTACCCGAGCAGACGTGGCGCAGCAATGAACAGGCCCACGACCTGATCTCCGCCGCGCTGGATATCGGCTTGCCGGCGCACCGGCTCGACCAGATGGCCACCGCGTTACTCGACGCTGACGTGTGGGACGCCCACCGGACGCTCGTCGACGCCCAGCTCGCCGAGGCGCGCAGCCAGCACACCGAGGCGCTGGCCGGCTACCTGGCCATCGCCGAGGCCCACATCCTGGGGCCGGCGGCCCGCGGCACCGTACGCGTCGGCGCCGCTCGCTGTCTGCTCGCGAACGACCGGCGCGAGGAGGCCACCGAGCAGGTGGAGGCGGCCGCGCCCCTGCTGGCCGAGTGGCGTGGCTGGCGGGTGGCCCAGCTTGCCCAGGTCCGCGCCCAGCTGGGCATGGCGCCGGTCGACGCGGCGCCCGCGGTCACCGGCCCGACCTCCCTGACCCCCCGCGAGCGGGAAGTGGCAGTACTGATCAGCGATGGGTTGACCAACACCGAGCTGGCCCGGCGCCTCTACATCTCACCGAAGACCGCCGCCGTTCACGTCTCGAACATCCTGCGGAAGCTGGGCGTCTCGTCCCGCACCGAGGTGGGCGACCTCGTCGGGCGGCACTGACCGCCACCGCCACCGCCACGGCCACCGCCACCGCCGGCGTGGCACCGGGCCCGCGTCCGCCTCAGACCAGCCCTGCACGGCTCTGTCACCAGCTGGCCAACGAGTAGTCGGCCCTCGGGGGACACCGCAAGGGGTGCAGGCGCGATATAGTGCGGATGGCACTAATGCGGATGGCGGTGAAGTGCCGTGGCGAAGTCGGTGGCGGACCTGGTCGACCTGACCGTGCTTGCCCTGCTCGCGGAGCGCCCCTGCCACCCGTACGAGATGCAGCGGTTGATCCGGCAGCGGCGCAAGGAACACGCGGCTGGTTCGCCGCGCAGTCTCTATCGGGCGGTGCAGCGTCTCGAACGCGAGGGTCTGATCGAGCCGGCCGAGACCGGCCGAGCCGGAAACCGGCCGGAGCGGACGGTCTATCGGATCACCGCCGAGGGCCGGGAACGATTCCAGGATCAGCTTGACGATCTGTTGTCGGTGCCCGACACGGATCAGCCGACGTTCGCGACCGCGGTGGCGCTGCTGGCGCACCTGTCGCCGGACTCGGCCGCCCGGAACCTGGAAACCCGGGCGGTGCTGCTGGAGGGTCAGATCGCCGAGATGGCGGCGCAGCTCGTCGGGCTGGGCCGCCAACTTCACCGGGTCCTGCTGGTCGAGTTGGAGTACACGCTCACGCTGCGCCGGGCCGAGTTGCACTGGGTACGCGCACTGCTGGCCGATCTTGCCGGTGGTGCGCTCAGTTGGGACCCGGTCGCGATCCGATCGGGACCGGTGCCGTCACCCGGCCGGGACGCGGAGTCAGGGGGTCCGATGACGTAACTGACCGAGACCCCGGGTGAGCGTGTTGGCGCACGCGACCCGGGGTCTCGACCCGAGTCGCCCCGCGGAGCGGTGCGGCACCCAGGTGCGCGTCTTTCAACTCAGCTGCGCGCGCTCCAGGGTAGCTAGACCGAGCCTCCGCCGGGATCGGCCGTCCCAACGACGGTCCAGATTGCGAATCATTCCCGATAGATTCGGAGTTCTCGCATGCCCGAAACACCCTCCTTCCGAGTGCTGATCATCGGCGCCGGCATCGGCGGACTGGCCCTGGCCCACGGCCTGCGCCGGGCCGGGGTGCCGGTGGAGGTATACGAACGCGATCGCAGCCGCACCGACCGACCCCAGGGGTACCGGCTGCACATCAACCCCGCCGGCGGCCAGGCCCTGCGCGAGTGCCTGGCACCAGAACTGTTCAGGACGTTCGTCTCGACCTGTGGCGCCAGCCCGAGCACGATGACCTTCTACACCGAGCAGCTCAACCGACTCCTGGCGGTCGACGTCGAACCGGGTGAGGGCCATCGGTCGGTCAGCCGGCACACCCTGCGCCAGGTCCTGTTGACCGGCCTCGCCGACGTCGTGCATTTCGGCAAGACCTACCGCCATTACCGGCAGGCGGCCGACGGCACCGTGACCGCCTGCTTCGACGACGGCACCAGCGCCGACGGCGATCTCCTGATCGGTGCCGACGGTGGCGGATCTCCGGTGCGTCGGCAGTACCTACCGCACGCGCGTCGCGTCGACACCGGCGTCTGTGGCATCGCCGGCAAGGTGCCCATCACGGCGGCCACCCGCGCGCTCGTGCCGGCCCGGGTCTTCGACGGCCCCGCCGTGGTCAACGCCCCCGGCGGGCTGGGTGTCTTCCTGGCGGCGCAACAGTTCCAGCGCCCACCTGGCTGGCTTGAGTTGGACCCGGTCGAGGACTTCATCTCCTGGGGCCTCGGTGCGAAGCGGGCGAAGCTGCCCACCGAGGCGGAGCTGTCCAGCCTGGACGGCCTGGCGCTGCGGGCGCTCGTACTCGAGGTGATCCGGGGCTGGCATCCGCACCTGCGGGAGCTGGTCGCCTCGACCGACCCTGACGCCATCACCGCGACCGCAATCCGGAGCGCCGAGCCGGTGCCGGCGTGGCCGGCGAGCCCGATCACCCTGCTCGGCGACGCGATCCACAGCATGACGCCGGCCCGGGGCGTCGGCGCCAACACCGCGCTGCGGGACGCGGCGTTGCTCACCCGCACCCTGGGCGCGGCCCGACGGGGTGAGCTGTCGCCGATCGAGGCGATCGGCCGCTACGAGGCCGAGATGATCCGGTACGGCTTCGACGCGGTCCGGGCATCCCTACGCGACCTCCGACAGCAGACCTCGATCGAGGGGCGGGCGGCACTGGCCATGGCCAGATTCGGGCTGCGGGTCCTCGACGCGGTACCACCACTGAAGCGGCGGGCGTTCGCCGACCTGGGCCGGTAGGAGGCGTGCGATGAACAGCAAACCGACCCTGATCCGGACCCTGGCCGGCGGCCTGGCCGGTGGCGCGGCCGTCTGTGTCGCGCTCTACGCAACCTTCGCGGCCTGGGGCGGCTCCAAACGCGACGAGGTCGGGCTGCTCTTCGACCCGTCGACCCAGAGCGCCAAGCTGATCGCGATCTGGAAGGAGATCGAACCGCTGCCCCTGCTGATCAGCAGCCCGGAGCCGATCATCGGCAGCTACTTCGGCTTCGCGATCGGCTATGCGCTGATTTACCGGTCGGTGGCGGCCGCCTGGCCATCCGGCATCGTGAACCGGGTGGCCCGACTCGGCTCGATCATCTGGCTGGCCGGCGCCTTCTTCGAGTTCCAGGGTCCGGTCAACCTGGCCCACCAGCCGATCCGGCCCACCGCGATCGCGCTGGCCTTCTGGGCCGTCGCCGCCCTCGCCGAAGCGTTGGCCATCGTGGCGGTGCTCGATCGGGGCGTCGGGTCCGGCCTCGCCACCACCGGCGCCCCTGTCGCCATCACCGACCCGGGCCGGGTGAAGTCGACCCCCTGACTGCGGAGCCGTTGGCCGCCGCGGGTGATGCCGGCGGCGGCCAACTGGGGGCCTGGCGCCACTTGTGTTCCATTGCTCGTCTGCTCATTCCTGACCGACATCCCGCCGATTGAAGTAGGTGTTCGCGCGGGGGCGGAACATGAATGGCACCGCGATCCAGACACAGAGCACGTGCAGGATCCGGCTCGTCG
Source organism: Plantactinospora solaniradicis (assembly GCF_042658085.1). Taxonomy (NCBI): domain Bacteria; kingdom Bacillati; phylum Actinomycetota; class Actinomycetes; order Micromonosporales; family Micromonosporaceae; genus Plantactinospora; species Plantactinospora solaniradicis. The sequence continues at coordinate 5,681 of NZ_JBHSPR010000013.1, read as the reverse complement.
CGGTGAGCGCGCCGGTCAGGTCGGTCCGCCCGACCGCGTCGACGAGTGAGTTGCCGTCGAGGAGCCAGGTGATCGGCTCGAGCACCAACGACAGCGTCCCGAAGATGCCCAGCCCGATGGCGAGGACCAGTCGCGCCCAGTTGCGTCCGGCCCGCATTCGAAGGGCGATGGCCGCGACGACCGCGTAGATGCCCAGCCTCACCGCCAGCCCGGCGATCTCGACGTCGTGTAGCGCGATCTCGATGGCGCCCGCCGCGAGTGCGCCCATCCAGAGCAGGAAGGCGACGCGGACCTCGGTCGGGATCGCCGAGCGCCTGATGTCGTTGTGTACAGCCGTGGAGGTCATGTTGGTAAGTCTTGGCCGATCAGCAGACCGGTTCACTCCCACTGACCACCGAATCCACGGTGGTGCTGGCCCGACACCCTGGCGAACTCGCCAGCGCTTCGTCGATTCGTACTCGTGCCGGCAGTCACCGGGTTGGACTTGTCCCGGAACAACCCGGTTCGGGCGGCTAGGCTGCTGAACGGGGTCCTCTGCTGCCCGACCTGCTGTTGGCCGGCGGCGGGTCGAAGGGGGTGGCGGTACTGAACGGGGCGGAGTCGTTGCTGCGTACCCTCGGCGACGCGGGGGTCGAGGTCTGTTTCACCAATCCGGGTACGACGGAACTCCATCTGGTCGGCGCGTTGGACACGGTGCCGCAGATGCGTGCCGTGCTCGGCCTGTTCGAGGGTGTGGTCACCGGAGCCGCGGACGGATACGCGCGGATCGCGGGCAAGCCGGCCGCGACGCTGCTGCATCTCGGGCCGGGTCTCGGTCATGGCCTGTCGAACCTGCACAACGCCCGGCGCGCCAACTCGCCGATCGTGAACATCGTCGGCGACCACCCCCGTTACCACAAGCCGTACGACCCGCCGCTGGAGTCGGACATCGAGACCGTGGCCCGCTCACTGCGGGGACCGATCCGCCGGCCCGAGAACGTCGCCGGCGTCAGCCAGGACGCGATATCCGCGCTGACGGAGGCGCTCGAACCACCAGGCCAGATCGCCACCCTGATCATGCCCGCGGACGTGTCGTGGGCCGATGGTGTCGCCGCTGACGGCAACGGGAGTCGACCGACGGTTCTGGCCCGGCCGGTGCCGGCCGTCAATCCCGCGGTGGTCGAGCGGATCGCCGAGGTGCTGCGCGGCAGCGACGATTCGACGCTGGTCATCGGCGGGACGGCGGCGCGGGCGGCCGGGTTGTGCGCGGCGAGCCGGATCGCCGCCGGTACCGGTGCCCGGGTCTTCCTGGAGACCTATTCCAGCCGGCTGGAGCATGGGGCGGGACTGCCCTCGTTCCAGCGGCTCGGCTTCTATCCCGACCAGGTTCTGCGGCAACTCGAAGGGGCCCGGCAGGTGATCGTCGCCGGCACCCCGATGCCGGTGGCGTTCTTCGCCTACCCGGACCAGCCCAGCCGTCTGGTCCCGGACGGCGCGCAGACCCACATCCTCGCCGAGGTTGGCCAGGACGCTGTCGGGGCGCTGACCGCGCTGGCCGACCTGGTTGCCCCGGACCGAGAGCCGGAGGTGACCGGGCCGAATCGTCCGGCGCTGCCGGCTGGCCCGCTCACCCTCGAGACCTGGCCGACGGTGATCGGTGCCCTCCTGCCCGAACACGCGATCGTCGTGGACGAGACCATCAGTTCCGGTACCGGATTGATCACCGCGACCGCCGGCGCACCACGCCACGACATCTTGGCGATGTGCGGTGGCGCCATGGGTGAGGGGATGCCGCTGGCGATCGGCGCCGCCATCGCCGCGCCGGACCGGCCGGTGATCGCGCTCGAGGCCGACGGTTGCGCCATCTACACCCTCTCCGCGCTGTGGACCCAGGCCCACGAGAACCTGAACATCACCAATGTGATCCTGAACAACCGCTCCTACGCCATCCTCCGAGAGGAATGGCAGCACCTCGGAGCCGGCGCGTCGGACCCACACACCAACAGGTTGCTGGATCTCACCGGCCCCGACATCGACTTCGTCGGGCTCGCCCGCGCGTTCGGCGTACCGGCGAGCCGAGCCACCACCGCCGAGGAACTCGCCGAACAGTTCACCCGGGCAATCGCAGAACCCGGCCCCCACCTGATCGAAGCGGTCATCCCGCCCATCGCGTGACCGAGCGGCGCGGGGCCACGCCGACATCAACCCGAACAGAGCAGGCCCGGACCAACCAGCGCTGTCCCGCGCGTCCGATCAGGAGCTGCCGCTGAGCGCCGCGATCCCTCCGTCAAAGGCACGCCGTTGGCGACCCGCACACTGATCACGACTGCTGTGTTTCTTGTTCGTTCACGACCTGGATGATTGTCTTGCCGGGCGTGCGGCGATGGCGGGCGAACGCGGAGGCCGTTTCGGAAAGCGGTCGCACGGCGCCGACGACGGGGTTGAGCCGTCCGGCCCGGAGGCGCGCGGCGAGGTCGGTCAGCCGGGCACGATCGGGTTCGACGACGAAGAAGATGGCTCGCCCGTCCTTGGGCTGCACGGTGGGTGGCATGGCGATGGTGACGACGGTGCCGCCCGGGCGTACCAGCTCGGTCGATCGACCGAGGATGTCGCCGCCGATGACGTCGAACACCACGTCCACCTCGCCGACGTGCCGCAAATCGTCGGCCTCCAGGTCGAGGAAGGTCTGCGCGCCGAGGCCGAGCGCGACATCACGGTCGTCGGCCCGGCCGGTGCCGATCACGCGGGCGCCCACCTCCCGGGCGAGTTGGACGGCGACCGAACCGACGCCGCCCGCGGCGCCGTGAATGAGAACGGTCTGGCCGGTCGTGAGGTGGGCGTGGTCGAACAGTCCCTGCCATGCGGTCAGTCCGGAAATGGGCAGTGCGGCGGCCACGGTGTGGTCGATGTCGGCCGCGAGGGGGGCGAGGTTGCGCGCCTCCACCGCGGTGAATTCGGCCAGGGAACCGTTGCGAGCCCAGTCGGTCAGTCCGAACACCCGCTGGCCCACGGTGAGGCCGGTGGTTCCGTAGCCGAGCTCGACCACGGTTCCGGACAGCTCGTGCCCGGGGATGCTGGGTGTCCGGTCGCGGCCGGCGCGATCGGACCACGTTCCCGGCCAGTCGAGCTCTCCGGGGGTGAAGCCCGCGGCGTGCACACGCACGATGACGTCGTTTTCCGCGGCGTGGGGATACGGCATGTCGGCCAGGGTGAGGCCGCCGACACCTGCGTCACGGTCTCCTACGGTGATCGCTCGCATGCTCGAATCCTCTCAAGAACGTTCGTCCGTATGGGGTGGTTATGAGGGGTTCGGCATCAGCTCGGCCAGGGCGAGCCGAGGATGCGCTCGACCGTCGTCGTGCGCTGGAAGCCGGGGATGAAGTGCTCGAGCACGTCGGAATTCACGGTGCCGTTCGTGGTTTCGGGACGGTTCCTGAGCCCCTCGACGCTGGCTCGCAGAAACTCGTTCTTGAAGTCGCCTCGTGGGTGGACGGCAAGGATTTCGTCCAGCTGATCGTGTTCCAGCCCGTCCAGGCCGAAGCCGAGCACGTCGGTCAGGACGCCGAGGTGCGTGGTAGCGATTTCCGGGGACATCCGGCCGGGGATGCCCGGCGTGGTGTGCAGCGCGATCGCCGTCCAGACGGTCTCGGCGGCGGCCGTCGAGAAACCCCGGTCCAGGAGGAACTTGCGCGCGTGGTCGGCGCCATCGACTTCGAAGCGCTGCTCGACGTCGGAGAAGGGAGTCAGGAGGCCGATGTCGTGGAACATGGCCGCCAAGTAGAGCAGCTCCGGGTCCGGCTTCACGCCGAGTTTGTGAGCCTGGATGAGGCTGAAGAAGAAGACCCGCCGGGAGTGGTGGTAGATGAGGGGACTGGTCGTCTCCTGGATGAGCCTGGTCGCTTCGGCGACCGCCGCTGTCTCAGGAATCTCCAACCCCGCGATGACCTCTGGCATGACCCTTGACCTCTCAGGAAAGCGTGTCGGCTGTGGACCACGTGTCCGACCTCCATGCTGCCCACCGATCGGCGTGCGGCGCCGCCTTCGTCCGGCCAGGAATCACCTATATCCGGACAGGGCGGAATCGCGGCCGTGTGCTGCGCCACGTTGGCGCGGCCGGGTCCAGCGCGTGGGCTACGACTTCGCGTCGTCCGTCACGGCTGGTTCCGTGCAATGCCTGGTGTCGGGTTCGTCGCACGAGTCAACGCGGGCGCATGACCGGCGGGACATCGTCGAGCAGGGCGACACCCCTCCCCGGGTACGAACGCGTCTTATAACACCAATCGCCGCGGTCGTCGTTTACATACAGTAATCGTACCGTAACTCGCTATCATACGGGCGGTCCCGCCGCGGCACGCCAAAGCCACCCAGGGGGCGGTCGGAGGGTGACTTCGGGACCCCAGCCGGTTGAGCACCCCGCCCACGAGGATCCCCGTCATCTCCGGTAACGGTGTGCTACCAATGAACGGTGTTCATGCCTCCGGCGTCGCCGGCCGACAGTGGTCAGTGCCGCCGGAGCCCGGCCGGTCACCGCGCGGATCCGGCTCCGGAGGGACTGGAGTGGTGAACGTTGCCCCGCATCGCATCGCGATCCTGGTCTACGACGGAGTGACGTTGCTCGACGTCGCCGGTCCCGCGGAGGTGTTCAAGGAGGCGAACCGGTTCGGTGCCGACTACCTGATCGTGCTGCTGTCGCCGACCGGTGCGGACGTCACGTCGAACCTCGGGGTCCGGATCGCGGTCGACGGCGCCGTCTCCTCGGAGCCGGCTTTCGACACGTTACTGGTGGCCGGATCCGACCTCTATCCGCGCGCCCGTGTCCCAGGCGACCTGGCGGACGCGGCGCGGGTAACGGCTGCTGTGGCCGGCCGGGTCGCGTCGATCTGCACCGGGGCGTTCCTTCTTGCCGCCGCCGGCCTTCTCGACGGCAAGCGCGCGACCACGCACTGGCAGGTCGCGCACGAGCTGGCGGTCCGGTGTCCGACGTGCCGCGTCGAGCCCGACGCGATCTACGTTCGCGATGGCACCACGTACACGTCGGCGGGGGTGACGGCCGGCATCGATCTGGCGCTCGCGCTCGTCGAAGAGGACCACGGGCCCGACCTGACGCGCGACGTCGCCCGCGCCTTGGTGGTGTACATGCAGCGCGCGGGCGGCCAGTCCCAGTTTTCGGCAGCGCTGCAAGGGCCGCCGCCCCGCTCGCCGGCTCTCCGCAGAATCACCGATCTGGTGACGGCGAACCCCCGCGGGGACCACTCGCTCGGTGAACTCGCGAAACACCTCAACGTGAGCACCCGGCACCTCACCCGGCTCTTCCACGACGAGCTGTCCACGACACCGGCCCGCTACGTGGAAGGCATCCGATTCGACATGGCCAGGGCGCTGCTCGACCAAGGACACACCGCGACGCAGGCCGCGACCCTCGCCGGGTTCCCCGGTTACGAAAGCATGCGACGGGTTTTCGCCAGGAAGCTGTCGATCAGCCCGGCCGCCTACCAACGCCGGTTCAGCACGGCCCGTCGCGCCAACGCTGGCTAGCACTCCAGCGAGGACCAGTCCCGCGTTGGTCGTACCACTGGCGGTCGCGGCAGGCGCCGTGCGGTGATCGGCGGGGTGGGGGTTCTTTTCGGGTGGTGGGGTGATCGGGGTTTTGGGTCGCGTGGCGGGCTCGGTGTGGGTCCGAGCCCGCCGCTGCGGTTGGTTCT
>NZ_JBHSPR010000012.1:0-57072 GCF_042658085.1 Plantactinospora solaniradicis | reverse complement strand
GTTCCTTCCCATGGCCATCAGACCATGATCAAAGAACTCCATGAAACCGGGGGTACCTCACGTTCCGGTTGTGCAGCATGCACCCGGGTGACGACTTCGGCGCCGAGGGCACCGGTGTCCTGCTGGCGATGTCGGCGGCCGAGGCCGACCGCGTGCTGGAGGACCTGCTCGAGGCGAACATGCTGATGCAGTACACGAGGGATCGCTACCGGTTCCATGACCTGCTCGGCCTCTACGCCCGCCGGCTACTCGCCGACGATGCCGAGGGCGAACCGGCGCGCTCCCGACTGTGTACCTGGTACGCCGACGCGGTGACGGCCGCGATGGAATGGGTGTACCCGCAGCTCGTCCGGCTCGACACGCATGCCGAGCGGGACACCTTCTTCGCCACCGAGGCCGACGCGCTCGCCTGGCTGGACGTCGAGCTGCCCGCGTTGCTGGCCATTGTCAGGCACGCGGCTGGGTCCGCCGACCCTGCGCTGGCCTGGCGAATCACCGACCAGCTCCGCGGCTACTTCCTGATCCACCGGCAAGTCGACGGCTGGCTGGCCGCGGCAGAGGCAGGTCTGGACGCCGCCGACAGAGCCAGCGATGACGTCGCGCGGACCGCGATGTTGATCAGCCGTGGCCAGGCGCTGTCGTCGGTCGGCCGGGACGAGGAGGCGCTTTCCGACTGCCTCGCCGGCGAACAGCTCGCGGTCGCCACCGGCTGGACGACAGCCGCGGCGTACCTGTCCCATCACATCGGGTGGCTCTATCTGGAGCAGGGCAAGCTCACCGACGCGGAGGAGTGGCTGCACCGAGCGCTGGAGTTGACCGAGGACGACCAGCTCGGCCACGTGCGGGCGGTCGCGCTCAACGGACTCGGGGTGATGCGGCTGTGCCAGGGCGAGCTACGGGACGCCGTTGAACTACTCAACGCGGCGCTGGAGATCAACGAGGCGACCGGCCGGGAGACGTCGGCGCTGGCCAATCGGGGCAACCTGGCGAGCGCATTACGTCAGCTCGGTGCGGAGGCGCGTGCCTCCGCGCTGCTCACCGAAGTGCTCGCGGCGTACCGGAACAGGTCGAACCTGCGCGGCGAGATGTCCACCCTGGACGAGTTGAGCCAGCTGCACCTCCAGCGCGGAAACGCCGCCGCCGCGCTGGAGGTGGCGAGGCGGGCGCACGACATGGCGATCGCGGTCCACGACAGGAAGGCCACGGCACAGACCGCGGCCACTGCGGCACAGGCATACCTCGCGCTCGGAGACGCGACGGCCGCCGCCCAGTGGTTCGAGCATTGCATCACGATCGCGCACAACGCCTACCCGTTCGTGGAGGCACGCGCGCTGGTCGGCTTCGCCGCCGCCCGGCTCTCCGCCGGTGACTCGGCCTCGGCGAGCTGCACCGCCGAGCAGGCCGTGGCGATCGCCGGGTTCTGCGGTTTCCGTCTGCTCGAAAGGCGGGCGTTGGCCGCGCTGCACGCGTCGAGACGATAAACAGAACCAGTCGGCGGGTGTCGGCCACGTTCGCCTCCCGCGCGACGCCCCTGCGACCGACCGAGCCCGACCCGCACGGCCAACGACCGGGCGCTGCTGCGGCTCGCCCGCGTGGTCTTGCCCGACGCCCCATGGCCGGCGAGCGACCGCAGCCTCCGAGTCAAGATCACCCCGGCGCGAAGCTGGCAGCTTACGTACGGGTCTGATCACTTATGGTTTGGAACGCGTGGCGCGACCTGCTCGCCGCCCGCCCTCACCTGGCGGCGCTGGCCCGGCGGGTCGGCGAACTCGCCGACCCGATGACCCATCGCCCACGGCGAGGACCGCGAGGCCTGGATGACGGCAGTCGAGACCGACGATCTACCCGCTCTGCACAGCTTCGTCCAGGGCCTGCGCATGGACGGCACCGCCATCGTGGCCGGGCTGACCCCGCCCTACAGCAACAGCGCGATCGAAGACGCGAACACCAAGGTCAAGCTACTGGAACGGCAAATGTACGTCGGTGCCGGCTTCGCTCTGTTCCGCCAACGAATCCTGCTTAGGTAGATCACTCACGGCGATCACCGTTTCTGCGCCAGAGCCGTTGTCTTTGCAGTCCCTTCGATCGTGCGTGCCTGGTCGCGGCTTTTCCTCGAATGCCGGAGCAAGGCGATCAGCACTTCCTTGCTGGACTCCCTCCTCCGGGCGTCGCAGAGCATTACTGGGACGTCGGGATCGAGGTCGAGTGCGAGTTTGACCTCGTCGAGGCTGTATTGGCGGGCGCCTTCAAAGCAGTTCACGGCGACGATGAACGGGGTGCCGTGCTTCTCGAAGTAGTCGACGGAGGGGAAGCAGTCGGCCAGCCGGCGGGTGTCGGCGAGGACGACCGCGCCGAGCGCACCGAGGGCCAGTTCGTCCCACACGAACCAGAATCGGTCCTGCCCGGGGGTGCCGAACAGGTAGAGTACGAGATCCTGTTTGATGGTGATCCGGCCGAAGTCCATGGCCACGGTGGTGGTGGTCTTCTTCTCCACCCCGGAGATGTCGTCGATGCCGGTGCCCTGTTCGGTGAGGAGTTCCTCCGTGCGAAGGGGCTTGGTCTCGCTGACCGAGCCGACCATGGTGGTTTTGCCGACTCCGAAGCCGCCGGCGATCAGGACCTTGACGGCGTCGGGCATGGGAATGCCGTCGGCCTGGTCAGAGTGCTTTGAGTCCACTGATTACCGCCTCGAACAGGTCGTCGTCGGGAAGTCTGGAAGTCGGCCGGGGTTCGCGCACCCGGAGGAGCTGCCGCTCGAGCAGGTCGCCGAGCAGGACGCGGATTGTGCCGAGAGGAAGTTTGAGATGCGCCGCGACCTCGGCCACCGACATGGGCCGTTGGATGAGAGTGACAATGGCATGGTGCTCGGGACCCAAGCCGACCTCCTGGGTCGGCGCCGTCCGGGTGGCGATCACGGTCGAGATCAGGTCGAACTTACCCGTGGCAGGCGTGGTTCGCCCGCCCGCTAGCGCGAACGGCCGCACCAGTGGGCCGGCGTGGTCATCGACCCACTGGTCCTGTGCGGATTCGTCCGGGGGAGAGGACATCTCGGCGCCTTAGATTTCGGCGGCCGGTTGGCCATTGGTTCGCGACGGCGAGGTGAGGTATCTGCCGGCGCGCTTGACGAGCATGGCCATCTCGTAGGCGATGAGTCCGATGTCCGCGTCTCCCGCAGCCAGCACCGCCAGGCACGCGCCGTTGCCGGCTGCGGTGACGAACAGGAACGAGGACTGCATCTCGATGATGGTCTGTTGTGGGGCGCCACCACCAAATCGCTGGCCGGCGCCCTTGGCCAGGCTTTGGATACCGGACGCCACGGCTGCCAGGTGCTCTCCGTCGTCACGGCTCAGCCCTTCAGAGGCCGCGATCAGCAGACCGTCTACGGAGAGGACGATGGCGTTCTCGGCCTGTGTCACGCGTCCGATCAGATCGTTCAGCAACCAGGCCAGGTCAGCGCTCGCAGCTGTCTTTTGCACCACTCGATGTCCTCTTTCTGGGTGGCGGGGAATCGCCGGGTCGATCTCGTAGATTGAACCTTGTTCAACCTCCCTTGCGGTCCGTCGGACCGCAAGGTCGGACGCGTTGTGTGAGCGCCGCGCGGTTCAGCTTGAGAAGGTTCATTGATCAGGCGGGCGGGTGGTTCCCGGGCGGGCTTTCCACGACTGTGGGCGAGGGGACGTCGTTGTCCTCATCGGGCAAGAGCGTCGCATCGGTCCGGCCGCGCCGGGTGCCGCTCTGGTAGGAATGCATCATCCTGCGGATCTGCTCCGGCGGTCGCGGCGCTCGGCCGTCGCCGTCCGCCGTGTCTGCCGCGGAGGTCCGGCTCTGCCCGCGCAGCGGCGCGGCGAGGCTGGCTTGGCGAACACGGACGGGCAGTCCGGACGGTGTCTGCGCAGGCTGGGTCTGTGCGGTGGGGCCGGCGGGTGTTTGGTCAGTGTTCACTGGTAGGTCCGGCTCCGGCTCGATCCTGAGGTCCCTCCACGCCTGGTAGCGCGGCTCCTCCTGTGGCGTCAGGGGCAGGGTCTCGGGCGCGTCTGCGGCCGTTTGTGTGGGCTTGGCCAACGCGACCGGTCGCGCTGCCCCTGCCTGTGACGGGATCGCCGCGGTTGGCCCGTTGCTCGACGGCGCCCGTGCGCTCAGGCCGCCGCTGGCCGTCTCGTCTTCCCCCGCGATCTCGGCGACGAGGTTCTGCGGGAGGAGGACGACGGCCGTCGTGCCGCCGTACATCGACTCCTTCAGCCGCACGCGCACGCCGTGGCGATGGGCCAGCTTGCTCACCACGAACAGGCCCAACTGGCTTGCATTGGCCAGGTTGAACTCCTGGTCGGTGGCGATCTGCTCGTTGGCCGCTCGGAGTTCTTCCTCGGTCATGCCGAGACCGCGGTCCTCGATTTCGATCACGTACCCGTTGGCGACCATCTGGCCCTTGATCTCGGCGTTGGTGTGCGGAGGGGAGTAGGACAACGCGTTCTCGATCAGTTCCGCGAGCAGGTGGACCACGTCGCCGACCGCCCGGCCGGCCAGCGCCACGTTTCCGGGCGGCTGCACGGTGACACGGGTGTAGTCCTCGACCTCTTGGCTGGCTGCGCGGATAACGTCGACCATCGGCTGGTTGCGGCGCCAGGCCCGGCCGGGTGTGGATCCCGACAGCACGATCAAGTTTTCCGCGTTACGCCGCATTCGGGTGGCAAGGTGGTCAACCGTGTACAAGCCTTCGAGCTGTTTGGGCGGGAGTTCGCCTTGCTGCAGTTCGGTAAGCATGCCGACCTGACGGTGCACCAGGGCCTGCGTGCGGCGCGCGAGGCTGAGGAAGACATCGCGGACGTTACGGCGTAGCTCGGCCTGCTCAACGGCGGTGCGGATCGCCGTTTCCTGGACCTGGTTGAACGCGTGACCCACCTGGCCGATCTCGTCGTCACCGAAGTCCAGCGGTGGGGCCTCGGCGGTGATGTCCACCTTTTCACCGTGGCCGAGACGGGCGACCACGCCGGGCAGTCGCTCATCGGCGAGGTCGTGTGCCGCGTTTCGGAGCCGCCCCAGCTGGGCGACCAGTGACCGCGCCGTCGTAATGGAGACAACGATGGAGGCGATGACCGCGGCTGCGCCCAGAACAACCAGCAACACGAAGCGGAACATGACCCAGCCGGCAACCGGGATGGCGCGGTCCACGACCGCCCGGCCGCTGCTGAGCACCATCTCCTGCAGCTCCGTCAACGCGGGGCCGGCGACAGAAGCCCACGCCTGACTGGACACCGGCGGGCGACCGCTGCGAGTACCCTCGATCACCCGCTGCTCGGCCGCTCGCCAATCGTCGAACGCCCCGCTGGCGAAAACGCTGTCCATCTTTTCGCGGTCCTGGGCCCGCAGTTGGCTGGCAGTGTCGCGGGCCAAAAATTGCTGGGCGCCGACCAGCCGCACGAACTCGGCGTGCTCAGGCCCGGTGATCTTCCCGGCGGCGGCCACACCGGCGAGCAGCGCGTCCTCCTGAGACATCAGTTCGCGCACGCGATACAGCTGGATCAGCGCTGCGGTGTCCTGAGCGATTTCTTTGTCGTCCAGCGACCCGACCACGTCGTACATCCGGTTCAGGGACTCAACGGCGGATGTGAAGGGGGCGGCGGCGTCGGCACGGGTGATGGCTTCAGCGTCGACCCTCTCCCTGGTCTCGGTGAGCGCGTCGAGGTCAGCAAAGACCTTGCTCAGCCGCTGCTCCCCTTCCCCGCTGGTCGCGACGGCCGCCTGCCAGCTCCCGGACGACTTCCGGAACGTTGCAGCGAAGGTGTCGGTCTTCTGCCGCTCGGCGGCCATCTGCTCACGTGCCTCATTACTGGGCCGCCCCAGGTACACCAGGGTCTGTCGCCGCTCCTGCTGCAACTGCAACAGCAAGGGTTCGGACGGCGTGATGATCTGGGAGTCGACCGACTGCACGAAGAGCAGATTCAACCCCTCTCGCCCCGTCACCCACGCTGCGAATGCCCACAGCGCCCCGAGTGCCACCAGCAAAGAAATGATCTTGAGGCGTAGGTTGATACCGCGACGGGTCGCGCTGCGAGAAGGCATGACACTCCGGTCATTGGGAGAGATTGCCGTACAACGCGGGTGACGCTAGCAGTGGCGCAACTTGTCCCTCAAGTCCCTCTTCGTGATGTCCACTGAAGAGCCGGTGAGGGCGGGTGGGGTCGGTGAGGCGGTTCCGACAGACACCGCTTGTTGCTGCAATCCGTGCTCGCGAGCGCGGCGCTCCCCGTCAGATTCCGCGTTGGCAGGGTCGAGTTCGGCCCCGTGGCGCTGGTACACGGTCCAGAGGTTTCCCGCCAAGGCGACACTAGTGAGACCACGACACCCAGGCCGACAAATCGTAGGCGATCAGCGAGTGCGCGGGAAATGCGCCGTCTCTGGAGGCGCTGACCAGCCTCTACATCGCGCCCCAGAAGTCGGCCTTTCCGTAGAAGGCGGTCGTCCACGCCAGCTCGCGGGCGAGGTAGCCGGCCTCTACCGGGCACTGGTCCTCGAGTCCGCGGAGCAGCTCGCGACACCGCTCGGTCCGCACGGCCAGATCCGCGGTCACCTCGGGGCGGTCGACGAGCAGGAGCGCGTTGAGGTCGCCCGTGCGGCGATCTCGGTCGTAGCTGGCCAGGTCGTTGCTCAACCGCAGCACCTGCTGAACCTCGCGGCTCGCGGCGAGCAGGGCGTCGAGGTGGCGTACGACCAGGTGCGGGTCGCTGGTGCGGATCCAATGTGTGACGTTGACCCACGAGGCGCCGTAGTTGTGGGCGTTGCCCACGTACTCGTCGAGCGGGGGGAGCGCGTTCCCGGCAGTCTTCCAGTGCCACTCCGTTATCTCGGCGTCCAGCATGAGGCGGAGCTCTTCGCGCCAGACCGGCTGCAGCCGCTCGTACGCCGCCGTGGCGGCAAGCTCGTCACGAACCTCGGCCAGCAGCCGGCCGAGTGGGTCACCCGCCGCCGCGCCGCCCGCAACGGCCAGACACCGGGCCGCGATCTGCTCAACCTCGGCAAGGCTCGACGCCCGCTCCACCAGGTAGTCCTCTGCCGAAACCCACAGGGAGGCCAGGTTCGCCGCCCGCAACTGCTCCGGAGTGCAGGTCGGGGCGATGGCTGCGGTGGACTGCGCGAGCCCGGCCAGCATCGTCGCATCGATGCTCGGTGGGAGCAGATCCGAGTAGTCGCCCGCGCGCTTCCGCAGGCCTCGCTCGCCGGCGATCGCCACCGAGCTGATCCGGCCCGCCTCACGGGCTGCGGCGTACTGGTCGTCCAGGGTCACGGTGCTCCTTGCGGGACGTCGGCATGGATCGGGTGGAGCCGCACCTCGACCCGCTGACGGGGCCGTAGCGACGCCGCGACCCGCATGCCCGGGTCGACGTCACTGGTCAGCGTAAACCGGAACCTGCTCAACACTGTGGCCACGATGAGCAGCGCTTCCAGGTTGAACAGATGCATGCCAAGGCACACATGGTCGCCCGAGCCGAACGGGAAATGCGCCCCGTCTGGCACCGACTCCCGGGTGCGAATTCGACCGCGCTCGGCGACGCGCCAGCGATCCGGATTGAAGGTTTCCGCGTCCGACCCCCACCAGATTCGCATCCGCTGCGTCGTGAACGGGGACACCACGACAGTCGACCCCTTCGGGATCCGCACGCCGCCCAGATCGGTCCGCTTGGCAGCGATGCGCGGCACGATCCATCCGGCCGGATAGAGCCGCAGCAGTTCCTCCAGCACCATCTTGGTGTAGGGCAGCTGCGGCAGGTGCTCGGCCCGGACCCGGTCCCTCCCCACCACACGGCCGATCTCCTCGTACAGCCGATCGGCGATGTCCGGATGCGCGGCGAGGAGCGGGAACAGCCACGACAGGACCACGTGGGTCGTTTCCGTCGTAACGGCGACCATGGCCACGACATCGTCGCGGACCTGCTGCTCGCTCAGATCTTCCCGGGCAAGCGTGGACAGCACATCATCGCCGCTGCGTTTCGGGTCATCGCCGGCGATCTGCTGCTTCGTTAGCGCGGTCTTCTCGCGCGCCTCACGCACCGCCGGCAGCAGAATCTCGTCGATACTCCGTACTGCCGCCTTGAACTGCTTGTCGCCCGGGATCTGAATCCACCAGGGGATGTTGGGGAGGAGAAGCCGCCACGCCATCGCCGTGACAATCGTTTCCTGTGCCTTCATGATCTTCAATGCGTCCGGTACAGACACCTGGTCGGCGAAGAACACCCTCATGACCGCCTTGGCGACGATCCGGGAGAGCTCAGAGCTGATGTCGACCGGCGTACCAGCCTGGGCGGGCTCGTCCAGTTCCGCAACCGACGCGTAGATCGAGGCCGACATATCGTCGACCAACTCGGGCATTCGCGTCGGACGAAAAATAGGGCCGAGTGTCTTGCGGCTGCGATGCCACACGTCGCCCTCGGACAAGATGCCGCGACCGACGAGGCGCCCCACCGACCGCCACAGTGGAGTGTCCTGCCCTCGGGGGTACAGCGCCCGGTTGCCCAGAACCTCCTGCGCGTGCACCGGGTTGGTCACCCAGAAGGGCCGCATCACTCCCAACTCCAGGCGAACCACATCACCGCGAGATTCGTTACCGATGTCGATCAGCGTCTGGTGGGTGTCGCGGAGCAACTCCCATGCGCGCCGCACCGATCTGGCCCTAGCTGTCCCCACGACAATCCTCCTCAGCCCTGCCCGCAGCAAGGGTTGCGGTGGTGATCCCGCGCCCAGAGGACACGCCCTACTAGTGTCAAGCGGCTGCGGTCACGGCGCAACGGGTCCCCAGCTACCCCTCGCCGTCGTGGCCAACGCTCGCGCGCCGTGGTCTTGTGCCCGGTCTCACGGTTGTGATCAGGATCATGCCGCCGCTCGGACGCGCCGGCTACCATCGACGGTGACCGCCAGGGGCAGGTAGATCGGCCGGTTCGCGACCTTTTCCATGCTGATCTTGACGTTGATGGCATCGATCAACATGACGGGGTCGATCTAGATCATGAAGGGTCGGCCGCAGATGCAGTTTGTGCCCATCAAAGTGGACATCGCCCGGCCACTGGCTGCAGGCGTGGACATCGTCGCGGCGACGCGGGAACTGCTCGCCGGGTTGGCGCGTCAGCCCTGGGGCCAGGTCTCCCCATCGATCTACGAGACCGGCCGTTTGGTAACCCTGGCGCCATGGCTGATCGGACATGCCGAGCGGCTGAGGTACCTGTTGGACAGCCAGCGTCCGGACGGCGGTTGGGGTGCTCCTGGGGGGTACGCGCTGGTCCCGACACTGAGTGCAACGGAGGCCCTGCTCGCGACCTTGCGCGGCATTGCCGCCGGCCGCCAGCCAGCGGTGGGTAGGGCTGATCTGGCCAGCGCGGCCGATCGAGGGCTTCGGGTCCTGCACCGGTGGCTGCGGGCCGATAGGTTGTCCATCCCAGACACGCCAGCGGTAGACCTCATCATTCCTGCCTTGGTGGCGTCAATTAACCAACAGCTCGATGAGGTTCGTGAGTCGCCGCTTACCGGACTGGACGCGTGGCGGGGAGAGGCCCGGCTAGGCATACCGAAGCGGATGGATTCCAGCCACCTCGACAGGATCCGGCAGGCCCTGATCGCCGGGGCGCGGGCTCCGGAGAAGCTGCTACATGCGTGGGAGGTCGCCGGCAACCCGCCCCACGGCGCCACGGGCATCCATCCTGCGTCGCCTGGCACGGTCGGCGCTTCGCCGGCCGCTACTGCCGCCTGGCTCGGCGGCACGGGTCTCGTCGGCTCGAGCCATTCGGTTCACCAGGCCCTGGCGTATCTGGAGACCGTTGCCCGCCAGCTTGGTGGACCGGTGCCGTGTGCCGTCCCAATCACCGTGTTCGAGCGGGGTTGGGTGCTGAGCGGGTTGGCGCGCGCCGGCGTCCCGCTCGCCCCGCCGCCAGAGCTGGTGTCCAGTTTGGCAGTTGCCATCGGGCCGGCCGGTACGCCAGCTGGACCAGGGTTGCCGGCCGACGCCGACACCACCTCCGTCGCGCTGCACGCGCTAGTGCAGCTCGGCACGACCCTCGCCCCGGAGAGCCTCTGGGGCTACGAAATGACGCCGTATTTCTGCACCTGGCCCGGTGAGGACGGTATTTCCGTCACCACGAACGCGCACGTGCTGGACGCCTTCGGGGCATACCTGACTACTGTCCCCGACGTGGCAGGACGCTATCAAGCCGCCGTGGTTCAACTGTCCGCGTGGCTGGTTGAGCAGCAACTGGCAAGCGGAGAATGGGGCGACCGATGGCACGCCTCGCCGTACTACGCGACGGCATGTTGTGTGCTAGCGCTGGATCAATTTGGGTGTGGGCCGTCCGCGTCGGCGTCGGTGGCCCGGGCGATAGAGTGGGTGCTTGCTACGCAACGGTCCGACGGGTCATGGGGCCGATGGACAGGCACCGTCGAGGAGACGGCGTACGCGATGCATATCCTCCTCGCACCGGCTGGGCTCACCGAGCGCCGTCATATCGCCGCCGCAGCAATCCGGGGCTACACCTACCTGCAGGAGACCGCCGGCCGGCAAGACGATCCGCCGCTGTGGCACGACAAGGACCTTTACTGTCCGAGCGCAATAGTCCGAGCTGCCACCCTTGCTGCCTTGCACCTCGCCCAGAGTCGGCCGGATCTGATGACGTCAAGGGCCTGACCGCGGGCTCCCAGAATGCGAGCAAGGTCAGGTCGAGCCGTCGACCTTGGCCCCGGCATCGGCGTGCCCGAACTGGTTCTGCATGTACTCCAGGCGGGCGCCGCCCGGCTGGGCCCGGCACCTCACCGTAGCGACAACAGCTGGCGGCAGTTCCTGCGGGCGCAGGCGTGCGGGCTGCTGGCCGCAGACTTCTTCCACGTGGACACGATCGCGTTGCGGCGCCTGTACGTGCTGGTGGTGATGGAGGTGGCCACCCGCCGCGTCCACATCCTCGGGGTCACCACGATCCCGACCGGGGCGTGGACGGTGCAGCAGGCCCGCAACCTGATGATGGACCTGGGCGCCCGTGCGGCGTCGCTTCGGTTCCTGGTTCGGGATCGGGACGGCAAGTTCACCTCGACCTTCAACGCGGTGCTCGCTGCTGAAGGCGTGGACGTTGTGAAGACCCCGCCGCGTACGCGGCGGGCGAACTGCTACGCCGAACGGTTAGTCGGCAGCGTCCGCCAGGAGTGCACCGACCATGTGCTGATCTACAACGAGCGGCACGCCCGCGTCGTGCTGGCCGCCTACGAGCGGCACTTCAACGGCCATCTTCCACACCAGAGCATCGATCGACGTCCACCCGACCATGACCCGGGTGTCATCGTGTCGATGGAGGCGGCCATACGGCGGCGACGCATCCTCGGCGGCGTCCTCAACGAGTACCACCGGGCGGCCTGACCCAATCCACAAAGGGCAGGCCACGGCCGCCGCCCGCGTTCTGGCGCGGCACACGGCCGGGAGGCTGACCAGCAAGCGGGAGAGCGCGGTGTCGCCTTCCCGGATGACGGCGAGGCCGATGCGGTCGACGGAACGGACAAGCTCCACGCCCATCTCGCCATCGAAGTTTGCGCCGCCGAACACCGTGACGGGCTCCCGGCTCAGGCCGAAGTGATCTGAAGGTTTTTTCGCTGCTGTGGCACCGGCCTGTAGACAACTTTCTGTCCGCTGCTTATCGTCAGCACAACGCAGAGCGATGCCCATCGATTTGAGAGAGGTCCTCAATGGTGCACATCAGACGGTGGGCCGGCATCGCCACGGCCCTGCTGGCGACGGAGCTCCTCGTCGCGGGCACTGCCGCCCACGCCGCGCCCGCCCCGGCCTCGGTGAAGGCGAGCGTCGAGGACGCCGTGACCGCCAAGCTGCTTGGGCAAGTCCGCAGCGCCACGGCGGAGCACACCGACGCTCCCGAGACCCGCGTCACCGTCACCCGCCGCAACGGCAATTGGACCTTCGGCACCGCCGTGGCCGTCACCTCCCACGAGAAGGACGTCCATCCGACCGGCGCGATCTTCGTTGCCCGGGCCGAGGCAGGAACGTGGCAGGTGAGGTTCGACGGTGAAGCCGGCTTCAGCGACCTGGCGGCCGAGTCGCCCGTGGTGAACAAGCAGGAGAAAGAGGTCTTCGCGAGCACCCCGAGCACCATGTATGCCGGTGGCGACTACCGGACCGGGATGGCCCTGCCGTTCGCGGTCGGCCAAACGTGGACGATGACGAGCGGCCCGCACGGCTGGGGCGGCTACGAGGCACCGTACAGCTCTATCGATCTGGCCGGCGGTGACCAGGTGGTCCGCGCGGCGCGGGCCGGCACGGCGTACACCATGTGTACGGGGTGGATCCGAGTAATCCACGACCGCGGCTACTCCACCGACTACTACCATCTGTGGAGCAGCATTTCTGTCAACGGCGCCGCCGTCGGCCAGGGCGCGTACCTCGGTTCCACGGGCACCGACGTGACCTGCGGCGGGGCGGCGTACGGCCGGCACGTCCACTTCGCGTTGCGGCAGAACAGCGCGTACGTGGGAATCGCCGGCCACGGCATCGGCAAGTGGGAGTTCGTTAACGGCGCTGCGGCCTACCAGGGCGGCGCGCGACACGGGTCGGCCTGGACCGGCGTCGGAGGCGGCCTCTACAACCACGGCGCGCTTGGCTTCAACCAGGCGGTGGTCGACGCCAACGGTGGGGGCACGCTGACCAAGCGGTCCGGGCCCGGCACCGGCCACCCCGGGGTGGGATCGGTGGGCGACGGCGCTACCGTCACCGTCTCGTGCTCTGCCAACGGCACCTCCCACACCGGGCGGTACGGCACCACTTCGCTGTGGAACCGACTCAGCGATGGCGCCTGGGTATCCGACGCCTACCTGTGGACCGGGCTGAACGGTCCGATCAACGGCTGGTGCTGAGCCGGACCGCTGGCTGTGATCGGCTTCGACCGGATTATTGGCGTACCACTCGACGTGGTGCCACGCCTGCGGGATCAGTTCATCCAGCACCCTGGGGTAGCCGCGGCGGCGTCGATCGCGATCCGCGAGGTGCTCTGGTGGTCGCCGGCCAGCCAGGTGACGCCGGACAGGGTCCGCATCGCCACCGGCCGCCCAGCGTGCTGGTAGTAGCGGGTGCGGCCGATTCGGGTTCCGCTCTTGCTGACCGCGGCTCTTGCCCCAGCAGGAACAGGGTGTTCCCGGCCGGGTCCCGTCTACAGCAATGCCGACCACACCGCACTCGTACCAGCACAGCACGTCAACGCCACCAACACCAGCGGCGCGGGCGATGCCTTCCTCGGTACCTCGCCGCGCGACTCGCTCACGAGGTCCCACTACCCCGTGCAGTCTCTGAGGGTGTCACCGCCGCAACAACCTTCGTGCAGGTCGGCGGACGGCAGTAGCACCACAGGGAGTGTCTTCTCGCGGATCGTCTCGGTTCATCCGTCCATGGCTGAGGGAACGATGCCGTGCGTCAAGGAGGAAGCGCTTACTGCGAGATCGCGGTCGCCTCCAGTTCGACGAGCACGTCGGGCTCGAAGAGGTAGTCCACTCCGATCAGCGACGCCGGCGGAAGGGGCCAGGGCAGGCCGAGCTCGTCGATGACGGACTCGATCCCGGCCATGAACGGCCCGATCTTTTCGGGTGCCCAGTCGGTGACGTAGAAGGTCATCCGGACCACGTCCTCGAATGAGGCATCGGCTCCGGCGAGGGCCCGGCCGGTGTTGCGCAGCGCCTGCGCGACCTGCCCGGTCAGGTCGCCCGGCGCAACCGGTGTGCCGTCGCCCAGGCGTGCGATCTGACCGCTGACGTGAATGTGACGCGACCCGGTGGCCACCGCCACGTGATCGTAGGGTGTGTGCGGCTGAAGACCGTCGGGGCTGAAGCGGGTGACAGGCATTGTTTCTCCTCCACTGGAATCAACTCGGTTTACCATTGATACCTAGTTGACGAAGGACACTTCAAGGAGACCTGGTTTCATGCGCGATACCACCGCCCCTCCGGTCGGCGAGCTACGTATCGACATGCCCCACCGCGAGTTGCTCGACCAGGTGTTGGACAAGTGGTCGCTCAGCGTTCTCAACGAGCTGTGTGACCACCCGTGCCGGTTCAACGAGCTGCGCCGGGCGGTCCCGGCGGTGACGCAGAAGTCGCTCACGGCGACGCTGCGACGACTCGAGCGCAACGGCATCATCGAACGCCATGTCGTGGCGACCCGCCCGGTCGCGGTGGAGTACCGGATCACCCGATTGGGAAAGACCCTGCGTGCCCCGGTCGACGCCCTCCTCGAGTGGGCCGATGCCTACATGCCGCAGATCGAACATGCCCGCAAGGCGTTTGACGCCGAGATTGAGTAACGAGTGCGGGCCGAGCACGGCGCCTCCGTGTCGCCTCTCGGCCTGCTGCCGGATCCGGAAACCGCAAGGTGCGCAGCCGGTGGACCCGGCGCTACTCCAGTCTGCGCATCTGCGGTCCGTTCCTCGGCTGACTGCGAGCATGGCGGAGTCGGTTCATCAGTGGTGAGCTGATCGTTGGCGGCGGTGGACGTGACCCTTCGTCTGACTGGCTTCGTGTCTTTGAGTCGACTTGTCCGTCCGCTGTTGCCGGCGCCGGCCCGGGCCGGCGCCCACGCCAACCTGGAACTGGAGTGGGACGTCGTCGTCACCACCGACCCGGTACGGGCGGCCGAGGCCATTAGCGCCGCGGACGCCGCAACGAACGGCACCTCCTCCGAAAAGCCGGAGCAGGTTCGGCTGCGCGGGAGACTCCGGTCGGGAGCGGATTCCGTCGCCGACGCCGCTACCCGGCCCACTGAATCGGCCCAGTGTCCACTCGGTGAATCGCAGCGCTCGTAAGGTCACCACCTCACTGATCGCACGGTCCGGTGCCGTGAACAGTGACGGCACGTCACGTGTCGGGCGTGACATGGCGCCACTGTCGGGTGGCCGCGGCGGCTGGTGGCATGGAGGCATCGCGCCGGGCGCAGAGGTACAGCCGTGAACAGTTGGCCGGGAGGCAGGCATGAAACGACGTCGAAGAGTGGCCTCGACGTCATCGTCGGGCTCGCCGCGTGCCTGGTGGCGCACCGGCCCAAGCGGTGGGGCGCAGCGGCGGGCTGGCTCCCTTGACCGGCCGCAACGCACACGCTGACGCCGGTCGTGAACACCAGGTGCGGTGCAGACAGTCTCGACTAGCAGAAGCGTAAAGAGAGTCCGTAACGTGAGCAGAAGGACGAGCATTACGTCCCGCCCCGGCAGGGGTCGCCCGCCCCTACGGCGACTCGGCTTCGCGAGTATCGCCCTGGTGGCCTGTGTGGGTTCGGTCATGGCGTGCACATCCGGCGAGGAAGAGAACCCAGATCCGGGCGAAAGCGCGACCAGTGCTGCGCTGGAGCGGTACTACACCCAGAAGCTGGAGTGGAAGGGCTGTACCGACTTCGCCACGAGCCCGCGTGAGGCGGAGATCCTCGGAAAGGCTCCGGCCGAGTGCGCGTGGCTGAGTGTGCCGCTGGACTACGACGATCCTCAGGGCACCGTCACCACCGTCGCGGTCCTGCGCGTCGCCGCCCGGGGAGAGTCGCAGGGCTCGCTGCTGTTCAACCCCGGCGGTCCGGGCGGCACCGGCGTCCTGGGCGGTCTGGGCGTCGTGGCTCAGATGACGAAGAGCCGCATCACCGAACGGTTCGACGTGGTCGGCTTCGACCCGCGTGGTGTCGGCGCTACCAAGCCCGCGGCCGACTGCTACACCGAGGGCGGCACGAGCCGGGGCGACGAGGTGTTCCCGCTGATGACCATGACCGCCTCGCTGACGGAGGAGGACACCCGGGCGGTGTTCGACCGCTGCGCCAAGGGATCCGGGGGTGTGGAGGCGCTTACGCAGATGGGTTCGCGCACGACCGCTCGTGACATGGACGTGCTGCGGGCGGCGCTCGGTGAGGAGAAGTTGACGTTCCTCGGTCAGAGCTACGGCACCCGGCTGGGAGCGGTTTACGCGGAGCAGTTCCCGCAGCGGGTGCGGGCGATGGTCCTCGACGGTGCCTTCGACCCCCGGCTGGGGACGATCGAGCGCCGGCTCTCGGCGTACGGGGGCTTCCAGCGAGCCTTCGAGGCGATGGCCGCCGCGTGCGCGGAGAAGGCGACCTGCCCGTTGGGGACCGATCCGAAGGCGTGGACGTCGACCTTTCAGACGATCGTTCAGCCGCTACGGGACAAGCCCGTGCCCGCACTCGACCAGGAGCTCGACTTCGACGAGGCGCTCGGTGGGGTGATGGCGGGCCTGTACAGCCCGGACAAGTGGCCCGCGATCATGAGTGGTCTTGCGGAGGTGCGGCAGGGGCGTGGCGACACGCTGCTGGAACTGACGTTCGACTTCGAAGGTGGTGAGCCCGACTCCGTGGTCAACGGCAACGCCATCGAGGCGATGTTCGCGATCAACTGCATGGACGAGCAACGGCTCACCCCGCAGGACGCCACCCGGCTGCGCGTGAAGACCTACGAGACGGCGCCCTTCATGAACCCCGGCGGAGACCCTGCGGCGGGCGCACGCGATGGATGCGAGTTCTGGCCGGCCGCACCGACGCTCGGCATCCCGTACGCGCAGAACGTCGTGGGCCTGCCGGACACGCTGGTCGTTTCGATTACCGGTGACGCCACCACTCCGCACCAGGGTGCCATCAGCCTCGCCGACACCCTGGGCAGCGCCCTGCTGACCGTCGAGGGGGAGGGACACACCATCGTCTCCTCCGGAAAGAACGAGTGCGTCGACACCATCGCCGCGGACTACCTCATCGACCTCAAGCTGCCGGCCACCACGCCCACCTGCTACATCTAGATCCGGCAGTACGGCGATCGAGACGAGCGCGGGAAGGAGACGACGTGGCCTGGAGCACACGTGCGCTTGCGGAACTCGTCGGCACCACGATGAACACCATTCGGCACCACCACCGTCTCGGCCTGCTCGAAGAGCCCGAGCGCCGATACAACGGATACAAGCGGTACGGGGCGCGGGATCTCGTACGCCTTCCGTGCATCGGACGGCTCGCCGATCTGGGGGTGCCGCTCTCCCGGATCGGCGAGGTGGACGGGAACATCGCCCCGGACGCGCTGAGCCGAGTCGACACCGAACTCGCGGCGGACATCGAGCGCCTGCCGAGAACTCGGTCGGACGTCGCGGCCATCCTGCGCGACAGCGCGCCGGCCGACACGTCTGCGGGGTTCGAGCCCGTCGCATCAGGTCTGTCCGGGCTCGACAGCTCGATGATCCACATTCACCCGCAGCTCCACGACGAGGACGCGATGGCGGGCCTGCGGCGCATGGTAGAGGCCGACACGGATCCCATCGGCCACGACATCGACGTCGTGCAACCCGACGCGGACGAGGCGACTCGGCGGAACCTCGCCGAGAAGCTCGCACCGATCCTGGCGCGGCATCTCGTCGACCACCCCTGGTTGAGCGACCCGGCAGCGGACCTGTCCAAGAGTGAGCACGTGACGCGGCAGACGTTCATCGATGCGGTGAAAGAGCTGTATGACGCCGCCCAGCTCGATGCGCTGCGACGGGCGGCGGATGGTCGTCCTAGCTGTCGGGCAGCGCCGCCTCGGATGACCTCGAACGGAGTCACGCGGTCGCTACCGTGGCCAGCTGAGCATGGCCGTGTCGGCGATCTCCTGGAGCTCGTCGGGGCCGAGGCCACTGGCGGCCTGGACGGCGATGCCGAACCCCACCGTCATGATGTATCGGGCGAGTCGCGCCGGCTCGGCGTCACGCGGGAGGTCGCCCTCGTCGACGGCGCGCTGGAAGCGCTCCTCGAGACGCACGCCAGCGTCGTTGCGCCAGTCGACGAGCACGTCGCGGGCGGGTCGACCGTCGTCGCCGGACGCCAGCGCGCCCTGAACGGTCAAGCATCCGGAGGGGGCGTCGGGACGGGTCGTGGTCTGGACCGATCCACGGAGGAACGCCTCGGCCACTGCTCGCGCGGTCGGCTCCGTCAGGGCGTGCGTCGCGTAGGAGGCTGGCCCCTGCCCGTAGCGCTGGAGGGCCTTGCGGAAAAGCTGCTCCTTGTTGCCGAAGGCCGCGTACATGCTCGTCTTGGTGATCCCCATGGCAGCGGTCAGATCGGTGAGGCTCGCGCCCTCGTAACCTCGGGCCCAGAACACCTGCATGGCGCGCTCCAGCGCCTCGTCGATGTCGAACCCGCGAGGGCGGCCGATGGCGGCCTTCCGGAACCCACCCATACGGCCAGCGTACTCCTCGGTACAGAACCCGTACGGAGCGGCAGCCTGGGCAGATGCCTCTCAGTGGGTGTGTGACGGGCGCCATTCAGTACTGATCGGTTCGGAAGTGCTAGAGTTCTGTACCGATCGAAACATAACTAGCAGGTGGAGAAGTCCGCACAATGAAGAACACTTCGCTCGGCGGCCTCGAGGTTTCTCGCATCGGCCTCGGCGCCATGGGGATGTCGGCGTTCTACACCGGCGCCGGCCGGCTCGACGAGTCGATCCGCACGATCCGGCGTGCCCTGGATCTCGGGGTCACCCACATCGACACCGCTGAGCTTTACGGCCCCTTCACGAACGAGGAACTGGTGGGTCGTGCCGTGCGAGGGCACCGGGACGAGGTCGTGCTGGCCACCAAGTTCGGCCTCATCTCCCACACCGGACGCTCCGGTCCGGACAGCACCCCGGCCAACATCCGGATCGCCGTGGAGGGGTCCCTACAGCGTCTGGGGACCGACTACATCGATCTCTACTACCAGCACCGGGTAGATCCTGACACGCCCATCGAGGAGACCGTGGAGACGCTGGCCGAGCTGGTGGCCGAGGGCAAGGTCCGCCACATCGGCCTGTCGGAGGCGGCCTCCGTGACGATCAGGCGGGCTCACGCCGTGCATCCGGTGGCCGCGGTCCAGACCGAGTACTCACTGTGGACCCGTGACCCCGAGGCCGAGATCCTGCCCACCACGCGCCAACTGGGGATCGGCTTCGTGCCGTACTCGCCGCTCGGGCACGGCTTCCTCACCGGGAACATCCGCTCCCTCGACGGCCTCAACGCCGACGACTGGCGCCGTACCAACCCACGCTTCATCGGCGACAACCTCGCACGCAACCTTCGCATCGTCGACGAGGTCCGTGCCGTCGCCACCGAGATCGGGGCCACACCCGCGCAGGTCGCCCTGGCCTGGCTGCTGGCCCAGGGCGACGACATCGCCCCCATCCCGGGCACCACGCGGATCGCCCGGCTGGAGGAGAACACCGCCGCTGACCGCCTTACGCTCACGGCCGACCAGGTCGCCCGGCTGAACAGCCTGCCCCCGGCCTCCGGTGATCGCTTCGACGAGGAAAACCTGGCCGCCATCGACCGCTGACCGAAGATGCGAGGGTCCGGCGCGCCAAGCAGGAACACTGACCACCGGCGACGGCACCGGGTAATCCGGCATCGCACCTGTCAAAGAGCGAGCACATGAGGCAGCAGACGAGCATCGTCTCCTCTTACGGAACGTGACCGTGTCCCAGGAACAGGTCTCCGGTGAGGCCGAGTCGAGACGGATCTCGACCGTCGCACCTCGCGGTTCGAGGAGCATGCCGTGAGACCCATCGACAACAGGAAGGTTCGACCCGATGACGCAGCACCCTGAGGAACCCTTCGTCGGCGGCGGGACCGAGACGCCGGGCGAGGCGAGGCGGATCGAGGCTCCGACCCTGGCGGAGGATCTCCTGCTCCTCCTGTTCCAGCCGGGCACCGGGACCATCGCCGGAGAGAACACGCTCTTCTACACCCTGGCCGGCGCGGTGCTCGCAGATCTCGGGCTCGGCGATCACGTACGAACCGGTTCCGGCCGGAGCGGGACGGCGCGGGTGGAGGCCGTCGAGGATCACCCGCCGTCGGATGACATTCTGCGCTCAGCGTGGGACTACCTCTCCGCCAAGCCCCGAAGTGTCCAGACGGTGCTCGCGGCGATCGGACCGACGTTGCGTAGCCCGCTGCTGGAAAGGCTCATCGAACGCGGCGACATTCGCAGGGGAACCCGCAAGGCGCTCGGTCTGTTCCGCATGACCGTCCTCGAGGACGGCGGAAGCGGGCGTCGATCACGCCTCCTGGCCGACGTCCGCGACGTGCTCGTCGAGGGGGCCGAGCCGCAGCCTCGTGTCGCCGCGCTCACGGCGCTGCTGTCGGGAAGTGGCACACTGCCCCAGTTCCACCGCGAGATCCCCTGGACCTCCTCCGTGATCACCCGCGCCAAGGAACTCGAGAAGGGCAACTGGGGAGCCGGAGCCGCCGCCGCAGCGGTCGCCCGAACAGTCACGGCGACCATCGTCAACAACGCCGTCATCGCCGCGGCCACGCTTCCCCGGAACTAAGGATCGACCTCACCACGATTGTCCGAGGACGACATCCGCACCCATTCCGGTCCCACACCACTCTCCAACCGGCGCGACACCGCCCGTACTCCAGTCAGAGACACCCCAATTGACCACGCAGCGGCCTGGGACATTGCCTGAGTCCGACCTATTGGTCAGCCATCTTGACCGATGACCGCGGTGACGCGGATCTCCACGCGCATCTTCGGGGCACCGAGGGCCGGAACACCGGTCTCTGTCCAGATGGGCGCGCGGTCGCCCATGCGCTTGCGGAACTGCTCCACCATGACGCGGTTGTGCACCTCACCGATGAATTCAGCGGATTCCGGGATGTGGTACGAGTTGACGGCGATCACGTCACGCCACGTTCCACCAGCCAGAGCCAGGGTTCGCGCGACGTTGTCGAAGGCCCGGACGATCTCGTCCTCGAGGGACTCTGGGAAGTTCCAGTCGTCGTCCCACCCACCTTGGCCGATGTCTCGACCCGGTCGCCGACACGTACCGCCTGGTTGTAGTGCATGTTGGCCAACTGCGTCTCGCCGTACCCGGGAGTGGCGTAGAACTCGACCTTGCTCATGATCTCTCCCCCATTAACTTCACGCGTGAATCGACCATAACAGCGTTTGACTTCAAGCTACAACCATTACCTGCTCGGTATCGTGTTGCCATGACCACCCGCGGCCCGAAGTCCCAGGACGACGCCACCGACGAAGCGCCATGGCTGACCGCCGACGAGAAGGAGGCGTGGACCGGTCTGATCTCACTGGCACTGCTGCTGCCGGGGCGGCTGGAGGCCCCACTGCAGCGCACCGCCGGCCTGACCCTCTTCGAGTACCTGACGCTCAGCCACATCTCGGAAGCCCCGCAGCGCCAGTTGCGGATGAGCGAGTTGGCCTACCTGACCAACGGATCGCTTTCACGCCTGTCCAACGTTGTGAAGAGGCTGGAGCAGCGGGGCTGGGTAGAGCGGTCGCCGGACCCCCAGGATGGCCGCTACACCATCGCTGGCCTCACCGTTACCGGCTACGAAATAGTCGTCGCCGCCGCACCCACGCACGTGCGTGCGGTGCGGCAGTTCGTGCTGGACCCGCTCACCGCCGCCGACCAGCGGGCCCTGGCCCGGATCGCCGCCAAGCTGCGGCTGCGACCCGCTGATTTCAGCTAGCGTTCTGAGCCACCAATTCGACGACAGGGAAAGTGTTCTCCGGTTTCGTCCTGCAAAGTTCCGGTCGGGCCGTCGCAGTCGAGGGTGGCTAGGCGCACGACAACTTGGCGCTTTCTTCCGGTGACCTTCCGATGCCGAGGTGCGACGCGTCGCTGCCAAACGGTTGGCCCCTCGGCAAGGCCATACTGCGGCGCCCCAGGAAGGCCGGCACGTGCCCCGCTCAGATGGTGCCGTCGACCTCGTCGGATTCGACGCTGTCGTCCTTTTCGAGCCGGTGGAGGGTGGATACACCTGCCCGACGTTGAGCGGCCAGAACTCTCCGGTCTGCGCCTCGAACTACTGCCGTAGCCGCAGGCCGTATTTCGGGCCCTCGCTCAGCAGCGCCAGCGCCAGATGACGGGGGCCGTCCGGACCGTCGCTTACAGCCAGTCGTGTTCGCGGGCGTAGCGCGCCGCCTCGTGACGGGTGTGGGTCTGGGTCTTCTGCATGGCGTTGGAGAGGTAGTTGCGCACCGTGCCCTGCGCAAGGTGGAGCCGGCCGGCGATGTCGGCGACCGAGTAGCCAGAGCCGGTCTCCCGCAGGACGTCGAGTTCGCGGTCGGTCAGGGGGCAGTCGTCGATGACGGCCAGCGCGGAGACTTCCGGGTCGATCCAGCGCCTGCCGGTGTGCAGGGTGGCGATGACCGAGGTGATGTGGGCCGGCTCGGCGGACTTGCTGACGAAGCCCTGGACACCGAGTTTCAATGCCTTTCGCAGTACGCCCGGCCGCGCGTGCCGGGTCACCATGAGGACCACCTGTTCCGGGCGCGCGTGGCGGATCTGCGCGACTGCGCCGAGGCCGTCCACGCCCGGCATCTCCAGGTCGATGACCAGCACGTCGGGTCGATGCCGCAGGGTGGCTTCGACGGCCGTCTGTCCGTCTTGCGCCTCGGCGAGGACGGTGATGTCGCCCTCCAGCGGCAGTAGTGCGGCCAGGGCCGTGCGGAGCAGCACCTCGTCGTCGGCGAGGACGATGGTCGTCATCGGTCGTGCTCCGAGGCAGCCGCAGTCGTGCCGGCACGGGCGGACGGGAACATCGCGGCCGTCCGGAACCGCCCCTCGTGCTGTTCCACGGTCAGCTCACCTCCGTCACCGGACACTCGTTGTCGCAGGGCCGACAACCCCCTGAGTCCCGGAATCGAGTTGCCCGCCACTCCGTCGTTGACGATCGTGATACCCGCCGCGGAAAGCGTGATCTGCACCTGGGTGGCCTGCGAGTGCCGCAGGATGTTGGTGGTCGTCTCGCGCAGAACCTGGCCGAGCAGTTCGCCGGCCCGGGCGTCGACCTCGGCCTCACGTGTCACCCGCACCCGGATGCCGGCGGCCTCGAACAGGTTCTTCGCGTTCTCGATCTCCGCCGAGAGGTTGAGCCGCCGTTGGGCGTAGGCGAGTTCCTTGGTCTGCGCGATGGTGTCGCTGACCAGGGCGTACGTCTCGCGTAGTTCCTTATCCGCCCGTCCGGCGTCGCGGAGCAGCATCTTCTGCGCCAGCGCGATCTTCAGCTTCACCACGTGCAGGGTGTGGCCCTGGATGTCGTGCAGGTCGCTGGCGAACCGGACGCGTTCCCGGACGACAGCCAGCTCCGCCTCGCGCTCCCGGGTCTGTTCGAGTTCCCGGATGAGGTCGTAGAACCGCTCGCCCACTATCGTCATGACCGTCACCAGGACGGTGAGGGCGGTCGGGATGAGGACGTAGCTGACCAGGACCTCGCGTACGTCGTCCCGCTCCACCAGCAGGCGCGCCGCGCCGACGACGGCGACGTAGGAGAACAGCCCGGCCACCGCCGGGGCCCGACGCCGCCGCACCTCGCGCAGGGCGAGGGAACCCACGGCGCAGAAACCCCAGTACGCGTTCGGGCTGCCGGTCAGCAGCACCCCCAGCGGCCACACGGCTCCCGCCACGATCAGGCCGGGCAGCGCGACCCGGGCGAGGTCGTTGGCCGTCCACCGTTCGAAGGCCACCAGGCCCGCCGCGACCCCCGGAGCCAGGACGATGACGTGCCACCAGGCATCCGCGTCAACGAATAGGACGAAGGCCGCAGCGATCATGAGCGGCGGCAGTGAGACCGCGAGATTGAGCCGGCGCAGCCGTCCCTGCGTCGACTCGGTGTAGCGCGGCGATCTTGCGGTCACCAT
The DNA here is from genome assembly GCF_042658085.1 of Plantactinospora solaniradicis. Classification (NCBI taxonomy): domain Bacteria; kingdom Bacillati; phylum Actinomycetota; class Actinomycetes; order Micromonosporales; family Micromonosporaceae; genus Plantactinospora; species Plantactinospora solaniradicis. Next base: position 33,413 of record NZ_JBHSPR010000012.1, on the reverse strand, counting down.
CCCAGTATCCGCCTGTCGCCGGCCGCGACCAGTGACACCACATCACATGTACCTGTGACGTGGTTGCACTGACGGGTGGCCGCGAGTCCCGCTGTCATGGATGCATGTCCAATACACCAGTCATCGAAGTCGAGCGCCTGAACCTCACGTACGGCGACTTTCACGCGGTGAAGGATCTCTCTTTCGAGGTACGGCGGGGGGAGCTGTACGCGCTGCTCGGCACCAACGGGGCTGGGAAGACCTCGACGCTGGAGACCATCGAGGGACACCGGAGGCCGACCTCCGGCGCCGTGCGTGTCTTCGGGCACAGCCCGCAGGACCGACGCGCCGTACGTCCCCGGATGGGCGTGATGCTCCAGGAGAGCGGGTTCTCCCCGGACCTGACCGTCCGCGAGTCCGTCGGTCTGGTCGGCCGGCTCACCCGGCGTACCGACGACGTCGACCGGTTACTCGACCTCGTCGACCTCACCGACCGGGCCGGCCGGAAGGTGTCCCAGCTCTCCGGCGGGGAGAAACGACGGCTGGACTTCGCGACCGCCGTCTACGGAACACCCGAGCTGATTTTCCTGGACGAGCCGACCACCGGCCTGGACATCCAGTCCCGCGACGCCGTGTGGGCGACGGTGGACCGGGTGCGTGAGAACGGCACGACCATCGTGCTCACCACGCACTACCTGGAGGAGGCGCAGCAGCGCGCCGACCGCATCGGGTTGATGCACCAGGGCACCTTCCACCGGGAAGGCACGGTCTCCGAGCTGACTCGCACCCTGCCGGCGGTCATCCGCTTCTCCCTCCCGACACCGACACCGACACCGACACCGACACCGGCACCGTCGTTGCCGTTGCCGGCTGTCGTAGACGCCGACGGGAAGGTCATGGTCGAGACCTTTGCTTTGCAGGAGGACTTGCATCTCCTGCTCGGGTGGGCGCAGGAGCACGCCGTGGAGTTGCGGGGTCTGGAGGCCGGGGCAACCCGGCTCGACGACGTGTTCCGCGCCATCAGCAGCTGATTCGTTCTCTCAAGAGGAGTGTCACCGTGTTGTCCATCGCTGCCAGCGAGCTGATCCAGATCTTTCGGAACCGGCTTGTGCTGATCACCAGCTTCATCATTCCCGTGTCGGTCTGCGTGTTCTTCGTGCGTCAGCACGAGACCTTCGCGACCATCGGCAGCCTCGGCTACATCGCGGCGATCGTGATATTCACCGCGGCCGCGTTCGGGTTCTACGCCACCGCCGTCACCACCCTGGCGTCGCGGCGTCAGAACCTCTTCCTCAAGCGGCTACGATCCACCGCCGCCGACGACGCCAGCATCCTCGCCGGCCTGCTGCTACCCGTCGTCGTCCTCGCCCTGGTGCAGGTAACCGCGATCCTGACCGCACTGGCCGTGGTCGCTGGTGGGCCGGCCAACGTCGTCCTGCTGGTGGTGGCGGTCCTCGCGACCCTGGCCATGATGATCGGCCTGGCCCTGGCCACCGCGGGACTGACGAACTCACCCGAACACGCCCAGGTGACCACCCTGCCCGTCACCCTCGGCGTGATCGCCGTGGCCACCTGGGTGGGCATCAGCGGCACCGAGGACCTGACCCTGCTCAAGAGGGTCCTGCCCGGCGGCGCGGCCACCGAGCTGACCATGAACGCCTGGAACGGTGGAGTCGCGGTGACCGAATCCCTTGCCCTGCTCGCACCGACGCTGGGCTGGGTCGTCGTCGCCGTCGCCCTCGCCACCCGACTCTTCCGCTGGGAGCCCCGCCGATGACCGCCGCACCCGGGTGAACCACGCCTCGTCCCACACCCAAGACTTGCATCTCACATCAACGTCAGGTTTTACGGTCAGGCCATGACATCACTCCTCGACAATGTCTCCCTCGGCGCACTCCGCCTTCCCAACCGGATCGTGATGGCCTGGATGACGCGGGCGAGAAGGACGAGGTCGTCCCGCCACTGGTCGCCACTCGACTCGTCGAACATCCGTGCCACCCGCTCCGGGCCGACACCCGTACATACCGCGTCCAGCACATGGGGCACGCATGGCCGGGCCCGGATGGTGACGGCAGCTACACCGATCACGCAGGCCCCGACGCCACCGTCATCATCTGGGAGTTCGCCGAACGCCACCTGATGCCCTGAGGAGCGCGGGACGCGGCCGGTTAACTCCCGGACATCCGAGCTGAGGTGACCTTGGCCGCTGGGGAGGAGTCCGTGCCAATGCTCGGCCGTCGCCGAGTGGATGCCGGATCGGCATCAACATCGTGAATTCGGTCTTCGACAGCATGCTCGACTCCTGTGAGGGTCGATTCATGCCCGACCGGCGCTGTTAGCGGTCGGGTCCCCGCACGACAAGGAGTGATGATGGCTCTTTCGACACGACGTCTGGTAATCGCGGTGACAGCGGTCTCGGTCTTGTTTCCCCTGGCCGCATGCGGCACCGCCGACGCCGCTGAGCAGCCGACGTGGGACCGTCCGGTGACGGTCACCGCGTCCACCGCCGCCGATCGGGACCGGGAGTTCCGACGGCTGGAGGAGAGGTTCGGCGCGCGGCTTGGCATCTACGCGATCGACACCGGTACGAGTCGGACCGTGGGGTACCGGGCCGAGGAGAGGTTCGCGTACGCCTCGACGTACAAGGCATTGGCCGCCGCCGAGGTCCTCGACGAGACCAGGGACGCCGAGCTGGATCGTGTGGTGCGGTACTCGACGGACGACCTGGTGACGTATTCGCCGATCACCGAGCAGCACGTCGCCGAGGGCATGACGCTGCGCGCACTCGCCGACGCCGCCGTGCGATACAGCGACAACACGGCCGGCAACCTGCTGTTGCGCCATCTCGGTGGACCGCAGCGGTTCGAGAAGGAGCTGCGGAAAATTGGTGACAAGGTCACCGACGCGGCGCGCTACGAGACTGAGCTCAACGAGGCGACGCCGGGCGACAGGCGGGACACCAGCACCCCACGGGCGTTGGCCGGTGATCTGCGGGCGTACGCCGTCGCGGATGCCCTCGAGCCCGCAGACCGCAGCATCCTCAACGGTTGGCTGCGGGGCAGCACCACCGGCGCCGCGCTGATCCGAGCCGGTGTCCCCGACGGGTGGGTCGTCGGGGACAAGACCGGGGCCGCCGGGTATGGCACCCGCAACGACATCGCGGTGATTTGGCCGCCGGATCGCGCGCCGATCGTCCTCGCCGTGCTGTCCAGCCGCGGTGAGAAGGACGCCAGCTACGACGACGCCCTGATCGCCCAGGCGACGGAGGTGGTGATCGCCCAGCTGTGACGGCTGGTGGCCGTGGGGTCCGGCGACGGCAAGTTCCTGTACAGAGAGAGCCCTCCCGGCCTGGTCTGACCCAGCCCCCAACTGATTCGGGTCTTGAACGGGAGCTGTCGACCGGGGCCGGGAGGACTTGTGGTCGGGCCGGTAGCGTTGTCCCGATGTCGAAGATCTTGGTAACCGGCATGTCGGGAACGGGCAAGTCGTCGGCGCTCGCCGAACTTGCCCGACGCGGTTATCGCGTCGTAGACACCGATGATCCGGGCTGGCGCGAGTATCGCGAGTACGTCGAGTTCGTCGACGAGGTGCACCGCGGGGAGTGGCTCTGGGTCGAGGAAAGGATCACCGGGCTGCTGGACTCCGATGACGGTCGCTCACTCTTCGTTCAGGGGTGCGTGAGGAACCAGCCGAAGTTCTACGACCGTTTCAACGCGGTCGTCCTACTCAGCGCCCCTGCTGACGTGATCCTTGACCGGGTCGCGTGCAGAACGACGAACGAGTACGGGAAGACTCCGGTGGAACGAGCGATGATTCTGGATGACCTCGCCAGGGTCGAGCCGGTGCTCAGAGCGAGCTGCACGCATGAGCTGGATGCCAGCCGACCCCTCGATGAAGTCGTCGCCGACTTGATCGCGATTGCGTCGCACCCGATGACGACGTCCTAGTGATCGCTCCAGCCGGGTTCGTCAGGTAGGTGCTGGCCGATCAGGGAGTTGGCATCCCTACCCGCCAGCAGCGGGAACACCAACCGCCACCGCCTCAACCGAGGCGGCGGCCGACAATTGTTCGATGTCCTTGAACCTCCAGGTAAGCATGAGGCAGTTGCTCCGTCGTCACCCTGGGCGCAGCGTACGCGTGGGCAGCGCTGCCGACGAGCTAGTGGCCGGTCAGGCGGAGGCGGGACGAGCGAGGAGACGCCCGAGCCAGCCCGACCGCGCCGAGGCCGCCTGCCGGGCCATCGGGCTGTCCGCGATCAGCACCTTCCAGGCGTGCGTGCCGCCGGGCCAGACGTGCAGTTCGCAAGCCCCGCCGTCGGCCCAGAGCTGGTCGGCGTACGCGACGCTCTCGGCCTGTTGCGCGACTGCCGCGACCGCCACGGCCTGCTGCTGCGGGAGCCGACGTGCGAGCCACGGGTCGTCTTGCTGAGCGAAAGCCACACCCTCGCGCCGAAGGACGACGTGACGCTGAACGATCTACGTGACGAGCCGATCGCCTATCTCAACGACGTGTCGCCGCAGGAACTGCAACACTGGGCGGGCGCCGATCTGGACGGGCGGTCCTGGCGTCGCGGCCCGGTGGTGGGCAGCGTGTCGGAGCTGGTCACCGAGATCAAACTCGGCCGATCGATCGCTCTCGTCCACCGCCCGGCGATGCCGGACCACTCGACTCCGGGCATCGTGGCCAGGCCTGTCGCCGGCCTCTCCCCGAGCCGGCTGGAGCTCGCCACACCGGCACACGGCACGCGCCCGATCGTCACGGAGTTCGCGGCGCACCTGCTTGCCACGGCCAGGCGGCCGGCCGTGGCGGCGTAGCGCGGTAGCGGCTCCAGCTCAGTGGTTCTATGGATTCCGATCTGGCACCTTGGGTGGCGTCGTGCGATCCGATCGCACCGGCCGGCGCCGGCCCTGTTCCTTGTGTCATCGGGCGGGCAAGTCCGCAGGGTAGGCCGGCGGGAACAAGCTTGGGGAGCAGCGCGTGCAGCCGGTTGACGGTCTGCGTGCGGTTACGGACCAGGTCGTCGCGGTGGTCGGTCTTGCGGCAGTGTTCGGTCACAGCATTCGCACGTGGTGGGTCAGCATCGTGAGCACGTCGACCACGTCGACGCTGTCGGCAACGTCGGCTTCTCCAGCACGATCCGAGATCGGCAAGCCACGTGGAGGTTTTCGCGGTGCGGACGGTTCAGGGGAGGGTTGGTAGCGGGCCCTGATGTGGAAGCGTTCGCCCTGCGGGCCGAGGATGCTCAGGAACTCCACCGGCGAGGCGTCGGCGTTGCCGAACCAGTGCGGGAGGTGGGTGTCGAACTCGGCGACCTCGCCGCTGGTGAGGACGAGGTCCTGGTCACCGAGGACGAGGCGGAGCCGCCCGTTGAGGACGTACAGCCAGTGATAGCCCTCGTGTGAACGCGGATCGGGTTCCAGATCGTTCGGGCCGGACGGGAGGATCTGCTTGAACGCCTGCAGCCCACCGGGTTTGCGGGTCAGCGGGATGACCACCATGCCGTTGTGGGTGAACGGCTGCGGATAGACCCGGGGGTCGCCAGTGGCCGGGGCGCCGACCAGCTCGTCGAGTGGCACCTGGAAGGCCTTGGCGAGCGGCAGCAGCAGTTCCAGGCCCGGCCTTCGCTGCCCGGACTCGAGCCGGGACAGGGTACTGATCGGGATGCCGGTGGTCTGCGACAGGGCCGTCAGGGTGGCGCCGCGGCGGCGACGCAACTCGCGCAGCCGTGGACCGACCGCGGCCAGCACGTCATCGAACTCGTCATTCATGCGGACTATCTTGCAGTTTCCGCAAACCTTTGACGGCTTGTCGCGGGTGGGCGCAGATTGGTGGACGACCTCTACCGCGCGGGAGGCGACGACAACGAACGTGCACCACTGGGATGAGATCTATCGCAGCCGGGATCAGGTGTTCAGCGGCGCGCCCAACGCGGTCCTCGTCGCCGAGGTCGCTGGCCTGCGACCCGGACGAGCGCTCGACGTCGGCTGCGGAGAAGGCGCCGACGCGATATGGCTGCCAGCGGGCGCGGCGCTGATGCGCGGGGAACAGGTGTTGGGCGCCGTACAGGACGCGCTCGAGAGCTACGGGCCGCCCTAACTCCACCATGGCAGCGGCGGGCGGCGATCGCACGTCGTCACGCTGCGGCGTCGCGGGCCGTAGCCAGTGACACCACGTCACACGGTGCTGTGACGTCCTGGCACTGACGGGTGGCCGCGAGGGCTGCTGTCATCAAGGTATGTCCACCACGCTGGCTGTCGAAGGAGCCCGACGTGGTCTCTGGCGTGACTGTGCTTCCGGGGCACGGTGTGGCATCGGGTGGACTACCGCAACGAAGGACGGGAGACCTGGACGTGTATCGAAGACGTGGCATCGCCCTGATGGGGATGCTTGGCATGGTTGGTGCGCTGGCTGCGGTGATTCCGGCGACGGCCGGGGAATCGACGGCGCGGCCGGCATGGGCCGCGTGCCCGGAGAATGTCGTGGTGCCGCCGCCACTTCTGGTGCAGTGCGCGAAGGTGCCGGTCCCGCTGGACTACCGTGACCCGGAGGGCACGCAGATCGAGATCATGGTGTCGCGGATCGCGAGCACGAAGCCGGAGAAGCGGCGCGGCGTGCTGATGTTCAACCCCGGCGGTCCGGGCGGCACCGGGCTGGACCAGCCGGGATTCCTGGCCGGCAAGGGGCTGCCGGCCAGCGTCCTGGACGCCTACGATCTGATCGGCATGGACACCCGGGGCGTCGGGCACTCGGCGCCGGTCAGCTGTGGCTTCACCGATGTCGACGCCTACTGGGCCAACATTCCGCCGTACGCGGTCGACGGCGCGGCCGTGACCCGGCAGGCGGAGATCGTCAAGGAGGTCGCCGCCCGGTGCGCGGCGAACGACACCGAAGGGCGGCTGCGACACCTGACGACCGCCAACATGGCCCGCGACCTGGACCGTATCCGGGCCGCGCTCGGCGAGGAGAAGGTCAACTTCTACGGGGCGTCCTACGGCTCGGCGTTGGGTGCGGCGTACGCCTCGATGTTCTCGGCAACCGCCGACCGGATCGTGCTGGACAGCAACATCGGCGACACCCACCTCGACCGTGCCGGTCTGCGGCGGTACGCCCTCGGCATGGAACAGACGTTGCCCGACTTCGCGGAGTGGGCGGCGGCGCGGCACGACTCCTACGGGCTGGGCCGCACGCCGGAGCAGGTGCGCACGACCTATTTGACCATCGCCGAACGACTTGACCGGACACCGGCGGCCGACGGGCTCAATGGCGCTGTGTTCCGATTCGTCACCTTCGCCTCTCTCTACAGCGAGATTCAGTACGGGAACCTCGCGCGGATCTGGCAGTCGTACCGGGACCCTGGCAAGGTGCCCTCGGAGGCGAAGGCGGCGGTGGCACCGAGCCCGTCCGACAACGCCTTGACGGTGTTCCTCGCCGTCACCTGTAATGACGTCGAGTGGCCTGAGGACGTGGAGACCTACCGGCGGGCCGTCGCCGAGGACCGTGAGCGGTACCCGCTGTACGGTGCGGCCAGCGCCAACATCACTCCGTGCGCCTACTGGAAGTACGAGCCGTCCGAGCCGCCTGTCGCGATCAGCGACAAGGGGCCGCGTAAGGTGCTGATCCTTCAGAACTGGCACGATCCGGTCACTCCGTTGGCGGGTGGCAAGTTGCTGCGTGAGCAGTTCGGCCAGCGCGCTCGGCTGGTGACCGCCAACGAGAGCGGGCACGGCGTCTATGTGCTCGGCGGCAACGCCTGCGTGCTGAACCTCACCACGTCGTACCTGGTCGACGGCACGATGCCCGCCCGGGACACGACCTGCCGGCGCGACTGACCATGTCCTGAGTCGGCATCGGGGGCGGAACAGGTGTCCGCCCCCGATGCCGAGCTGGCGGCCAGCATCGAGCGCCAGCAGCGGATGCGCGAGGAGCTGGCGGGGATGGAGCCGCATCCAGGGTCAGTCGACGGGCATCGGGTCGACCTCGTCGAGGTAGAACCGGACCGAGGTGGTCCGTCCCTCCGTACGGCGCTGCGCATTCGATCCTCTGCCTTCAACCGGCGGATCCCGCGCCGAGACGCCTCCATCTGACTGGAGTGTGCCCCCACGGCACGGTGTTCGCCCGTGAGTACATCCACCGATCCGAGCCCGAGAGGAACTTTCCCGATGAACGCACCAAGGCCCGACGGGCCCCGGGACCCGACGAGTCGCCCGAGCCCTCCTGCCTCGAACAGCTCGAGCCTCCCGACACAGGAGCGTTCTCGGCCAGCCGTCGACAGGCCCCGGCCGTTCGGCGCTCACCTGCGCATGAGTTGGTGGAAGCCGCTCGTGGTCATCATTGTGCCGCCGGTGGTGATGGTGATCCTGCAGGTTCTGCTCTACCAGGTCGTCGGCATCATTGAGGGCAGCGACGACCCGATGGCAGCCACCTTCACGCCGTTGAAGTTCCTGGCCGTCAACCTGAGCGTGGGCACCGCGGGCGTACTGGCGATCCTGCTCCTGGTGTGGATGGCCAAGGTACCGTGGCGCAGTCTGATCAGCTCACCACGAGCATTCGACACGCGCCGCTTGGTGCAGTACCTAATCGGCGCGGCGCTGCTGGTGGGCGGCGGGATCGGTGTCGTGGCGTTGGTCGCACCGGACGCTCCGGGCTGGACCACCTTCGGGGTCACCGGCACGACGATCGTCATGCTGGTGATCGTCGTCCTGAGTACTCCGATGCAGGCCGCCGGCGAGGAGCTGATGTACCGAAGCGCCGTGCTGCCCGCCGCCGCATCCTGGGTGCGTGCGGTTCGCCCGGCCCTGGTCGTCGGGCTCGTGGTCTCCAGCCTGGCCTTCGCCGTGGCCCACGGGTCGACCGACCCCTGGCTGTTCGGATACTACGCGGTGTTCGGCATCTCTACCGGGCTGATGGCGATCATCAGCCGCGGCGTCGAGGCGCCGGTTGCGTTCCACATCGCCAACAACGTCCTGATGACGACCGTCAACACGTTGATGGCGGGTGGCGAGGCCTTCGCGATCGACCGGTCCACCGACTCCGGCGACGCATCCCTGCTGATCCTTGCCGCCGTCAACATCGGCATGGTCGTGCTCGTCTGGATGCGCGAGCGGCTAGTACTCCAGCAGGAGATCCGTTTCAAGGCTTGGTGATGGCTTGTCGGGGGCGTAGTGGCTGATCTTGGCTACGATGCGTCGTTACCCTCGGCAAGGACGGCAGCATCTCCGGCGGCTTCCCGCTCAGCGGCGAGGGCGTCACCACCAACCCGCCGGCCTAACCACCGAACCCACGGGAGACCCATGGAAGTCAACGATTACTACTGGTACAGCCGCCAGATCACCGACCAGCTCGCACCCAAGATCAGCCCGAAGTACCGGCCGATCGTCCTGACCGCCGGAGGCGCCGGGGCCTGGGACCTGGCGATCACGACGCTCGTCGGCGCCCTGTCGGAGGAGGACGTCGTGATCACCACGGCGGAGAAGGACGCGCTGCGGGAACTCATGGAGTACCTCCGGGAACCTCTGACCTACCTGGAGCAGATCCGGACCTCGGACTGACGGCCGAAGCGTAGATCGGGCCCTCGAACCCTGCACCGTGTCGACCAGCGGGCGTCCCAGACCTGGCCCGATCTCGGCGAGCATGTCGATGGCGACATTCACCGAACGGTAGATCTCGGCACAGAGGGGAAGACGGACCAGGCGATGACGTCGCCGACGCGGCGGGGGCTCGATGGTCAGGGCGTGGAACAGCCGTTGGAGTTCGTAGACGGTGATCGGGATCAGGCCGTCCTGGGTGGTGGTGTGGCCGCTGCGGCGCCGAGGACACGGGGTCATTTTTCACGCGTCGTCGACACTCCGTGCCCACGGACAAGCCCACACCGCCACAGCAGGTCAGAACGGATCTCCTGCTGGAGTACTAGGGCCACGAGCTGGCTAACTCCACCATGGCAGAGTGCCCGTCCGCAGGTGGTCGTGCAGTGTTCGCGCGACATGTGCCATCGTCGCCTCGCTGCCGGGTTGCGTGACGGCGGGCACGCGGGAGGCGGCGAGTGCGGCGACCACGTATGACTGTCCGTCGACGTGGTCCATCACGCCAGCCCGAACGGAACGCGCCAGGTCGCCGTCCCTTCCGGAACCGCTACGATCCCGGCGCTGACCTACCTCCCCGTTCTTACCTCACATCTATGTGAGATTCCGCTTACCCACGTGTCGGAAGGAGGGTGTCAGTCACACATCGTCAAGCTGCTGCGATCACTGCCGATGGCCGGCGCGGCCTGGAACCGACGGCCCAACCGCCCGAAGACGACGTCGCGGGCCATGGCCAGTGACACGACGTCACACGGATCTGTGACGTGCTGTCACTGATGGGTGGCTGCGGGGGCTGGTGTCATAGGCATGTCCACCACGCCGGCTGTCGAAGGGAGATCGACGTGGTCTCTGGCTTGCCGGGCGCCGGGCCCGCCTGATCTCCGACGTTCGTGCCGTGCTCGTCGACGGTGCGGAACCGCAGCCCCGGGTCGTCCCGCTTGGGGCGCTGTTCCCGGGAAGCGGAACCCCGCGCCAGTTCCACCGCGAGATTCCCTGGGCCTTTCCGTGATCACCCGTGCCGAGCAACTCGAGCAAGGCAATGGGGGAGCCGAAGCGGTTACCCGCACCGTCACCGCAACGGTCGACAACGTCGTTGTCGCGGCGTCGTATTCGCTCAGCAGTAATCGATGTTCCCACAGAGACAAGGATTCGCATGGGCAGTTACGCAGTGACGGGTTCGGCATCGGGGATGGGCGCTGCGGTGACCGAGCGGCTGAGCGCGGCCGGACACTTGGTGATCGGCGTGGATCTGCACGACGCCGAGATCATCGCCGACCTCTCGACAGGGGAAGGCCGCTCGGCAGCGGCCGCCGGGATACTCGAGCGGTCCGGTGGTGGACTCGACGGCGCGGTAGTCGCCGCCGGGATCGGGCCCGTGCCCGGTCCCGACCGCGCGCGGAGGATCGCACAGATTAATTACCTGGGCTCGGTCGAGCTGCTGACTGCCCTGCGGCCGGCGCTCGCGGCGAGCGGTGATGCTCGGGCCGTGGTCTTTGGCAGCAACTCGCCCACCGTCATGCCTCACGTGCCCCGGATGGTGTTCCGTGCCATTCGCGCTGGCAAGATCGAACAAGCGGTGCGGAGGGCGCGGATATTCGGGCGGGCCGCCCCCAACTTCGCTTATGCGGCGTCGAAGCTCGCGGTGACCGACTGGGCACGGCGCGCGGCAGTAACTCGGGCGTGGGCCGGTGCTGGGATCAGGCTCAATGTGATTGCCCCGGGACCGGTGAAGACGCCGCTGCTCGACGCAGAACTGGCGGACCCGGTCGCGGCCAGGGCGTTTCAGTCGTTCCCCAACCCGATCGGCGGAGTGGGCGACCCCGGCCACCTCGCCGACTGGGTGATGATGATGCTCTCGCCCGCGGCGGCGTTCATGAGTGGCAGCGTCGTCGTCGTCGACGGCGGCACCGAAGCGTGGTTCCGCGCCGGCGAGTGGCCCCGGCCCGTCGCGATCCGGCAGATGCCCCGCCATCTTTGGCGTTGGCGAGCCTTCTCCCGGCTTTCGTCCACGGATCGCGCTGAACCGTCGAGCAGGCATCTTCCCCCGTCTTTCCACTGACCTGCCTGGAACTCCGCGTGTGTGGCTTGCGACGACGCACCTCGATGTTCTGCCAGTGCGGCTCGGCTGCGGCTTTCGCCTCCGCCGACGGCTTTCGGGTGTACGACGCGTCTTACGCCGGTCGAGTCGTTGGGCTGGCCGTTGGCACAGCGGAGAGCGTTGCCTGGCGCTTCACTGAGCGGCGCCCCACCCAGCCATCACACCTGTTCGGTGCCGCGTTGCGGTCAGCGCGAGCCAGACCGTCTGGTAGCCGACAACAAGGAGTTGCGCGCGGTCGCGTGCCTCCAGCTCGGTCATGGCGCGCTGCACGGGGGCGCGGACGGTGAAAGGGCCGAGGTACGTCCGATCGGCGATCTCCAGGTTGGACAGGCCGGTCGCGGCTAGAGCGACCGTCTCGCGTTCGCGCGGGGTGAGTGCGGCGAGTCGCTCCGAATGGAGGGGCCTGTTGCGTTTGGTGGAGGCAGATCGACTACCCGTGTGGGCAGGTGAGCTGGTGAGATCGCCATATCCGTCCCCAGTCCTGGTCCCCGCCGCCGTCGGAGTTCGTCGGGTTCCGGTTTTCTCCCGAGGTGATCGTCCTCGCGGTCCGGTGGTACCTCCGGTTCAACCTCTCCTACCGGGACGTGGAGGAACTGCTGCTCGAACGCGGTGTGGAGGCCGACCACGTCACGGTCTACCTGGCGGGGTCGGCCAGGGCGGCGAACGCGGCGAGGAAGAACGCGCGTTTGAGCTGCTTGTTGCCGCCCTTGGGTGGATGCTCGCCCGGATGCTGCTGCCGGAGCGGCGGGTCACCGGCGCTAGGCCGGCGTAGGCGGCCAGGTGCCGGAGCTGGCGAACGTGGTGCCGTCGCCGACTTCGAGGAGGATCCGGGCTCCGGTCCTGACCCCGATGCCGGGCATCGGGGTCAGGACCGCGGCAAGACGGTGGGCATCAAGCATCCTCTCGACTTCGCTGGCGACCTGGTCGCGTTGGCGCAGCAGATCGCGTAGGGAGTCGGCCAGCCTGGGCAGGATCGTCTCCGCGGAGCGGGCGTAGGGACGTCCTGCTGATCTCCGAGTGAGAGTGATGTGGTCCTGGCTGTGCCTCGCGTTCGACTTCCCGAGCCGGTGCTGTCGCCGCTCGGGAAGTCGAACGCGAACAGCGCCTCAGCTGCCGAGCTGTCGCTGCACTGCCTGGGCGTCGATCAGGTAGTTCATCTCGTAGAAGCGCCCGTCACGGACCTTGTGGAAGGAGTACTCGGCAAACTCCAACGTGGCGCCGGTGGGGGCCACGCCGAGCCACTCCTTCGTGTGCGTGCCCTTGTTGAACAGACGGGCTGCCACGCGGTCACCGTCGATGGCGATGTCCTGGACCCGCCAGGTGAAGTCCGGCACGGCATCGCCGTGCGCCTTCAGCTCCGCGATGATGTCGTCCCGCCTGACCGGCTTGCCGTTCTCGATGAGCTCGTCGTGAACGAACTCGGTCATGCGGTCGAAGTCATGAGCGTTGAGTGCATCGATGTAGCGCTCGAAAACCTCGCGCACTTCAGACTCAGACATGATGTTCTCCCTCTCCCCAGGTCGGGGTTGTGCACTCGGACAGTGATGACGTGCGACGCCCTTCCACGATCTCGCCGTGGCGGCCATCTCTGAGGGGCACAACCTCGGGTCCACGACTTCTATTCCAACCGGTACAGAACTCGACCGAGGCACCCGGTCGCGGAGGTGCGGCAGGGGCGCGGCGACAAGCTGCTGGAGCTGACGTTCGACTTCGAAGGTGGTGAGCCCGACTCCGTGGTCAACGGCAACGCCACCGAGGCGGCGTTCGCGATCAACTGCATGGACAAGCAGCGGCTCACCCCGCATGACGCCACCCGCGGCTTGGTCGCGAACTCGACCTCGTCCGGGACCGCCGCACGTCGGCACCGATCCCGATCGCCGGTCCACGACTTCGGCAGGTACAACTCCCGATCGATCAACACCTGACCCTTGACCGTGGCGTAGCACAGGACCGTGCTGATCTGGCACTTTTCGGTCTTGCCCGCCGTACCCGAATACTGCCGTTGGACCCCCCCGCCGAGGCGCGGCCCTTCTTGGCGAACCCGGTCTCATCGGCGACAAGCACCCCGGACGGATCGCCGATCTGCTCCACGACGTAGGCGCGCACGTCATCGCGAACCGCGTCCCGTCCCACGCCACGCCACATGCCCTGCAACCCGTCCGGCGAGACGAGGCGAGTTCTCATCTGAGGTGGCGAGCCCCCGAGTGGGCCGCCCTCTGGATCTGCGGGTCCGGGAGCGACTCCCGGCGTTCATCGGGAGAGCACCGGCCCGCGACGCGACGCAGGACACGTGCCGACCCGCCGTGCGCGTCCGTACACAGGCGTGCGTGCCGTGTACGAAGCGGCCCAGCGGCGCTGTCGCGCCAATGCCTCGGACCGACGATCCTCGACTCTCCCAACGATTAGAGCGAAGTAGCGCGGTCATCCCGACTTGCCGTCGAGCAGCCAACCGAAGCGCAGCCGCAGCGCACGCTCCATGCTGGCCGCCACAGCACCGACCCCGATCAGGATGTTGAGCACTACCGGCAAACGAACGGGCGAGGTGAAAGTCCCGATGTGCTGGGAGATGGGCTCCACCTGGGTGACCGGTTCGATGAGCTGTGAGATGAGGAGTGCCAAGGCTATGAGCGCCTGCTGGTGGGCGGGCAGCAGCCGCCGCCGGCTGCCGATCTCGGCTCGAGGGCGCGGATCAGGTCGGTCAGGCGGGTCAAGCTGCGGGTGGACAAGGGGATGCTGGCAACATACGTGAGCAACGAGGCTCCCAGACAGGGCTGTCGTTCTGGTCGACTGCTGTCATACCGCGAGCTTCGTCCTATTTGGAGCATCGACACGTCGCCGTTCGGCCAGGCCATACGCGCACCCTAGCCACCATGAAAAATGGCTCGATGTTGCCAGCATCCCTTTGTCCGCGGGTAGCCTGACCCGTCTCGGCGAGTTGATCCGTGCCCGCCGTACCGCGTTGGGCGGACGGCCGGCTGCCGGCCCACGAGCAGGCGTTGATGACCCTGGCCCGTCTCCGCAACGGCGACACCCTGGCCAGGCTGGCGGTCGGCTTCGCCGTGTCGGTCGCCACGGTGTGGCGGTATCTGCGCGAGGCGGTCGACCGGCTCGCCGCCGTTCGGATGGGGTGCACCGTCGGCCATTCACCTGTCCCGGTTCAGATCCCGTCATCACCACTCATCGGAAGTGGCTATTGTCCCGCACCAACCGACCCACTTGCGTCACCGCTCCTTCGGCGCGGAAGAATGCCCTCATGACCAAGGACCGGGGTCTCCCCGCGGGCTCCAAACTGGACATTACGGTTCCGCACTCCGCGCGGATCTGGAACTACTGGCTCGGCGGCAAGGACAACTTCGAGGTCGACCGGGCCGCCGGCGACCAGGTGATCGCACACATCCCGGACATCCCCATCGGGGCGAAGTCCGAGCGCGCGTTCCTCAAGCGCGTGGTCAGGTTCCTCGTTGAGGATGTCGGCATCCGTCAGTTCCTCGACGTCGGCACCGGGCTCCCCTCGGCGGACAACACCCACGAGGTCGCGCAGTCCCTCGACCCGCGCTGCCGGGTGGTCTACATCGACAACGACCCGCTCGTCATGGTGCACGCGCGTGCGCTCCTGGCCAGCACGCCGGAAGGCAGCTGCGGCTACGTCGAAGCCGACCTGCGGCAGCCGGACACGATACTCGCGTCGGCGCGGCAGATGCTCGACTTCTCGCAGCCGATCGGGCTCATGCTCCTCGGCGTCGTCAACCACCTCATGGACGACGACGTGGCGTACGGCTCCGTCGTGCAGCTGGTGCAGGCGATGCCCACCGGCAGCTACCTGGTGCTCACCCACTCCACCGCGGAGATCCACGGCGAGCCGATGCTGCGCGTGATGCGGGAGACCACCGAGCGCGGCGGCACGCCAATCCGCGCTAGGACGAAGGTGGAGATCGAGCGCTTCTTCGACGGGTTGGATCTGCTGGAGCCCGGCGTCGTTACGTGCTCGCGCTGGCGCCCCGACCCGGGGTCCGACGAGCCGGAGGTCTACCTGTTCGGTGGCGTCGGCCGCATCGGCTGAGCGGCGCTGTTGCGTTGCCGGTGGTCGTGAGCTGAGGCAGGCTTGACGGGTGAGGCTAGCGAGTCGTCGCCCTTGGTCGCCGCCGAAGTCGGCGTTCAGCGGGTTCCGATTCCCGGCTGGATCGTCGACGAAACGTACGTCAGGGTCAACGGCGTGTGGCGGTACGTCTACCGGGCGGTCGACCAGCACGGCCAGGTGATCGACGTGCCGGTCTCCGCTCGCCGTGATGCCGCCGCGGCCCGGCGTCTTCCAGCGGGCGCTACGGGTGCTGAAGGTGACCCCAAGCGACGTAGTCACTGACGCCGCCCCGGTCTACCCGGCCGTGCTCGACGACCTCATCTCCTCGGCCTGGCACCACGTCGAGCGGTACGCGAACAATCCGATCGAGGCCGATCACAGCCAGTTGAAACACCGGTTACGACTGATGCGCGGGCTACGGACTGACCTGACCGCACAAACGATCATCGCCGGGCACGCCTTCATGCAGAACCTTCGCCGCGGCCATTACGAACTCGCCGTGGACGTTCCCCAGGCAACGCGGATCGCCGCCGCGTTCACCGAACTCACCAGAGCGATCTGACCCCAAGCCCGACATCGGTTCCACCCGCCCAAGGAACGGGCAACGCAACAGCGCCCTCCAGTATCACCGCAAGTCTTGCGGTGCCGGTTCCGGGCGTGATCGCGTTCAACGGCGGCTACCTACACCCATCCCTATGAGGCGAACTCCACGACCAGTCGGGCCAGTTCGGACGGCTGATCCTCGGACACGAAGGTGTACGAGTCGGCGACCGTCATCTGAGACGACACGGCCCGGACGATCCATCTCGGGCTCCGTCAAGGAATCAGCCCCAACCGGCGGGCTTCACCGTCAGGTTCTGGCACCGGGCCTGAAGCAGAGCGAGGGCTCGCTCCGAGACGGTCAGGCCCTGACTCCGTTCGTACGAGAAGTCGGCTGCCGGGTCTTCGCCGACGATGAGGCGAACCAGTTCGGGCACGGTCGCACCCTCCTCGACGCCGAAGGCGCCGTCGCCGAAGGTGCCGCGGGCCGTACCGGTGGTATAGCCGGTGAGCCTTTCGGCCGACAGCGCGGTGACCAACTCGGGGCTGGCGACCAGCTCCGGCGGGCGGCCGGCCAGCGGGTCGGGCGCCCACGACAGTTCGACGCTGAGCACGCCGTCCTCCTCGTCGCACCAGTCCCAGGCCGGATCCGGGGCGATCTTGTATCGGCGTGGTGTGCCGTTCGGTTCGTCGGTGCTCATCGCTTGAACCTAACTGACCTCGGTTGATCGGTCCGATGGGCCCGGACACGGGGGCGGAGGGCGCGCCGGAGCATGCAAACCCTCCACGATGGTTGCCCCACCGCCACCCGACCGGTCGGAACTAACTTCCTTTCGTACAGTCGCCGCGTCCTGGGGCATCATTTGCCGTTTCACTAGGTAATCGCACCAGCGGGCTCTTGTCGATTGACAGGACTACCGATAAGGCGAAGGAGTGGATTTCAATGCTAGATCTTCGACGTGCCGGAACAGGGGATGGCTGACCTCCCACCCGACGCGGCAGAGATCGCCGTCGAGGTGGAAAGGATCACGGCACGACCGGGTGACGCGGCCGATCGGGTGCCGGAACTGATGACCGTGCTGCACCGGCTCGTGCCGTATGCGGCATCCATGATGTGCGTGCTCAATCCGGAACTTCGGGAGTTCGAACTCGTGGGCGACGCGGGCTACTCCGAACCCACCCTCGCGTACATGCGTAGTTCGGAGCACTACCACGAGATGGAGTTGCTCGGAATGGACCGGGACCGCCCGCCGATGTGCGTCCGTGACGCCCCGGTTCCTCCGGCGGAACTGCCGTCCTGGGCGGAACACCTGGAGCCGGCGGGCTTCCGCGAGGGGGTCGGCGTCACGCTGTTCAGCCCGGACGGTCGGCACCTGGGACTCATCACCCTGCACACCGACCATCCGGCGTACCCGAGTGACGAGGCCCGGGACTTTCTGGGGTCGCTCGCCCCGTTGATCTCCGACGCCGTCGACCCGATGCGCTCCATCGTGGCCCTGGCGAAGATCGTCGCAGACGCGCAGGCCGGCGTGGTACTGACCCGGGCCGGCAACGTACTGTCGCTGCCCGGGCTCGTTGGGCATCCGCTGCTGCGCGTCGGTTCGCCGGTGCTCGCGGTGGCAGCGGAGAGCCTGGCCGAGGGCCAGGTGCAGACCTCGTTCCTGTGCCCGTACCAGTCGATGGACGGGGCTGACGAGCACGTCCGGATCACGGTGCTGCCCTGCCCGTCGTCGGCGCCGGCGTACCTGACGGCGGTGGTATTGACCTCACCCCCCGGGGGCCTGCGCGGGTTGACCCGGCGGGAGTTGGAGATCCTCGGCCTGCTGGTCGACGGCTGGTCCGACCAACGAATAGCCAACCGGTTGGTGATCGCCCAGCGGACCGTGGCCGCCCACATTGAACACATTCTGATCAAACTGACCGTCCCCGGCCGCACCCTGGCCGCCGTCCGGGCGCTCCGGTTGGGCCTGTACGTACCGCAGTCCCTGATACGCGGTCGCCGATGACCTCTATCGACGCACCCTCGGTACCGGTGCGCATTGCCTATGGAGTTGCGTGATGACCCGTCTTTCCCCGTCCGCAGCGGGTACAGCTCGTGAGGTGGCCGGAATCGCCGCGGCGCCGCAGCAGTGCGGCCAGGCGGACGAGTTGCTGGCCCTGCTCGGCCGGGTGGTCCCGCACCAGGCCGCCTGGCTGGCCCTGCTCGACGACCGGTACCGCCGGTATGCTGAACTGGCCAGCGTCGGGTACGACGACCGGCTCCGGGACTACTTTTGCAGCACACCGTTGCTCGACCAGGTCGAGCTGGTCGGAATGACCAATTCGCCCGTTCCGCAGCGTCGCCGCGACGTTCCGGCCCCGCTCCGCGAACTGCCGGTCTGGCTTGAGTACTACCTACCTGCGGGGTTCCGCGAGGGCATGGCAGTCGGGTTGTTCACCCAGGACGGCCGGCATCTCGGGGTGCTCCTGGTGAGCACCGACACAACGGACCACCCGAGCGATGCCGAGCGGGATCTGCTCGGCGTCCTGGCGCCCCGGATCGCCGCCGCCGTTGACCCGATGCGGTCGGTGGCGGCCCTGGGCCGGGTCGTCCACGACGCCCAGGCCGGGGCGGTCCTGACCCGCTGCGGTGACGTGCTCCGGCTTCCGGGCCTGCCTGGACATGCCCTGCTGGCCCCGGGTTCGGCGTTGCTCGGCGTGGCCCTGCGGCAGGTCGTCCACGCAGCGGGCTCGGTGTCGTTCTTGTGGCCGGTCCAGGCCGGGTCGAGTGGCGGTGACGACTTCGAGGGATTCGTCCGGGTCACCGTGTTGGGCTGTGTCACCGCGCCGCCACAGGCGGTCGGAGTGGTGGTGCTGTCCCCGCTGCCCGGTGGCCGGGCCGTGCTTACCCGGCGTGAGTTGGTGGTGACGGGCCTGCTCCTGGAGGGCTGGTGCGAAGGCCGGATCGGGGTCGCGATGGATCTTCCGGCGTGCGCCGTCGCCGAAATCGCCGAGCGGGTCACCGCCCGGCTCGGTGCACCGGACCGGCACACCGCGCTGGTGCGCGCCGCCCGGCAAGGTTGGTTCATTCCGCCCCAGCGCGTGGGACAGCCGCTTTGACATCCGTGGTCGACCTGGCCACGACCCGGGTACACCGACGGAAAGACCTTCACGGCATGGTCGGCGACTATTCGCAGGCAGCGTAGCCAGAACCGGGTTTACGAACGGCACAAGGCAGCGAGGATCGCGAGCTCCGAGGCCACGTTCCGGCCGATCCGGACGCCTGCCGATGAAGTCTGGAGACGACGGGCGCCGATGTCCTCGGAGTCGAGTGCCGTTACCGGCCGTCCCTCAGGCCGGAAGGTCGCTATCCGCTCCTTCTCGGGTAGGAGGTGCTGCGGCACCGTGGTCGGAGCCGCCGGCGTCGGTGCTGACCTATATTCCTGACATGCCCTCACTGCTGCGCGACCGCGACGGGTTCGTGATCGGGGCGGCTGTCCTCGGTACCGGCCTGGGGGTGCTGAACCTGTTTTACACCTCGGACTGGGGCTGGATTCTGGCGGTTCTGATGCTTCCGGCGCTGATCGTGCGCGCGGTCTGGCGGTCGATGCCGGGGTGGCTTCTCCTGTCGTGGGCGACGATCCCGACGCTCGTCGGCGATGCGGCGGTCGTCACCCGCAGTGCCTATCTGGTGGTCATCACCGCTCTGGCGGTGGTCGCGGCCAACCGCACGCGATGGCTCGACGCGGTCGTGATGGTTCTCTGCCTGTTGTCGCCGTTTCTGATCTGGCTGCTCGGAACCAACGACCGGCACCGGGGGTCGGGTGCGTGGCTATGGTTCGGCGGCCTGCTTATCGGATGGGGTTTCGGCCATGTCGTCGGCCGGCAGTTCACGCGGATCGACGAGTTGGAACGTACCCCTACCAGGCTGACCGAGGCCGCGTTGGCCGAGGATCGGCAGCGCATCGCCCGGGACCTGCATGATCTGGTGGGGGACAGCTTCAGCGTCGCGCTGCTGCAGCTGTCCGGGGCACGGATGCTGCTCACGTCCTCGCCGACGGCGCTCGAAGAAGCCGCAGAGGCCCTGCGGCAGGCCGAGGATCTGGGCCGTGAGGGCATGGACGAGCTGCGCCAGGTATTGATGCTCATGCACGGGGGGTCCCACTCGCTCACCCCGATCGGACCGGGGCAGCTCGAACATCTCCTGGGCACATACCGCGACGCCGGGATGCACATTCACACTGAGGTCGCCGGCGACATCGACGGCGTGTCGGCGGCGCCACGGATGGTGCTGCACGACGTGCTCCGCGAGGCCCTCACCAGCGTCGCCGAACATGCCCGATCCGCCGAGGCGACCATCCGCATCGGCGCCGACCACGACCGGGTCGACGTACAGATCGAGAGTGCGCTCGGTCCGCGTCGCCGACGCGCCGGCGGCGGCATGGCGCTGGCCGGCCTCGATCACCGGGTGGCGGCCATCGGCGGGACCTTCCGGGCCGGGCCGGACCACGAGTGCTGGGTGGTCCAGGCACACCTGCCCCGCCGTCTCGCCGGAGCATCCGCATGATCCGCGTGTTGCTGGTCGACGACCAGCCGATGGTACGAGCCGGGCTCGGACTGATCCTGCGAAGCCAGCCGGACATCGAGGTCGTGGGCGAATGCGGCGACGGCAGCGAAGTCGTGCCCGCCGTCTCCCGCCACGCCCCCGACCTCATTTGCATGGACGTGCGAATGCCCGGCATCGATGGGGTCGAAGCAACCCGGCGGGTACGGGCCACCGGCGGACCACCGGTCTGCATCCTCACCACCTTCGATGACCAGGACGTCCTCTGGTCCGCGGTCGACGCCGGCGCCGCAGGATTCGAACTGAAGTCCGCCACACCCGAGAACCTCATCGAAGCGGTGCGCACCGTCGCCTCCGGAGGCACCTGGATCGACGGCACCTTGCTGGGCCCGATCCTCGCCTCCTACCGGCAATTCGCACGGCCCGCGACACGCTTCGACAACCGGGTCAACGCGCTCTCCGGACGCGAACTCGACGTCCTGCGCCTCATGGCCCGCGGGGCATCCAACCGGGAAATCGCCGACCACCTGCACCTCGCCGAAACCACGATCAAGACGCACATAGGCACGATCTTCACCAAACTCGGCGCCCGCGACCGAGCCGCGGCCATCGTCTTCGCCTACGACGCAGGACTCGTCCGCCCACGTGGATGAGTCCACAGACTTGATCGACAGGCGTCCGGACCGCTTTCGATTGATTGGCAACGGCCTTGACCGATCCATACGAGGCCGATGCCATCGTCGTCGGCAGCGGGTTCGGCGGCGCGGTGGCCGCGGCCCGCCTCGCGCAGGCCGGGTTCTCCGTCATCGTCGTCGAACGTGGCCGGCGGTGGCGACCCGGTGACTTCCCCCGCCGGCCACGTCTGGAGGACGGCTGGTTGCGACATCGGCTGCAACCACGGCGCAAAGAAGACGCTGGACAACACCTACCTCGCCGTGGCGGAGCGCTGCGGCGCCCGCGCCGTGACCGACGCGGAGGTGCGACGGATCGAACCGCGCGACGGCGGCTACGCGGTAATCGCCTCGATCCCCTCCGAGCTCCCTGCGGCGACCGGGGTGAACCCCTCCGCCACGATCCTGGCAGCAGCGGAACGTTCGATCGAAACAGTGATTCGCCGTTCGGGGCGTCCCGGATGGCGTGTCCCTGAATGGATTTCGGTTTTCGCATACCGAAGTCCCCGAGGCACGCGGCGTTTGCCTTCATGTCCGAGTGCAATGCCATGACCAAAGGCGATGGCATCGTCTTCACAGAACGAATGAGCACCCGCTGGAACGGCGATCCGAGGGTGGTAATGACCTTGAGAGCGGAGATTCCCGGCATGGACCGCGTCGGGTGGCGATGTCGTACGCACTGCGCTTCCACGACGTCGAGGGGCGTCCGTGGCAGGTGCAGGGAATGAAGACCGTACGTTCCCGCGCGCCGATGGCGCTCTGGTCGGATTGACCAACTTCCATACCGAGATCGCCCCGGCTCATGGGGTATCCGGCGAAGGCCAGCGCTGCGTCCTCTCCATCGGTCCCCGTGACCTGTTACGGCTGGGATCCTCCCTCACCGGAACCGGGTTCACCCGGGCACACCGCCTGCGTGTGGTTCTACGTTCCGCCTACTTCTTCGCGGCCTCTGCGCTACGGCAGTAGCAGCAGGCCCTTTCGCTCCTACCACGGTGCCAACCGGAACGGCACCGTCGTCCGAAGACATCGAATCCGGTCGGTCATAGCGTGTTGATCGGCCGAGCGATGAGCATCGGCGGTTCGTTCAGCGCCCGCATTGCCTGGTGATTCTGAAAGGTTGCCCGTGCCTCTCGAGCCACAGACCGCCCGCAGAGTGGGTCCACACGAGTACGGTGGCACGACGGCAGCACCGGACCGCCGGGGACCCGGCCGCGTCGCGCGCGGAACCATTCTCGCCGCAGCGACGCTGACCATCATGGCGCCCGCCATCATCGCCCCCAGCCTCCCGGCGATGGAGCAGGTCTTCGCCGACCAGCCCGGGGTGTCCCTGCTGGTCCGTCTCGCGATGACGATCACCTCGCTGACGGTCGCGTTCAGCGCCCCGCTGTCCGGACTGGCCGCCGACCGCGTCGGCCGCCGACCGCTGCTCCTGTCCAGCCTCGTGCTCTACGCGGTCAGCGGCACCGCCGGCTATTTCCTGACCGACCTGTGGTTGTTGCTGTCGAGCAGGGCGCTGCTCGGCATCGCCGTCGGCGGTGTCATGACCGCGGTCAACGCCACCATCACAGACTGGTTCGACGGCCCCGAACGGGCGTCGTTCCTGGGACTGCAGCAGGTGTTCGCGAGTCTCAGTGGGGTGCTGTTCCTGCCCCTGGCCGGCGTGCTCGCCACGATCGGCTGGCGGGTGCCGTTCTGGCTCTACAGCTTGGCGGCGCTGGTCGCGCTGGTCGCCGCTTTCGCCGTACGGGACTGGCCGCCCGCCGCTTCCGCACCGGTCAACGGCGGCGGCCGTACGGCGACCGCGAGCGTGCTCGGGATCTACGCCCTAGCCCTGGTCGCCACGATGGTCTTCTACATGGCGCCGACGCAGGTGCCGTTCTTGCTGGCGCGCCAGGGCGTCGGCCCCGTTCTCATCGGTGTCATCGTCGCCAGCAGCACCCTGGCCAGCGCCCTCGGCGGCTTTGTCTTCCCGGCCCTGCGCCGGCGCCTGCGGTCCGCGGCCATCACCGTGGTCTGCGTCGCGCTGCTCGGCGTGGGCTGGTTGCTCGCCGGCGGCACCGGCACGGTTCCGGGCATCGCGGCGGGTCTGCTCGTCGGGGGCCTCGGCGTCGGATTCGCCATCCCCAACCTCACCCTGCGCTTGGCCGAGCTCGCCCCACCAGCGTGGCGCGGCCGGATCTTCAGCGGACTCGTCGCCGCGATCTTCCTCGGTCAGTTCCTCTCACCACTGGTCGTTCAACCCGTCGTCCAGACGTTCGGCGTCGGTGACTCGTTCACCTGGGCCGGAATCGCCATGCTCGCTGGCGCGGCCGCGGCCGCCGTCGGCGCACGGAAACGCAACCCCATCAAGGAAAGGGCAGTTCCATGATCTACCACGGCATTCGTTTCTCCCTCCGGCCCGGCGTCACGGCGGAGGAGGTGACGGCCGGCCTCCAGGCCATGCACGACGCGTCCAACGCGATCCCGTCGATCACGTCGTTCGTTGTCGGCCGCGACTTCGGCGGAGAGTACGAGTACGGCGCCGTCTCCGTCATCGCGGACCTCGCCGGCTACGAGTTGATGATGAACCACCCGGCACACCTGGAGATCGACCGCGCTGGCCTGCCGCTGATCGACAAGTTCGTGTCGTTCGACGTCTCCGACGACCCTGACCCGGAGCTGGGTACGAAGATCGCCGAGATCCACCGGCGCAGGTACGCCGACAATCCCGACGTAGCTGACCTGGTTGCCGACCTGGGCGAGTACAGCGGCAGTGCCGCGCCCGGCAGGCACGAAGACTGACGAAGCGCGGCGATCGCCATCGGCGGGCGTGCTCGCGGAACCGACGGCGCGCCCGCCGAAGTGCCGTCACAGCGAACAGATCTGCACTTCCGACCTGAGTCAACGCGTGAATGCCGAAGAGGTACCTGATGGCTGGATCTGTCACCACACATGTCACCGAGATCGTGCTGCCGGGCCCGGTTGAGTCCGACGGCCTGGAGGTCCGGACCCGTGAGCTCCCGGCTCCCGGCGAGGGACAGGTGGTTCTGCGGATGGAGGCGACCGGTGTGTCGTTCGCCGAGCAGCAGATGCGCCTGGGAAAGTACTACGACCAACCGAGCTTCCCGTTCGTACCCGGCTATGACGTGGTGGGAACGGTAGCGGCCACCGGCGTCGGGGTGGACCCGGCACTACAGGGCCGCCGATTCGCCGCGGTGACCAAGATCGGCGGGTGGGCCAGCCACCTTCACGTCGCGGCCGCGGACCTCGTTCCGGTGCCGGACGGAGTCGACGCGGCCGCCGCCGAAACCGTGGTATTGAACGGTGTCACCGCGTGGCAGATGCTGCACCGTTCGGCCTCCGTCCGCGCAGGCGGTGTGATCGTGGTGCTGGGCGCAAACGGTGGGGTGGGCTCCACGCTGGTGCAGTTGGCGCGCCACGCCGGGATCAGGGTGATCGGCACCGCGGCCCAGCGCCACCACGACACGGTGCGCCAACTGGGGGCGACCCCGGTCGACTACCGCGACCCGGATATGTACCACCAGATCCGCGCGCT
Source organism: Plantactinospora solaniradicis (assembly GCF_042658085.1). Lineage (NCBI taxonomy): Bacteria > Bacillati > Actinomycetota > Actinomycetes > Micromonosporales > Micromonosporaceae > Plantactinospora > Plantactinospora solaniradicis. The sequence continues at coordinate 8,391 of NZ_JBHSPR010000012.1, read as the reverse complement.
CGCCCCCGACGGCGTGGACGCGGTCTTCGACCACGTCGGCGGCACCGGTCTGGAACAGTCCTGGCGGCTGCTCCGCAAGGGCGGAACTCTGGTCAACTACGGCACGGCGTCGGCGAAGGGCGAGGCGGGCAACGCGGCCCTGCCGTTTCTGAAACTCATTGCCCGCTTGTCCGCGTGGAACCACCTGCCCAACGGCAGAAGCGCGACGTTCTACAACTTCTGGGCCGGCAAGCGACGCCTCGCCACCTTCCGGGCCCGGCTGAGCGAGGACCTCACCCAGGTGTTACGCCTGGTCGCCGACGGCGCGCTGACACCGCAGATCGCCGCACAGATCCCGCTCGGTCGCGCCGCCGACGCACTCAAGCTCGCCGAGTCGCGCACCGTGCTCGGCAAGGTCGTCATCGTCGCGGACTCCTGAGCCACCGACATGCTTACCCCAAAGGACACAATCACCATGAACGCTCGCTCGATACCGGCCCCGGCCGTCGCAGTCCCCGCAGGTGAGGTCGACAGCCGCGGCGCCTACCTCAGCTTCACGTTGGCCTACGTGATCGGTCACGGCTCGGCCGCGCTCTCCAAGGGCGCCGATCCGGTACTCAGCCTGCCCGCGTGGCTGCCCATCACCCTGTTCGTCACCGGCCTGATACCTGCCCTGGTGCTGGGCGTGCGCGCAGGCATCCGCTCTCAGCAGGGCGCGGGCGAATCGCGGAAACATGCCGAAAGTCTTCTCGGGATCGCCTGGTGCACCGCATTCACCGCCCTGTTCCTGGCCATCACCGGCCTGACCAGAGCATTCGACCAGCCCGGTCTGCAGGACATGCTCTGGGCCGCCGGTTCGGTACTCATCGTCGGCCTCATGAACATCGCCGAGGGCACCGCACGCCGCAACAATCTGCACTACACCCTCGGCTCCTGGCTCGCACTCGTCGCGGCCACCTCCCTTTTCACCACCGACATCCTGGGCGTCTACACCATCCTCGCCATCGCCGCTGGCGGAGGCTACGCCGTCGCCACCGTCCTCGAACACCGCCGCATCGCCGCACTCAGCACGGCATCTGCCCTTCGGACCGGCAAGGACCCCGTCGACGAGCGGCAGCCGGACCATTTGCATGTGCGGTGACTCAACACCCCGCTGGCCGCGACGTTCCCCTAGCCATCCCCGGCCGGCACCCCAGTGCGCGCACGTGATCGTTGACGGGGTGGCTTACGGGCGGACTTCGAGGGGCCGCGCCGAAAATTCATGATCTGCGATGTTCGTTGTGTGTTCGAGCGTGCCGACGCGTCGTGGGGCACCGCGGCGTAGGCAGTCGAGCGGAGAGGATGGGTCCATGCAGGAGGCTCCGATCGATTACGACGAGCGGTTCGCGGTTGGTAAGGCTGCCGACGGTGAACGATCCTCGATCGAACGTACGTGGCTTTCGTTGCCGACCGGTCGGATAGTCGCTACGGATCCGCTCGGATACGACGACCCCCCAGCCCCTTTCGTCCAAGTCGTGCCGCCCGGCCGCTACCGGGTGGACCTCCTGGTGACAGGCCGACGCATCGCCGCGGCACGACTTGTCATCCGGGACGAGCCGGCGGCAAGCTGGGAACGCGCGTTGCCGGAAGGCATCCTTTACGGCAGCGATGCTGAGGTCGCTGGCTACGACGTCAATGCCGGTGCGGGGTGTTTCACCGACGAACAGACGTTCCAGCAGCTTTCGGAGGACCCTGGACTTGACTGGCAGCTCACGCTCCTGGAGGACTTGGCCTGGATGCGTGACGGACCTACCGTCATACCTCGCTCCGAGGTGGATGGTTGCCCCGGCGACGAGGGTGACGAGAACGTCCTGGTCGCGTTTCCCTCCGGTGAGGGCGGCGGGACCTACCGCACCTGGGTCGGCCGCACGGGGCGCGGTGAGATCACCTGCTTCGTCACCGACTTTCTGCTGCGGGACGAATAGGGTGCTCCCCGGGCCGAGCATCCGCTGGGCGTACCACGCGTTGCTGGGCGTCGACCACGCACCCTCGTGGGTAGCGATTCGCATCGCTGCTGGGCAGGCCGCTCTGAGTGGGATCCATCTGCTCACCGGCTGGTGGGCTTGGCCGCCTATAGCCCTTGAGGCTTGATCAGGTGCCCGCGTACCTGCATCTAGGGATGTGCGTCATCAAGCTGTTTCGAGTGCTGGTCGGGGTGGTGGCGGCGTGGATCGTCCTCCTCCCTGCCGTGGATCGGCGTGCCGGGCCAGCCACTCGAACGGGAACCGCTCCGGCGGCACGTTGTTCACGGCGGTGACCAGCGCCATGTACCGGTCGTACGGTCCCTCCGGCTCCGGCTCCGGCTCCGGCGGCGTGCGGCCCCGCTCCGCGCCCGCCAGCATGTGGTCGGCCGCCTGGATCCGGAACTCGGGCGTGTCCGGTATCCGGGGGCTGTCCGGTGTCGCGAAGATGCCGGTCAGCCACCCGATCCACCGGTCGGCGGTGCGCTGGGGCAGGTTGGCATGCGTGGTGCTCAAGGCGGTGATGCGGCGGCGTTCCAGGACGGCGGCCACGGCGTAGCCGCCGCCGACGGCGATGGCGAGTGGGGCGTAGACGCCGGGCGTGGCAAAGAACAACGCGGTGCCGACGTCGACGGCGGACCAGAGGACGTCCTCGTCGCCGAGGGTGGTGAGCACACAGAGGGCCGGGCCGCCGCCGGCGTGGACCCGGCGGGTCGTCTCGATGCCGTCGGTGCGCGGGATACGCACGTCCATGCAGACGACGTCGGGTTCGTGCCGGAGACCTCGGTGCCGTCGCCGCATTCGCCAACCACCCGCAGGTCGGGCCGGCTGCGCAGAATGAGGGCGAGGCCCGCGCGGACCATCGGCTCGTCGTCGAGGAGCAGAACGCCGATCATGCCGGTACCTCCGCCAGGCGGCGGGGCAGCCGCGCCTGGACCACCCAGCGCTCCCGGTCCGGCCGGGCCTGGAACGTGCCGCCGACGGCGGCCACCCGGTGGCCGAGCCCGGCCAGTCCCATGCCGGTCCCGGCCGTGGCGCCGTGGCCGAGGGCGCTCTCGACGGTGACGATGACGCGGTCGCGTTCGACGTCGACGTGGACGGCTGCCTGCGGTGTACGGGCGTGTTTGGCGGTGTTGGTCAAAGCCTCGCGGATCACGTCGTGCAGCACGATGCGGGGCGCTGCGGCGATGCTGTCAAGGTCGCCGGCGATGGCGAAGTCGACCTGCATGCCGGCGTCGCGGAAGTCCCCGACGAGACGGTCGAGGTTACCTGGCGTGAACGGGACGAGCGAGGAGGTGCCCTGGTGCATGAGCCGGAGCGCCTGGCGCAGCTCGTCCATGCCGGTACGGCCGACGGCCTCGGCCTGCCGGAGGGCGTCGGCGGCGTCGGCGGGCGAGGAGTGGAGAACGAGGCGTGCGCCGGACAGGTGCAGCAGGACCACGGTGAAGCTGCGTCCGACCAGGTCGTGCAGGTTGCCCGCGATGCGCTGGCGTTCGTCGACGACAGCGGTCTCTGCAAGCCGGCTACGGGTCCGGCTCAGCTCGTCGATGAGCTTCCATTGTTCGCCGACCACGGCGCCGAAGCCCCAGCCGATGAGCAGGCCGCCCGCCCAGAGCCAGGCGCCGATGCCGCGGTACCACTCGTTGGTCCCCAGCAGCCAGATGAAGAACGGGGAGACCAGGCACAGCGCCATCGCGATCGTGTCGGCCCGCCGTGGCCGGTCGGCGGCCGCCACGGCCATGGCGACGATGATCACCATGTACGCGGTCTGTGTGACGACCAAGGCGTCACCGACCAGGGTCGGGATCGTCACCCAGGCGAGCAGCAGCCAGCCCGGCATGGTTCGCCACGCCGTACGCACGATCAGGGCCGGGAACATCAGCAGCGCGAGGATCCAGCCCCAGTCGACCGTGTAGGCGAGGTTGAGCACCCCGAAGGCGCTGCCGAGGGCGGCCGTCAGGACGGTGAACCGGCCGCGGTCACGAAGCAGTGCGGGCATACCGGAAATGGTAGGTAGGTCACCGGGCGCCCGGTGCCCGCGGTGCTCCCCCCGGGGGCGGAGACGGCGGCCGATCCTCCCCCTGGAGACGGAGAAGATCGGCTACCACGGTCCGACGACGGCCGGGCCGGCCGGCATCTACCTTCGTCGGCATGCACGACGCCCCTGAGTACCTGGCCCGCGATCGCTACGAGGCGCTGGTCATCGGTAGCGGCTTCGGCGGCGCGGTGGCCGTCTGCCGGCTCGCCCAGGCCGGGATCGACGTCGCCGTCGTGGAACGCGGCCGCCGCTGGCCCGCCGGCAGCTTCCCGCGCGACCTGTCCCGGCTGGACGACGGCTGGCTGTGGCTGTGCAACCACGGGCTCTACGACGCGCTGCCGCTCAACGACATCCTCGCCGTACGGGCCGCCGGGTACGGCGGCGGCTCGCTCGTCTACGCGAACGTGGCCGCCCGGTCGCCGCAGGCGGTCTTCGCCGGCTGGCCCGCCCCGTACAGCCGGGCGCACCTGGAACCGTTCTACGACCTCGCCGCGCACATGCTGGACGTCTCGCCGGTGCCGACCGACCGCGACTTGCCGCCCAAGACCCGGCTGATGGCGGAGGCGGCCACCCGGCTCGGCCACCGCGACGGGTTCTTCCACCCCAACCTCGCGATCACCTTCGATGATCGCGGCCCCGGCCAAACCAATCAGTTCGGCGTGCCGCAGCGCGGTTGCACCTACTGCGGGCAGTGCGACATCGGCTGCAACGTCGGCGCGAAGAACAGCCTCGACCACAACTACCTGGCGCTGGCCGAGCGGGCCGGCGCCGAGGTCGGCACGCGCACCGAGGCGGTCTGGATCGGCGCCACCGACGACCGGGGCTACCGGGTACGGCTGCGCGAGTACGGACATCCCGGCACCGGCAAGCAGGGAACGGAACGCGAGGTCACCGCACGGTACGTCTTCCTGTGCGCTGGCGCGCTCGGCAGCACCGAGGTATTACTGCGCAGCCGCGACCAGTACGGCACACTGCCGGACCTGCCCGCCACGCTCGGCAGCCGGTTCTCCGGCAACGGCGACTTCCTCAGCTTCGGCCGTGACCTCGGCGCCGACTTCGCACCCTCGGTCGGCCCGACCATCACCACTGCCTCGGTCATCCGCGGCGGCGACCCGGACGACGAGCGCTGGTTCGTCATCGAGGAGGGCGGCTACTCCGAGCACATCGCGGAACTCGTCCGTTCAATGCACCTGCCGTCCTACCTGGCCGACCACATGAACCGCAGCGCCCGTACCGTCATCGCGACCGCGCAGACCTTCGCCGGCCACCTGCGCACCGACCGAACCGCCGTGCTGCTCGCCATGGGCCGTGACCGTGCCGACGGCCGAATCGAGCTACGCGGCAAACACCACCGGCTGCGTGTCGTCTGGGACACCACCCGCAACGACCCGCTCTACACGGACGAGCAGGTGGTTTCCGGCGCTGTCATTCGCGCGCTCGGTGGTACCCCGTTCGCACCACCCACATGGCGCATGTTCCGCCAGCCGGTCACCGTGCACAACCTCGGCGGCGTACCGATGGGCGACGATCCCCGGCACGGCGCCGCGTCCCCGGACGGCGAGGTCTTCGGCCACCCGGGCCTCTACGTCCTCGACGGCGCGCTCCTGCCCGACGCGACCGCCGGCAACCCCTCGCTGACCATCACCGCAGTCGCCGAACGGTGCATCGAGATCGCGATCCGCCGCATCACCGCCGACCCCGCCTGGCAGGCGCCGCAGCACGCCGACGCCGCACCCCGCCCCGCACCGGAAGACGCCGCCGTGCAAGCAGTTGCCGCGCGCAGCCCGGCTCGCAGGCGCACAGCCGGAGTCCGCTTCACAGAGACGATGACCGGCACGGTACGGCTACCCGCGGCCGCCGACGAGACCAGGCCGTCCCGCGCCGCCCAGCTACGGCTGACCGTGGCAATACCCGACCTACAGGCCATGATCGACGACCCGGCACACGCGGCCGAACTCTACGGCACCGTACGGGTGACCGGCCTGACCGCCCGCCCGGCCATGGTCTCCGGCGGCCGCCTGCATCTGCTCGCCACCGTCGACGGCGGCCCGGAACGCACCATGACCTACCACCTGCCGTTCACCGACGACACCGATCGCCCCTGGCTGCTGCTCGGCACGAAACACGTCCGCCGCCGCCGGCGGAACGACCCATGGCGCGCCACCACCCGCCTCGCTGTCGCCGTCGTCGACCCCGATAAGCGCTACGATGCGATCGAACCCACCGGCCGGATGACCATCAGCCTGCCGGAGGTCGTCCGCCTGCTGTCGTCACTGCGCACCACCGGCGGCGGTGGCGCTGGCACCGTCGCCCGCTTCGGGCGGTTCTTCACCGGCCAGGTCGCCCGCTCGTACCTGCAGCCGAACAGGGGACGGCGCGACCGAGCCGCAGCGCGGACCCGCTGAGCGATCTCGCGGGCATCTCATGGGCTGCATCACGCCCGGAATGGACTGGCGCCCCTTACTTTATCTGAAATCGGCAGGAGACCATGACCACCATCGGCTTCATCGGTAGCGGAAACATCGGCAGCACGCTCGCCCGCCTCGCGGTCGGCGCCGGACACGACGTCGTCCTCAGCAACAGCCGCAGCCCCGAGACCTTGCACAATCTGATCGCGGAGCTCGGCCCGCGCGCCCGCGCGGCGACCACCGCCGAGGCCGCGACGGTTGGCGACATCGTCGTGGTGGCCGTCCCGATCAGGGCGTACCGGCAAGTCCCCGCCGCGCCCCTGCGGGGCAAGGTCGTCATCGACACCCTGAACTACGACCCCGCACGCCAGGGCCGCGTCCCCGAGATCGAAGCCGGCGACACCCCAGCCCCTTTGTTGCTCCAGAGCCACCTGGCCGGCTCGAGTGTCGTCAAGGCGTTCAGCACGGTCTTCTTCAAGCACCTTGCCAACCTGGGGCGCCCGGCCGGTGCCGCCGACCGTAGCGCCGTGCCCATTGCAGGGGACGACCCGATCGCCAAGAAAGCGGTCGCCGCGCTGATCGATTCGCTCGGCTATGACACCTACGACGTGGGTCCGCTCGCGGAAAGCCGCCGGTTCGCGCCCGGTACACCCGCCCAGCACGCGCATCTCGATCCGGCCGGCATGTTCGCCGCCCCCGGTCGTCCCGCGTCCGCGGACGATCTCGCCAAGCTGCTCTCCGCCTGAAGGAACGCCATGACCGACAGGCGCAGCGCGTCCGCCTGACGTACCGAGCCATGTCGAAACCGCGGTACGGCTGGAGATCGAAATACGTGGAGGCGAAGACGATGGTGTCGAGGTACCGATGGTGACCGGAGTTAGGGCCGTGCGGTTCTCGGTGATGGTCGTTTATCCCCGTGGTTTGACGAGTCCTGCGTCGTAGGCGAAGACGATGGCCGCGGCGCGGTCGCGGGCGCCGAGTTTTTTGAAGAGGGAGCCGACGTGGGTCTTGACCGTGGTTTCCGCCAGGAGCAGGTGTGCGGCGATTTCCCGGTTGGAGGCCCCGCGTGCCATCAGGCGGAGGACGTCGAGTTCGCGGTCGGTGAGCGCGTCGAGCTTGGTTTCGTGGCTGGTCGCCGGCCGTGTCGACTGTCGGTAGGAGTCGAGGATCGGGCCGAGGAGGGTGCCGTCGATCCAGGTGCCGCCGGACGCGACGGTGCGGACTGCCTCGATGAGGTTCTCGGGGTGGCGGATTTCAGTTCGAATCCTGCCGCGCCGGCGTCGACCGCAGACCAGAGCACCTCCTCGTCTCCGAAGGTGGTGAGGATGCAGACCGGTGGTCCGTCGGCGGCCCGTAGCCGGCGGGTCGCCTCGACCCCGTCCACTACGGGCATCTGCACGTCCATGCAGACGAGGTCGGGGGTGCACTCGGAGACGGCGTGGACGGCGTCGCCGCCGTCGTCGCATTCTCCGACGACCTGGATGTCGGGCTGGCTGCGCAGGATCAGTCCGAGCCCGGCGCGGACCATCGGCTGGTCGTCGACCAGGAGTACGCGGATCACGCGGACGCTCCGGCGAGGCGGCGGGGCAGCCGTGCCTGGACCACCCAGTGTTCCCGGTCCGGCCGGGCCTGGAAGGTCCCGTCGATGGCGGCCACCCGGTGTTCGAGCCCGGCCAGTCCCATACCGCTGCCCGCCCTCCAGGGATTCGCACCGAGCGCGCTTTCGACCCGTACGTCGACCTGGTCGTGGTCGACGCCGATGCGGATCGTCGCCTCGGGGGAGCGGGCGTGTTTGACGACGTTGGTGAGGGCCTCCCGGAGCACGTCGTGCAGGACGATGCGGGGCGCCGCCGACACGCCCTCCATGTCTCCGGCGACGTCGATGTCGATGCGCATCCCGGCGTCGCGGAACGTGCCCAACAGATGTTCGAGTTCGCCGGGTTCCGGTGGTGTGAGCGAGGGCGAG
>NZ_JBHSPR010000011.1:0-10156 GCF_042658085.1 Plantactinospora solaniradicis | reverse complement strand
GTCGATGGCTTCACTACTCAAGCCTGCCTCGATCCCGCCGACGCTCAACGCAACGGTGCCTCAGCGAATGGCCAGTGCGTTGGCCGGCGAGCCGAGGCCTCCGGGCGTGTTCATGGGTGCACTGATCAGAAGCGCGTCGTAGCTTCCGGTGCGCCGGCAGTCCTCGACGAGGTCGTACAGCCACCACAACTCGCCGAGCCCCATGCCGAACTGGCCGAGCAGGATCTGGTGCAGGAAACCGAACGGCCAGGCCTCCGGCCGCTCGTCGGGCGGCCACACCTCCACAGCCGGGCCGTCGGTGACGACGGCGGGCACGTGTAGGTCCCACAGGTACTCGGCCATCTCTTCGGAATGCTCCAGCCCGGGCGCGGTGAGCAGGTCGCGCCGGGACATCCGGGCCCGGGTGGCAGCGTCCTGGTCTCCGTACCACTGCAGAAAACCAGTGTGTAGCAGCAGGACGTCCCCGGTGTGCACCTCGATGCGGGCGGCCCGTAGTGCCTCGTCGAGGTCCGTGACACCCAGACTCACACTTGCACCGGGACCGCCACGGGCGTCAACAACCTCCGCAAGGTCGAGCACAACGGTGCGGGCCACGATGCCGCGGGCGGCCCAGTGGTCGATCGTCAGCGCACCCGACCGGACCTCGTTCAACGTCCGCCCGTTGTAGAACCGGTCGGGCGCGAACGCGACGTGTCCGATGGCGTCCCACTGGCTGCCCGCCTGCGGGTACACGTTGTCGTGTACATCGTCGAGGGCAACGCCGCCGCGCAGCTCGAAGGTCGTGCGACGAGGGGCTCCGCGCCCGAACAACGCCGGGTGCAGGTAGTCCGACCGCACATCCAGCGGGAACACGGCCCCGCGCCGCACGAGCCGTACGGCGTCGACGATCCGGCCGGCGGTCAGCAGGTTCATCAGGCCGAGCGAGTCCTCCGCCCCGAACAGGTGCCAGGCCGATCGTGCGCCGCCCTCGACCAGGGGAAGATCGCGATAGGCGGGCAGCCGGACACCGTCACGCGCTGGCTCTACCATGCGCATCCTCACCGACGTTCCGTTAAACGGAATCGAAGTCCCTTTTGACGGACCGTAGGGCGGGAGCTCCGTCCGTGTCAAGCCGACGGCTCGGATAGCATGGGGCACGCAGATGAACGCAGAAAGCTCCCTTCCCGGTCCCGGTGGCGGCGCACGTGGCGAGCACCAGAACATCGCCAGGGCGGCGCTCGTGCTTGAGGCGCTGGCCGGTGCGGGCCGCCCCGGCCTTCGGCTGACCGACGTCATCAACGAAACAGGACTCACCAAGACCGTGGCGCATCGGTTTCTCGGCGGGTTGGTGGCGAACGGAATGGCCAGGCTGGACCGCTCGTCGGGGCGGTACTTCCTGGGTGATCGGATCTTCACGTGGGCGGTGCGGGGCAGCGATCACTTCGAACTCGCCGAACGGGTAAGCCCGCATCTCCGCGCGCTCGCCGTCGAACTGCACGACACCGTGTACTTCTACCAGCGTCGCGATGACCACGCGATCTGCCTCGGCCGCGCCGAAGGCGACTTCCCGATCAAGACGCTGACCCTCAACATCGGCGACCGGCGCCCGCTCGGCGCCGGCAGCGGAAGCCTGGCCATCGTCGCGTACCTGCCCGACGAGGAGATCCAGCGACTGACGACCGAGCAGGCCGAGAACTACGCGACATATCATCTCACCGCCGACCGGTTGCGCGAGGACATCCTGCTCACCCGCGAGAACGGATACGCGCTGAACGTCGACCGCCTCATCCCCGGCATGAGCGGCATCGGAATCCCGATCCGCACCCAGGCGGGTGAACCCGTCGCCGCAGTGAGCGTGGTGGCGATCTCGCCCCGGCTCGCCGGCGACCGGCGCACCGAGGTCGCGCGCCGGCTCGGGGGGACCATCGCAACCATCGAGTCCGAACTCCACGGTGTCATCGAGGGGACATCCAGTACCAGTTTCTGGCGCGCCGGCTAACCATCGTGGGCCGTCACACGCCCGCCTGTATCGCCAACGGAACGCCGAGATGTTGCCGAGTTGCGGGGGCTGACGAAACTCTGACCTGCGGCTGGCCTCATCGCGGATGAGTCCGGCCGGCCCGCACCAGCACTTCCCGCGCCGGCCTCGTCGCGACCGTCCCTGCCGGATCACTGCCGCCTGACCACGAGGCGGAGCCTTGACATGCCGCATCGAGGACTCCTAATGTTCCTTTAATAGGAACCGACAGTCCGTTAAACGGAACATCCGCTGCCTTCTGACGGGTGCCCCACCCGTCGCCGGTACGAAGGAGTACGCCGTGACGGTCACATCCGACCCGCCGCCGGCTGTCCGCCAGAAACGTCGTCAGGCCCTTGTCGCCACGGGAGTCGGCAACTTCCTGGAGTGGTACGACTTCGCGGTGTACGGCCTGCTGGCCGTGCTCCTCGGACAACTGTTCTTCGCCGACGACGACCCGGTGACCGCCACGCTGCGCTCGCTCGGGGTATTCGCCGTCGGCTTCTTCTTCCGCCCGCTCGGCGCGATCCTGCTCGGCGTGATCGGTGACAAGCTCGGCCGGCGCACCGCGCTCGTGATCTCCATCACCACGATGGGTGCGGCGACCGTCCTGATTGGATTCTTGCCGACCTACGACCAGATCGGCGTCGTCGCGCCGATCCTGCTCATCGTGATCCGAGCCATCCAGGGGCTGTCCGCCGGCGGTGAGTGGACCACCTCCTCCGCCTACGTGATCGAAGGCGCCCCGAAGCACGCCCGGGCCCGGTACGGCAGCGTCATCTCGGGGACGGGCGCCCTCGCCACCGCGTTCGGCAGCTTCTTCGCTCTCGGCCTGAACACCGTGTTCACCCGCGAGCAGATGCTCTCCTTCGGCTGGCGCATTCCGTTCTGGATCGCCGGGCTCCTCGTCGTCGTCGGCCTGATCATCCGGCTACGGCTCGACGAATCACCGGTCTTCACCCAGCTACGAGCGGAACAGCGCATCTCCAGGTCCCCGCTGCGCACCGGCCTGCGCGCGAACTGGAAGCCCGGGGTGCTGACACTGGCGTTCGGCACGCTGCACGGCGTCGGCTACTACTACATCGCCACCTACACCGTGAACTACCTACAGGTGACCGTCGAGCTCGACGCCGAGCAGGCGCTGCTGATCGTCGGTAGCGCATTGCTCTGCTACGCCTCGCTGTGCGGAGTCGCCGGGTGGATCGTCGACCGGGTCGGCCGGCGCGTACCCAACCTGCTTGTCGCGGCCGGCTACGTGATCCTTCCGATCCCCGCGTTCGCACTCATGGGTACCGGCGCGATCCCGCTGATCGTCACCGGCCTGCTCGCGCTGGTCGTCGTGCAGGCCTTCGCCAGTGTCACCTGTGTCGTGCTGCTCGTCGAACTATTCCCGGCGAGCACCCGCTCGTCCAGCAGCGCGATCTCGTTCAACTTCGCGATCGCGTTCATCGCAGGCCCAGCCCCCTACGTGGGGGCCTGGCTCGCCGCCACCCTCGGCAGCCCGATCGCCCCCGCGTACTACCTCGTCGCGCTCGCGATCATCGCTATAACGGTGCTCGTCAAGCTGCTTCCCGAGACCAAGGACTGGGACCTGTCCTCCGACCGGTCGCAGTGGGTGTCGCCATGACCGAGCCCACGGCGGTCCCCGGGTCCCGTGTACTGGTGACCGGCGGCGCGGCCGGCATCGGCGCCGCCATCGCCGCACGCTGCCGCGCCGACGGCTACCACGTGGCGGTGATCGACCAGAAGCCGGTCCCCGGCGGCGTGCTCGCCGACCTCTCCGATCCGGACGAGACGGCCGCCGCGCTGGACACCGTGCTGGCGGACGGCCCGGTCACGCGGCTGGTGAACAACGTCGGCCTGGTGCGCCCGGCACCCGTGGAGGCCCAGACGCTGTCCGACATGGACGCCGTCCTCGCGCTCAACATCCGGCTGCCATTGCAGTGCCTCCAGGCGCTTCTGCCCGGCATGAAGGAGGCCGGCCACGGGCGGGTCGTGAACATCTCCTCCCGCGCCGCCCTCGGCAAGCAGGAGCGATCCGCCTACGCCGCGTCCAAGGCCGCGCTCATCGGAGCCACTCGGGTCTGGGCCCTAGAACTCGGCCGGCACGGCATCACGGTGAACGCAATCGGCCCCGGTCCCATCCAGACCGACCTGTTCACCAGATCGAACGCGCCCGACGATCCCCGTACCCACGCACTGCTGCAAGGGATCCCGGTCGGTCGCGTCGGCACACCCGAGGACGTCGCCGGGGCGACCTCGTACTTCCTCAGCGACGGCAGCGGATTCGTCACCGGCCAGACGCTCTACGTCTGCGGCGGGCTCACGATCGGCGCCGCGCCGCTGTGACCGGCAGACTCGACATCAGCGGTGGCGAGGCGATCGCCAGAATGCTCCGCGTCTTCGACGGCGGCCCGATATTCGGCATCGGCGGCTTCCAGCTACTCCCCTTCTACGACGCCGCACGCAGGTTGGGCCTGGAGCATCACCTGGTGACCGACGAGCGGGGCGGGGTGTTCGCCGCCGATGCATATGCCAAGGCGTCCGGCCGGGTCGGCCTCGTCGACGCCACCCTCGGACCCGGCGCGACCAACCTGATCACGGGTCTGGTCGAGGCGTTGAACGCCGGCACACCGCTGGTGGCGCTGGTCGGCGACGCTCACCGCGACCACGCCGGGAAGAACATGACCCAGGAGGGCCGGCAGGTCGACATCCTGCGGCCGGCGTGCAAGGAACTGATCCGGATCGAGACGACCGCCCGGATTCCGGAACTGGTCCGTCGCGCGTTCGCCGTGGCCACGACCGGCCGGCCAGGCCCGGTCGTGCTCGATGTGCCGGAGGACGTCGTACACGGCCGGCACGCCTTCGATCCGGCCGAGTTCACCGGGCCGAGCGCCAATCGGGCGGTACCAGCGTTGCGGGCCAGGCCAGACGGCGCGGCCGTGCGGCAGGCAGCAGAACTGCTCGCGACCGCCCGACGGCCGGTGATCCTCGCCGGCGGCGGGGTACACCTGTCGGGTGCGGCCGACACGTTGACCGACTTCGCCAGGTCGCTGTCGATCCCGGTGGCCCACACGCTGACCGGCAAGGGCGCCATCCCCTGTACGGACCCGCTGAACGCCGGCCTGTTCGGCCGCTACGACCGCATCGCCAACGTCCTGATCGACGAGGCCGACCTGCTGCTCGTGATCGGCTGCAAGCTCGGGGAGATCGCCACGAAGCGCTACATGGTGCCCCGCCCCGGCGCCGCGATCATCCAGTTGGACGTAGTGGCCGAGGAGTTCGGCCGCACCGTCGAGCCGGACGTGCTGCTCTGGGGCGACGCGCTGCTGGGCATCCAGGACCTGCGGGCCGAGCTCGATTCGGAAGCGGCCGCCATCGGCTCACGGCTGGCATCCCGGGCGGCGGACGTTGCCCGCCGGATGACCGCCTGGCGGGAGAGCGTAGCCGACCGGCTGTACTCCGACGAGACGCCGATCAGCGTCGCCCGCCTGATGACCGAGATCAACACGGCGCTACCGGCCGACGGTTACCTGGTCACCGACGCCGGCTTCGCCACCCATTGGGGCGGGCTGCTGTTCGACAGCAGGCGCCCGGGCCGCTCGTTCGTGCCCGACCGCGGGTTCGCGTCCATCGGCTACGGGGTATCCGGCGCGATAGGCGTGGCGCTCGCCGCGCCGGGCCGCCCGGTAATGAGCCTGACCGGCGACGGCGGATTCGCCATGGCCCTCGGCGAACTGGAGACCGCACACCGGCTCGGCCTCACCCTCACGCTCATCGTGGTCAACAACGCCGCATCCGGATACGTCAAAGCGTTGCAGCACCTCATCTACGGCACGGACGCATACCACGCGTCAGACCTCACCGACATCAACTTCGCCAACGTCGCCCGGTCCCTCGGCTGCCACGGAATACGGGTCGACCAGCCACCGGAACTGGCCCCGGCGCTCAAGCTCGCGCTGTCCACCCCCGGCCCGACCGTGCTCGACGTCGTGGTCACCCGCGACCCGGCAGCTATGTTGCCCGGAGTTGACAGTCGGGCCCGCCCGGCGACGGGCTAGGGCCCGCGTCAGGCCGATGGTAGGCGAGAGGACGTCACCTACACGAGCGTGACCGAGACATTCGTCCGGCGCCGATCCTGGCCGACGCGGGAAGAAACCCCTGGACTCACGGTGGCCCGCCACCCGACTCCAGACCCGTTGTCGAGGACGCGCCGGAGGACTGGTCGGCAGGTGCGCGGCCGGATCTGGAACCGTCCGACCGGGTGGTGCTTGCCGGGCTGTCGAGGCTGTTGCCGCAGGCGTGGTGGTCGGCGTTCTTCGTCACCCCGGCGACGCTGTTGCGCTGGCACCATAATCTGAACGCGCGGCAATGGACCTATCCGTTCCCCGGCAGTTACGAGCTCATGCGCAATAGTGAGGGCTGTGAGCTGCGGTGCTCGGGTGCCGTCTACCAGGTGATCATGCGGTCGGAGACGAGGCCGGCGACGGCGTTGAGGGTTTCGGGTAGTAGTTCGCGGCGGCCGGTAAATCGCTGTAGTTGGCGCCACCACTTCAGCTCGGCGATGGCGTGTTCGACCGGGATTCGTTGTGACGACTGGTGTTTACGCTCGGCCTCCCATTGAACCTGCCGGGCCGGTGGCGCGCCGGGACGCAGTTTCAACGGCGGTGCGATGACCTGGCGGGGATGGGTCCTGGCGAGTCCCTGGTAACCGGCGTCGACCAGGACCCGCACCTGCGGGTGCGCGTCCAGTAGACCGTCGATGCCCTCGACCCGCACCGCAGTGGTGTCGTGCATCCGGCCGGGCCGG
This sequence comes from Plantactinospora solaniradicis, assembly GCF_042658085.1. Classification (NCBI taxonomy): domain Bacteria; kingdom Bacillati; phylum Actinomycetota; class Actinomycetes; order Micromonosporales; family Micromonosporaceae; genus Plantactinospora; species Plantactinospora solaniradicis. The sequence continues at coordinate 3,350 of NZ_JBHSPR010000011.1, read as the reverse complement.
TAGCCGCCGCACCACAGCGTTGCTCCGTACTCGTCGGCCACGACGGTGGCCTTGATCGTGTTCTGCTTGACCTTGCCGGACACGAACGCCTTGCGGCCGGGCCGCCCGACGCGGGGCCGGCGTACCCGGATCTCGGTCGCGTCCAGGCGCAACGTCACACCTTCGGTCGCGGCGTAGGCGAATACATCCGCCAACGTTCGTAGCCGTACCCCGCTCGGCCGGGCGTACCCCCTGCCGGCCAGCAACGGCCGAACCTGCCCTATCGCCCGGGTGACCGTGGAACGGTCGACGCCGAACCCGACGGCCAGGGCCTTGTGCGGTATCCCCAGCCGCAGATGAGCCAGCGTCATGATCAGCCGGTCGGTGAACCGCAGCGTCAGACGTCGACCCGCTCCCGCCGCCCGCCGACGCGGCCTGCCACGTCGGGCTCGCAACCGGCCCTCCCGCCCAGCCCACCAGGCCGAACACAGCTCCACCCGCAGCAGGTGCAGATGCCGTCGGGAGATCCCTGTGAACGCGGGATGACTGAACACACGACGAGCCCACCGGATCGACACCCGAAGATCATCACTCACGCCGGGTCGACGCCACCGACCGTCCTATTGCGCACGAGCTCGTTAGATGGCTGCGACCAGGACGGATGAGGTTTTCGGCACTCACACGGTCACGGATCAGGTATCTCACTTGGCAGCCTGCGTCTTCGAGGTCCATCACCAGGTTGTGTGCCGTCTGGGTCACCCCAGCTGGCGGTCGGATGCGCGGTGACACCGAGGATCCGGACCCGGCGGGCGGCGTGCTCGATGACGGCCAGGACGTACAGCTTGGTACCGGTCAGTGTGGTCGTCTCGAAGAAGTCCGCGGCGATGATCGTGTAGGCCTGGGAACGCAGGAACGCCGCCCACGTGCTGCTCGTGCGTTCCGGTGCCGGCGCGATACCGGCGTCCTTGAGGATCTCCCAGACCGTGGATGCGGCGACCTTCACCCCCAGAACGAGCAGTTCGCCGTGGATCCTGCGGTAACCCCACGCCGGGTTCTCCGAGGCCAGGCGCAGGACCAGCCGGCGGATCGACCGGACCGTTCGGGGCCGCCCGACCTGGTGGGGCCGGGAACGCTGGGCATGCCGTCGGGCGATCAGATCCCGGTGCCAGCGCAGCACCGTGTCAGGGCTTACCAGCAGCCGCAGATGACGCAGCAGGGTTCGCGGTAACGGGTGCAGCAGGGCGGCCAGCCACGCCCGGTCCGCCCGGGTGAACCGGACCCGGTCACCATGCAACTGCCGTTCGAGAATCATGACCTGGTGCCGTAACGCCAAGATCTCGGCGTCCTTGTCACGCTCGCTCATCGGCAGCAGCCGCAGCAGGGCGAGAGTGTTGGCCACGCCGAGGTACACCAGTCGAGACAGCACACCCCATCGTCGCCCAGCGCTTATCGTAGACCACCACCGTGATTCGGCCGACCGATCCGCGCCGGGACCGGCCGATCCAACCTCGGTGATCAAATGGCTGTTACCAGGGTGGATGAGGTTTTCGGCACCCGCAGGGTGAGCTGGCGGCTGAGTCCGCTTTGCCGCCGCAGTAGGGCGCCTGGTAAATCGTCTCGTGACAGACATGCCACGACCCTGGTCGGGATGGGCCTGCCGAAGCCATGCGGAGATCTGTTGCGGGCTCCAATCCTGTTCCAGCTTGGCCTCGATAACGGCGCGCAGGCTGGTGTCGGCGAGCAGCCGTCCACCTCGCGGACGGCGGGCTCGCTGCTGTGCTCGCGAGTGGGCCAGGTCGCCGTTATAAACGCCGCGGTCGTGTGGGCGCACGTTGCGGCGCAGCTCTCTGCTCACCGTCGATGGTGAGCGGCCCAGCTGCTCTGCGATCGCCCGGATCGTCAAGCCCTGCCTGCGCAAGGTGGCGATCCGTTGCCGCTCCAACAGCGACAGGTACCGGCCTGACCGGACGTCGTCCGCCAGCCAGGCTGGTGGCACGCCGTTTGAGTTTCCCCCGCTTTGATGGAGCGGGTGGTTACCTGCTGCCGGCCGGCGCAGGGGTGGTGATAGGTGGCTCGGCTGGGTTGTGTCGGCGGGTGTGCCAGGCGGTTTCGTACTCGTCGGGGCTGAGGTAGCCGAGTTCCTCCTGGATGCGACGGGTGTTGTACCAGCCGTCGATGTAGGCGAAGATCGCGTTCTCGGCCTGTGCCGTTCGGAAATTCAGTTCGGCTGCGCTGCCTGCGAATACTTGTTGGCGCCAGCGAGCATCCGACGGGGGACTGGGTCACCCAGCAGGCCCGGAACCTTGTGTTCCTGGCCTGGCTGCTGGTGACGATGCGGACGTCGTAGCGGCGGGTGGGGTGGCTGTTCGTTTGTCCGGGTGGTCGTCCGGGCCGTGGTCCGGTGTTTACGCCGGGGCAGGCGAGAGGCTGTTGGCTGCTGAGGCTGTCGCCGTCCGGAGGCTGGTCGGCGGCTTGCTCGACAGGCGCCGGGAGCAGGGCCGACCGGCTCCCGTGACTGAGCCCGGCGTCGAAGTTCGGGGTCAGATCGCTCGCCGTGCGCTGCTGACGGTGACTGCGGCCGACGGGATGGGCTTGCGACGACTCCTTTACTCGGCCGGTTTATGCTGTGGGCGACCTGGACAAACGTGCGTGAGCATGCCGCTGGGCCACCGGACTACTGGGGGTCAAGGGGTCGTCGGTTCGAATCCGGCCGTCCCGACAGGGTTAAAGGCCAGCTTAGCTGGCCTTTTTCATCTATCGCTGCGAATGTCGTGGCGTGGTCTCGACACTCGATTTTGCCTATACGAGCGTACGGTTTACGGATCGTCGCCGCCCGGCGGTACTTCCTCCGATCCTCGACGAAGTACGTGGGTGGCCTTGCCCTCACCCGATGTCGGGGGTATCGGGCCGAAACCTTGATCATTGAAAACGCCGGTTGAGCAGGCATTACAGCGGTTCACACTCCGATTCCCGACGTAGCGCTGCGGGTGCCGACAATCCCGTCCGCGCTGGTCAGGCGGCGTTCTCGTATTCGTGTAGGAGTCCGCCGAGTTGGTCGTGCCGACGAACGTGCAGGCGTGTCAGCGCTGCGGGATCGGTGAGCGGTTCGGGTAGCGGTAGCAGAGGCCGGGCGTTCGCGATGCCGCGATGCGGGCGGTGCCGGTTGTGGTGTCGTTCGAACTCGCGGAGGGCGTGTATCAGGTGGGCTTGGTTCCAGATGAGTGTCCGGTCGAGCAGTTCATGCCGGCAGGTTTGGATCCAGCGTTCCATGATCGAGTTCATGCGGGGTATTCGGACACCACTGCGCACGACCGCGATCCCGGCGTCGGCGAGGACCGCGTCGAACAGGGCCGGATACTTGCCGTCTCGAT
>NZ_JBHSPR010000010.1:1057994-1095034 GCF_042658085.1 Plantactinospora solaniradicis | reverse complement strand
GGAACTGCCACTGACCGGCAACGGCAAACTCGACCGCAAGGCGCTGCCGGACCCGGAGTATCACCACGTCGGTGGGCAGCGGGAGGTCGAACGCGTCACCCCGGCCACGGTCCTCGAACAGTTGGTGGCCGAGGTCTTCGCCGACGTGCTCGGCGTGCCCCAGGTGGGGCTGGACGACAACTTCTTCGAGCTCGGCGGGCACTCCCTGCTGGCCATCACCCTGGTGTCCCGGCTGAAGGCGCGGGGCGTGTCGATCTCCGTGCGCAAGGTCTTCTCCGCACCGACCGTGTCCGGTCTGATCAACCAGCTGGGCATCTCGTCTCTCGCGGACTCGCTGAACATGGTGCTGCCGATCCGGACCCAGGGCAGCCGTCCGCCGATCTTCTGCGTGCACCCCGGGGGCGGGCTGAGCTGGTGCTACATGCCCCTGGCGAGGTTCGTCCCGGACGACGTGCCGGTGTACGGGCTGCAGGCTCGCGGCCTGGACGGGACCAGCGCGATGTTCGGCTCCATCGAGGAGATGGCGGCCGGCTACATCGAGCAGATCCGGGCCTTGCAACCCGAGGGGCCGTACCACCTGGTCGGCTTCTCCTTCGGCGGGCTCCCGGTGCACGAGATGGCCGTACAGTTGCGGGCCGCCGGTGACGAGGTCGCGCTCGTCATCATGGACACCTACCCGAAGGATCGGGATCCTGCCGGTGATGCCCCGCCCGAGGCGACCGAGGACAACCAGGGCCCGCGTGACGAACTGAGCGTGGCGGAGGTGGCCAGCCGGCTCCGCGAGGAGATTGGCGAGGCGCTCGGTGGCATCTCCGACGACGAGATGCTGCAACTGGCGAGGGTCTTCCGCAACAACTCCGCACTCCGTGCCGGGTTCGTGCCCAAGGTCTTCGACGACGACGTGCTGCTGATCGCGGCGGGCATCGTCCGGGAGAACGCCCGCACCGGCAGCCACCGCTGGGAGCCCTACGTGGAAGGCGAGATCACCGAGGTGCGGCTGCCTTGCAAACACTCGGACCTGGTGCGGCCGGACATGCTGGCCGAGACCTGGACCGCGATCGCCGCCTGGCTGCAGAGGCGGGAATGAGGGTTGTGGCCGGCATCCTGTCCCACCACACCGTCAACATCAAATGCTACGACCGGCTGAATTCAAGTCTGGCGTCGGCGGCAGAATTGCCGCCGTCCGCAGCAGTGCAGCCCGCGATGCTCTAACGGCGAGAGCGCGCGACGGGCGAGCGCCTGGACGCCGTCCAGGCCGTGTCCGACCGCGCCATCCCGACACCGAAGGAGAGAGCATGCACCGGACCAAAGCCTCGGCCACCCGTCGCCTGCTGGGCGCCGCGACCAGCATCGCCATCGCCATCGCCCTCACCCTGCTCGGCGCCGCCCCTGCGCAGGCCGCCGTGGCGCCGGTGTTCTGCGATGGCGTGCCCGCCACCATCATCGACGACGGTATCGGCATCACCACCAGCGGCACCCAGGGGTCGGACGTCATCGTGACCTTCGACGGCAACGACGTGATCTGGGCCCAGGAGGGCAACGACCTGATCTGCTCGGGCGGCGGCAACGACGACATCAACCCCAGCTTCGGAAACGACACCGCCTACGGCGAGGCCGGTGACGACAACCTCGGGAGCTCGGCCGGTGACGACGTCCTGTACGGCGGACCCGGCAACGACACCCTGATGGGCGGCACCGGCGACGACTTCGCCGACGGCGGCCCGGGCACCGACCTGTGCCGGTTCTTCGATCTCGCGCTGAACTGCGAGAGGGATTGACCAGACCTGGCAGGTGCCGAGAGTTCGGCAAGTGACAGGTGACGGCAGAGTCGCCGAGATCTCCGCCGTCAGGAGCACACGGTCGGCCTGCCGCCGCTGAACGGCAGTCGACCTCAGCGTTGCAGGCGCCGGACCCGGACCTGCTCGCGGCAGCTATGTCCGGCTGGCTCGCCAGCCGGACATAGCCACACCACCAGCGGTAGGCGGGCGTGATCTGCCGTTCCGGCTGGTCGGGACGGCAGCATCGCAGGGATCGCGTGCCAATGCATTGACTGGCTCCTATTCGCTCGGTTAACGTATGACGTCTTATGAATATTGGACACGGTGACACCCCCGAAGGATCCCCACGATGTCCTCGTCAACGTTTCGGTTCTCCGGCCGTGCGCTCATCGTCACGACCGGGGCGGCTGGGGCCGCCGCTGCCACCGGCTCGTGGCGGATAGGTGCGGCCGCTGCCACCAACGGTCCGAGCAGCTACACGGCGACGTGGGCGTCGGTTGACCAGCATCCACCGGCCCCCGAGTGGTTCCAGGACGCCAAATCCGTGTGAGGGCTGCCCACCACCGACGGCCACGCTGGGTCCCACCCTGTGCCAGCTACCGGCCGTTCAGTCCTCGCCCGGTAGGGGGGCGGCGTGTGGCGCTCGTGCGGTCGCTGGCAACCGGCTACCTCGGCGTCCAGGACCACGCCACCGCTGACGACGTGTCAACCAGCGGTGGCCCCTTCCGTAACGGCATCGCTCGGCTGCTTGGAGGAGACAAGATGTCTGAAGTGACACGAAGGAAACTACTCGGAGCCGGTGCGGCCGGGGCTGGGGCCGTGCTGCTGCCGGCGGGTTGGTCCGCGGCCGCTCGGGCCGAGTCGGTTGCGCCGCCACAGGTGTCGGCGGCCAATGACATGGCGTTGTGGTATGACGAGCCGGCGGGTACGGATTGGTTGCGGGCCCTGCCGATCGGTAACGGCCGGTTGGGCGCGATGGTGTTCGGCAACGTGGACACCGAACGGCTGCAACTGAACGAGGACACGGTGTGGGCCGGTGGCCCGTACGACTCGGCCAACACGCGTGGTGCGGCCAACCTGGCGGAGATCCGGCGGCGGGTCTTCGCCGACCAGTGGACGCAGGCGCAGGATCTGATCAACCAGACCATGCTGGGCAGCCCGGTCGGGCAGTTGGCCTATCAGCCGGTCGGCAACCTACGGCTGGCTTTCGGTAGTGCCAGCGGGGCGTCGCAGTACCAGCGGATCCTCGATCTGACCACGGCGACCGCTACCGCCACCTATGTGCTCAACGGCGTGCGGTTTCAGCGCGAGGTGTTCGCGAGCGCATCGGACCAGGTGATCGTGATCCGGTTGACCGCCGACCGGGCCAACGCGATCACGTTCACCGCCACGTTCGACAGTCCACAACGTACGACCGTGTCCAGCCCGGACGCCACCACGATCGGCCTCGACGGTGTCTCCGGCAGCATGGAGGGCATCACCGGGCAGGTCCGGTTCCTTGCCTTGGCCAACGCCGCCGTGAGCGGCGGTACGGTCAGCAGCTCCGGGGGCACGCTGCGGGTCTCCGGCGCGACCAGCGTCAGCCTGTTGGTGTCGATCGGTTCCAGCTACGTCGACTACCGGACGGTCAACGGCGACTACCAGGGCATCGCGCGGCGGCACCTCGACGCGGCCCGCAACATCGGCTTCGACCAGTTGCGTGGCCGGCATGTGGCCGACTACCAGGCGCTGTTCAACCGGGTGTCGATCGACCTGGGACGCACGGCGGCGGCCGACCAGACCACCGACGTACGGATCGCGCAGCACGCGAGCGTCAACGACCCGCAGTTCTCCGCGCTGCTGTTCCAGTACGGCCGCTACCTGCTGATCTCCTCGTCCCGGCCGGGCAGCCAGCCGGCGAACCTGCAGGGGATCTGGAACGACCAGATGGCCCCGTCCTGGGATTCGAAGTACACCATCAACGCGAACCTGCCGATGAACTACTGGCCGGCCGACACCACCAACCTGTCCGAGTGTTACCTGCCGGTCTTCGACATGATCAAGGATCTGACGGTGACCGGCGCCCGCACCGCTCAGGCGCAGTACGGTGCGGGGGGTTGGGTCACCCACCACAACACCGACGCCTGGCGAGGCTCGTCGGTGGTCGACGGTGCCCTGTGGGGGATGTGGCAGACCGGCGGCGCCTGGCTGGCCACCATGATCTGGGACCACTACCAGTTCACCGGAGACGTCGGGTTCCTGCGCGCCAACTACCCGGCCATGAAGGGCGCCGCCCAGTTCTTCCTCGACACGCTGGTCACCCACCCGACGCTCGGCTACCTGGTCACCAACCCGTCGAACTCACCGGAGCTGCCTCATCACGCGAATGCCAGCGTGTGCGCGGGGCCGACGATGGACAACCAGATCCTGCGTGACCTGTTCAACGGCGTCGCGCGGGCCGCCGAAGTCCTCGGTCTGGACGCCACCTTCCGCACCCAGGTACTGGCAGCCCGGGACCGGCTGCCGCCGACGCGGGTCGGGTCCCGCGGCAACATCCAGGAATGGCTCGCCGACTGGGTGGAGACCGAGCGGAGTCACCGGCACGTCTCCCACCTGTACGGGCTGCACCCCAGCAACCAGATCACCAAACGCGGCACGCCACAACTGCACCAGGCCGCACGCCAGACCCTGGAGCTGCGCGGCGACGACGGCACCGGCTGGTCACTCGCCTGGAAAATCAACTACTGGGCGCGGCTGGAAGACGCCGCACGCGCCCACAAGCTCCTCGGCGACCTGGTACGCACCGACCGGCTCGCACCGAACATGTTCGACCTGCACCCACCCTTCCAGATCGACGGCAACTTCGGCGCCACCTCCGGCATCACCGAAATGCTCCTGCAGAGCCACAACGGCGAACTACACGTACTACCCGCCCTACCACCCGCCTGGCCAACCGGGCAGGTTGCCGGGCTTCGAGGCCGTGGCGGGTACACCGTCGGCGCCGCGTGGAGCAGCAGCCGGATCGAGCTCGTCGTCACTCCCGACCGCGCCGGACCCGTCCGCGTTCGCAGCCGGATCTTCGCCGGCACCTTCGAGCTGCGCGACGAGACGAGCGGCGGCGTCGTCCAGCCGACGCGGATCGACACCGATCTCGTCGAGTTCGCCGGCCAGGCCGGCCGCACCTACCGCGCATCCGGGGTCAGCTCGGGGCCGGTGGACACGGGTGTGTACTACCGGCTCGTGGCCCAGCACAGCGGCAAGGCCGCCGACATCAACGGCGCGTCCGCCGCCGCCGGTGCGTCGCTGATCCAGTGGCAGACCGGCAACGGCCAGAACCAGCAGTTCGAGTTTCTGCCCGCGGACGGCGGTCACTTCCGGATCAGGGCGCGGCACAGCGGTCTGGTCCTTCAGGTCGTCAGCAACAGCAGCGGCGCCGACATCACCCAGCAACCCGACACCACCAGTTCCGCCAGCCAGCATTGGCGGGTAGACGACAAGGGTGGCGGAGTGGTCAGTCTGATCAACCGGCAGAGCGGCCTGGCGATGGACGTGTGGCAGGCCTCGACCGCCGATGGCGCCCGCATCTCCCAGTGGACGCCCGGCACGGGCGCCAACCAGCGATTCCAACTTCAACGCATCTAGTGCGGTGTCCACTGACGTTCACCGTCGGAGCCTAGGCAGAAGCGTGAGGGCGGCCGTGGCGGTACCCGGCCGCCCTCAGCCGGCGGGCTCGGGTTCTACCGTTGTTCGGGTAGGTGGGCGCGTAACCAGGTCTCGGTCGTGGTGATGTGCATCAGGGCGGCCGCTTGTGCCTGGATGGCGTCCCCGGCGGCCAGTGCCAGGAAGATCGCCTCGTGTTCGCGCAAGGTGCGCCCGGCGGCGTCGGCGTCGACCAGCCCGCGCCACACCCGGGCGCGCAGGGTGCGGCTGGAGATGCCTTCCAGGACCATCGTCAGCGTCTCGTTGCCGGTAGCGGCGACGACCGCGCGGTGGAAGGCCAGGTCGTGCTGGTTGAGTAGCTGTACGTCGTCGGCGGCGGCGCGCATGGCCTCCAGGTGGCCCTCGACCTCGGCGAGCTGCTGTGGCGAGATGCGGGTGGCGGCGAGCCCGGTCGCGGCGGTTTCGAACAGCCGGCGCACCTCGGTGAGCTCCAGCATGGTGTCGCCCTGTAGCAGTTCGACCGCGCCGCCGATGCCCTCCAGCAGCACCCGTGGTTGCAGGCTGGTGACGAAGGTGCCGTTGCCCCGGCGCACTTCCAGCACCCGGGCCGCCACGAGTGCCCGTACCGCCTCGCGCATGATGTTGCGCCCCACACCCAGCTCGGCGGCGAGCTGCTGCTCCGGCGGAAGCTTGGTGCCGGGCGGGAGCTCACCCGACTGGATCAACTCGCGAAGGCGTGTCATCGCCTTCTCGGTCAGCGACATGTCGTGACCCCTTGATGGTCTCCGCAGCGGAAAGTCAGCGGGTTGAGATGGCCTGCGAGTCTAACCCTAGCGGGTGATCCCATGTCTGGAGGCGCAGAGCTTTACTGAGCTGCACCTGTGCTCTGTCATTCCCCAACAAAACCGCCGTTAACAACCATGTTTCGCGCCTGTGTCTAGACGGAGGCTACGAGTGAGGCTATAAAGACATCCCATGGCAGACGGTTCAGTGGGCGATGCGAGATCGCCGCGACGGACGGCGACACCGCAGCCGACCGGACCAGCGAGCGGACGAGGCGGATGGTCATGACCGAGGTGATCACGGCGGTCGACGCTGTCGACGTCCGGTTTCCCACCTCCCTCGAGCTCGACGGCTCCGACGCGATGAACCCGGAACCCGACTACTCGGCGGCCTACGTGACGGTCCGCACCAGCAGGGGCCGGGAAGGATTCGGGCTGGCCTTCACCGTCGGACGCGGCAACGACGTGCAGGTGGCCGCGGTTCACGCGTTGGCCCCCCTTGTCGTCGGCCTGCCGATCGCGGACGTCCTCGCCGACATGCGCGGGTTCTCGGAGACGATGACGGGCGACAGCCAGCTGCGGTGGCTGGGCCCGAACAAGGGCGCCATCCACATGGCCGCCGGAGCGATCGTCAACGCGACCTGGGACCTGTACGCGCGCCGGGAGGGCAAGCCCCTGTGGCGGCTGCTGGCCGAGATGTCGCCGACACAGCTCGTCAGCCTCGTCGACTTCCGATATCTACGGGACGCGCTCAGCCCCGAGGAGGCGCTGGACATCCTCCGACGCGCCCAGCCGGGACGGGCGCAACGGCAGCGGCAACTGCTCGACAACGGATACCCGGCGTACACCACCACACCGGGCTGGCTCGGCTATACGGACGACAAACTGGTCCGACTGTCGAAAGAGGCCGTCGACGACGGCTTCGACCTGATCAAGCTGAAGGTCGGCGCCGACAACGAATCCGACGTACGACGGATGGCCCTGGCCCGCGAGGCGGTGGGCTCGGACGTCCGGATCGCCGTCGACGCCAACCAGGCGTGGGGGGTGGACCAGGCGGTCGCCTGGCTGGAGTCCCTCGCGCCGTACGAGCCCTACTGGATCGAGGAACCGACCTCGCCGGACGACATCCTCGGCCACGCGGCGATCCGCCGAGCGGTCGCGCCGATCAGGGTCGCCACCGGCGAGCACTGCCACAACCAGGTCATGTTCAAACAGCTGCTGCAAGCCGAGGCGATCGATGTCCTCCAGCTCGACGCCACCCGCGTCGCCGGGGTGAACGAGAACGTCGCGATCCTGCTGCTCGCCGCCAAGTTCGGCGTGCCGGTCTGCCCGCACGCCGGCGGCGTCGGCCTGTGCGAGATGGTGCAGCACCTGGCGATGTTCGACTATGTCGCCGTCAGCGGCAGCACCGACGGCCGCGTGATCGAGTACGTCGACCACCTGCATCAGCACTTCGTCGATCCGGTCGTCATCCGGAACGGACACTACGTGGCGCCGCGGGCCCCCGGTATCGGTGCGCGGATGCGTCCCGAATCGGTCGCCGCGTACCGCTTCTCGACCGGTCCGAAGTCCAGACACGCTCGCTGGTGGGTCGGCCGGTGAGCGGGAGCATCGGCGCGACAGGCAGGCGAGCCGTCGGCCGACTGCTCGGCGAGCCGACGGCCGGCACCTTCGAAACCGCACGTCCGGGCATCTTCCAAACAGGAGCCGTGATGAACCGTAGCTCAATCGCCGCGACCGCGGCCGTCGTCATGTCCGTCGTAGCACTCGGCGGATGTGCCGGCGGCGAGAACTCCACCGGTGACGACGGCGGCGCCGCAGTGGTGGGTGTCGACTACCCGCGGTCGGACACCGACTTCTGGAACTCCTACATCAAGTACACCCCGCAGTTCGCCGAAGAGCTGGGGTTGGATCTGAAGACGACCAACTCGCAGAACGATGTAGCGAAGCTGACCTCGAACGTGCAGTCGTTCATCAGCCAGGGCGTCAAGGGCATCGCCATGGCACCACAGGACACCGCCGCGATCGCCCCGGCGCTGCAGACCCTGGCCAGCAAGAAGATCCCGGTCGTGACCATCGACACCCGGCCCGACCAGGGTCAGGTCTTCATGGTCGTACGCGCGGACAACCGCGCCTACGGCGAGAAGGCGTGCCAGTTCCTCGGCACCAAGCTCAAGGGCGCCGGCAAGGTCGTCATGCTCCAGGGCGACCTTGCCTCCATCAACGGCCGCGACCGCACCGAGGCGTTCAGCGAGTGCATGAAGAAGAACTACCCGGGGATCACGGTCTTCGGCGAGGCGACGAACTGGGACGGCGCGATCGCCTCACAGAAGCTGCAGATCCGGCTCACCGAGCACCCGGACATCAAGGGCGTCTACATGCAGTCCAGCTTCGCGCTGGCCGGCACGCTTCAGCTGCTGAAGCAGCGCGACCTGCTCACCGCGCCGGACGACCCGAAGCACGTCTTCGTCGTCTCCAACGACGGCATTCCGAAGGAGTTGCAGGACATCGGCGCCGGCAACATCGACGCCACCGTGTCACAGCCGGCCGATCTCTACGCCAAGTACGCGCTCTACTACCTCAAGGCCGCCATCGAAGGAAAGACGTTCCAGCCGGGCCCGACCGACCACGACAGCACCATCATCCAGGTACGCGACGGGGTGCTCGAAGACCAGCTCTCCGCACCGCTGGTGACCCTCGACGGCGGAGCGTACGGCGGCGTACCGAGCCTCAAGCCTGACGACAAGTCCCTCTGGGGCAACAACATCGGCTGACCGGCCCCGGAGGAGAAACCGGCACATGAGCGGCAACGAGAAGCCGTCGACGCGCTCGTCGTCCGCCCAGAACGGTCACGGGCGGACCCGGTCGGGCCCGCCCGTGGCGGAGGCGACCGACATCACCAAACGGTACGGGCCGACGGTGGCACTCGACCAGGCGAGGATCACCGTACGTAGCGGTGAGACTCACGCACTGGTCGGCCGGAACGGGGCCGGCAAGTCCACCCTCGTTTCGATCCTGACCGGCCTGCAGTCCGCCGACTCCGGCCAGATCCGGTTCTCCGGGCAGGCGGCACCACGGCTGTCCGACCGCGACGCCTGGCGGCAGCGGGTCGCCTGTGTCTACCAGAAGTCGACCATCATCCCCCAGCTGACCGTGGCCGAGAACCTACTGCTCAACCGGTACGACCGGGGGCGCGGCGGGTTGATCAGCTGGCGTTCGTCGCGCCGCCGGGCGCGGGACCTGCTCGCCGCCTGGTCCGTCGACGTGGATGTCGATGCCAGGGCCGGGGATCTCAGCGTCGAGCAGCGGCAGTTCGTCGAGATCGCCCGGGCCCTGTCGTTCGGTGCCCGGTTCATCATCCTCGACGAGCCGACCGCCCAACTGGACGCCGGTGCGATCGCCCGCCTGTTCGACCACATCCGCGACCTGCAGACCCAGGGCGTCACCTTCCTGTTCATCAGCCACCACCTACAGGAGATCTACGAGATCTGCGACATGGTGACAGTGTTCCGCGACGCCCGCCACATCGTCACCGCCCCGGTCGCCGAGCTGCCGCGCGACGAACTCGTCGCCGCGATGACCGGCGAAGCCACCACGCTCGAGGCCCCGCGTTCCCGAACGGCGCCGGCCGGGCAGGCCGACGTGGTCCTCGACGTGGCGGCCCTGTCCCTCGACGGCGTCTACGAGGACGTGTCGTTCCAGGTCCGGTCCGGCGAGATCGTCGGCCTCGCCGGCTCCGGCGGCAGCGGAAGGACCGAGCTGGCCGAAACCATTGTCGGACTCCGCGCGCCGCTCGCCGGGACCGTCACGGTCGGCGGTCGGCACCCACGACCCGGCCACGTCGGTGCCGCCCTGGCCAGCGGCGTGGGATTCGTCCCCCAGGACCGCCACCACCAGGGCCTGGTCGCCGGCATGTCGATCGCCGACAACGCCACCATGACCATCCCGGAGCGACTCGGCTCGGCCGGCTTCCTCAGCACCCGCCGGCGCGACGCCGTCGCCAACACCCTGATCGACGACCTGGCCATCAAGACGCCCGGACCCGACCTGCCCGTCTCCGGACTCTCCGGCGGCAACCAGCAGAAGGTCGTCATGGCACGCGCACTCGCCAACGACCCCCGAGTGCTCGTTCTCATCACGCCCACCGCTGGCGTGGACGTACGGTCCAAGGAATTTCTCCTCGACAAGGTCGACGAGGTCGCCGGCACCGGTACCGGGGTCGTCGTCGCCTCCGACGAACTCGACGACCTGCGCATCTGCGATCGCGTCCTGGTGATAGTCCGGGGCCGCATCGTCGCCGACATGCCCAGCGGCTGGCGTGACCACGACATCGTTGCCGCAATGGAAGGACTGACCGTCGATGCCTCAGACCCTGCCCTCGGCTGACACCGCCGCCGACGGCACCGCCGTCACGGCCGGCCCAGTCACCCGGCGTCCCCTCGGCAAGGTGGCCGTCACCCGGCTGCGGGACCTCGCGCTGGTACCGGCGATCGTGCTCATCGCCATCGTCGGGCAGATCGTCAACCCCGTCTTCCTCAAGCCCGACAACCTGATCAACATCGTTCAGACCATGTCGGAGGTCGCGCTGCTCGTCCTGGCCCAGACCATCGTCCTGGTTGCCGGCAAGATGGACCTGTCGCTGGAATCCACCTTCGGCCTCGCCCCGGGAGTGGCCGCATGGATGACCGTCGCCGTCGGCACCGGCCACGGCATCGGGCTCGTACCCGGCGCTTGGAGCATTCCGATCACCCTGGTGGTCGGCGCGCTCATCGGCGTCGCCAATGCCGCGCTGATCGTCCGGTTCGGCCTACACGGTTTCATCGTCACTCTCGGGATGCTCATCGTGCTGCGCGGCCTGCTCACCGGGATCTCCGGCGGCCAGACGTTCTTCAACCTCCCCGCGTCGATGATGTACCTCGGCACCGCCATGTGGTTCGGCGTTCCCGCATCAATCTGGCTCTGTGTCGCCCTGTTCGCGGCCGGGATGATCCTGCTCGGCTACACCGGCTTCGGACGATCCCTCTACGCCATCGGCGGCAACGTCGACGCGGCCAAGGCGGCCGGCATCCGCACCGACCGCGTACTCTGGATCGCTCTCGTCGGCGCCAGCGTCCTCGCGGCCCTGGGCGGCCTGATGCTCTCCGGACGCCTCGCCTCCGTCGCCGCGTCACAGGGCAACGGTGCGATCTTCACCGTCTTCGCCGCGGCGGTCATCGGGGGCGTCAGCCTGAACGGCGGCAGGGGCACGATGTTCGGCGCGTTCACCGGCATCCTGCTGCTCTTCATGATCCAGAATGTGCTGACGCTCGCCGGTGTCCCGGCGCAGTGGATCGGCGCGCTCAACGGCGCGATCATCCTCATCGCGCTCGTCGTCTCCCGGATCACCGGAGGCAAGGCGCAGGAGTGACGACCGCCGAACAGCGCCGCGGGCCGAGCGCCTCTGGCGTGTGGCCTGCCCGGATGTGTGTCGGACGGCTGTCGAGGAACCTCCGTCACACGCGGCTGTTCGACATCTCGGGGCGTAACGGCTGCGTCGCGGGCCTCTCGCACAGGGCGGTGACGGCGGTCCGGTCGATCTTGCCGTTGGCTGTCCTCGGCAGTTCGGCCACGAGGCGAACGGCGTCGACCACCATGTACGTCGGGAGATGTGCTGCGCAATGCGCCTTCAGCGCAAGCGTCGTGGGCTTCTTGCCGTCGGCGGGGACGACGGCGGCGTGGATCCGGCTGTCCAGTCCGGCGCCGATCACGACGACGGCTGCTGCCGCTACGGCGGGGTGGGCCGCCAGGACCGTTTCGATCTCGCTCGGCTCGACCCGGTGACCCCGTACCTTGACCATGTGGTCACGCCGGCCCACGTATTCCAGGTTGCCGTCGGGGTCGAGCCGGCCGAGATCGCCGGTGCGATACGGCCCCTGCTGCGGAGGCTGGCCCCAGTAGCCGAGCATGACGGTCGGGCCAGCCACGACGATCTCACCGATCTCCTGGCCGGGTGGGTCCAGCCAGACCCGGTCGCCACTGCATGCCGTGCCGATCGGCAGGGGCCGGGCCCGGGTGAGGTCGCGATCGGTCACCTCGTAGGAGGTGCACACGTTCGTCTCGGTGGGCCCGTACCAGTTGAACAGCCGGACGGCGGGCCAGGCGGCGCGCAGGCGCAGCACATCGGCGAGGGGGAACGGTTCGCCGGCGAAGACGCAGACCCGTAGGGCCGGCGGCGGGTCGCCGTCGAGCAGGCCGCCCCCGGTGGTCATCAGTTGAAGTGCCGAGGGCACCGAGTACCACACGGTGATGCCGCGTTCGACCATGAAGCGGGTGAGTGCCTGCGGTGCGAAGGCGAGTGTCGCCGGCAGCAGGTCGACGCAGGCGCCGGCGTGGAACGCGCCGTACAGGTCGAAAACCGAGAGGTCGAAGTTGAAGGGCGCGTGGTTGGCGAGCCGGTCGGCCGGTGCGAGGCCGGTTTCGTCGACGGCCCAGCAGACGAACGCCAGCACGTTGCGGTGGCTGATGCTGACGCCTTTCGGTTCGCCGGTGGAGCCGGAGGTGTAGAGGATGAACGCGCAGTCGTCCGGTGTCGCCGACACGTCGTGCGGTAGCTCCGACGGCGGGTCGGGCAGTGTGTGCAGGCTGGCCAGGCTCACGCTGCGCGTGTCACCGGGCAGCGGCTCGTCCGCGACGATGAGTTTCGCGGCGCAGCCTTCCGCGATGCGTTGTACCCGCGGGCCGGGGTTGGACGGGGTCACCGGCACGTAGACCGCACCGAGCCGGAGCGCCGCCTGCATGACGGCGACGGTGTCGATGCTCTTCGCGGTCCAGAGCACCACCCGGTCGCGGCGGCCGACGCCGAGCTCGGCCAGGGCGTGGGCGTACCGGTCGGCGAGGACGTCCAGTTGTGCGTACGTCACGGTGGCCGCGCCGTCTCGCACGGCGGCGGCGTGCGGGGTGCGGCGTGCCGCGGCCCGGACCAGTGTGGGCAGCAGCATGGTGTGCGGGTGCTGGTTCATCCGGTGTGCTCCGCTCGTTCGGGTGTGACGGTGCCGGCCGTCGCCGCCCGGCCGGTCGACGGCGCCGCCGGGACCTCGTTGCGTGGCGCGGCCGGCGGCGCCGCCGTCCTCTCCGGAGGGCTCGTCCTCGACGGCGGACATCGCCAGCGAACTCGGCCTCAGAACAGTCAGAACAGAGCCGCGGCCGAGGCCGTCGCCTTGAGGTTGCCCAGACGGTCGTGCCAGAGGTGCTGCGGGTCGGCCTCGACAGCCGCCACGAAGTCCCGCATCGCAGCCAGCGCGGGCGGCTCCACGTCGTCGTACACGTCGCCCTGCAGCATCCGGATGACGTCCATCCGGTACCGCGGGTCGTCGATGAACGCCGTGAACAGGACGTTGAGTCGGTAGTAGATGGAGATGAAGTCGTACCAGCTGTTGACCCCCCGACGCAGCGTGTTCACGTACGTGTCGAACCGCTCCCGCCGGAAGTCGCCCGCCGCGGCCGCCGCGATGATGTCCGCCGAGGCGAGCCGCGCGCTGTTCATGGCGACACTCACGCCGCTGGAGAAGATCGGGTCGACGAACCGGGCGGCGTCACCGATGAGCACCATGCCGTCGTCCGCGATGCTCCGCATGCCGTAGCTGTAGTCGCCCTCGGACTTGTACGGGCGCAGCCGTTCGCAGCTCTGCAGTTGCTTCAGGAGATCAGGCCGGCTCCCCACGGAGTCCCAGAAGAACGTTTCCAGGTCGTCCTTGGCGGCTTTGAACCGCGCCTTCTGGGTGACCACACCGATCGAGGTGATGGTGTCGGTGATGGGGATCTGCCAGACCCAGGTGTCCTCGAGGGGCAGGAAGTGCACGTGGATGAAGTCGGCCTGACTGTCGTCGCGAGCCAGCGCCTCCCGGTCCAGGCCCTCGAACCAGGTGTGGATCGCGTACTGGTTGAAGACGGGGTCCGGGACCTTCAGCTTCAGCTGGTTGCCGAGCTGGGTCTGCCGGCCGCTCGCGTCGACGACCATGCGTACCGGCACCTGGATCTTCGCGTCGCGGGTGCTCACGTGGAGGACGGGGCGGTCGCGGTCGGCGAAGTCGACGCGGTTCACCCGGGCCTCGGTGTGAACCGTGGCGCCGAGTTCTTCCGCGTGGTCGAGCAGGATGGAGTCGAACCGACCGCGGTCGACGTGGTACGAGTACGGTTGCAGTACGCCCTTCTGGTCGCGTTCCATGTAGCTGATCTCGGCGACTCCCCAGCCGTGCGAGCTGACATGGAAATCCAGCGGCGCGGTCGGGCGGGAATCGGCGGACGTCCACGCGGCGCCGTACTTGCGGGGGAAGCCGCCGTTTTCGATCTTGTCCAGTGCGCCGATCTCCCGCAGCACCGGAGTGGTGGCGGGCACCAGCGACTCGCCGACGTGTTCCCGGGGGAACGCACACGTCTCGAAGACCGCGACGTCGAGACCCGCCTTGGCGAGGTAGGAGGCCATGGTCGAGCCGGCGGGGCCGCCGCCGATGACGCCGACATCGTATTCGGTGCCCTCGGTCATGCGGACCCCTCGCTCACGCCGGCCACCGCCGGAACCCCGGCCACCAGACGGGCGATCGTCTCCAGGTCGCGGAAGTTGGTCGCGGTCATCGCCGCGGGTGACAGCCGGACACCGAACGTATCCCGGATGTACGCGACAAGCCGCGCCGTTTCGATCGAGTTGAGTACACCGAGTTGGAGCAGAGGTGTGTTCTTGGTGAGGTCGGTGGCGTTCTCCTCACCGAGCAGCCGGACCGATACGTACTCGGTCAAGACATCGAGTATCTGCGTGTACTGGTCTGTCGACATCGAATCCTCTCAGGGCATAGTGAGGCACGGCCGCTTCGAGTTGAGGGTAGAGCGCTTTTGATAGCGGGCGGCATTCGTCCAACTGAGATCGATCGTTCAGTTGTACATCGACCCTCGTCGGCATATCTCCGCGTGCGTAGCTGCTGCCCTGACGGGGCAAAGACGTGATGAGCCACGTCCAGCGCACGTGCGTGTCCGCCAGCGCAGGGAAGAAAGCGCAAACGTGGCCCCCGATCGCTGTTCAACTGACGCGATCGGTCAGTCGAACGGCGAACGTTTCGACGCCCTTGATTGCCTCGACGCCCGGAACCATACTGGAACAGTCCGATTTATCATCGGAGGGAGGGTGGTCCCTGCCGAATCGGATCGTTGGCGCAGACGGGTGCGATCGTCGCGGATCCGGCTGGGCGGCAGACCGGTTCGCTCGACCGAGTGTCCGCAATGATTGGAGGGAAGAATGTCGCTGGCCTGGTTAGCTTCCTATCCGAAGTCCGGCAACACGTGGGTCCGCATCATGCTGCTCAGCTATCTGGAGGATCAGCCGCTGGAAACGGACGAGCCGGTCCGGTGGCGCGGGCGGTGGTCGAGAAACTCCGCGGTGGCGGACCTCAACGATCTGATGAGCGAGGCCGGGTTGTCGTGGCCCTCTCACCAGGCGGTTCCGCCGACGCTGAAGACGCACTTCCTGCCCGGCGTGGATGTCCACCGTCCGTACCGGGAGGCCACCACCAAGGTGCTGTACATTGTGCGCGACCCGCGGGACGTGATTCGCAGCGCGGAACGTCATCTCGACGTCAGCCCGAAGCACCGGGCGGCCTTCGCCAGGCACTTCATCGCTCATCACGGGTTCGAGGGATGGCGGAGGACCGGGTGGGGCTCGTGGGTCGAGAACGTCTCGGAATGGGTGAACCCGGAGCGGTACTTCCCTGACGCTGATGTCTGTGTCGTCAGGTATGAGGACCTGAAGAGCGACGCGGTGGGGTCGCTTTCCAGGATCGTCAGCTTTCTCGAGTGGGATGACCGGGTGGACGGCGCTCGCGTCGAGCGGGCCGTGCGCAGCTCCGAGCTCGACAGGCTGCGTGAACAGGAACGGCGAACCAAGAAGCCCGGAAATGACAGGAGCCTGTTCTTCGGCCAGGGTCTGAGCGGGCAGTCGCTCGTGGACTACGGAGAGGACGTCGAGGAGAGCTATCTGCGCCTTCTCAACGAGGACTCCGCGTTCGCCGATGTCGCAAAGCGTTGGGGGTACTCAAATTGAGCGTCGAGCGTCAACTCACCTGGATGACGTCCTACATGCGGTCCGATCTCGAGGTGGCCGGTTACGTCGCCGGCTACCTGTTGGACACCCGGCCCAGCGAGACGTGCATCGAGGCCGTGCTCGACGTGGCACCGGATTTCGTGGCCCTGTTCCGATTCGGGCGGATACTGCCGCTGGACGAGCGAATGCCTTACGTGGTGCAGACCAACTACCGGCCGGATGCCGAGGCCCTCGACCCCTACGCCGCCGTGACCGGGAGAGTCCTGTACCTGGTACACGATCCCCGGTCGCTGATCTCCGAGGCGCTCATCGTACGCGGAGTCCCGGTCGAGGAGCGGAGCCGCACGGCCATTAAGCTGATCGGCCGCCTCGACGCTTCCGACGCTCGAGGCAAGGGCTGGCAGAATCACGTGCAGGAATGGACCTCACCGGATCGGGTCCGGACCCGTTTCCGTGGCCTTGCGGACCTCCGCGTCATCCGTGTCGAGGATTTGCAGCGCGACCCGGCCGCTGTGCTTCGTGAGGTGGTCGACTTCCTCGGCCTCCCGGAGCCGGTGGACGACGCCCGGACCCAGCGAGCCGCACGGGACTGGACCCCGGACAAGGTGCGCGAGAGCAATCTCATGACGTTTCCTCCGGGCATCTCAGACTTCCGGGACGAGCCGCCCCCGGTCGTAGTTCCCGACGCCTTGCCCACGTTCGAGGAAATCGGCGAAGAGGTCGAAGCCGCCTACCAACAAAAACTGCGGGACAACGCGGAGTTCGCGGCGCTCGTGAGGCAGTTCGGATACGAGAGTTGAGGCGGGTCGGTGCTCGCCGGGCGGGATGGCAATCTGGTCATTGCCGGCAACATCGCCCGGCGGCCCACCCGTCGGCACGGTAACGCCTCGATGAGGCTCACCGGCCCCGGAGCGGTCGCTGGCATCCGCCGTTTGCCTTCGGCCATCAGCCGTTCCCTCCGGCCGGTGCCGACGGCTGGAACTGGCGGCACTTCTCCTCGGCGGCCTTGAGCTTCGGGTCGTCGGGCCCGCTCAGACCCAGCTTGTCGAGGTCCACCCGCATTGAGCCGTCGGCCTCCGGGTCGGGCCAGGTGGGGAAGCCGTTGTCCCGCATGCACCGGGCGAGGTTGCGCTGCCGCTCGGCGTGCTGCGCATCGGTACCGTCCCCGGCCCGGCCGCTTCCCCGGTATTGCCGACAATTTTTCTCCGCCTTGTTGAGCTCCGAGTCCGGGATGTCGTCGGGCACGTCGAAGCTCAACTCACCGTTGTCACCGACGGTCGGATCGGGGAAGGTGGGTATGCCGTTCTGGCGCATGCAGTTCGCGTACTGGAGACCGGAACTGTGGGCATCGGCGGCGGACTGAGCGGACGGGGCGGCCTTGCCGTCGCCGTTCACGCTGGCCACTCCTCCGCCCTCTTCGCTTGATCCGCCGCAGCCCGCCAGGCTGATCGCGACCAACAGGCCACAGACAAGTCCCGTCCTGATATGCATGGTCGACTCCTTCCCCAGGAATGCGGCCGTGTGTCGACCGCGGTGTCCGAGGAAAACAGATCAGCCGTTTCCATCCGGTAACCATGGAGGTGACGCGGTGGTTACCCGGGCGTCGGCCACTATGGAGGCATGCGAATACTCGTGGTCGAAGACGAGCGGTTGCTTGCCGAGGCCGTCGCCGAGTGGTTGCGCGGGGACGCGCACGCGGTCGACGTGGTGAACGATGGCGGTGCCGCTCTGGAACGCCTCGGCGTCAACGACTATGACGTGGTGGTGCTGGACCGGGATCTGCCGGTGGCGCATGGGGACCTGGTATGTCGGGAGATCGTGAGTAGCAGCGCCGGTGTGCGGGTGCTGATGCTGACCGCCGCCACGGACGTCGACGACCGGGTGGCTGGGCTGGCCCTGGGCGCCGACGACTACCTGCCCAAGCCGTTCGCGTTCCGGGAGTTGTCCGCCCGGGTGCAGGCACTCGGACGGCGTGCACTGCCCGCATTGCCGCCGGTGTTGCAGCGCGCCGGCATCCGGCTGGACCCGAACCGTCGGGAAGTGTTCCGGGACGGCCGGCTGGTGCCGCTGTCGCCGAAGGAGTTTGCGGTACTCGCGCAGTTGCTGCGAGCGGAGGGCACTGCCGTCTCGACCGAACAGTTGTTGGAGAAGTCGTGGGACGAGAACGCCGACCCGTTCACCAACGCCGTACGGATGACGATCTTGAAGCTGCGCCGCAAGCTGGGCGATCCGCAAGTGGTTCTGACCGTGCCGGGCGGTGGGTATCGCATACCGTGAGCAGGCTGACGATCCGGGCCCGGCTGACTCTGGTCTACTGCGGGCTGCTGGCTCTCGCCGGATTGCTCCTGTTGGCGGTGATGTACGGGCTGATGGCCCGGCACATGGCACCGGATCGCCAGGTGGCGGCGGCCGGCTCGGGAGCGGATCGGGTCGGCCAGCCGGCGCCGCTGGCCGGCTTCGCCGAGCGGATCCGCGACAGCACGCTCGAAGCGATGCTGATCCAGGGCGGGGTGGCGCTTGTCGTGATCATCGCGTTGGCCGTCGGGTTGGGCTGGCTCATCGCCGGTCGGATGCTGCGACCACTGCATCGGGTCACCGACGCTGCCCGCCGGATCGCTCAGGCGCCCGCCGCCGACCGGCGGTTGGACGAACGGATCGCGCTCGACGGCCCGCACGACGAGATCAGGGTGCTGGCCGACACCTTCGACGTGATGCTGGAGCGGTTGGACAGCTCATTCGACGGACAGCGCCGGTTCATCGCCAACGCCTCGCACGAGCTGCGTACCCCGCTCACCCTCAACCGGGCGCTGTTGGAGGTGGCCGTCTATCGCCGGGCCGCCTCGGAGGAGGTGCGGCAGCTCGGTGAGACGCTACTGGAGATCAACAGACGGCACGAGCGGCTGATCGACGGCCTGCTGATGCTCGCCCGATCCGAGCGGCAACTGGTGGACCGGTCGTTCCTGGACCTCGCCGACCTGACCCGGTACGTGGTCTTCCATCAGCGACCTCACGAACTCACGATCGACATCGAGGCAGCCGAGGCCCCTACCATCGGCAACTCCGTGCTACTGGAGCGCCTCGTACGGAACCTGGTGGAGAATGCCGTCCGCTACAACGTCAAGGACGGCTGGGTCAGCCTTCGCACGTACACCGATCAGGACGGCACCGCTGTTCTCGAGGTGACCAACACCGGCCCGGAAGTGCCGCCGTTCGAGGTCCCCAGCCTCTTCGAGCCGTTCCACCGCAGCGACGGGGTACGAGCCGCAGACGGGCCGCCCGGTTCAGGCCTGGGATTGTCCATCGTGAGGGCGGTGGCCCATGCGCACGACGGCACCGCATCGGCCGAACCGCGTGCCGAGGGCGGCCTGATCGTCACCATCCGGCTGCCGGGCGCGAACGCGGACGGCTGAGGTGGTGACCGGTTGGAAACGGGGCAGGCTCTACCGTCGGTTCTCTTGAGCCACCGACTCCGGAGTAACGGCGATGAGCGCAGCGGCGATCGAGGTGCACGAGGTGACCCGGCAGTACGACGAGGGGCAGGTCTCCGCTGACACTTCGACGGGCGTCCGGTCGTGAGCGCTCTCGGCCGCGTGGTGAGCTCCGGCGTGGGCCGCCGGCGATGGCTGCAGACGCTGGTGATCGGGCTGGTGGCCGCCATGGCGGTGGCGACGTCGGTGCTCGGCGGTGCGCTGCTGATCAGTTCCCGAGCGCCGTTCGACACCGCGTTCGCCGACCAGAACGGCGCTCACCTTGCGGTGCTCATCGACGCCGAGAAGGTAGCGGCACAGCAGGCCGCGGTCACCGCGAACGCCACCGGGGTGGCCGCGACGGCCGGTCCGTTCCCCACCGGCACCGTCGGCGTCAAGGGGACCCAGGCCGGCGCCATGACGATCGACCTGAATGTGGTGGGCCGTGCCGATCCGGGCGGGGCGGTGGACAAGGTGTCGCTGACCGAGGGCCGCTGGGCCACCGGCCCCAACGAGATCGTGGTTTCCAACGCCGGCGTCATCGTGTCCGTCGGTGGAACGCTGACCGCGGCGGAGACGACTCTGACCGTGGTCGGTAAGGCCCGGTCGATGAGCGACACCGCCGACGCCTGGACGGACCCGGCCACCCTGGCCGCGCTCACCACGACCACCGAATATCAGATGCTGTACCGGTTCGACGCCGCGGCGACCGCGACCGAGATGACCGCCAACCAGACCGCCGTCGAGAAGGCTGTGCCTCCCGACGCGGTGATCGCTGCCCGCTCGTGGCTGGAGGTGCGCCGTGCGGCGGTCGAGGCTGCTGCGGTGTTCGTGCCGTTCCTTGTCGCGTTCGGCGTTCTCGCCCTGGCCATGTCGCTGCTGATCGTCGCAAACGTGGTCACCGGGTCGGTGGCCTCGGCGGTACGCCGGATCGGGATCCTGAAGGCGCTCGGCGTCACCCCTGGCGAGGTGGTCCGCGCTTATGTCGGACAGGCGCTGCTACCGGCGGCGGTCGGCGCGGGAGCCGGGGTGATCGTCGGGAACCTGCTGGCCGTACCGTTGCTCGGGCGGATCCAGGTGGTGTACGGCACGCCGAAGCTTGCCGTGTCCTGGTGGGTGGACGTCGTCGTGGTCGTGTTCGTCCTGGGCCTGGTGGCGGTGACCGGGTGGCTCGCGGCGCTGCGGGCCGGCCGGCTGCGTACCGTGGACGCGCTGGCGGTCGGCCGCACCAGCGGCGGTGGCCGAGGCCGGTGGGCGGCCCGGCTAGTCGGCCGGCTGCCGGTGCCCCGCCCGGTCGGTATCGGCCTGGCCCGCCCGTTCGCGCGGCCGATTCGCGCGGCGCTGCTGCTGGCAGCGATCGCCTTCGGGACCGCCGCGGTGACGTTCTCGGTCGGCATCGGCACCTCGCTGGTACGCGTCCAAGCGGCCGGCGAACACAGCAGCGCCGACATCGTGGTGCAGCCGCCACCGCCCCGACGGAGTAAACCGGCTGGCCCGGCCGACGCTGATCGGCAAGCGGACCCGGCACAGGTGATGACCGCGATCAGCGCGCAGTCCGGAACGGAGGCGGCCTACGGGGAGCGGCAACAGCCGATGCGGATGACCGGAGCGGCGAATGCGGTCAATGTCAGCGCGCTGCTCGGGGACGCCCGGTGGAACCGATACGAACTGGTCACCGGCCGTTGGTACGGCGCGACCGGTGAGGCGACGGCCGCGTCCGGTCTGATGCGGGCGACCGGCAAGAAGGTCGGCGACACCATCACGCTCACCGGCAGCGGGGGCACGGCCACGGTCACCATCGTCGGCGAGGTGTTCGAGTCGGGCGAGGCAGTCTGGGCCGACGTCGCCTCGGTCGGCGCGGCCATGGGCGACTCCGGCTCGACGTCCGCCGTGCGGCCGAACGGTGGTGAGCGGGGAATGACCCAGGATACGTTCCGTTACCAGATCGCGGTCACCGACGCCACTGACGTGTTGGCCTACATCGCCCAGCTCAACGCGGACCTGGAAACTCTCGGCCTGGAGGCCTTCCGCAATCCCCGGACGACCGAGCCGATCATCGCCGCCCTCATCGGCCTGGCCACCCTGGTGGCGACGTTGCTCGCGGCGGCGGCCGCCCTCGGCGTGCTGAACACCCTGATGCTGGACCTTCGGGACCGGGTGCACGACCTCGGGGTCATGAAGGCGGTCGGCATGTCGCCCGGGCAGGCCGTCACCTCCGTGATCGCTTCGGTGGTCGGCGTGGGTCTGCTGGGCGGTGCCGTCGGGGTGCCGATCGGGATGGCTGTGCATTCCCTGACGCTTCCCTCGATGGCCGGCACCGCCGGCACGTCCCTGCCCTCGTTCGTCACCGACGTCTATCTGCCCGCCATGCTGACCGCGCTCGTGTTCGGTGGCTTGGTCGTCGCCCTGCTCGGCGCACTGATCCCGTCGGGATGGGCCGCTCGGGTGCGCACCGCTACCGCCCTGCGCACCGAATAGGCGTCGCCACGCGAAGCGCGTCTCCGGCGGCCGGTGACAACTCGTCCAACCGACATCGGCTGCTCGGTCGCACACCCGCTTCGCTCGCAGCCGTGTGCGACCGTCCTTGTCGGTCCCGGAGGGCGAACATAGTGTGCGCGTATGCGGACACCAGGACTCTTCGTGCACGCCACCGGCGTGTTTCTCGGGGGCCGGGTTCCGGTCACGGACGCCGTGGCGGCCGGCAGTTACGACGCCGACGAGGCCGAGGCGACGGGGTTCGTCAGCATCGCGGTCGCGGGAGACGTTTCCGCCCCTGAACTCGGGGTGGCCGCTTCGCGGCTGGCGCTGAACCGGGCCGAGTCGCCTGGAACGTCGCTCAGCCACCTCCTGTACGCCGACGTCCATCACGCGGGGCCGGACGGCTGGTGCCCGTTCGCGTACGTGCAGCGCGAGCTGGGCGCCGCTGACGCTCTCGCTACCGGTATCCGGCAGGGGTGCAACGGAGTGTTCGGCGCTGTGGCGCTGGCTGACGGGGCGTTGCGCACCGCCGCGGCCGGACGGTCCGCCCTGCTGGTCGCCGCCGACAATTTCTCCTCGCCGCTGCTGGACCGGTGGCGGTGCAATCCCGGCCTGGTCATGGGGGACGGCGCGGCGGCGCTGGTGCTGAGCCGTACGCCCGGCTTCGCGGAGGTGCTGTCCGTCGCCTCGACGACGCTGACCGAGTTGGAGGGCCTGCATCGGGGGAACCGGCCGCTGTACCCGGCAGATGTGACGCTGGGCCGGAGACTCGACTTCGGCGCCCGTTTCGCGGAGTTCGCTGCTGCCGGCGGTTTCTTCCCGGGCAGTGGCCTGGAGTTCGTCCGCCGGTTCGCCGGCCTCGTCGAACTGGTGTTGGGGGAAGCCGGCGTCAAGCTGGACGAGATCGCTCGAGTCGCGTTCAACCACGGGGGCCGCGAGGTGGTCGAGGACCGGCTGGGTCCGCTGGGCGTGCCGCTGGAGCGCACCACCTGGGCGTTCGGCAGCACGATCGGACACGCCGGTGCGGCCGACCAGATCATCGCGTTCGATCACCTGCTGGAGAGCGGGACCATCGGCCCCGGTGACCACGTGCTGATGCTCGGTGTCGGCCCCGGAGTATCGATCGCCGGCGCCGTGGTACGCGTGCATGCCACACCCTCGTGGCTCGATCGACCGGGGGACTGATGGAGTTCGGATGGACGACCGAGCGGCGGGCGAGATACGACAGCGCAGTCGCCGCCGGGCGGCGGTTGGCGCCGGAGACCGGTACGCCGGGTCTCGATCCCGCTGTCTGGCGGGAACTCGGCCGGCAGGGCTTGCTCGGGGCGAGCGTGGACGCGAAGGAGGGCGGAGGGGGCCTGGGCGCCCTGGACACCGCGCTGTTGTTCGAAGGGTTCGGCCGAGGCTGCCTGGACACCGGTCTGGTATTCGCGGCCGCGGCCCACCTGTTCGCCTGCGCCATGCCGATCGCGGAGTTCGGCTCGGCGGCGTTGCGTTCCCGGTTGCTGCCGGACCTGTGCGCCGGCGATGCCATCGCGGCGAACGCGATGACGGAGCCGGGCGCCGGCTCGGACGTGTCACTGCTGGCCGTGACAGCTACGCCGGCCGACGGCGGATACCGGCTGAACGGCACGAAGAGTTTCGTCAGCAACGGCCCGGCCGCGGACGTGTTGGTCACTTATGCGACCACCGACCCGGGAGCGGGCCATTTCGCGCTTACCTCGTTCGTCGTCGACCGCGCCGGTCCGGGCGTCCGGGTCGGTGAGCCGTTCCGGAAGCTCGGCATGGCGTCGTGCCCGGCGAGCGAGGTGGAGTTCGTGGACTGCTTCGTGCCGGACGGCAACGTCCTCGGCGAGCGTGGTCAGGGGTCGGTGATCTTCCAGCACTCGATGCTCTGGGAACGGACCTGTCTGTTCGCGCTCTACCTCGGGGTGCAGGACCGGCTGATCGAGCAGGTCACCGCGCATGCCGGGCAGCGCACCCAGTTCGGGCAGCCGCTGCGTGGATTCCAGTCGGTGTCCAACCGGATCGTGGAGATGAAGTTGCGGCTGGAGAGCGGACGCCTGCTGCTCTACCGGGCGTGCTGGCTGCTCGACCGCGGTGAGCCGGATCTGCTGGCGTCTGCCCTGTCCAAGCTGGCCGTGTCGGAGGCCGTGCTCGCCAGCTCGATCGACGCCCTTCAGATCCTGGGCGGCCGTGGCTACCTGACCGGCCAGGGCGCCGAAGCCGCGCTGCGTGATGCGGTCGGCGGCACCATCTTTTCCGGAACCTCCGACATCCAACGGCAGATCATCGCTCGGGAACTCGGCCTCTGACACCGCTC
Source organism: Plantactinospora solaniradicis (assembly GCF_042658085.1). Lineage (NCBI taxonomy): Bacteria > Bacillati > Actinomycetota > Actinomycetes > Micromonosporales > Micromonosporaceae > Plantactinospora > Plantactinospora solaniradicis. The sequence goes on along the minus strand of NZ_JBHSPR010000010.1, from coordinate 1,070,501 downwards.
GGCTGCCGTTTCGCCGCTGCCGCACACCGCTACCCGCACAGTCGTTGCTCGCTTACCGGGAGGATGTTCTGATGGAGGTGCTCGAGGCTGTTCTCGTGCATTGCTGGGAGTCGGCGTTGCGGCGCCGGCCGATCGGTGTGGACGACAATTTCTATGCGGTGGGCGGACATTCGCTGACAGCCATTCGGATTGCTCACCGGATCACGGATGCCTTCGGCGTCGAAGTCGAATATCTCATGGTGCTCGAGTCCGGCACGATCGCCGTGCTGGCGCAGGGTCTCGTGGAACGTGCCGCGGAGGCCGGCGTCACCGTCTCTGAACTGTCGGAAGCGGGACGAGCCTACTTGCTGAAGCGGGGCGTTGCCGCCGCGGAAATCGGGTGAGACTGAAGGAGGCCCACGCCAATCATGACGTGGGCCTCCTGACGTGCCTTTCTCTTCAGCTCCCGCGGCGCGCCGTCCGGGCGGGCGGCCGCCGGTCGCTGTTTGCACCATTCTCCCGGCCGTACTGGATGCGGTACAGGTCCGCGTAGAGGCCGCCGGCCGCGAGCAACTCGTCGTGCGTGCCGCTCTCCCGGATCTCGCCCTCGGCGACGACCAGGATCTGGTGCGCCTCCCGGATGGTGGACAGCCGGTGTGCGATCACCAGGGAGGTGCGGCCGGTCAGCGCGGTGTGCAGGGCGCGCTGGATGGCCGCCTCGGATTCGGAGTCCAGGTGTGCGGTGGCCTCGTCCAGGACGACCACCGGTGGCGACTTGAGCAGGAGCCGGGCCAGTGCGACCCGCTGTTTCTCGCCGCCGGAGAGCCGGTAGCCGCGGTCGCCGACCACGGTGTCGAGGCCATCCGGCAGCGCCGAGATGGCGTCCCAGATCCGCGCGGCTTCACAGGCCTCGACCAGTTCCTGCTCCGTACTGCCATCGCGGGCGTACAGCAGGTTGGCACGCAGGGTGTCGTGGAAGAGGTGCGCGTCCTGGGTGACCACTCCGACGGTGCCGAGCAACGATCCCAGTGTCAGGTCCCGGACGTCCTCGCCGCCGACTCGGACGATGCCCTCGGTGGCGTCGTACAGCCGGGGCACCAGTTGGGTGATGGTGGTCTTGCCGGCGCCGGACGGGCCGACCAGCGCGGTCAGCTTGCCGGCCGGGACGCGGAACGACACATCCCGCAGCACCCAGGCGTCGCTGGTGCGTTCCTGCCCCCGCCGGGCGATCGACTCCAGGGAGGCCAGCGACACGTCCTTGGCGTTCGGGTAACGGAATGAGACGTGGTCGAATTCGATGTCCGGAGCGGCGGTTCCGTCCGTACCTGGCTCCAGCACGCGCGCGCCGGGCTTCTCCTCGATGAGCGGCTTGAGATCCAGCACCTCGAAGAGCCGGTCGAAGCTGACCAGCGCGGTCATCACGTTGACCTGCATGTTGGCCAGCTGGTTGATCGGGCCGAAGACCCGGGTCAGCAGGCCGACCATGGCGACGATCGTGCCGATCTCCAGGGCACCGTCGATGGCGAGGACGCCGCCGCCGCCGTACACCACCGCGGTGATGACCCCGGTGAGCACGGTGAGAGCGAGGGGAATCATCTGCCCGTAGACCATCAGGGTGGTCGAGATGTCCCGTACCGCGGCGGCCTTGCCGGAGAACGTGTCGGTCTCCCGTTCCGGTTTCCCGTACAGCTTGGTGAGCATCGCCCCGGCGACGTTGAACCGTTCGCCCATCACGGAGGCCATCTCGGCCTCCACGGTCATGCGTTCGCGGGTCATCCGCTGGAGCCGGCGGCCGACCAGCCTGGTGGGAAACAGGAACAGCGGGATCAGCACCAGCACGGCCACCGTCAGTTGCCAGGAGAGGACGAACATCGTGGTGAGGACGAGCACAAGGGTGAGCAGCGTCGAGATGGTCTGGGAGAGCAGCGTGGTCACCGCCTGCTGGGCGCCGACCACATCGGAGTTGAGCCGGCTGATCAGTGCCCCGGTCTCGGCCCGGGTGAAGAAGGTCAGGGGCTGCCGCTGTACGTGGGTGAACACGGTGGTGCGTAGATCGTAGAGCAGGCCCTGACCCACCCGGCCGGACAACCAGGTCTGCGAGTAGACGGCGATCGCATCGACCAGCGTCACGCCGAGCATCAGCAGCGCCAGCGCCACCACGACGTCGCGCCGCTTGGGCACGATCCCGTCGTCGATGACGAACTTGAGCAGAAGCGGTGTCAGCGCGGTGAGGGCCGCGTGGAGCGTGGTCAGCAGCACCAGTGCCAGCAGCGCCCAGCGGTACCGCCGGGCGTAGGGAAGAATCCGCTTTATCGTTCCGGGGCGCACTTTATGCCCCTTGATATCCGGTCTGGGACCCATGCGCATCGAGCCCACCCCGGGGCCGCCCATCATAGCCACGTAAAAGTCCTTTGCTTAGTGGTGGAGCGTCCGTTGGCGTCAGTGCTTGTCGAGGAACTCGATGATCGCGGTATTGACCTCGTCGGGCCGTTCCAGATAGCCGAGGTGGCCGCAGTGGGCTATCTCCACGAAGTCGCAGTCCGGGATGGCGTCGGCCGTCTCGGCCGCGAGGTGCGGCGGTGCGATGCCGTCGTCGGTGAACGCGATGACCCGGCAGGGCGCCGTGATCCTGGTCAGTGCTCCCCGGCGATCCTCGGTGGTCTCCACCCAGGCCTGCCCGCTGGCCTCGCCGGCCTCGGCGGCGAGCTCGAAGATCTCCAGCCATGAGGAGGTGGCGTCGTCGTCGCGCAGCGTCGCCGGCGACAGCATCTTCTGCACCGTGTCGACCGCTCGGTAGCGGGCCGGGAGCTGGATGCCCTGCTCGTTCAACGCCCGGTCGGCCAGTGTCTGGGCCAGACGGACGGCGTCGGCTCGCGGCCGGGTCGCGATCAGTACGGCACAGCGCACCAACGACGGGCTGTGGATCGCCAACTCTTCGGCGATCATCGCGCCGAGGGACGTGCCCACGATCCGGCAAGGTGCGAGGTCCAGCGCCTCGATGAGGCCCCGGGTGTCGGCCACCATGTCGGCGAGCGAGTAGCGGCCGGGCGGCGTCGTGGACGGCGGGATGCCCCGGTTGTTGAAGGTGGTGGTCCGGTAGCCTGCCCGGTGCAGGGCCGGGGTCTGGTGCATGTTCCAGACATGGCCGGCGGCGTTCTGCCCCATGATGAGGAGCACGTCCTCGCCGTGGCCGCTGCGCTCGTATGACAGCCGGATGCCGTTGGTGTCCAGGTAGGGCACGAGTCTCCTCCGGTGAAAAATACGCCAAAGTCGTTGATGTTGTCCCTACCGGCGCTGTTCACGCCTGCAGACTCGGCCCTACTATCGCAAGATCCGGCCGAATGATGCCAATGTCAGAAACAGTAGCCCGAACGCCATTGTGCGGGTATGCGGCGGCGTGGTCGAGTCAGCGGAGCCCGCGGAGGTCACGTGGGATGCCGAAATGCGGCAGCAGGTGTCCGTCCGCCTCGATTGCGTGGTTGGACGGCGGGTCTGCCGGGGCGGATGTTTGTACAACTGATGCGCTGCTGCGGTCGTACATTGTCCGACTGTGCATTGTGTCAAATGAGGACCGCTCGGTCATGCTGACGCGTGCGATCGCGTATGCGCCGCGCCCTGGACCTCTCGACGACTGAGGACGTGGAATGGTCGCTTCTGAAGGTGTGCTCCGTGAGTTGATGGCCGGCCAGTTGGCTATTTGGAACGCTCAGCTGCTAAAGCCGGACAGCGTTGCCTTCAACGTCGGCGAGTACGTCGAGATTCGTGGTGACCTGGACGTGGGCCTCTTCACGACGGCAGTGCGCCAGGCGCTGGCCGAGGCTGACTCGTACCGACTGCGGTTCACCACCGTCGGCGGCGTGCCGCGGCAGTACGTGGGCGGGATGGAGAGTCCCCCGGTGCGGGTCGTGGATCTGGTCGGCCAGCCGGATCCGCAGACCGCCGCCGAGCACGCCATGCGTGCCGACCTGAGCCGGCGGATGGAGCTGACCGACGCCGCGATGGGCACCCAACTGCTGTTCGTGCTGGGCCCCCGGCGTTTCTGGTGGTACCAGCGTTTTCATCACCTCGTCATCGACGGTTACAGCCTTTCGTTGTTCGTCTCGGCGGTGGCACGCATCTACACGGCGCTGGCGGAGGACGGCAGCGTCGAGGAGACCAACCTGGAGCCGCTCTCCGTCCTGTTGGATGCCGAGCGGGACTATCGGGAGTCGGCGGCGTTCGAGCGGGACCGGCGCTACTGGCTGGACAAGCTGTCCGGCCTGCCGGAGAGCGCCCACCCGGCGGCCCTCCGGAATCGGCTGCCGGATGCCCCCACCAAGCACCGACGGCAGTTGGACACGGACGAGGCCACGACGTTGCGGGCGACGGCCGCCCGATCGCGCGCCAGCATCGCTGAGCTGGCGGTCGCCGCCGCGGGTCTTTACGAGCACCGCCTCACTGGAACGCGCGACGTGGTCGTCGGCGTCACGTCGGTCGGACGGTCCTCGCCGCGAGAGTTCGACGCGGTGGGGATGACCTCGAACGTGATGCCGGTGCGCCTGACGATCGATCCCGCCGAGACCTGCGGGACGTTGCTGCGGCGTACGTCCGAGGCCGTCCGGGACGCGCTGCGGCACCAGCGTTACCGGTACGAGGACCTGGTGCGGGAGCTGAAGTCCGTCGACGGCGCGCCGCTGTTCGGCCAGGTCGTCAACGTGATCTCATTCGAGTATCCGCTGCGGTTCGGCGCGTGTACGGCGACCGCCCGGACGTTGGCGTCCGGCCCAACGCACGACCGGCGGATCAGTGTCTACGACCGGGCGGACACCGGCGAGCTCACGGTCGAGGTCGAGGCCGATTCCGATCGGCACGGTGCGGACGGAGCCGACCGCGTCGCGAACCGTTACCTGCGGTTGCTGACGGCTTTCACGGGTGCCGCCGCTGACGAGCCGGTGGCTCGCGCCGAGATCCTCGGCGAGGAGGAGCGTCGCCGGGTTCTGGTCGACTGGAATCCCGCGCCGCAGACGGCCGCGGATCTTCCCGTGCACCTCGGCGACCTGTTCGACGCCCAGGTCGCCCGGACGCCCCAAGCCGTCGCGCTTGTCGGTGACGGTGTCGAGCTCACGTACGCACGGCTGGACGAGCGCGCAAACCGGCTGGCGTGGTATTTGCGCGGCCGGGGCGTGGGCGAGGGATCGGTCGTCGGGCTCGCCGTGGACCGGGGCGCCGACTTCGTGGTGGCGTTGCTCGGGATCGTGAAGGCCGGTGCGGCCTATCTGCCGATCGACGCCCGGTACCCGGCCGAGCGGATCGCTTTCATGATCGAGGACAGTGGTGCGGCGCTCGTGCTGACCACATCAGGTCTCGTCGACACCGAGGCGACTCCGGTTGCCGTGCTGGACAGCGCCGAGGTGCAGGCGGAGATCGCCGGGTGTCCAGCGGTGGCGCCGACGGTGGTCCTGCCGCGAGACTCGCTGGCGTACCTGATCTACACGTCCGGTTCGACGGGGACGCCGAAGGGCGTGGGGGTGACCCACGGCGGTGCGGTGAACCTGGCGGCGGCGCAGATCGAACGGTTCGGCGTGGGGGCCGGGGACCGGGTGCTGCAGTTCGCGTCGATCGGGTTCGACGCCGCCACCTGGGAAGTGCTGATGGCGCTGGGCTCGGGCGCCGGGTTGGTGGTGGCCGCGCAGGACGACCTGCTGCCGGGGGAGGGCCTCACCGGGGTGATCGGCCGGCACGGGGTGTCGTACGCGACGTTGCCGCCGGTCGTGCTCGGTGCGTTGACGCCGTCGGACCTGGCCTCGGTGCGCACGCTGGTATCGGCCGGCGAGGCCCTTGACCGCGGGTTGGTGGAGCGGTGGGCGGAGGGCCGCCGATTCGTCAACGCGTACGGGCCGACGGAGACGACGGTGTGTGCGTCGATATCGGCGCCGCTGGTCGCCGGCGACGAGCCGGTCATCGGTACGCCGATCCGCAACACCCGGGCCTTCGTCCTGGACGGCTCGCTCGGCCCGGCGCCGGCGGGTGTGGCTGGCGAGTTGTATGTGGCCGGCGTCGGTCTGGCCCGGGGGTACACGGGGCGCCCGGGGCTGACCGGCCAACGTTTCGTGGCGTGTCCGTTCGGCACGGGTGAGCGGATGTACCGCACCGGTGACCTGGCGAAGTGGACTCTGAACGGCCAGCTGGTGTACCTGGGCCGAGCCGACGACCAGGTGAAGATCCGTGGGTTCCGGATCGAGCCCGGTGAGATCGAGGCGGTCCTGGGCGCGCATCCGGCCGTGCTCCGGGCGGCGGTGGTCGTCCAGGAGGATCAGGCCGGCAACAAGAGCCTGGCCGGCTACGTCGTCCCCCGTGACAGCGACAACGGCGAAGACCTGCCCGCGATACTGCGGGAGTACCTGAGCGAGCGGTTGCCGGACTACATGGTGCCGGACGCGGTGATGGTTCTGGCGGAGATGCCGCGCACCGTGAACGGGAAGCTCGACCGTGCGGCGTTGCCGGTGCCACGACGGGTGACCGGTGCCGGCCGGAGTCCCGCGACCGCGGCCGAGCGCCTGGTCAGCGAGGCCTTCGCCGAGGTCCTGGACGTCGATCGGATAGGTGTCGAGGACAACTTCTTCGAGTTGGGCGGCCACTCGCTGCTGGCGACGAAGCTGATCGGCTGCGTGCACAAGGCGACGGGTGTGATGTTGCCACTGCACGCGTTGTTCGACATGCCGACGGTCGCGGCGCTCGCCGCGCATGTCGCCGGAGCGGCTTCCGGCCCGGCCCGGCCGGCTCTGACGGTGACGGCTCGGCCCGCCCGGGTCCCACTGTCGTTCGCGCAGCAGCGGCTCTGGTTCCTGAGCCAGGTGGAGGGCAACAACCCGGCCTACAACGCCCCGCTCACCCTGAAGCTGACCGGGCCCCTCGACCATGCCGCCCTGAACACGGCGCTGCGGGATGTCCTGGGCCGGCATGAGGCGCTGCGCACGGTCTTCCCCGTGCAGGACGGCGAGGCGTACCAGGAGATCCTCGACCCGGCGTCGCTGCGGTGGGCGTTGCAGGTCGAGCAGGTGCCGGCGGCCCAGGTATCCGATGCGGTGGCGCAGGCGGCCCGGTATCCGTTCGAGCTGTCCACGGAAGTGCCGATCCGGGCGTGGCTGTTCGAGACGGCACCGCAGGAGTCGGTGCTGGTTCTGGTTCTCCACCATGTGGCCGCCGACGGCTGGTCGATGGGCCTGCTGACGCGGGACATGTCGGCGGCCTACGCGGCCCGGCTGCGGGGTGTGGCGCCGGAATGGGAGCCGTTGCCGATGCAGTACGCGGACTACGCGCTGTGGCAGCGTGACCTGCTCAGCGAGTCCTCCAGCACGAATGACCTGCTGCGGGAGCAGCTGGACTACTGGCGCCGCGCGCTCGCGGACGCACCGGAGGAACTCGGGCTGCCCCACGACCGGCCGCGGCCGGCCGAGGCGAGCCACCGTGGGTACACCGCGCCGGTGCGGATCCCGGCCGAGGTGCACCGCCGACTGGTGGAGTTGGCCGCCGCGGCGAGCGCTACGTCGTTCATGGTGTTGCAGGCCGCCTTGGCGACGTTGCTGTCCCGGCTGGGCGCCGGTACGGACGTGCCGATCGGGTCGGCGGTTGCCGGGCGTACCGACGAGGCGCTTGACGAGCTTGTCGGCTGTTTCGTGAATTCGCTGGTGATCCGTACGGACCTGTCGGGCGATCCGCCGTTCCGGCAGTTGCTGGCCCAGGTGCGGGAGACGACCCTGGGCGCGTTGGCGCATCAGGACGTGCCGTTCGAGCGTTTGGTGGAGGAGTTGGCGCCGGCACGGTCGCTCGCGCGGCATCCGCTGTTCCAGGTGGTGCTGACCCTTTTCGACCCCGGCGACCAGACGACCGACCTGCCCGACGTGACCGCCGAATTCATCCCACCGGACCGGCAGACGGCGAAGTTCGACCTCGACGTGCTGTTGAGCGAGACGCTCGACGCCGACGGTGCTCCGGCGGGGCTCTGGGGTGTGGTTACGGTAGCGGCGGATTTGTTCGACGAGGTGACGGCGGTTCGGTTCGCGGAGTTGTTCGTACGGGTGTTGTCGGTGGTCACCGCGGCGCCGGACGTTCGGTTGCATGCGGTGGAGGTGCTGGATCCGGCCGAGCGTGAGTTGTTGGTCCGGGGTTGGAACGAGACCGTGGCACCGGTTGCTGCCGAGTCGGTGGTGGAGCTGTTCGGGCGGTCGGTGGCGCGGGTGCCGGATGCGGTGGCGGTGGTCGCCGACGGTGTCGAGCTGACGTATGCGGGGTTGGCCGAGCGTGCCGGCCGGCTGGCGGGCTATCTGCGGTCGCAGGGTGTGGGTCCGGAGTCGGTGGTGGCGTTGTGTCTGCCTCGGGGTGTGGAGATGGTCACCGCGATACTGGCGGTGTGGCAGGCGGGTGGGGCGTACCTGCCGGTCGACGTGAAGTTGCCGGTGGAGCGGCTGGCGTTCATGTTGGCGGACAGCCGGGCGATGTTGGTGGTGGGTACCGGAGACGTCCTGGACGATCTGCCGGTGGGCCAGGCGCCGATGGTGGCGGTGGACGACCCGATGGTGGTGGGAGCGGCGCCGCTGGTGGCACCGGTAGGGGTTGATCCCGGTGCCTTGGCGTATGTGATCTACACGTCGGGTTCGACCGGTGCTCCCAAGGGTGTGGCGGTCACCCACGGATCGTTGGTCAACTATGTGGGGTCGGTGTCGCAGCGGCTGGGCTGGGCTGCCGGTGGCCGGTTCGGATTGTTGCAGCCACAGGTGACCGACCTGGGGAACACGGTGGTGTTCAGCAGCCTGGCCACCGGTGGGCAGTTGCACGTGCTTGACGAGGCCAGTGTTCTGGACCCGCGGGCGGTGGCCGATTACCTGACCGAACACCGCATCGATCATGTCAAGGTGGTGCCATCCCACGCGATGGCGCTGTCGGCGCGGGCGGTTCTGCCGGCCCGGTCCCTGGTCCTCGGCGGTGAGTCGGCGCCGCCGTCGTGGGTGGGGTCGCTGGTACGGGAAGCCGCGGGCCGGCCGGTGTTCAACCATTACGGGCCGACGGAGACCACGATCGGGGTCGCCACCGCCGACCTTTCGGAGCTGTCCGGCCCGGACGTGCCGATCGGGACACCGATCGCGAACACCCGTCTGTTCGTGCTGGACGAGCGGCTCGCGCCGGTACCGGTCGGAGTCGCCGGAGAGCTCTACGTCGCTGGTGCGCCGGTGGCGCGCGGTTACGTCGGGCGACCGGGGCTGACGGCCGAGCGGTTCGTGGCGTGCCCGTTCGGCGTCGGGGAGCGGGCGTACCGCACCGGTGACCGGGTCAAGTGGACGACGCAGGGACAGTTGGTGTTCCTGGGCCGAGCCGACGACCAGGTGAAGATCCGCGGGTTCCGGGTCGAGCCCGGCGAGATCGAAACGGCCCTGCGCGCGTATCCGGGCGTCGAACAGGCCGCGGTCATCGTCCGTGAACAACAACTGACCGCGTACGTGGTCACCGACGGAGACGTCGACGAGATCCGTGGGTACGTCGGGTCACGGCTACCCGACTACATGGTGCCGTCCGCGATCGTCGCCCTGCCGGAACTGCCCCTGACCGACAACGGCAAACTCGACCGCAACGCCCTACCCGACCCGGAGTACGCCAGCGCATCCAGCCGCGGCCCGGAGACAGTGCAGGAAGAACTGCTCTGCGCCGCCTTCGCCCACGTCCTCAGCCGGGACACGGTCGGCGTCGACGACAACTTCTTCGACCTCGGTGGCCACTCCCTGCTCGGCGTCCGGCTCGTCTCCCGCATCCGGTCGACCCTCGGCGTCGAGATCGAGATCCGCACCCTCTTCGACGCACCCACACCGGCCGAACTCGCGGGTCAGCTCGAAACTGCACGGCCGAGCCTGCCGGCGCTGCGGCCGAGGCAGCGCGGGAACTTCACGGAGGACATGCACTGATCCGACCCGGAGCGGAAGACCGCCGCGAACAGCCGGCTGGACGACGACCACAGGACAACCTGCGGTGCCGTGGCCTGACCGCCACCAGGACGAGCGGTTCCAGGTCCCACGGGCCGTTTGACCGGGCCATCCCCGCCACCGGTCTGCGCCAAGCCCCGGCCACCATCGACCACCACGTCGGCGAGTCGGTCGCCGAGGTGTTCCGCGCTGTGTGCGCCGCTGTCCTGGGCGGCGGGGATGATCCACCGGGTGCCGCAGGTCACCAGTGCCGGGATACTGCCTGGCCACACCCGGAGACCCCTTGCCGTCCTTCGGGAAGCCGGTGTGGTCGACCACCCACGCCAGTGGCCGTATCGGTCCTTTAGCTCCAGATCGTGATCAACAGACTGCGAAACAGGATGGAAGCCATTCCATCGCCTTAACTCTTGGGCAGTGCGGCCAGGGGTGACATGCCGGAACCGGTCTCATTCGACCTGCTCGTACGACTGTTCCGGTGGCGCAGTTGCACGCCTGGACAGCCTTGATGGGTGGTCCCGAATCAGTCATAGTGAATCCCAGCCCCGACGCCGAGCCACAAATGGCGCACAGGCGGTTTCTCTGGGTCTGCCCTTGTTGCCGAGAGATAGGGATGGTCTGGTGCCGAACCCGTTCGAAGACCCCGACGCGAGCTATCTGGTCTTGGTGAACGACGAGGGGCAGCATTCGCTGTGGCCCGTCTTCATCGATGTGCCGGAGGGCTGGACGACGGTATTCGGAGAAGCGTCGCGAGACGACTGCCTCGAATACATTGAGAAGTCATGGACCGATCTGCGGCCCAAGAGCCTGATCGAGGCGATGAAAGGGCAGTAGGCCACCGTACGTGTGAACACCCTGGACGCCGGTGACCCCCATGGGCCGCCGGCGTCTTGTCGTCATCCGAAATCTTGCATCTTCGCCACGCTGTCGACCGCGTCGTACTGTGCCAGGAGCCGTGTCCCGCTCTCGCGCGGCAGTCGGTCCGCTGTGGTCTGCGCCTGCCGGACCACGTCCGATCCGCGCTCTCGTCGCCATCAGGGCCGCACACCGGACCAGGTGCGGCCGGCGGATCGCAATCTCCTCGGCGATTGGCGCAGCCGCGCGAGGTAGTACAACGTTCGCGTTGCTGAAAACAACTCATTGGGCGGTTGGACATCCTGTTCACCGTCGGCGAAGAGCGGCTGAGGCGATTGCTCAGAAAATGGCTCGCGTTTCCGGTGTCCGTACATTGATGTGTCCAAGCGAGCGGGCCAAATCCAAATTCGGCCAGTTGTCGGTACGCAGCTCGCTGTAGGACGACTAGCCGCAGCTTGGAGCCGTGGTGACCGGTCGGTGCGACCCCACTAGGTGCCAGTACAACTGCTCATGATGGACAGTCGGACACCTGCGTCAGGTCGTCGGACATGTTTATCATCCGCCTGATGGCGGCTGATTTTGGCCGGCTAGAAGTGCTATACGGTTGGAGGAACCGTGTTACGGGGGCTCGTCTCAAAAGAATCGACCAAGAGCAACTCGTTCCGTGGGCTGGTGCCGGCACCCGCTCCTGAATCCGCACTCAAACTGCGGGAAAAGCGACCGATGGGCAATCCTGACCTGGAATGGCTGCCCGTCGACGCGCTTCGCCCGGCCGATTCGCCGCGGCGGGCCGGCGAGGACATGAATCACGTCGAGATGCTGGCCTCCATCGAGGACCACCTGCCGCCCATCGTCGTCCACCGCGACAGCATGCGGGTCATCGACGGAATGCACCGCCTGCGCGCCGCCAAGCTGCGCGGCGACAACATGATCGAAGTGTCCTTCTTCGACGGCACCGAGCAGGAGGCCTTCGTCCTGGCCGTCACGGCCAACACGACACACGGCCTGCCGCTCACGCTCGGCGACCGGACGCTGGCCACGGAACGCATTCTCGCCTCACAACCCACCTGGTCGGATCGAGCCATCGCGATGACCGTCGGCCTCGGTGCGCGTACCGTCGGCAACATCCGCCGCCGGATGCAGGACGAGGCGGCGGTGGAGCGGGTCAGCGCGCGTACTGGCCGGGACGGCCGCGTCCGGCCGCTCGACAACAACGTCGGACGGCTACGTGCCTCGGCGTTGATCAAGCAGCGCCCCGAGGCTTCGCTGCGTGAGATCGCCCGCGAGGTCGGTGTTTCGCCGTCCACGGTCCGGGACGTGCGACAGCGGCTCGAGCGGGGTGAGGACCCGCTGCCGCAGATGCGGCGACGCCGGGAGAAGCTGGTCGATCGGGAGGCCGTCTCGCTGATGTTGCAGGGGCTGCAGAACGATCCGTCACTCCGGTTCACCGAGTCGGGCCGCACCGTGCTGCGGTGGATCCATTCGCGGGCGATTCGTTCGGAGGAGTGGTCCGAGGTCGAGCACAAGGTGCCTCCGCACTGCGCCTACATCCTTGCCAGCGTCGCCCGATCCTGCGCCGACGAGTGGCTCCAGATCGCCGACGAGTTGGAGCAGCGCAGCACGCGCACGGCCTGATCCAGAGGGGAGGATAACTGTCATGGTCGGGAGCATCACCCGACCCGTTCGATGAGCAGGGCCGGCGGGGTGCCGTCGGTACGATCCGAGA
>NZ_JBHSPR010000010.1:731993-1057965 GCF_042658085.1 Plantactinospora solaniradicis | reverse complement strand
ACCGCCGTATCGGTGGTCCGGCCACCGGCCTTCCGGTTTTTCCGGCGGAAGCCCCTCCGGCCTGGCCCGGCGGTGCCGAAACCGCGGAAAAGGAACTGGCCGGCGGCGCGAGGATTCTCGCGACGCCGGCCAGATTCACCGGAGCCCTGTCTACCAGCGCCACTCGCGCTTGTTGAAGAGGTGTTCGGCGGTGATGCCGTTTTCGGAGCACCAGCTGAGGAACTCCTCGATCTGCTTCATCTGGTACGTGTCCGGGTTGTAGCTCGTCGCCATGACGTGGCCCTGCCAGCTTTCCTCGCCCATGGCGTAGATGTAGCCCTCGTCCGCGCCGAGTTCGGTCATGATGGCCGCGGCCTGTTCCGCGTTGGATCCCGAAAGCTTGCGCGAGTCGCTCATCCGCTTGGTCACCGGGCGCGTCAGCAGGCCCTGGTAGAGCCAGGTCAGTGGGGCCCCGTCGCACTCCATGCCGAGGAACGCCATGTCGACATGGCCGAGGTGGTTGCGCACGTACCGGTACAACACCGGATCGATGCCCGAGGAGTCCGCGCCCACGTAGATGTTGGCGCCGGCGATCTGAACGAAGAACGTCGACTTGGCGCGGATGTCCAGGTCGGAGTGCTCGCCCAGGAACGGCGTCGCCACCACCCGGCCGCCGGGGATCGGAACCTCGTCGAAGTCGTCGACCTCGATGACGGTGAAGCCCAGGGCTTTGAGGTACAGCCCGATCGACGGGTCGCAGAGGTTGCCGCGCGAGGACCGTGGCACCACGACCGCACCGATCCGCTTGCGGAGCTGGAAAAGCGTCTCGAGCACGATGTGGTCCTGGTGTCCGTGCGTGATGAGCACCAGGTCGATGTGCTCGGGCAGGTCGTCGAGGGTGTAGCGGTCACCGTGGCGGTTGTCGGCGCTGATGAAGGGGTCGGTGACGATCGTCGCCTCGGCCGACTGGATCACCAGGCAGGCGTGGCCGAAGTAGCGGACCCGGCCGCCGGACTCGACATTGCGGTCGGGCGAGAGGCTCGGCTGGTCGGTGAGCAGCCGCCGCAGTTGTACGGTCTGCGCGTCGTCCAGCTCCAGCGCCTCGCGCAGCCGGCCAACCGTGGTGGGTGCGATCCGGGCCGCGAAGAACTCGTCGAGGCCCGCGTGGTTGAACGGAATCTCCAGATCGAGCGTGTTCGGCTGCGGCAGCCGCGGCGTGCTGAGGATGAACGGCCGCTCGATGCCGGTTTCCAGCGACAGCTGGACCGACTGACGCCCGACGTCGTAGTACGGGCTCGTGTACAGAACCGGTTCGAGCAGGTGCATGGACGCCTGGTTGCCGGTGTCGTAGGCCAGCTCGACCAGCCCGTTCAGGGCCGGCGGGAGCTTCGGGTAGAGCGGAGTGAGGTCGAAGCCCGTGGCGCTCTGCCGGAGCAGGTCGTCCGCCTTGGCGATGGCGTCGGCGAACGCCAGCATGTCCGCCCGGTCCCGCTTGATCGTGTCGAGCAGCGCGGCGACCTCCATGCTGCGCGACTCGTCGACGTTGACGAAGTAGCCGCCCCGGAGTGCGGGGTTGACGCTGGCGGCCACGTGCACCTGCGGGTTCTGCAGGTACGACTCCAGCATGGGCACCTGGACCTTCGCCAGGTTCATCGAAGCCTGCGCCGGCGCCACGATGTGCATCCAGGCGTAGAAGCGGTCGACCAGCGGCTCGATGATCGCATTGGACCTCAGAAACACCGGTTCGTCACTGACACTCATGAGCCCTCCAACCGGGAGTGGTCAGTCTGATTGACGGTGGGCATTTGTCCCCGTCGCATCAGGAAGCGGGGAGTGAGTGGCTGCCACCGCGTTCCGAGGTGTCACTATGGCAGCAGGGTCCGGCCGAGTGTCAACACCACTGAAATGTCACTTGAACGCGTTGTTCAACTGGTGCTTGCGTACGCTTGCTGAATCGGAATCTCGATCGGGATGCCGTCCCGGTGAGTGTTCGACTGCGCATCGCGGATGCGGTTGGTCGGCCGACCTTTGCCTCGTGGCGAGTCGGTGGGAGAGGATATATGATCGGCACGTCGGCGCCTGTGCGTCCCATTGTCCGGCATCTCCCTTCATCGGCTGGAGCGGATTGTGCCGAAAATGACGAGAACGGTCGTCGGTCCGGCCGTAGCGCAATTTCGGCCCGGTCCACAAGGGATGATTGATCGACGACAACGCCGGCGCTCGACAGGACCCGCTGGATGATCGTGTCGGCGTCCGACTCCGGGTGCTGGCCAGGACGTCCCTGGAGGAGCCCCGTCCTGGCGTGGGTGGTGCGGGTGCCGCTCCTGGTCGCTGCCGGCCCCAGCAACCAGGGCGACTGTTGCGGGGACTTTTAGTCTTCCTTATAGTTCGACAACAGTTGATGGCTCGTCCAGCGGGCCGCTGCCACCGACCTTCCGGAGGAACCAGTGAAGCGCATCCGCGGGACGCTCCTGCTGGTCGGGCTCGTCGCGGCGGTCGCGGCAGTCGCGACCGCGCCGATGGCGGTCGCCGCCCCGGCGACCACCCCGATCGCCACCTTCGCGAAGGTGTCGGACTGGGGATCCGGGTGGGAGGGCCGGTACACCATCACCAACGGCGGCAGCACCCCGATCACCTCGTGGCGCGTGGAGTTCGACCTGCCGGGCGGTACGACGATCGGCTCCTACTGGGACGCCACGCTGGTGAGCAGCGGTCAGCACCACACCTTCGGCAACCGCTCCTGGAACGGCAGGATCGCCCCCGGCGCCTCGGTGACGTTCGGGTTCCTCGGCGCCGGCTCGGGAGCCCCGGCCGGGTGCCGGTTGAACGGCGCGTCCTGCGGCGGTACCGGCACGCCGACCCCGACGCCCACGGCCGGCCCGACATCCACGCCCACGGCCGGCCCGACGCCGACGGTTCCGCCGGGCACCACCCCGGTCGCGGCCAACGGCCAGCTCCGGGTCTGCGGCCGGCAGCTGTGCAACGCGGCCGGCAAGGCGATCCAGTTGCGGGGTATGAGCACGCACGGCCTCCAGTGGTACGCCAACTGCGCCACCTCCGGTTCGCTCGACGTCCTTGCCCAGGAGTGGCGGGCCGACGTACTCCGGATCTCGATGTACATCCAGGAGGGCGGCTACGAGACCGACCCGCGCCGCTTCACCGACCTGGTGCACAACTACATCGAGCTGGCCACCGCGCGTGGCATGTACGCCATCGTGGACTGGCACATGCTCAGTCCCGGTGACCCGAACTACAACCTGGACCGGGCGCGTACGTTCTTCGCCGAGATCGCCGATCGACACCGGGCCAAGAACAACGTGATCTACGAGATCGCGAACGAGCCCAACGAGGTGGCCTGGAGCGCCATCAAGAGCTACGCGGACCAGATCATCCCGGTGATCCGTACCCGGGACGCCGATGCGGTGGTGCTGGTCGGCACTCCGGACTGGTCGTCGCTTGGCGCCTCCGGCAGCGGTGGTGGGGCGGACGTCATCGCCGCCAATCCGGTGAGCGCCGGCAACGTGATGTACGTCTTCCATTTCTACGCCGCCTCGCACGACGACTACTACCTCGACACCGTGGCGCAGGCGGCGGACCGACTGCCCCTGTTCGTCACCGAGTTCGGCACCCAGGACTACTCCGGCGACGGCCCGAACGACTTCACCATGGCACAGCGTTACCTGGACCTGTTCGCCAGCAAGAAGATCAGCTGGGTGAACTGGAACTTCTCCGACGACTTCCGATCCGGCGCCGTCTTCACCGTCGGCACCTGCGCCGCTGGCCAGTTCGGCGGCACCAGCCGGCTCAAGGAGGCGGGCGTCTGGATCCGGGACCGGATCCGTACCCCGGACGATTTCTGAGCCTCGGGCCCTATACGGCGTTCCGGCCGGCCGCGCGGCCGGCCGGAACGCCGCGACTATCTCGCGGGATCGGTGACCCGCAGGTCAGGCGTGGAAGTGGATCGTGCCCTTGAGCACCCTCGGGTCCTCCGGGCTCGGGTACGACGTGCACTTCAGGGTGAAGGTGGCCGACAGCGCCACCGGTTCACCGTCGGGACCGTACTCCAGTTCCTTGATGGTGAAGGTGCCCGTCGTCGGCCGGCAGGAGAAGCCCTCGGCCGACAGGCCCGGTTCTGTCTGGCTGGGCGAATCGAGCGGCTGGGCATTGCGGTATGTCCGCCCGGCGGTCAGTTGCTCGCCCTGGGGCGGCGCGAACTCGACTATCGCCGACCGGCGGTCGCCCGACACGCCGAATCGCAACGAGTCGGACCAGAACGTCTGTGCCCAGAAGGTGCTGGTGGCCCCACGGAAGGTGTGCGAGGGCGCGGTCTCCGGCTGCTCGTCGGCGAGCGTGTACCGGTAGGACAGCGGCGTGGCCCGGTATTTCAGGGTGCCGGTCACCGCTGGCTCGGCGGGGGAACAACGTCGTACGAACGTCGCGTCGAGCATGCTGATCGTGCCGGTGCCGTCGAACGCGATCTGGTGGATGGTGAACCTGCCGTGGACCGTGTTGCAACCGCTGCTCTGGTAGGACACGTCGAGGCCCGGGGCGCGACCGCTCTGGAAGCCGGCGCGCTCGGCGTTCGGGTAGTTGCCGGGATGCAACTGCTCGCCGACCGGCGGGGCGAACGACATCGACCAGTAGGTGCTTCCGGCGTAGACGTTGATGCGGCTGATGGCGCCGTCGCGGAGGCTCTGGAAACGGGCCTCGGGCTCGGTGAACACGCCGGTCAACGGCTCGCCGTCGGAAACACCGATCGACCAGGACAGCGAGCTCTCGGCAACCGGGGCCGCGCTCGCCGGCCCGGCCACCAGCAACGATCCGGCGATAGTCAGAGCCGATGCGGCGGCGAGTAGCCGCCGTCTGAAAGGTCTGGGCGTCCTCTTCCCCATGTCTTCTGTGGACGGTGCCCGCCAGCGTAGCGAGCGGCATCAACACGGGGCACTCCATATCGGCACCCCGGCGGCCACGAGGTCCGCCCGGAGTACCGCAGGTGTTAGGAGGGGGCCCTTCTTCTACAGAAAACGATAAGAAGGGCCCCCTCCTTTCACTTCAGGCGAGGGTGATCGGCGCGGGCCGGAGGTGGAGGCGGATGGGGGTGTTGGGGGGCAGGGTGGGCAGGCGGTCGCTGTCGACCTGGGCGACGACGAGGGTGCCGTCGGGGAGGGTGACGGTCAGCCGGCTGATCGGGCCGAGGAAGCTCGCCGCTAGGACGCGGGTGGCGCCCTCACCGGTGGGGTCGGGGAGGACGTCGATCGATTCCGGGCGGACCAGGGCGGTTACCGGGGTGTCGTGGGGGGACGGGGCGGTGTCGGGGTCGACCAGGGGGAGGGTCTGGTCGAGGATCCGTACCTTGCCGTCCGGGGCGGTGCGGGCGGGTATCCGGTTGCTGAGCCCGACGAAGTCGGCGACGAACGCGCTCGCCGGGCGCAGGTAGATCTCGGCCGGCGTCGCCAGCTGTTCCAGCCGGCCACCGCGCATCACCCCGACCCGGTCGGCGACGGCCAGCGCCTCCTCCTGGTCGTGCGTGACGAACAGGGTGGTGGTGCCGACCTCCAACTGGATCCGGCGGATCTCGTCGCGGAGCTGGACGCGTACCTTGGCGTCGAGCGCGGAGAGTGGCTCGTCGAGCAGCAGGACCCGGGGCTGGATCGCGAGGGCGCGGGCCAGCGCGACCCGCTGCTGCTGGCCGCCGGAGAGCTGGTGCGGATAGCGGTCGCTGTGCGTGCCGATGCCGACCAGGTCCAGCATGTCGGCGGCGCGCTGCCGGCGCTGCGCGCTGGGTCGGCCACGCAGCCGCAGTCCGAACTCGACGTTCTCCCGCGCGGTCAGGTGCGGAAAGAGGCTGTACGCCTGGAAGACCATCCCCATCCCCCGCCGGTTGACCGGCCGGTCGGTGATGTCCTCGCCGTCGACCAGGACCTGGCCGGAGTCGGCCTCCTCCAGCCCGGCGAGCACCCGCAGCGCGGTGGTCTTGCCGCAGCCCGACGGCCCGAGCAGGGCGACCAGTTCGCCCGGGGCGAGTTCCAGGTCGAGCCCGGCCAGCGCGTGGGTGCCGCCGAAGCTGCGGCGCAGCCCGACGAGTCGTACCGGCACTCCCTGGCGGGCTGCCGGTTCGCCCGGCGCGGTGGCGAGGGTCGACGCGGTCACGAGGTCTCCTTCGGAGAGGTCCGGCGCCGGCCGTCGCCGACGAGGGAGAGGAGTAGCAACAGGGCGAACGCGAGCACCAGCGCCGCGAGCGAGACCGCCACCGACATCGTGGCGCTGCTCTTGCCGAGCAGGTTGACCGCGACCTGGAGGTTGGTCCGGTTGAGCAGTGACGCGATGGTGAACTCGCCGAGCACCAGGGCCACGGTGAGGAATGCGGCCGAGAGCACCGCCGAGCGGATGTTCGGCAGCACCACCCGCCAGATCACCGTCGCCCAGCCCGCGCCCAGGCTGCGGGCGGCCTCCGCGAGCGTCCGGACGTCGATCGCGGACAGGCCCGCGTCGACCGAGCGGTACGCGTAGGGGAGGACCAGGATGGTGTACGCGAACGTGAGGGTGAGCGAGGAGCCGCCGAGGAAGTACGTCACCCAGGCGTAGACCGGGGCGAGCCCGACCACCAGCACGATCGCCGGGATGGTCAGCGGCAGCAGGCAGAGGAACTCCACCACCCGACGCAGCCGGGGCAGCCGCAGTCGTACCCAGATCACCGTCGGCACCAGCAGCACCAGGGTGAGTGCGACGGTGAGCAGCACCTGCCCCAGCGAGGCGACGATCCCGGTGGAGAGGTCCGGATAGGTCTGGCGGAGCTTCGGCCAGTCGGCCAGCAGCCGCCAGGTCTCGAGGGTGAAGCTGCCGCCGGCACCCCGGGTGGTGAACTCCAGCATCGCGAGCAGCGGGAGCAGGAAGAAGACGCCGAGCAGGGTGAGGACGATCCACCGGAACAGACGCTGGCGCCGGGCGCGGCGTCGGATCACCCCAGCCACTTGGCACTCCGCTTTTGGAGCAGCGCGTAGAGCCACATGACCACGGCGACCACCACGATCATGCCGAGCGCCATCGCCTTGCCGAGGTTCTGCTGACCGAGCACGACCTCGCTGGTCAGCGCACCGCGAATCTGTAGCGGCACGATCGGGCTGCCCTGGCTGACCAGCGCCGCCGCGGTCGCGTACGCCGAGAAGGAGTTGGCGAACAGCAGCAGCGCGGCGCCGAGGAACGGCGGCGCGAGCAGCGGCATCGCGACCAGCCGCCAGTACTGCCAGGTCGATCCGCCGAGGCTCGCCGCCGCCTCCCGCCACTGCGGCCGGATGCCGTCGAGCGCGGGCAGGAAGACGATCACCATCAGCGGGATCTGGAAGTAGGTGTAGACCAGCAGCAGGCCGGGGAGTTCGAACAGCCAGACGCCGGAGGCGTAGATGTCGACTCCGACGCGGTCGCGCAGGAACTCGGTGACGAAGCCGCTCAACCCGATCGTGGCGATGAAGGCGAAGGCCAGGGTCACGCCGCCGAACTGGGCGAGTACGCCGGAGGCCGCCGTCACGACCCGGCGCAGCAGGCCGTTCGGGTTCGCCGTCACCAGGGCGTACCCGAGCAGTGCGCCGAGCACCGCGCCGACCAGCGCGGTGACGGCGGAGAGCAGGATGCTGCGCCCGAAGGCCGTCAGGATGTACGAGTCACCGAGCCGGGCGACGTTGTCGAGGGTGAAGCCGCCGTTGTCGCCGGTGAACGCCCCGATCGCCACCACCAGGGTGGGGATGGCGAGGAACACGACGACGTACGCGAAGAACGGGACGACGCCGAGCAGCGCGCCCCCGGGGAGCCTGATCCGGCGTCTGGCCGGGGAGGGCCGGACCCCGGGCGCGGGCGCCACGGGGTCCGGGTGGTGCGTCACGACCGCCATCGTCGGATCAGCCGACTGCCTTGGCCCAGTTGGCCGTCAGCGTCTCCTTGGCCTTGGCGGTCTGCGCCTCGGTGAGGAAGACCGGCTCGCCGGTGGTGACCGGCAGGGCGGCGTACGCGGTCTTGTCGATCGTGCCGGCCTTGTCCATGGCGTCGGCGCGGACCGGGCGGGCTCCGCCGGCCAGCCAGAGGTTCTGTCCCTCGTCGGAGTAGAGGAACTCCTGCCAGAGCCGGGCCGCCGCCGGGTGCGGGGCGTCCTTGCTGATCGCCTGGACGTAGTACGAGCCGACCACCGCGCCCTGCGGCACGACGGTCTTCCACGTCGTCTTGTCCTTGAGCTTGGCGCCCTGCGCGACGTTGAGGTAGTCCCAGTCGATCACCACGGGGGTCTGGCCGGACTCGATGGTGGCCGGGGTCGGGTCGACCGGCAGGAAGTTGCCGGCCTTCTTGAGCTGGCCGAAGAAGTCGACGCCCTTGCCGATGTCGTCGGCCGAGCCGCCGCTGCCGAGGGCCGCCATGACCACACCGCTGAACGCGGCACCGGCCTGGGTCGGGTCGCCGTTGAGCGCGACCTTGCCCTTGTACTCCGGCTTGAGTAGGTCGGCCACGCTCTGCGGCGCGGGTACCTTGCTGCTGTCGAAGCCGATCGACATGTAGCCGCCGTAGTCGTTGACCCAGGCGCCGTCGGTGGCCTTGAGCGCGGCGGGGATCTCGTCGAAGGTCGTCACCTTGTACGGGGCGAACATCGGCACGTTCGCCCGCGCCACGGCGTCGCCGAGGTCGAAGACGTCCGGAGCGCCGCTCTGCCCCTTGAGCTGGTTCGCCGCGTTGATCTCGTCCTGGCTGGCGGCGTCCGGCTGCGCGGAGTTGACCTTGATGCCGTACTTGGTGCTGAACGCCTTGATGATCTCGCCGTAGTTGGCCCAGTCCGGCGGCAGCGCGATGACGTTGAGCTGCCCCTCCTTCTTGGCCTCCTCGACCAGCTTGTCCATCCCGCCCAGCTCGGCCGCGCTGGTGGCGACGGCCGCACTGCTTCCCGAGCCCGCGTCGTCTTTTTCCGGGGGTGCGCAGGCGACGACGCCGACCAACCCGGCGGACGCCGCGAGCACCGCGACCGTACGGGCAACCGCGATTCGCACTTTTGATCTCCTTAGACGTTCCGTCGGTGCCGGGCCGGTTGACCTGCGCTTTTGCGGGTCCGGGCCGGGCATCCGGCGGCCATCATGCCCGCCGCCGGTGCTCTGGCCAGGGAGTAAGGCGACGTCGGGATGAACGGTCGGCGGTGTTCCGGAAAAAGCTCCCTGCGAAAGCCGTACCGGGGCAGAGACCGGGCCGGAAGATCGTCCCTGTGGCGCTCGACTCACTCTCGGTCACGGGATGCGGGACGCCGGACGCGCCCACCGGGGGCCACTGGTCGGCGGGCCCGGCATCCGGAACTATCGTCTGGACCGACCCACCGACCCACCGACCCCGGCGCAGTCGTTGCCGGAGGCGCCACGCGGGACCGGCCGCCACGGGGACGGGCCACAGGAAGCGCAGGAGACGACCGTGCCGAGAACACACAGCTACGAGTTGACCGTCACCTGGACCGGAGCCGGGGCCGGGGGCACGGTCAACTACCGGGACTACGGCCGAGACCACCAGATCGACGCCGACGGCCCGCCGCCGTTGCTCGGTTCCGCCGACCCCACGTTCCGGGGCGATCCGGAGCGGTGGAACCCCGAGCAGTTGCTCCTCTCGGCGCTGGCCCAGTGCCACATGCTGTCGTACCTGAGTCTCTGCGCCCGGGGGCGGGTGGTGGTGACGGCGTACACCGACGAGGCGGTCGGCACGATGGTCGAGAGCGGCGACGGCGGCGGCGCGTTCACCGAGGTCGTGCTGCGCCCGAGGGTCACCGTGGCCGCGCCGGAGATGGCGGAGCGGGCCGCCGAGCTGCACGAGCGGGCGCATCGGCTCTGCTTCATCGCCAGCTCGGTGAACTTCCCGGTACGCCACGAACCGGTCATCGTGGTCGGCGACGCCGGCTGACGTCGATCAGGCCGCGACCTCCACGTTCGAGGCCGCCAGGTAACGCGAGTTGGTCACGGCCATCGTCCGCACGTCGTGCTCGCTGAAGCCGGCCTCGAGCAGCCGGTCGGCGAAGAGGGCCAGACCGTCCTCGACCGGCGGGTTGAACGGTTGTCCGAGATCGCTGGAGAGCACCGAGTGCTCGACACCGACCGCCCGGATGTTGCCGAACAGGTCCGGCCAGGAGACCTTGCCGGTGTACGGCGTGGTGAAGCACCGCTCCAACAGGGCGCCGGCCTCGGCCAGTTCGCGCTGTCGGGAGACCGGCAGGCGTTGCGAGGTGAACTCCGGATGGGTCACCACGATCCGGCGTACCCCCTCGGACCGGGCGGCCCGGACCACGGCCAGGATCTCGGTGCCGTCCAGGTGCCCGGTCGCCAGGACGAGGTCGTGCCGGGCGATGACCCGGAGCACCTGACGGACCCGGTCGAGGACCCGCCCGTCGCCGTCGACCACCTCGACGACGTCCGGCACGATGCCCTGGGCGTGCAGGTCGGCCTGCAACGCTCCCCACATCGCCGGCTTGGCACCGGGCAGGTCGCTGGCGGTGCTGCGGCGCTGGTTACCCGAGTCGACGGTGGGCATCCAGACGATCCGGGCCCCCAGCCTGCCGGCGATCTCGACCGCCGCCGGGTTCATGCCGCCCATCGCGCCGTTCAGGGTGACCGCGCCGAGGACGTCCACCTGCGGGACCACCTTCCGGACCACCATCGCCCGTTCGGCGGTCGCCAGGTAGTGCGACTTCAGCACGAAGCCGGCGAGCCCGACCTCGGCGAACCGCCCCGCCAGGTCGAGGTCGTCGATCCGTCGCTCCATCACGTCCGGTGCGACGTGCACGTGGGTGTCGTACGCCCCGGCGACCAGGGCCCGGGCGCGCGCGGACGGGACGGGGTGCTCCGACATGACACTCCATTCGTCGGACGGGCGGTCAGTTCGTACGGGAGGAATCGGGGTGACCGGGTCGGCGGCGGATCGCCGTCGCGGTTCTGGCCAGGGTGGACTCGACATGACCGAGATGCCGGCGCATCGCGGCCTCGGCGGCGTCGGGATCACGGCCGGCGATCGCGTCGACGATCGCGGTGTGTTCCTCGAACGACTGGGAGGGTCGGCCGGGGACGAGAATGGTGCGGTACTGGAACCGGACGAGTTGGGCCCGGAGCCCGGCGACGAGCCGGGCCGCCGTCTCGTGCCGGGCCGCCGCGATGATCGCGGCGTGCAGCTTGGCGTTGCCGTCCGAGTACCCGAGCAGATCGTCCCGTTCCAGTTTCCGGGCCATCCCGTCGAGTACGCGGCGGATCGAGGCGATCTCCCGGGCGGTCGCGTTCAGGGCGGCCTGTCGGGCGGTGAGTGCCTCCAGCACGGCCCGTGCCTGGAGGATCTCGGCGGCCTCGGCCTCGGTGACCAGCCGCACGTGGGCCCCTCGGTTCGGGGTGAGCACCACGAGGCCGTCCTGTCCGAGTCGCACCAGGACGGTCCGGACCACCGCGCGGCTGACCTGTAGCCGGCTGGCCAGCTCGACCTCGATCAGTCGCTCGTTGGGCATCAGCTCGCCCTGGTAGATCGCGTTGCGGAGCTCCTCGTAGGCATCCTCGGCGGGCCGGGCCGACGGTCGTCGCGGGGACGGTGCCGATTGCCGTGCGGATGCCGGCGTTCGTCGCGGGGATGGGGGTGTCTGCTGCGAGGATGTCGACAGCCGACGGGCCGATGCCGGTGACTGTTCGGCCGATTCGGTCATGATCCGGTCACCATTGTGGTCGGCATCCGGTCAAGCCGGGGCTGAATTCGGTCGGCCGATCGGCGTCGGTCAACATTCAGGCGAATTGGACAGCAGCCGCGACGGATCCGACCGTGCCGGTGAGACTGATGTGTCGGTTCCGTGGAGTCCACCGTGTCGACGGAGGTATGCACGCGTCGGACCTTAGCCGGAGTACGCCTCGAAGTCGGTCCGTACGCCCCGACGGTGTGGCCCGGGTAGGTCGGGTCGCCCGGGTGTCGACCCACCAACTTTCTCCAGCTCAGCGCTCCTATTCGCAACATTGTCTCCATGATTATCAACAATATTGCAGACAGGCTGTCCGGTGTGGATGCCGACTGTCAATCGCGATGAGCTGCTGATATTCGAGTCCACGGAAATTTACGACCGATCGCTTGCCAGAATCTTGACCGGATCTTGTCGATGACATATCCGACAAGGGCCCTTACGATTCTCGACCGGACGAGGGCCGGGGAGCAGATGGGCGTCGATCGGTCGGGGTGCTCCATTCGAGGAGCGTGTCGGTGCCCGCCCTCGCGAGTTCGGAAACTGGAGGCATACATGATCAAACCTTCTCGCGTGCTGGCAGCCGCACTGCTGGCCGCCGCCATGGCGGTCAGCAGCGGATGCGGCGGCGATTCGGCAGGGGACGGAAAGGAGTCCAAGGAGGTCGACAAGGTCACCTACGTAACCGCTTTCGGGGCGGTCGGCCGGGACTCGTTCGCCTGGGTGGCCAAGGAAAAGGGCTACTTCGCGGAGGTCGGCATCGAGGTCGATGTCAAGGAGGGCGCGGGTAACGTCCCCAACCTGACGGCGTTGAAGTCCAACCAGGCGCAGTTCGCCTCACTCGACTTCACCGGCGCGGTGATCCAGGCCGGCAAGGGCGAGTTCACCGAATGGCGAGCGGTCGCCGCCGTACACCAGCAGACCCTGGTCGCGGTCATGACGACCAAGGACACCACCATCAGCACGCCGAAGGACCTGGAAGGCAAGACCATGGCGACCGCAGCCGGGTCGGTCACCGAACTGCTCTTTCCGGCGTACGCCAAGCTCGCCGGCTTCGACGACAAGAAGGTGAAGATCCAGGGGGCCCAGGCCACCGCGCTCAACGGTCTGATGGCGGCTCGCAAGGTGGACGCGCTCGGCACCTTCCTGCTCAGCCGGACCGCGCTGGCGAGCGCCTCCAAGAAGGAGGTTGTCGTGCTGCCGTACAGCGACTTCCTCCGGGACCTGTTCGGCAATGCGATCATCGCCACCCCCGCGATGATCGAGAAGGACCCGGACCTGGTCCGGCGGTTCACCGGCGCGTTGCTCAAGGGCCTGCAGTACACCGTCGACCACCCCGAGGAGGCCGCGGCGATCCTGAACAAGGTGAAGCCGACCTACGCCGTCGCGTCGGGCGTGGGCGAGATCAAGGCGATGTCCCCGTACGTGGCACCGGCGGGTGGCGCCCCGATCGGATTCATGGACGAGCAGCGGGTGGCCAAGACGATCGAGATCATGCAGAGTTCCGGTCTCATCCCGACCGGTCTGACCCCGCAGAAGGTCGTGGACTTCAGCTTCGTGCCGAAGAGCTGACCGACCCCACCGCCATCCCTGGCGGACCGGGACGGCGGTCGGGACCGACCGCCGCCCCGGGCTTCGTCAGCCGAGCCAGGCTTCTTCCGCTACGCCAGCCGATCCGCACGGAGGCCGCCATGACCGATGCCCAGACGAACTCCAGGTCGACCCGAGTGTGGGCCAACGCGGTACTGCCCGTCCTGGGCGGGGTGATCGCGGTCGGCCTCTGGTGGCTGGTCGCCGAACTCTTCGACATCTCGGCCTTCTTCCTGCCCTCGCCGCCCGACGTCGTCAGCGCGTTCCTCCGGCTGCCGGGCTATCTGCTCCAGGAGACCTGGGTGACCTTCCTGGAGACGGTGATCGGATTCGGCATCGCCGCCGCGGGCGGGCTCGTCGTCGCGCTCCTGCTGGCGGCGTCGTGGGTGGTCGAGCGGATGACCATGCCACTGATGGCGGCGATCAACTCCGTACCGAAGGTCGCACTCGCACCGCTCCTGCTGGTCTGGATCGGGTTCGGACCGGAGCCCAAGATCGTGATGGTCGTGCTGGTGTGCTTCTTCCCGATCGTGGTGTCCGCGATGGCGGGCCTCACCTCGACCCCCAACGACCTGCGCGAACTGGCCCGCTCGCTCTCCGCGTCGTGGTGGCAGACCTTCCTCAAGGTCCGGCTGGCATGGGCGCTTCCGCAGATCTTCGTCGGGCTGAAGGTGGCGACCTCGCTCGCCATCATCGGAGCGATCATCGGCGAGGTGGTCAATCCCGACCGGGGGCTCGGCTCCGTCATCGTCAGCTCCGGGGCCTCCGCCGACACGCCACTCGCCTTCGCCGCGCTGACCCTGCTCGCGCTGATGGGCGCCGCGCTGTTCTACCTGATGGTGGCGCTTGAGCGGCTGCTCGTGCCGTGGGCCCGGGCGATCTCCTCCTAGCCGAGGAGACGGGGGTGCTCCCGGACGGCTCCGCTCGCTAAGGTGTTTCAGGGGTGGGCCGGTCAGCCTGGTTGGCGGCGGTCGCCCCGGGAACGTGGTGCCGGGTTGCGGACGGCGGTGGAACCCGGTGCCTGGTTGTCGGTTCACGATGAGTGGTGGTGGTTGTGGTGCCGGTCGGCAAGCTGCTGAGGTTCGACGAGGTACGCGGTTACGGGTTCATCGCACCGGACGGTGGCGGTGAGGACGTGTTCGTACACGCCAACGACTTCGGCGAGGACAAGCACCTGATCTATCCGGGGATGCGGCTCGAATACGAGGTCGAGCAGGGTGACCGAGGGCTGAAGGCCGCCACCATCCGGATCGCCGACCGGCCCGGTGTGGGCGTACCGAAACAGCGGCCGACCAGGACCGGCGACGACGACCTCTGCGACGTCCTGTCCGGTACGGAGTTCAGCGGCGAGGTCACCGAGATCCTGATCGAGAAGGTGCCGTCGCTGACCGGTGCCCAGATCGGCGCGATCCGACTGCAGATGGTCGGACTGGCCAGGTCACACGGCTGGGTCGAGCCCTGAGGCGATCCGTCCGGTCCGCCGCCCGGCCTGGATAGGATCATCGGATGGCCTCCTCTCGTCCGCTAGGCGAACTGCTGGCTGTCAGCGACCTGCACGTCGGGTACGCCGCCAACCGGGCGCTGGTCGAGAGCTTCGTCCCCGGCTCGGACGAGGACTGGCTGCTGCTGGCCGGCGACCTCGGCGAGCGCGTCGAGGACGTCTACTGGGTGCTGCGGCTGCTGAAGGAGCGCTACCACACGGTGGTGTGGGCGCCGGGCAACCACGAACTGTGGACGCCCCGGCAGGATTCGGTCCAGGCCCGGGGAGTGGCCCGCTACGAGTTGCTGGTCGAGGTGTGCCGGCGGCTCGGCGTGCTGACGCCGGAGGATCCGTATCCGGTCTTCACCGGCGCCGGCGGACCGGTCACGGTGGTGCCGCTCTTCCTGCTCTACGACTACACCTTCTGGCCCCCCGGCATACACAGCAAGGAGGCGGCGCTCGCCAGGGCGCACGAGACCGGGATCGTCTGCACCGACGAGTACCTGCTGCACCCCGATCCGTACCCGAGCCGGGAGGCGTGGTGCGACGCACGGGTGGCCGCCACCGAGCAGCGGTTGGCGGACCTCGCCCCGGGCACCCGGACCGTGCTGGTCAACCACTTTCCACTGGTGCAGGAGCCGACCCGGATCCTGCACTATCCCGAGTTCGCCCAGTGGTGCGGCACCGTCCGTACCGCCGACTGGCACCTGCGGTACAACGCCGAGGCCGTGGTCTACGGACACCTGCACATTCCCCGGGTCAACTGGTTCGACGGCGTCCGGTTCGAGGAGGTGTCGCTCGGCTATCCACGGGAGTGGCAGGCCAGGGAGGCGCCGCCGCGCGGCCCCCGGCCGATCCTGCCGTCCCGGGCCGAGCAGAGCTGACCGGGTGCCGTTGCCGCTCAGCGGGTCGCCGCTGGCCTCTGGCGTTCGATCCGGCCCAGTGCGCCGTCGAGCAGATCCTGGTACGCGATGGCGAAGTCCCCGTTGGGTAGCGGCTCGCCGGTGAACTCGACGCCGACGACGGTGTCGGGAAGAAAGTCCCGGAGGCCGGGATCCAGCGTCGACGGATACTCGACCGGAGTTCCCCAGCCCGGCGGGGCGTCGTCGGTGCCGAACAGCAGCCAGTGGTCGGGGCGTACCGGGGCGTCGAGATCGGGGACGGCGCCGGTGTGGCAGTCCAGGGCGGGCAGCACGATCCGGTCGGGGTCGGCCGGCTCGTACCAGACGAGCAGGGGCTTGGCCCGCCGGGCCCGGGTGTTGTCGAAGCAGCAGAGTGCGACCGCGTGTGTCGGGAACACGTCCCGGTAGAACTCGAGGAGTTCGGGATCGACCGGTGGCCGCCGTTGCGGCGGTACCTGGGAGAGGGCGGTGCTGATCAGGGTCGGGTCGCTGGCCAGGACGATGGTGTAGACGTCGTGTTCGAAGACCTGGACCGTCCCGGGCCGGGCCAGCCGGGCGCTGGCCGGCGCCCTCGACTTCGGGCGTACCCGGTCGACCATCCTGGTCAGGATGTCGTCGTGCGGGCCGACCGGGACGAAGTTGCGCTGGCTGAGCCCGGCACCCGGAATGTGCAGCAGCATCGCGTTGGGACCGTTGGCCAGGTTCGTCGGGGTGTTCTGGTAGCCGAGCACCTCGATCGGCCCGTGCCGCGGATGACGGCGCCGGCCGCCGTACAGGATGGTCCGGGAGAACGTCGCGGCACCCGTCGACACGCACACGCCCCGAACCGTAGCGTGGGCCGGCTACTCGGCGCGGCGCATCCAGAACGCGCCGGTGGGCAGGCCACGCAGTTCGGCCGGTACCGCCTGCGGGTGCCGGGACCAGAGCCACGAGGTGAACAGCAGGACCTGCCAGGCCGCGCTGTCGGTGAGGAACGCCCGCAGCAGGTAGACCTCGGTCCAGTCCCGGCCCTCGCGGAGCCAGCGTTCCGGATACTCGAAGGGCCAGTGGATGTCGTGGATGTGCACGATGACGCCGGGGCGCAGCGTCGGAAGCACGTGCAGGAACAGCCAGACGACGTCCGAGCCGGCCTTGACGACGTGGGTCGAGTCGATCAGCAGGATGTCTCCGGACCGGAGCGCGGCGAAGGTGGCCCGGTCGACCTCCTGCACCGGCCGTTGGATCAGCTCGACCTCGTCGCCCGGCCGCAGCCGGGACTGTAGCCGGGTCGGATGCGGCTCCACACACGTGATCCGCAGGTCCGGCAGGAACCGCTCGGCGACGTCGAGGGCGACCGCGGTGGAGTAGCCGGAGCCGACCTCGATCAGTCGGGCTGGCCGGTGGTGCCGGAGCATCGCGTGCAGCACGGCGGCGTCGGCCCGGCCGTACATGCCGTTGCGGTCCTGCCAGCGGTCGGTGGGCAGTTCGAGGAGCAGCGGTGCGAGTTCACGGGCGAGCCGGAGCTGTTCGGTCTCGCGCAGGTCGACGCCGACGGGCGCCAGGTCGCGCCAGCGGATCGCGGTGGCCCGGTCGGCCGGCGCGGTGACCGGTGAGTAGTAGTGCCCGGGTTTCACGTATGGCGGAATGCTGAGCGCGGCACTGATGCCCCGGGCACGCCGGATGACCCCCGTCTGGAATCCCTCAACAACCATGCGGGGAATTGTGTCCTTTATCGCGATACTTTCGCTAGTACCCCGCGAAAATGGAGCTTTCAGATCTAATAGGGACATGTGACACCGGCCGAGGGGGCTTGACCACGATGGACGACATCACCGCGTTGATCCTGGACGACCACGCGGCGTTCCGCCGGGGATTCGCCCGGCTCGACGACGCCCGGGGCGAGACGGATCTCCGGGCGGTCTGGGACCCGCTGTCGCTGCACCTGGACATCCACGCCGAGGCGGAGGAGTCGATCCTCTACCCGTACCTGGTGCGGCACGGTGACGCCAGCGCGGGGGAGGAGACCGACGACGCGATCGGGGACCACAACAAGATCCGGGACGCCATCGCCGAGTCGCGGCGGCACGTTCCGGGCACCGACGGTTGGTGGGCGGCGGTCTGGTCGGCCCGCCGGGAGAACAGCGAGCACCTGGCCGAGGAGGAGGACGGCGCCCTGGCCGACTTCCGGCGCAACGCCAGCCGGGAACTCCGGGCCGAACTCGGTGCCCGGTGGCTCACGTTCTACGGCGAGCACCCGGGTGGCCGTGACCTGACCTTCCAGGACAAGGACCCGCAGGCGTACGTGCGGGAGCACCGCTGAGGACGGTGCACCACCGCCCTCGGGGACCCGCTCGGCGGCCCAGGCGAGAATGGCCGGGTGACCATCCGTGCCGCGCTGGCTCCACTGACCAGTGGCACCACCTACCGCCGGGGCGTCTTCCTGCTGCTCGGTGGGGTGCTCCTGCTGCCGTACGGGATGCTGGTGACCGTCTTCGCGGAGCTGCTGCGTAGCCGGGAGGTGCCCCGGGAGGCGATCATGGTCTTGATCGCCGTCGCGGCGGCGATCGCCGCCGTGCCGCTGTTCCTGCGGGGAAGCCGGGCGCTGGAGATCGCCGCGGCGCGCGCCCTGCTCGACGTCGAACTGCCGGACCCGGCCGCCGACGGCCGGGTCGACCGGGAGACCCGGCTGCGCTGCGCGCTCTGGATCGGCGTCCACCTCTTCTCCGGCGGCCTGGTCGGCTTCGCGCTGGTCGCCGCCCTGCCGATGGCGCTGCTCTTCATCGTCGGGCAGTTCGGGATCGGCACGGAGGCGCTCGTCGGACTCCGGATCGGCCCGTTCGACGAGATGGACACCGGTTGGCTCACCCTGATCGGACTGGGCATGCTGGTGTTGCTCGGCTACGCCGTCGCCGGGCTGGGCGCGCTGGCCGCGCTGATGGCGCCGGTGCTGCTCGGCCCCTCGCAGACCGAGCGGATCGCCGGGCTGGAGCGGCGGGCCAGCCAGCTCGCCGAACGTAACCGGCTGGCCCGGGAGCTGCACGACTCGGTCGGACACGCGCTCACCGTCGCGACCCTGCAGGCGGCGGCGGCCGGCGAGTTGCTCGACACCGACCGGGAGTTCGTCCGTCGCGCGTTGCGGGCGATCGAGGAAACCGGCCGGGCCGCGATGGCGGACCTGGACCACGTGCTCGGACTGCTCCGCGACGGTGACACCGGGACCTCGCAGGTAGACGGTTCCGGCGGCCGGGACGACGCCATGGACGGTGCGGACGGCCGGGAGCAGGCACTGGCCGGTGCGGACGGCCGGGAGCAGGCACTGACCGGTGCGGACGGCCGGGACGACGCACTGGACGATCCCGAGGACCCGGATGCCGGGCCGGGCTCGTGGACTCGCCCGGTCCGGGCTCCGCAGCGTACCCTCGGCGAGCTGGATCGGCTGGTCGCCGACACCCGGGCCACCGGCCTGGCGGTGAACGTCGAGGTCACCGGCGCGCTCGATCGGCTACCGGCGGTGGTCGCCCGGGAGGGCTACCGGATCGTCCAGGAGGGCCTGACGAACGCGGCCCGGTACGCCGACCGGCAGCCGGTGACGCTGCGCATCGCGGTAGCGGAGGGGAGTCTGGACATCGAGCTGGTCAACGCCGTGGTCCAGCGGGCCGGGCCGACCCGCTCGGGGTCCACGGGCCCGCCGCGCCAGCCGGCCCGGCGGCGCCGTGGCCGTGGTCTGGCCGGCATGCGGGAGCGCGTCGTGCTACTCGGTGGCCAGATGACCGCCGGCCCGGAGGACGACACCTGGCGGGTCGCGGTCCGGCTGCCGACCCTCGGTGCGGGGGAACCACCGCCACCACCTCGGGACGGGCAACGCCCGGAGCCGGGCGGGCGGACCTCCGGGACGGACGGGCAACGCGTGGATCCGGAGCAGCGGGACGAGACGGGGCGGACATGACCATCAGCGTGTTGATCGTCGACGACGAGGAACTGATCCGGGTCGGACTGCGGGCCATCATCGACGCGCAGCCGGACCTGACCGTGGTCGGCGAGGCCACCGACGGGGCCGAGGTGCCGCCGTTGGTCGCCCGGTGGCGGCCGGACGTGGTGTTGATGGACGTCCGGATGCCGATGATCGACGGCATCCAGGCCACCCGGCACCTGCTCGCCACCTCGGCCGAGCCGCCCCGGATCCTGGTGGTCACCACGTTCGAGAACGACGAGTACGTCTACCAGGCGCTCCGCGCCGGCGCGAACGGGTTCCTGCTGAAGCGGGCCCGTCCGGCCGAGGTGGTGGACGCGATCCGGGTGGTGGCCCGGGGCGAGTCACTGCTCTTTCCCGCCGCGGTTCGTCGACTGGTGGCGGCGCACCAGCGCGGCCCGGCCGGCGACCGCCTCCAGCGGGCCCGGCTGACCGAGCGTGAGGGCGAGGTCCTGCGGCTGATGGCGACCGGTCTGTCCAATTCGGAGATAGCCGCCGAGCTGGTGCTCGGGGTGGAGACGGTCAAGACGCACGTCGGCAACCTGCTCGCCAAGCTCGGCGCCCGGGACCGTACCCAGGCGGTCATCGCCGCGTACGAGGCCGGGTTCGTCGTCCCCGCCATGGACGACTGATCCCCGGAACCTGATCCCCGGAATCGGCAAGATTTTCCGCTGACCCGAGCAACCGGTCCGGCCGCCGAGGCGCACCTATCCGGTGAAGGGGGCGGGATGCCAAGCGACGACGAGGATCGGCGTCAGTTCAGCGAGTACTTCGTGGCCCGGCGGGACGTGGTCCGGCGGTCCGCGTACCTGATGTGCGGGGACTGGCACTGGGCCGATGACCTGGCCCAGGCCGCGTTCATCCGGCTCGCCTCGGCCTGGCACCGGGTACGGGATCCGCAGGCGCTGGACGCGTTCGTCCGTACCTGCCTGGTGCGGGCCTACCTGGCCGAGACGCGTCGGGTGTGGCGGCGGCGGGAACGGGCGGTCGCCGAGACGCCGGAGCTGGCCGGGGCGGGCGACGACGCCGAGGACGCCACCCGGCGGGTGGTGTTCGCCACGGCACTGCGCCAGGTGCCACCCCGACAGCGGGTGACCCTGATCTGCCGGTACTACCACGAACTCGACGTTGCCGAGACTGCCGCCGTGCTCGGCTGTTCGGAGGGCACGGTGAAGAGTCAGACGGCCCGGGGCCTCGCCACGCTGCGCCGGGTGCTCGGCGACGCCGTACTCACGAACGAACTGGTCCTGGCGAGGAAAGAGGAAAGGCCGTGACCGAGCTACGGGAACTTTTCGAGGACGCGACGCAGGCGCCACCGCCGAGCCGGTTGCTCGCCGACGAGGTCTACGCGGCCGGCCGGAGACGACTACGGCGGCGCCGTGCCGCGCTGGGCGGCAGCGCGCTGGCGGTGGCCGTCTGTGCGATGGCGGCGACGGTCGTGGTCGCCGGTACCGGCACCGGCCCGGGGCCTTCGCCCGAGGATGGTGCCGCGACGGCCGCGCCGCGAACCTCGCCCGGGGTCCTGCCCGGGTCGGGGCGGATCCAGATGATCCAGGCCGCCGACGCGGGGCACATCTACCTCGGGCTGTCGACCTGTACGGCCGGGCCGTGCAAGACGCGGGTGCAGTTGGTCGGCTCCGCCGACGGCGGGCGGACCTGGACCGAGCGTGGTACCCCGATCCACCTCGCCCACTTCGCGGCCCTGGCCCCCGACGTCCTACTCGGCTACGTCCTGCCCGCGCCGCCGAGTTCCGTCCCGCCGAAATTGATGGCCAGCCGGGACGGTGGGCGTAGTTGGCAGGCTCCGGAGACCGGCCCGGCCGTTCCCGCCCTGCCGTCCGGCAGTTTCGCCGTCTGCTGGCCGGACCCGGACGCCGACCCGGGCGGGGTGATGCCGGCCGGCACCACGCTGTGCACCCTGCGCGCCTTCGACCCGGAGTCGAACCGCGTCTCGCCGCTCGTCACGCAACCCGGGCAGAACCTGGCCGACCAGCAGCCCATCGCGGAGTCGGCCGGTCGGCTCTGGGCACCCGGATTCGAACGGGGGACCGGGCGATCGGCGGTCGCGACGAGTCCCGACGGTGGGCGTACCTGGACCGAACACGTCTTCGCGGACGCGCCCGCGTGTCCGGTCGACGGGTGCCTGGCGCCGTTGGTGGCGGTCGGCCCCGGGCAGGTCACCTACGCGGTGCTGAACGGAGCCAGCGAGCGGGCGGTGTACCGGTATACGAGCGGCCAGGGTTGGCAGCGGCGTACGGGGGTGCAGCAGGTGCCCTACGAGCTGTCCGACACCGGCTCGTACGTCACACCCGACGGCAGCCACGTGCTCTACCAGTACGTGGAGAACCGGGGCGCCTCCGAGTTCGGGGAGTACGAGTTCTGGGCGTCCCGGGGTGCCGGAGCCGACTACCGACCCGTCGAGTTGGACGGTCTGCCGGAGAGGTCCGGCCGGGTGTCCCGGGCCCGTGACGGTTGGCTCTACGCACGCGGCACCGACGACGTCAGCTACGGCTCGACCGACGGCTGGCACTGGGTTCCGTTGAACCGCCGCTGACCCGCCATCGAGGTTCCCCTCCCCGTTCCCGGTCCGCCGTCGGCCCGGGTCGGTGTCCGCCATCCTCCTCAAAGCAGAAAGATCATGAGAAATGTGGATTCGTAGTGAACGACCCGCGATTCGATGGCGACGTCGTGCCCTCGGGGCGGGCGCGGCGGTCGTCCTGACCGTCGTCCTGGCCGGCTGTGGTGGTGGCGGGGACACGCCACCCGACGTCGCCACCGCCGCCGGCACCGACGGGCCGACCGCCTCCGCCAGTGCCCCCGGCGGGCTGGTCGCGCAGTACGTGGCGCAGCGCCGCGAGTTCGCGAAGTGCCTGCGGGACCATGGCTTGGCGGCGCCCGACCCGGACGCCAGGGGGCAGATCGACCTGAGCGCCGCGGTAGGTCGGAACAAGACCGACCCGAAGGTGATGAAGGCGATGGAGACCTGTCAGAAGCTCCTCACCATCCCCGTGCCCGAGGAACTGGAAGAGAAGCCGCCACCGCTGACCGCAGTCGACATCGAACGCCGACGCGAGTACGCCAAGTGCATTCGCGCGAACGGCGTACCCGGCTTTCCGGATCCGGGACCGGACGGCCAGTGGCCGGACCGGGGCCAGGACGGGATGACCGAGCAGGAGGCCGGCGCGTCGTTCCGGGCGCAGCAGATCTGCGAACCCCTCCTCGACGGTCGACCGACCACCACGCCCGACCCGAACGCGACCGGACGCGGATGAGCGGGCAGCCGCCGGTCACCGGGCGGCGCCGACGGCGGCCCGTGCTGCTCGCCGGTGCCGCGCTGGCCACCCTCGCGGTGGCCGGTGCGGCGACCCTCGGCCTCGGCGGCCGGGGCGGGGGCTCGCCGGACCCGAGCCGCAGCGGTCCCGCCGCCACCGCGACGGTCACCCGGCAGACCCTGGTCAAGGCCGTCACGCTCGCGGGCGTGCTCGGGTACGGCGCGGCCGTGCCGCTCGCCTGTACGGCGGCCGGCATCGTGACCTGGCTGCCCGAGGTCGGCGCCACGGTCAAGCAGGGCGGGACGGTGCTCCGGGCCGACGAGCGACCGGTCGTGCTGTTCTACGGTTTCCTGCCGATGTACCGCCCGCTGAGCGCCGGCACGAAGGGCTCCGACGTACGGCAGTTCGAGCGGAACCTGAAGGCGCTCGGCTATACGGGGTTCACTGTGGACGACGACTTCTCCGCCAGCACCGCCGGTGCGGTGAAACGCTGGCAGCGCGACCTCGGGCTGCCGGAGACCGGCACCGTCGACCGGGAACGGGTGGTCTACGTCCCCGGACCGGTACGGATCGCGGAGCGGCTGGTCCGGCTCGGTGCCGCCGCGACCGGCGATGTGCTGTCGTACACCGGGCGGACCCGGCTGGTCACGGTGTCGGTGGAGCCGAACGAGGCGGGCTGGGCGGCGAAGGGCACCCGGGTGGCGATCTCCCTGCCGACCGGCGCCTCGGTGTCCGGCCAGGTCAGCGCGGTCGGCGCGCCGACCACCGGTGGCGGCGGCGAGCAGCCGGCCGGTCCGGAGCAGCCCGGCACCGGCACCGCCAAGGTCGACATCAGCATCTCGGTCGCCGACCAGAAGGCGCTGGGTGCGCTGGCCGGCGCCTCGGTCGACGTCCGGTACGTCGAACAGGAGCGCAGGAACGTGCTGACCGTGCCGGTGGACGCGCTGCTGGCGCTCGCCGAGGGTGGCTACGGGGTGGAGTTGGTCGACGCCGGTCGTACCCGGATCGTGCCGGTCGAGCCGGGGATGTTCGCCGACGGCCGGGTCGAGGTGACCGGCGACGGGCTCACCGAGGGCCAGCCGGTGGGTGTGCCGGCGTGAGCGGGCGGACCGGGGGTTCTGGCGTGAGCGGGCTAACCGGGAGGCTGGCGTGAGCGGGCGGGACGCGGTGGCGGAGTTGGCCGGGGTGAGCCGCGGCTACCCGGGCGGTGTGGCGGCGTTGCGCGAGGTCGACCTGCGGATCGGGTACGGCGAACTGGTCGGCATCGTCGGTCCGTCCGGCTCGGGAAAGTCGACCCTGCTGCACCTGCTCGGCACGCTCGACCGGCCGTCGTCCGGCACCGTCCGGATCGACGGGTACGACGTCGCCGCACTCGCCGACCGGGAACTCTCCGCGCTGCGGGCCCGCCGGATCGGCTTCGTCTTCCAGCAGTTCCACCTCGCGGCAGGAGTGTCGGTGCTGGACAACGTTGCCGACGGGTTGCTCTACGCGGGCGTACCCGGACGGCGCCGGCGGCACCGGGCGGCGGACGCCCTGGCCCGGGTGGGCCTGGCGCACCGGCTCGAGCACCGGCCGCACGAACTCTCCGGCGGCGAGCGGCAACGGGTCGCGATCGCGCGGGCGGTGCTCGGCGAGCCGGCGCTGCTGCTCGCGGACGAGCCGACCGGCAACCTTGATTCGGACGCCGGAGCCGGAGTACTGGAGCTGTTGCGGGAACTGCACGCGCAGGGCGCCACGGTCGTGGTGATCACGCACGACCGGGAGATCGCCGCCGGGCTGCCCCGCCGGATCGCGCTACGCGACGGCCGGATCGTCGACGACACCACGGGCCCTGGGGCAGCGCAGGACACCACCGATCCGGGCGCCGCGCATGCCACGACGGTGTCGGCGGTACGCCCGTGAGGCCGGTCCTTCGGCCGGGGCGACTGGGTCCGGTGGATCTGGCCCGGCTGGGCGCTACCGGGCTGCGTACCCGGCCATTGCGGGTCGTGCTCTCCGCGTTGGGCATCGCCATCGGCATCGCCGCGATGCTGGCGGTGGTCGGGATCTCCACCTCCAGCCGGGCCGAACTGGACCGAACCCTGGACCGGCTCGGCACCAACCTGCTGACCGTCACGCCGGGGAAGAGCCGGGACGGCGAGCCGGCGGCGCTGCCCGAGGAGTCGGTCGCGATGATCGACCGGGTCGGGCCGGTGGAGTCCGTCGGCGCGACCGGTGTGGTCGAGGCGTCGGTGTACCGCAGCGACCTGGTGCCGGTCGGGCAGTCCGGTGGGATCGAGGTGCTGGCCGCGCAGCCCGAGTTGCTCGGCACGGTGGGCGGATCGCTCCGGCACGGCTCCTGGTTCACCCCGGCGACCGGAAGCTATCCGGCCGTCGTACTCGGGGCGGTCGCGGCGCGCCGGCTCGACGTACCAGGGGTGGGGGTGCGGGTGTGGCTGGGCGGGGAGTGGTTCGCGGTGGTGGGCATCCTGGCGCCGGTGCCGCTGGCCGAGGAGCTGGACTCGGCCGCGTTGGTGGGGTGGCGGGCCGCCGAGGCGTACCTGGACTTC
This sequence comes from Plantactinospora solaniradicis, assembly GCF_042658085.1. NCBI lineage: Bacteria > Bacillati > Actinomycetota > Actinomycetes > Micromonosporales > Micromonosporaceae > Plantactinospora > Plantactinospora solaniradicis. The sequence continues at coordinate 1,032,534 of NZ_JBHSPR010000010.1, read as the reverse complement.
GACGGTCATCCGACCCGGGTGTACGTCCGGGCGGCCGAGGACCGGGTCGTGGCGGTCCGGTCGGTGCTGGGGCGGACCGCGAATCCGCGTTCGCCTGACGAGGTGGTGGTGTCGAGGCCGTCGGACGCGCTCGCGGCACGTCAGGCCACCGACGCCGCGATGCACGGGCTGCTGCTCGGCCTCGGCGCGGTGGCGCTGCTGGTGGGTGGGGTCGGGATCGCCAACACGATGGTGATCTCGGTGCTGGAGCGACGGGCCGAGGTCGGTCTGCGTCGGGCGCTCGGTGCGACCCGGGCACACATCCGGGGTCAGTTTCTCGCCGAGTCGTTGCTGCTCTCGGTGTTGGGCGGTGCCGGCGGGACGCTGCTCGGTGTCGGCGTCACCGCGCTGTACGCGTACGCCCGGGGATGGCCGACGGTGGTGCCGGCCTGGGCGACGGGCGCCGGCCTGGTCGCGACCCTGCTGATCGGTGGGCTCGCCGGACTCTATCCGGCGGTCCGGGCGAGCCGGCTGGCGCCGACCGTGGCCCTCGCCGCCGGGTAGGTCACCGGGATGGTGGCCGGGTGAATTCCGGCTGGTCGAGGACGCGCAGCCAGGAACCGTCCGGCTGGCGGCGGACCACCTGTGCGCGGGCGCCGGTGCCGTCGCTGGGCGGTGTCGAGGTGAGGGCGAGGTCACCGCTGACGAGTGTCGGGAGCGGTTCCTCGGGCGTGAAGTGCGGTCCGTTCGCCAGCACCTTCGCCCAGAGGGCCTGGATCGCCGCGCGTCCGACCGTCCGGCCCCCGGGCGGGTACGCCAGCACGGCGTCCTCCTCGTACAGCGCGGCGACGCCCTCGGCGTCGCCCGCGTTGGAGCGCTCGACGAACAGCCGGGTGATGTCCTCGGGCCGCATGGCCTTCTCGCGGTCTGACACGGTGGTTCCTTCCGTCGTCGTTTCGGAGCCGGTGAGCATCAAGCATGCGAGCCCGAAGATGAGAAGTACAAATGATTGTTCTTCTGGTGGCTAGAATCTGGAGTTATGGAACTGAGGCAGTTGGAGTACTTCGTCGCGGTTGCCGAGGAAGCGAACTTCACTCGCGCCGCCGAACGCGTCCGGATCAGCCAGTCGGGAGTGAGTGCCCAGATCCGGCAACTCGAACGTGAACTCGGGGCGACGCTCATCGACCGCGCCACCCGGACGGCGACCCTCACCGCCGCGGGCGAGGCCGCGCTCGTGCACGCCCGTGCGGCGCTCGCCTCCGCCGAAGCGGTCCGGCAGGCCGTCGGCGAGGTCACCGGGCTCGTCCGGGGCCACCTGACCGTCGGCATGGTCATCGGATGCACCGTAACCCCGCTGTTCGACGCCCTCGCCGCGTTCCACCGGGCGTACCCCAACGTGGAGATCACCCTGCTCGAGGAGAACTCGGACCGACTCCTCGACGGTGTCCGCACCGGGGCCATCGACCTCGCGCTGATCGGCACCGCCGACGCCACGCTCAGCGGGCTGAACGCGCTCACGATCGTCAGTGAACGACTCGTGGCCCTTGTACCGCCGGAACACCCGCTCGCGGAACGGCCGGCGGTGACCCTGGACGACATCGCCGACCACGCGCTCGTGTGCATGCCGCAAGGCACCGGCATCCGCACCGTGCTCGATCGCGCCTGCGCCGCCCGGCGGATCCAGCCGGCCATCTCCCTCCAGGCCAGCGCCGCCGACGCGATCGCGGACCTCGCCGCTCGCGGACTGGGCGTCGCGATCCTCAGCGAGTCCATGGCGGGCGCCTACCGGGACCGGTTGACGGCACTCCCGATCACCGACATCGAGGCCCCCGGCCTGCTGGTCCTGATCTGGACCACCACGAAGAGTCCCGCCCTCGAACAACTGGTCCGATACAGCCGGGACACGTTCGCCACGGCCCGGTGACGGCGGCCCGGCGACGGAGATCGGAGATCGGCGAGCGAGAACCGGGTGTGTGGCCGTCGGGCTGCTTTCGTAGCCTGGGGTCGTGCGATTCGGGGTGCTGGGGCCGCTGGCCGTGTGGACCGACCGTGGCGAGCCGGTCGCGATCCCGGGGCGCAAGGTGCGGGCGCTCCTGGCCGACCTGCTGGTCCACGAGGGACGTCCGGTGTCGGCGGACCGGCTCGTCGACGACCTCTGGGGCAAGGCCGCACCGGCCGACCCGACCGCCGCACTGCACGTACGGGTGTCGCAACTGCGCCGGGCCCTGGCCGGAGCCGAGCCGGGCGGTCGGGAGCTGGTGGTGTCCCAGGCTCCCGGGTACGCGCTACGGGTCGGACCCGACGCGATGGACGCGCTGAGGTTCGCGAACCTGCTCGGGCAGGTGCAGACGGCCGGCGATCCCCGGACCCGGGCCGGGCTGCTGGCCGAGGTGCTGGCCCTGTGGCGGGGACCGGCCCTGGCCGACTTCGCCGACGAGGAGTTCGCGCAGGCGGCTGTGACCCGGTGGGAGGAGCAGCGGCTGGCCGCCGTGGAGGCGTACGCCGAGGCCCGGCTGGACCTGGGCGAGCATCGTGATCTGGTCGGCGAGTTGGGCGAGCAGGTGGCCCGGCATCCGTACCGGGAGCGGTTGCGGGCGGCCCAGATGCGGGCCCTGCACCGGGCAGGCAGGGCGGGCGAGGCCCTGGACAGTTTCCAGGAGCTGCGGCGCCGGCTCGCCGACGAGCTGGGCCTGGACCCCGGCCCGGAGCTGGCCGGGCTGCACCGGGCCATCCTGGCCGGTGACCCGGCCGAGGACGCGCCGGCACCGCTTCCCCGGCCGCTGCGGCCCACCACGAACCTGCCGGCGCCGGTGACCGAGCTGATCGGCCGGAGCCACGCTGTCGCGCGGGTACGCGAGCTGTTGGCGGCGGGTCGGCTGGTCACCCTCACCGGTCCGGGCGGAGTGGGCAAGACCAGTGTGGCCATCGCGGTCGCCCGGGCCGTGGTCGACGGGTACCCGGACGGCGTATGGCTGGTGGACCTGACCACCTGGGACGGGTTGGGCGACCCGGCCGAGCTGCTGCTGTCCGTACTGTCGATCCCGGATGTGCCGGGCGGTTCGGAGCCGGCGGGTGAGCGGCTGGCAGCCGCCCTGCGGGAGCGGCGGACGCTGCTGGTGCTGGACAACTGCGAGCACGTGGTCGAACCGGTGGCCGAACTGGTCGGGACGCTGCTACCGGCCGCGCCCGGCCTGCGGGTGCTGGCCACCGGCCGGGAGCCGCTGCGGCTGCGCGGGGAGGCCCGCTGGGACCTGCTGCCGCTGGACATCCCCGACACCGACGATCCGGCCCGGCTGGCCCGGTCCGCCGCCGTACGGCTGTTCCTGGCCAGGTCCGGGCTGGTCCCGGCGCCGGAGACCGTTGCCGCAGTGGCGGAGGTGTGCCGGCGGCTGGACGGCATCCCGCTGGCGCTGGAGCTGGCCGCCACCCGGGTGTCCGCGCTGGGCGTACCCGAACTCGCGGCCCGGCTGAGGGTGCCCCAGGACCGGTTCGGGCTGCTGGGCACCGGGCCACGCGACGCACCGGCCCGGCAGCGCACCCTGACAGCGGTCATCGACTGGAGTTGGCGGCTGCTGACCGAGGCCGAACGGGCCGTGCTGCGCCGGCTGGCCGTCCACTCCGGTGGGTGCACGCTGGCCGCCGCCGAGGCGGTGTGTGCCGGGGACGGCGCCCCGGCCGGTGAGGTGCTGGACCTGGTGGCCGGGCTGGTGGACCGTTCGCTGGTGGTGCGCGCCGACGGGTCCCGGTTCCGGCTGCTGGAGTCGGTTGCCGCGTACTGCCTGGACCGGCTGCGGGAGGTCGGGGAGGAAGCGGCGCTGCGACGCCGGCACGCCGACCACTACCTGGCCCTGGCCGAACAGGCCGAGCCGCAGTTGCGCGGGCCCGGCCAGCGGGAGTGGCTGCGCCGGCTGGACGCCGAGGCCGCGAACCTGCGGACGGCCCTGGACACGTTCCGGCGCGACGGCGCGACCGAGCCGGCGCTGCGGCTGGCCGGGGCCCTGGTGTGGTACTGGTTCCTGCGTGGCCGGCTGACCGAGGCGCGTCGGGCCCTGGCCGGGGCGTTGGCCGTGCCGGGCGAGGTGCCCGACGCGGTCCGGGCCAGAGCCGAGGCCTGGTACGCCGGCCTGGCGTTCCGGCAGGGCGACTACTCCGGGGCGGGACACGCCGAGCCGGAGTGGTCGAAGGGGCACGCCGAACCGAAGTGGTCGAAGGCCGGGCCGGAGCGGGTGGCGGAGCTGCTGCGCGGGTACGGGAAGATGGCGGACCCGGTCGAACGGGCCCGGGCCGAGTGGTTCCTGGCCACGGCGATCATCGACTCCGGCGACGGGGCGACCGCCGGGGAGTTGCTGGCGCGGGCCCTGGACACGTTCCGGGCCGCCGGGGACCGGTGGGGTGAGGCGGCGGTGCTGAGCAGCCGGGCCATGCTCGCGCACATCCGGGACGACACGGCGGCGCTGGAGCAGGATGCCCGGCGCGGCGCCGAGCTGTTCGGTGAGCTGGGTGACGACTGGGGCATGCTACAGGCCACGGACTGGCTGATCGGCCTCGCGGACCTGACCGGCGACCATGCGGAGGCCGCCCGGCTGAGCCAGGCCGGCCTGCGGATCGCGGAGGAACTGGGGCTGTGGTCCGATGTGGCCGCTCGGCTGGGCTGGTTGGGCTGGATCTCGGTGCAGGTCGGGGACTACCCGCGCGCCTACGAGTATGCGGACCAGGCGAGGCGACTGGCTGCCGAGCAGGGGCAGCGCTCTGGGGAGGTGTTCGCCACCATCAGCCTGGCGTTCGCCGCCCGTCGGGACGGCAGGCTCGACCCGGCCGAGGAGCACCTGCGGTGGCTGCTGGCGTCCGCCCGGCAACAACAGAGCGGGGACGCCCACCCGCCGTACCTGTCGATGGTCCTGGTAGAGATGGGGCTGCTGGCCGGGCAGCGGGGCGACCCGGCCGCGGCGCTGGCCTGGCACCGGGAGGGCTTCGACGTGTACCGGGACCAGGGATCGGTGCGCGGGATGGCGGGGGCACTGGAAGGGATGGCCGCCGCGCTGGTACTGGACGGGCGGCCCGGCCTGGCCGCGCAGCTGATCGGCGCGGCCGACGCCGCCCGGCAGCGGACCGGGCAGCCGCTGTCCGCGTCGGACCGTGCCGAGCTGGCCCCGACCATGGCGGCGATCCGGGCTGCCGAGCCCGGCTTCGACGCCCTGTTCACACGCGGCGTCGGGCTCACACCCGAGCAGGCCCGGTCCCTGCTGGACGGGGACCGGGCCTGACCCGTGGCCTACTTGGGTACGTAGACGTGGACGACGATCCCGGAGTCGAACCGGTTCACGTCGGCGAGCTTCAGGTGGGTGGTGTCGAAACCGGCGCCCTCGAACAGGTGCTTGCCGGCCCCGACGATGACCGGGAAGTACCAGAAGTGGAACTCGTCGACCAGACCGTGTTCCACGAGGGTCCGGTCCAGCTCACCGGTGCCCCACTTCACGATGTTCTTACCCGGCTGCTCCTTGAGCTTGGCGACCTCCTCGGCCACGTCACCCTGGATGAGGGTGGCGTTCCAGGTGGTCTCCGTCAGGGTGCGCGACGCCACGTACTTGGGCATGCTGTTCATCTCGTCGGCACCGGGTCCGGACTGCGCGCCCCACGCCGCCGCGAACCCCTCGTACGTCACCCGCCCCAGCAACATGGCGTCCGCGGACTCCATCAGCTTCTGGGCGTAACCATTGTGGTCGTCGTCCCAGTACGGCTGGCCCCAGTGCTGCGGCTCCGCCCGGGATGCCGTGGACGGGCGGGTGTCGTCGATGATCCCGTCCAGCGACACGAACGTCGACTCGATGAGCTTGCGCATGGTTCTGCTCCCTCTGATCCGTGCTGGCGGCTCCCGTGCAGCCCGTCTGATGATTAACAGCCTGCCGGCAGCCCCTTACGGTTTCCTTCTGGTCGCCCTACCCCTGCTGGACGAGCAGACGTGGGCAGGAAGCATCCGACCAGCGGATTCAAGGTTCCTACAGGCTATCCGCTAGGTCGTTGGGAGAGGCTTGGTGACGCGGGCAGGGGGTCACGGTACCGGGATGCGACGGGGGTCGGTTACCGGACTCGGGGAAGAGAACGAATGGTGATGACGAGAGGCGGCACCCCGCCCGAGCCGTCCTGGGCTCGGGCGTGGCCACGATCCATGGCGAGTAACTGATCCGCGCGCTCGGCGCGTGGCCTGACGGGGGTCGACGCGTCCCGCTTCCATTCCGGGCGGCGGGGCGCGTCGACATACGGCCGGTGGAACTGGAAGTCAGTTCACGGTGAGCGTCTCGATCGTGACCCCGAGCTTCGGTACGCCGCCTCCGGCCGGGCTGGAGTTGTCATGGCCGCCGGCCGCGACCCGATCGACGATGTCGAGTCCCGTGGTGACCGTGCCGAACGGGGTGTAGATCGGCTGGAGCGCGGCGGAGCTGTCCTGGAAGATGATGAAGAACTGGCTGCTGTTCGTGCCGGGGCTGCCGGTGTTCGCCATCGCCACGACGCCCCTGCCGTACTGCGCCCCACTCAGGTTCTCGTCGCCGAACTGGTAGTCCGGCCCGCCCGCTCCGGTGCCACTCGGATCGCCGCACTGGAGGACGAAGATCCCCTCGGTGACCAGGCGGTGACAGGTGCTCCGGTCGAAGAACTTCTTGTCGGCGAGGTGCTGGAAGCTCGCGACCGTACAGGGCGTACGGGCCCGGTCCATCGTGATCACGATCGATCCGAGGTTGGTCGTCATCTGCATCGTGGCGGTGCCGCTGCGAGCCGCCCCGTCGAAGTCCGGCAGGCCGACCGCCTTTGTCTCGGGCCGCACCGGCTGGACGGCGCCCCCGCAGGACAACGGCTGCGAGGCCCCGGGAGCCGACGACGGGTCGCCGCTGGCCGAGTCCGACCCGCCGTCGGTCCTGACCTCGCTCAGGTAGTACGCCACGAGGCCGACGCAGCCGACGCCCAGGCAGAGCGCCACCACCACGCCCGCGCTGATCAGCGCGATCGTCAGGGGACGCCGGCTCTTCGCTGGCGGCGGACCTGGTGGACCCGGTGGAACCGGTGGACCCGCTGGAACCGGCGGACCGGGGGGACCTGGCGGGTACGGCGGAGGGAGTGGACCGGACCCGGGAGGAGGCGGTTCGAAAGGCGGCTGACTCACGCGGGTCAGCGTACCGATGGGATCGGGGCGGCGCCCGGCGTCTACGGGCCGGAGGTCGGGACGTCGGCCTCGGTCAGTTCGGCTCCGACGACGACGCTCAACCGCTGGGCCTCGCGTGGTTCGTCCGCGAACAGCCTGACCCGAACCTCACCGGCCGTGACCCGGAACCGCCGGTCGAGGTCGTCCCCGACCAGGTCGGCCACCGCGAGCTGCCCGTCGGCCACCAACAGGCGCCCGTCGAAGACACACGGATCTCCTTCGGGTACGTCGGCCTCGTCGGCCGTGACCCGGATGGTGATCGGAAGGTCCGCCACCGCAGCGAGTATGCAGGTCTCGTCGGCCGCCACCAGGGAGCGGTTCAGATCCAACTCGGGGATGTCGCCGCCCGCGCCGATCGCCTCGATCCGCAAGGTGGCCCAGGGGAAGGAGGCAGTGAACTCGTACATGCGCTTGGTGTGGTTACCGCTGCCGGGGGAGTCGGGCGACAAAGGCCCGCCAGGAGGTGGCACCGAAGGCCAGCGCCGGACCGTTCGGGTCCTTGCTGTCGCGTACGCCGACAATCCCGGCCCCGTTGTCGGCGACCTCCACACAGTCCCCGCCGCTGCTGTTGCTCCGGCTGCTCTTGCGCCACCTTGCTCCGGTCAGGTCCACGTCTCCGCCACCTCCGCGATCAGGTCGAGCGACTGCTGGTGCGGCAGTGCCACGCTCCGGATGGTCTCCCAGACGTCGATCATATGGTTCACGAACTCCGGCCGGTCGTCCATCTGGCCGTGCCAGTGCCCCTCGAAGAAGACGACCGGCTCGCCGCTCGGCGGGGTGGCGAGCACGAACGGGCCGTCCAGCCCGGCGTAGGCACCGGCCGACGCCGGCACCAGGTGGATCTTCACCTGCGGCACGCTGGTGCCGACCTTGACCAGGTGCAGCAACTGCTCCCGCATCACCGCCATCCCGCCGATTGGCCGGCGGAGCACGTACTCGTCCAGCACGAAGGCGAGCAGCGGCGGCTTGGGCCGGGTCAGGATCTCCTGCCGGTCCAGCCGGGTGGTCACCTGCTCCTCGACCTGCTCGGCGGCGAGCAGGCCCGGCCCGGAGAAGACCGCCCGCGCATATGCCTCGGTCTGCAACAGCCCTGGCACGTAGGTCGGCTGAAACGACCGCAGCGCCTTGGCCTCCTGCTCGACACCGGCCCACTCCCGGAAGTACTGGACCAGAATTTCCTGGCTGATCCGCTTCTGGATCCGCGCGAACCGACCGTCGGTGTCGAACACCCTGTCGCAGCGCCGGGCGAAGTCCAGGCTCGGCCGCCGTTCGCAGGTTTCGATTTTGGTGACCATCGGCTGTGAGTAGTTGATCGCCTCGGCCAGCATGGCCTGCGTCATGCCGGCGGCGGCTCGGGCCAGCCGTAACTCCTCGGCGAAGTGCTCCAGCATCGGTGAGCGGTCCATATGACTCCTCCATGACCGTGGGATACCAGGCGGGATAAGCGGCGATACGCGAAGGTCGTACCCCCGAATTAGCTCCTCAGCGTAGTGCTGTCCACAGCAGAGTGTCACTAGCGGGACCGCTCGGAGCCATGGCATCGGAAAGGACGGGCGGAACCGCGCGGGGGCCGTCGGTTTCCTTCCCCACCCGAGGCGGCCCCCGCATCCAATCCGGAGGAGGCGGCCGGCGTGAGCTGGTTTCGACGTACGCGAAGGATTCACCGCTGGGACTGGCGACGGCTCTGGCGGTACTGCCGGTGCGGTCACCGCTGGGGCTGCCTCGGCACGCTCCCACCCACCCCGCCCGCGCGCCCGCCCAGCTAAGCCGGGAGGGCAGAGGGTGTTAAGAAGGGGCCCTTCTTCTACAAAAAGCGATAAGAAGGGGCCCTTCCTTACAGGTCAGTGGGGGAGGTGGGCCTTGGCGAGGTTTGCGAGGATCTCGTCCACGGTCTCGTCGGGGGTCTGGTCGGAGTTGTCCAGCCAGAGACCGAGCCGGGGCGTGTCGTTGCGTACCGAGTAGTCCAGGGATTCGACGGTCCATTCGCCGTAGCCGTTCTTGGTCCTCGCCTGTTCGCGGCGGTGGATCACCTCGGGGCGCGGGGCGAGTACGACGGCGAAGCGCGGCCGGGTGGTGATCAGGTCGAGGTAGTCGGCGAGTTGGGGGCCGAGAATGACGTCCTGGACCACGGCGGTGAAGCCGGACTGGGCGTAACCGTCGGCGGTCGCCGCCGAGAGGCGGTAACGCAGTCGCAGTTGCGCCATTGCCTCGGTCGCCTGTTCCGGGGTGAAGTCCTGCTGACCCGAGATGATCATGCGGCGGAACACGTCGCCGCGTACGTGTGCCGCTCGGGGCAGACGCTCCGCGAGCCGTTGCGCGACGGTCGACTTACCGGAGGCCATGGCTCCGGTGATCACGATGACAGCGGCAGACAAATCGATCATCTCGGGTGCCGAATCTACACCATGACCAGGCACGACGAGAGAATCCAGAGGTACGCGGAACCGGGCGCGGGAGACGGATTGTCTCAGTCTCCTCTCCGCCGACGGGTGCACGACTGTTCGCCGACCTGTGCACAACGACACGTCGGGGCTGGTCAGGCCGCCCGCGACCCGGTTAGCTGGAGCGATGCAGGAGGACCACCCCCGCACACCGTCCGACGAGGTCATCGCGGGGCAGGCCGTCTACAACCGCCTCGTGCTGGCCGGCTACGACCAGTTCGTCCTGGGCCTGTCCTGTCGACTGCTCTGGCGGTGTCCCAAGCGGCACATGCTGGCCAACTACGACCGCAACGTCGGTGCCCGTCACCTTGAGTTCGGCACCGGCACCGGATACTTCCTCGACCGGTGTCACTTCCCGGCCCGGCGCCCCGAACTGACCCTGGTCGACCTGAACCCCACCGTGCTGCGGGTGAGCGCGGCCCGGGTCGCGCGGTACGAACCGGCGGTGGTGCAGGCGGACGTGCTCCAGCCGCTGCCGTTCGACGAGGGAAAGCTCAAGACCGGGCACTACGACTCGGTCGGGGCGAACTTCCTGCTGCACTGTCTGCCCGGCGGCTGGCAGGAGAAGGGTGAGGTGCTGGCCAACGCGGTGGCGGCGCTCCGCCCCGGTGGTCGGGTCTTCGGCAGCACGATTCTGTCGTCCGGAGTGGATGTCAGCGCGCCGGCCCGCCGGTTGATGACGGTCTACAACGCCCGGGGCATCTTCCACAACACCGACGACGACCTGACCGGGCTGCGCTGGCAACTCGACAAGCGGTTCACCGACATCCGGGTGACCGTACGCGGCTGCGTCGCCCTGTTCGAGGCCACCAACCCGGCACCGGATCCGACGGCGGCCCCCGGAGGCTGATCGCCGATCGGTCGCAGGGGACGGTGCTCAGCCACCTCCGACCGGCTGGTCCGCGTCGAACTGCGCGCTGTACGCGGCGGCGCCCCGGACGGACTCCGCCGCGAAGGTGACGTGCCCGACCGGAACCCGGCCGTCCACCGCCGCGATCACCTGGGCCGCGTCCTGGACGGAGAAGCCGCCGCACAGCTCGATGAGCCCGACGCCCTCCTCGACCAGCTCGACCGCCACCGAGGCGGCCAGCGATTCGTCCGGTACCGGCACCAGCGTCGTGCGCTGTCCGCCCCGGTCGAGCACGACGCGGTCGGCCACCGGATCGGCTCCGGGATGTCCATAGAGGTACGCCCAACTGACGCTCATCGCGACAGCTCCTCTCCACTCGGTCGGCGACATCTCGAACAGCGACATCGTGATACCTCGATCCCACTTGAGGTCAACCCCGTGCGTTCCCCTGCTGGGCGGAGTCCCCCTGTGGAGGGAGGGGGTTCACCTGCGGCCGGGAGGTTTCGGGGACCCAGGACCGCGATGGTGGTGACGGGTCCGGGAAAGGCCCCGGCCGGGCGACACGCCCGCCGCAGCCCCAAAGCCCGGGCCGACCGTCGACGAGAGGACCCACCATGGACACCACCATCACTCCGGCGCAGCGCGACGATGCCGGCACGATCACCCGGCGCGGGTGGGCGGACCGGATCGGCTACCTGGCCGCCGGCTTCACCGCGCTGTTCGGACTACTGGCCTCTGCCTGGGCGATCATGGGCCACGGGTACCCGTTCGGGGCCGCTGACCCGGACGGCGAGGGCAGCCTGCTGTGGCGGGTGCCGGCGGGCGTCGCGGCACCGGTCTTCGCGGTGCTGCTGCTCGGCGCGGCGGTGACGGCGCTGGCGATGGCCGGCCCGCACGCGGTACGGCTACGCGGGGCACCCCGGATCGTGCTGCTCGGCTACGGCTGGCTGGTCGTCGCCGGGTTGCTGCTGGTGGTGCCGGACGTGCAGGTGCTGACGTACGCCGGGTACGCGCCGATGCTCATCGGTGGGCTGCCGTTCGGCTGGCCCCCGGTCGACTACTCCGAACTCTTCACCTGGGCGCTGGGCTACAAGGTCTTCTCGATCGCGGCCGGGCTGCTGCTGGCCCGAACCGTGTTGACCTGGCAGTTCCGTACCGCCGGGGCCTGCCCGTCGTGCGGGCGCCAGGCCGACGCCCCGACCTGGACCTCGGTGGAGTCGGCGACCCGCTGGGGGCGCTGGGCGGTCTACACCGCAGTGGTCATCCCGGTGCTGTACGCGGTCACCCGGTTCGCGTGGGCGGTCGGTATCCCGCTCGGCATCACCGACGAGTTCCTCGACGAGCTGCACGACACCGGCCTGGTCTGGGCCGGCCTCGGGCTGGGTGCCTTCGGGGTGGTCGGCGCGATCCTGACCCTGGGCCTGATGCAGCGCTGGGGTGAGCGGTTCCCCCGCTGGATGGTCGGGCTGGCCGGCCGCCGGGTGCCGATCAAGCTGGCTGTGGTCCCGGCCACCCTGGTGGCGATCGCGATCAGCGCCGCCGGGCTGACCCTGTACGGGCAGCCGGAACTCTTCGACGAACTGGGCGGCGGCAGCCTGACGCTGATCCCGATGGCGCTCTGGCCGCTCTGGGGGTTCGCGCTCGGTGCCGCCACACTCGCGTACCACCTGCGTCGCCGGGGTGCCTGCGCGCACTGCTGATCCGCTGGTCCGCCACTGATCGGCTGAACCGCCGGTCTGCCGGTGCTCCGGTCTGCCGGGCCGCCGGTCCGCACCGTCGGCCGTCCGCTGGCTCAGGACTCGGGCGGCCGGCGGAGGATCTGCATCAGGGTGGCGACGACCACCCCGCCGAGCATGCCGAAGGCGATGCCCAGGCCGATGTTGTCGATGAGGATACCGAGGAGAACCCCGAAGGAGAGGCCGAGAGCCACCCCCAGGGCGAGCTGGTTGGCGAGTCCGGTCTGGTCGGGTGTGCTCATGCTGCCCCTGCCCTGTAATCCGGAGGGACGGGTCCGGCCGCGCCGTCTCGATCATGATCGGCCCGCCGGGTACCCGCCGGTTGGCGGAATCTAGAGCTAGCGTAGGGCGGGTGACAAAGACTCCCCAGGTCCCGCCGACCCCGCCGGTCGAGCTGCCCGGCACGCTCGGTGAACTTCGCGCCACCGGACATCGGTACCGGAGCGTCAAGCAGGAACTCCGGGACAACCTGCTGGCCCGGCTCCGCGCGGGCGAGCCCCGCTTTCCCGGGATCGTCGGCTACGACGAGACGGTGCTGCCCGAGGTGGAACGGGCGCTGCTGGCCGGACACGATCTGGTGCTGCTCGGCGAGCGCGGCCAGGGCAAGACCCGGCTGATCCGGGCACTCGGCCAGTTGTTGGACGAATGGACCCCGGTGATCCGGGGTTCCGAGCTGAACGAGCATCCGATGCATCCGCTGACCCCGGCGTCCCGCCGCGCGGTCTCCGAAGCCGGCGAGGAACTGCCGATCGGCTGGCTGCACCGGTCGATGCGGTACGGCGAGAAGCTGGCGACCCCGGACACCAGCGTCGGTGACCTGATCGGTGACGTGGACCCGATCCGGGTCGCCCAGGGCCGTACGCTCGGCGACCCGGAAACGATCCACTTCGGGCTGGTGCCCCGGACCAACCGGGGCATCTTCGCCGTCAACGAGCTGCCTGACCTGGCCGAGCGGATCCAGGTGGCGCTGCTCAACGTGCTGGAGGAACGGGACATCCAGGTGCGTGGCTACCAGCTCCGGCTGCCGCTGGACCTGCTGCTGGTGGCGAGCGCCAATCCGGAGGACTACACCAACCGGGGGCGGATCATCACGCCGCTCAAGGACCGGTTCGGCGCCGAGATCCGGACCCACTACCCGCTCGACCTCGAGCTGGAACTGGAGCTGATCCGGCAGGAGGCGGCCCTGGTGTCGGCCGTGCCGGAGCACGTACTGGAGGTGTTGGCCCGGTTTGCCCGCGCGGTGCGCGAGTCGCCGTCGGTCGACCCCCGGTCCGGGGTCTCCGCCCGGTTCGCGATCGCCGCCGCCGAGACCGTTTCCGCCGCTGCCCTGCGCCGGGCCGGCCTGCTCGCGGCCGGTACGCCGGACGGTCAGCCCGCCGCCGCGCCGGACATCGAGCCGGTGGCCCGGGTCGGCGACGCGGTGTCGGTGACCAGCACCCTGCGCGGCAAGGTCGAGTTCGAGAGCGGCGAGGAGGGCCGGGAGATCGAGATCCTCGGTCACCTGCTCCGTACCGCCACCGCCGAGACGTTCCGGGCCCGCCTGGCCGGGCTGGACGTGTCCGGGTTCACCGCGCTGGTCGCCGACGGTGCGGTGATCGAGACCGGCGAACTCGTCGGTCCGACCGAGCTGCTGCGCCAGGTCGGCACCGTACCGGGGCTCGCCAAGGCGCTGGACCGGCTCGGCCTGGGCGACGCGCCGACCCCCGCCGAGGCGGCGGCCGGGATCGAGTTTGTCCTGGAGGGGCTGCACCTGACCCGACGGCTGGCCAAGGACGTCACCGACGAGGGCCGTACCCGCTACGGCGGCCGGAGCCCCGACAGCGGCCGGCGGCCGGGCGGCGGTGACCGTGGTGCGGGCGGTGGCCGTGGTGGCCGTGGTGCCGGCGGCGGTGACCCGGATCTCGGCGGTCGTCCGGACCGCGACGACGACTGGGCCTGACCATGGCCGGCGGAAACCGTTTCCGGTACGGCTCCTGGCGCGGCGGCCCCGACCCGCTCGCCCCGCCCTACGACGTGCGGGCCGCGGTTGACTCGGTCGGCGCGGAGGTGCTGGCCGGCGGCAGCCTGCGCGAGGCGCTGCGTAACCTGCTGCGACGCGGACCGGAGAATCGGGGCGGGCTCGACGACCTGGTCGCGCGGGCCCGGCGGATGCGTCGGGAGGCGTTGCGCCGGGGAGACCTGGACGGCGCCGTGACCCGGTCCCAGGCACTGCTCGACCAGGCACTCGCCGCCGAACGCGACGAGTTGCGGGGTCGCGACGACGATGACGCCCGGTTCGCCGAGGCGGTGCTGGACAACCTGCCCTCTCAGGCCGCGCGGGCGGTGGAGGAACTCTCCGGGTACGAGTGGGCCAGCGACGAGGCGCGGGCCAGCTACCAGCAGATTCTGGACGGGCTGCGCCGGGACGTACTGGAGCAGCGGTTCAGCGGGCTCCGGGACGCGATGCGGGGCGCCGCCGACCCGGCCGCGCAGCGCCAGCTCTCGGAGATGCTCGGCGACCTCAACGACCTGCTCGCCCGGCACGACCGGGGCGAGGACACCACCGACGCGTTCGCCGAGTTCATGCGGCGGCACGGCGACTTCTTCCCGGAGAAACCGGAGACGGTCGAGGAACTGGTCGACGCCCTGGCCCGGCGGGCCGCCGCCGGGGAACGGCTGATGCGGTCGCTGACGCCGAGCCAGCGCGAGGAACTGGCCCGGCTGATGGAGTCGTCGCTCGGCCCGGAACTGGCCGGGCAGCTCTCCGCGCTGGACGCCAACCTGCGGTCGCTGCGCCCGGACCTCGCCTGGGACCGGCGGGAACGGGTCCGGGGCGACCAGCCGCTCGGCTACGGCGAGGCGGCCGGGGCGCTGGGCGAGATCGCCGACCTGGACGACCTGCTGGACCAGCTCGGCCAGGAGCATCCCGGGGCGACCCTGGACGACATCGACGTCGAGTCGGTGTCCCGCAACCTCGGCCGGGACGCCGCCGACGACGTACGCCGGCTGCGGGAGCTGGAGCGGGAGCTGCGCCGGCAGGGTTGGCTGAACCGGGGCGCGGACGGGCTGACGCTGAGCCCGAAGGCGCTGCGCCGGCTCGGTGGCACCGCGCTGCGCCGGATCTTCGCCGAACTCTCCACCGGGCGGCGGGGCCAGCACGACCTGCGTTCGGCGGGCGCGGCCGGTGAGGTCACCGGGGCCTCCCGACCCTGGGAGTACGGCGACGAGCAGCCGCTCGACGTGGTCCGGACGCTGGCCCGGGCGGTCCGGCGTACCGGCGCGGGGGTGCCGGTGCAGCTAGCGGTCGAGGACTTCGAGGTGGTGGAGACGGAGCGCCGGGCCTCCGCGGCGGTGGCGCTCTGCGTCGACCTCTCCTTCTCGATGATTTCCGAGGGACGCTGGGGGCCGATGAAGCAGACGGCGCTGGCCCTGTCCCACCTGGTCGCCACCCGGTTCCCGCAGGACGCGTTCCAGATCATCGGTTTCGGCCGGGAGGCCATGCCGTTGACCCAGCAGGAACTCGCCGGGGTGGAACCGGACATGGTGCAGGGCACCAACCTGCAACACGCGCTGAAGCTGGCCGGTCGGCACCTGCGGCAACATCCGGGCTCCGAGCCGGTGGTGCTGGTGGTCACCGACGGTGAGCCGACCGCGCACCTCGATCCGGAGTTGGGCGGTGGGGTGTTCAACTGGCCACCGCTGCCGGAGACGATCGAGGCGACCGTGGCCGAGGTGGACAACCTGACCCGGTACGGCGCCACGATGAACCTGTTCATGCTGGGCGAGGACCCCGGACTGCGTCGGTTCGTCGACGCGGTGGCCCGGCGCTGCGGCGGCCGGGTGTTCACCCCGGAACTGGGCGACCTCGGCGAGTACGTCGTCTCCGACTACCTACGCGCCCGCCGGGGTCGCCGGGGTCGTTGACCCGTTCCACCCGGCTCGGGAGTTGCTTGCCCTGACTAGGGTCGCGTTTGTAGGGTGCGCATGTTCCGGTACCGGTAAGACTGGCCGAAGCGGGGGACGTCGATGCAGATCACGGCAGTGGACCGGGGCGCGGACCGGCCCGGACAGCCATCGCTCCAGACGATCGCCGAGCTCGACCCGACGAACCTGCGACTGCTGCTGGAGCAGACCGGACAGGCCCTCCGAACCGGCGTGAGTCTCCGCCGGGTCGCGCCCACCGGTCTCTGCCGGGTCACGCCCACCGGCACTCCGCGCTCCGATCTGGACGGCGGCGCGGACGGTCGGCACCGCGCCGAGGCCGGCTCCGGAGCCACCGTCTCCGCCCAGGCGGCGCCGGTTGCCTGCTGCCGGGTCCTGCCCGTCTGATCCGCCCGGCGCGGACGAGGGGCGACGGCTTGAAGCTCCGGGACCGGGTCGCCAAGGCGTACGGTCCGGGAGCGCACCGCGAGTGCACCGCCGCGTCGACGTACGAGCGGGTGCGGCCCTACTTCGCGCACCTCGGAATCACCCGGTTGGCCGACGTCACCGGCTTGGACCGGCTCGGCATCCCGGTCTACAACGCGATCGTTCCCCGGTCCAACGACAGCATCTCCGTCTACAGCGGCAAGGGGTCGACCCCGGTCGACGCGAAGACGTCGGCGCTGATGGAGGCGGTCGAACGGTTCTCCGGCTGGCTGCCGCTGCGGCCGACCGCCGTCGCCTCGTACCGGGAACTGGCGGCCGCCGGTCGCGCCGTGGTCCGGCCGGCCGAGCAGAACATCGGGCTGCTGCCCCGCTATCACGACGAACTGCCGATCTACTGGGTCGAAGGGCACGACCTGCTCGGCGACGAGCCGGTGCTCGTACCGCACGGTGCCGTCTGTTACGCCTCCTATCCGGGCGCGCCGCCCTGCTACGAGTTGACCACGAGCAACGGTCTTGCCTCCGGCAACAGCCTGGAGGAGGCGATCTGCCACGCGCTCTGCGAGCTGGTCGAGCGGGATGCCATGACCATCGCCGAGGTCGTGGGCAACCGCCTGGCGGAGGTCCTCACCAGCGGGCTGGTCTCGCCCAGGTTGACGCCGGACGAGGCCGCGCGGTTCACCGACCGGGCAACCCGGCTCGACCCCGACACGGTGCCGCCGGCCGTACGCCCACTGGTGGGTCGGTTCCGGGACGCCGGCCTGGACCTGCAACTGCGATCCATCGGTTCCGACCTCGGCATTCCGACGGTCACGGCGTACGCGTCCGACGAGAGCGGGCGGCCGTTCCCGCCGGACGGTGTCGGCCACGGCGCGCATCCCGACCTGGAGATCGCGCTGACCAGGGCGATCACGGAGTGCGCGCAGAGTCGAGCCGTCGGCGGCGGAGGACCGACCCTGATGCCCCTGCCGGCTGCGGCGGTTCCGGCGGTTCCGGTGTCGACGGTGGCGTCCTATCCCAGCGACGACATCGTGGCCGACATCCGGCTGCTGCTCGACCGGCTCCGGGCCGCCGGGCTCGGCCGGGTGGTGGTGGTCGACCTGTCCCCGCCCCAACTGCCGGGACATGTCGTCCGGGTGCTCGTACCCGGGCTGGAGTCCTGGGCCATCGACCGGTCGAAGCTGGGCGACCGGGCGACCCGGGCCTGGGCGCGGGCGGTCCGGGAGGTCGACGGGGCGATCGGTGCGCGGGGTTCCGGTCGACCATCGTGACCGCCGCGACCGGCCCGGTTCGCCGCTGGTCGGCGGCTATCCGGCCGGGATCCGGAGCCGGCGGACCGGCGAGGCGAGCAGGAGCCCGAGGCCGAGCACGGCCGGCACGGTCAGCACGAGGTACGCGATCGGTACGCCGGCCGTCTCGGCGATCGTGCCGCCGACGATCGCGCCGAACGGCGTACCGCCCCAGGCGATCATCCGGCCGGTGGTGTTGACCCGGCCCTGCAACTCGTCCGGAGTCAACTGTTGGCGCACGGTGATCCCGTTGATGCTGACGGTGGTCCGGGCGAACTCCCAGACCGTCCACAGCAGCAGGGCGGCGGCGAAGACCGGGGTGACGGCCAGCCCGACCAGCGCGGCGACGAAGACTCCGTACCCGATGATCGAGACGGCGCCCTGACCGGCGGACCGGCCGAAGCGCGGCAGCAGCAGCGCCGCGAACAGCGAGCCGACCGCGGCGGCGGTGTAGAGCAGTCCGACGTGCCAGTCCGCCGTGGTGACCGCCAGCACCTGGTCCGCATGCACCACCAACAGGCCGAACACGCCGCCGGCTGACAGTGAGAAGCCGAAGCCGGCCAGGCTGAGGGCGCGGATCACCGGCTCGCGCCACAGGTACCGCAACCCCTCGGCGATCTCCGCGCGCAGTCGGCGTGCCGGGCCGGCCGGCCCGACCGTCGGGTCGAGGCCGGCGCGCATCCGGACCAGCAGGGCCGCCGAGACCAGGTAGCTCGCCGCGTCCAGGCCGAGCACCAGGGTCGGCTCGGTCAGCGCGGCGAGCAGGCCGGCCAGCGCCGGCATGGCGATGCTCAACACGATCTCGGTCGACCAGAGCAGGCCGTTCGCCTCGGCCAGCCGCGCCTTGCCGACCAGCCGGGCCAGCGAACCCCAGGCGGCTGCGTCGAACCAGCAGAATCCACAACCGAGCCCGAACGCCACGACCAGCACGTGCCACGAGGTGAGGGCGCCGAGGACGTCGGCGAGCAGCAGCGTGCCCAACAGCGCCGCACAGCCGAGGTCGGCGGCGACCATCATCGTCTTCCGGGGCAGCCGGTCCGCCGCCGCCCCGGCGAACAGCCCGAACAGCAGGTACGGCACGGCCTGCACCCCGGCCACCGCCGCCGTCATCGTCGCCGAGTCACTGAGCTGGTACGTCAGCAGTGGCAGCGCCACCAGGCTCGCTGCGGTACCCGCCTCCGAAATGGACCGGGAGCCGAACCAGCGCCGGAAGTCCGGGTCGGTGAGCAGTCGCAGTTGCCCGCTGACGGTCACGGGTGGCACCGCCGGCCGGTCCTCGCCGCTGCGGACCGGGTCGGGATGGCGCCAGGG
Source organism: Plantactinospora solaniradicis (assembly GCF_042658085.1). Taxonomy (NCBI): domain Bacteria; kingdom Bacillati; phylum Actinomycetota; class Actinomycetes; order Micromonosporales; family Micromonosporaceae; genus Plantactinospora; species Plantactinospora solaniradicis. Next base: position 1,013,389 of record NZ_JBHSPR010000010.1, on the reverse strand, counting down.
CGGTACGGCATCCGGGTCACCGTAGTGACGGTGTCCGATGCTGTCCACGTGCCGGCCACGGAGCGGATCCGGCACGGGCTGTCGCGACCGGCGGGCCGGACGTCCACGTCGACGGGGTCCGCGTCCCGCGATAAGGGCCTGACCTGGTCAGCCAGGCCCTAGACTTGTCCGGATGGAGACGGCGGAGCTACGCCGGGCGTACGCGCACCTGCTCGCCGAGGTGGACGCGGGCGGGTTCGGGCCACCACCGTCGGGTGAGTTGAGCGCCGAGCAGGTCGTGGTGCACCTCGCCGCCAACGACGAGTTGTTGACCGAGACGACCGAGGCGGTGCTGGTCGGCTCGCCGTGGGCGTACTACGACGCGCGACCGACCCTGCGACCGCAGTTGGACGCGATGATGCCGGCCGGGGCCGGGCTGCCGGAGTTGGCCGCCCGGCTGCGTGGCACGAGCGAGCGGCTCTGCGCGTTGGTGGATCGGCTGGGGCCGGAGGCGGAGACGCCGGTGGACTCCCATCTCCGCGAGGGCTTCGAGTTGCACATCGAGGAGTCCCTGCCGTGGGGGCGGATGCTCGACATCCACGGTCGGCTCCACCTCCCGACGCACCTCGAACAGTTGCGCGCTATGCGTACCGACGTCCGGTAATCTCCCGTGGGAGCGTTCCCATACTTCGGGACACGTGGATCTAGGCATCGATCGCAGCATTACCTTCCTGTTAACCGATGGGAGTCAATATGCTGCGACGTCAATCTCTCGGGCGGCTCTGCCTGGCTGGCGCGGCCGCCATAATCACTCCGCTCGTCGCGTTCGGCGCACCATCGGCGGCGGGACAGCCCGCCCCGGAACGCGCCGAAGTGGCGGCGGCGGTACCGCCCCTGGACCAGCTCACCGTCAGCACCACCCAGGTCGCGTTCGGCCTGCAACGGCCGACCGCCATCTTCGCGCCCGACGACGGCAGCGGCCGGCTGCTGATCGCCGAGAAGCAGGGCACCATCCGGGTCTACCACCCGGACACCGGGCTGGCGGCCGAACCGCTGCTCAACATCACCGACCGGGTCGACACCTCCGGCAACGAACGCGGGCTGCTCGGCCTGGTCACCACGCCGAACTTCGCCCAGACCCGCACCCTCTACGTCGCCTACACCGCGCTGCCCGAAGGCACCGTCACACTGTCCCGGTTCACTCTGGACAGCGCCGGCCAGCAGCCGATCCCGGCGAACCGCGAGCAGGTGGTGCTGACCCAGGCGCACTCCCAGTTCTCCAACCACAACGGCGGACACGTCGCGTTCGGCCCCGACGGCTACCTGTACTGGAGCATCGGCGACGGCGGCGGCTCGGACGACGTACTGAACTCCGGGCAGAACCTCGGAACCCTGCTCGGCAAGATCCTCCGGCTGGACGTGAACCGCGCCTGCGGCACCCAGCGCTACTGCGTACCGGCCGACAACCCGTTCGTGAACACGGCCGGAGCGCGGCCGGAGATCTGGACGTACGGGCTGCGGAACCCGTGGAAGTTCTCCCACGACCTCGGCGGTGACGGCTCGCTCTGGATCGCCGACGTCGGCCAGGGCACCTGGGAGGAGATGGACCACCTGCGGGCGAACCAGGGCGGCGCCAACCTCGGCTGGTCCTGCCGGGAGGGTCCGGTGGTGTTCAACCAGGCCCGCTGCCAGGCCGGCGCCCAGTACGTCGAGCCGGTCTACTCGTACCGCACCTCGGCCGAGGGTTGCGCCGTGATCGGCGGTTACGTCTACCGGGGTGACGAGTTCGCCGACATCGCGACCGGGACGTACCTGGCCACGGACTACTGCTCCGGCACCGCCTTCGTGGTCCGTCCGCCGGCCACCCCCGGCGGGGCGTACGCCACCCGGGCGCTTACCGAGCTGACGATTCAGCCCACCAGCCTCGGACAGGACGCCAACGGCGAGCTGTACCTGGTCAACGACCTGCCCGGCCAGCTCCACAAGATCTCGTTCGGCACCACCGCGCCCCCGGCCGCCTGCCGGGTCAGCTACCGGGTCGACCAGCAGTGGGGCACCGGCTTCAACGCCACCGTGACCGTCACCAACACCGGCACCCAGCCGGTCAGTGGCTGGACGGTCGGCTGGACCTTCCCCGCCGCGCAGCGCGCCGGCACCTTCTGGAACGCCTCCGGCACCCAGCAGGGCGCCGTCGTCACGGCCCGCAACGCCACCTGGAACGGCAACATCCCACCCGGCGCCACGGTCCAATTCAGCTTCCTCGCCTCGAACACCGGCCCGAACCCCGCACCCACCGCCTTCACCCTCAACGGCAACGCCTGCACCTGAGATGTAAGGAAGGGGCCCTTCTTATCGTTTTCTGTATAAGAAGGGCCCCTTCCTAACACCCTTCCTCACACCCCGGGCGGGCGGAAGGTGCGGCGGTAGGTGGTGGGCGGTACGCCGATGCGCTGGTGCAACTGCTGCCGTAGCGCGGCGGTGGTGCCGAAGCCGGAGCGGCGGGCGACCTGGTCGACGTTCAGGTCGGTGCTCTCCAGCAGCAGGCGGGCGTGGTCGGTGCGCTGCTGGAGCAGCCAGCGGGCCGGGCTGAGCCCGGTCTCCTCGCGGAACCGCCGGGTGAAGGTCCGCACGCTCATGCTGGCGTGCGCCGCCATCTGGGACAGGGTCAGCGGCTCCTGCAACCGGTGCTGCGCCCAGTCCCGGGTCCGGGCCGTACCGTTGGCGGTCGCCTCGGGCAGCGGCCGTTCGATGTACTGCGCCTGGCCGCCCTCCCGCCACGGCGGCACCACACAGCGCCGGGCCGACCGGTTGGCGACCCCGCTGCCGTGGTCGGTCCGGATGACGTGCAGGCACAGGTCGAGCCCGGCGGCGACCCCGGCCGAGGTGAGCACGTCACCGTCGTCGACGAAGAGCACCTCCGGATCGAGCCGTACCTGCGGATGCATCCGGCGGAACCGGTTGGCGTACGCCCAGTGGGTGGTCGCCGGGCGACCGTCGAGCAGGCCGGCCGCGGCGAGGACGAACGCGCCGGTGCAGATGGACATGAGCCGCGCACCCCGATCGTGGGCCCGCCGCAGCACCTTCCGGATCTCCGGATCGAGGCTGCCGTCGGTCAGCGGTGCGCCGCCGTGGACACCGGGCACGATGACCGTGTCGGCGTCCTCGACGATCTCCAGCCCATGCTCGGGCAGCACCTGGAACCCGGCGCTGCTGCGTACCGGCCGGCCGCCGGGGGTGCAGACGGCGACCGTGTAGAACGGCACGTCGGCGTCGTCCCGGGCGGTGCCGAAGACCTGCGCGGGAGTACCCAGGTCGAGCCCGACCACGGAGTCGAGGGCGAGCACCGCGATCCGGTGCGGACCCGTCCGTTCGGCGGTGACCATCGTCACGTTCTCCTCCTGCTCCGACGTCGTTGGCCCAATTCTTGCGCATCGTGGCTCTCCGGCCACTCGTCGGCCCGGCCGGCGAGCCGCAGACTCGGCAGGTGACCCGTATCCGCCGCCTGCATCCCGCCTGGCTGGTCGCCGCCGTCGCGTTCGTCGCGTTGGTCGGCGCCGCCGGTTTCCGTGCCACCCCGTCCGTGCTGCTGCACCCGCTGCACGAGGAGTTCGGCTGGTCCCTGGCCACCATCTCGACCGCCGTGTCGGTCAACCTCATCCTGTACGGCCTCACCGCGCCCTTCGCCGCCGCGCTGATGGACCGGTTCGGCATCCGACTCGTGGTTGCCGGTGCCCTGACCCTGGTCGCCGCCGGTAGCGGGCTGACGGTGTTCATGCGGACCAGTGCGGAGCTGATCCTGCTCTGGGGCGTGTTCGTCGGGCTGGGTACCGGGTCCATGGCGCTCGCCTTCGTGGCCACGGTGACCGGGCGGTGGTTCGTCCGCCGACGGGGCCTGGTGACCGGGGTGCTCACCGCCGGGGGTGCCGCCGGCCAGCTGGTCTTCCTGCCACTGCTGGCCAACCTCGTCGAGGCGTACGGCTGGCGCACGGCGGCACTGGTGGTGGCGGGGGCGGCGCTGGCCGTCGTACCCCTGGTCGGATGGCTGCTGCGCGACCACCCGGCGGATCTCGGCCTGCCGCCCTACGGGGCGACCGAGGTCGTCCCGGCGCCGGCCTCGCACGGAGGAGCGGCGGCGCGGGCGGTGGGCGCGCTGCGCACGGCGGCCCGGACCCGGGCGTTCTGGCTGCTGGCCGGCGGATTCGCGATCTGTGGCGCGTCGACCAACGGACTGGTCGGTACGCACTTCATCCCGGCCGCGCACGACCACGGGATGACCGAGACCACCGCTGCCAGCCTGCTCGCCCTGGTCGGCCTCTTCGACATCGTGGGCACCGTCGCCTCCGGCTGGCTGACCGACCGGGTCGACAGCCGGCTGCTGCTCGCCGGCTACTACGCCCTGCGGGGTGCGTCGCTGCTGGTGCTGCCGAGCCTGTTCGGCGACTCGACCCAGCCGAGCATGCTGGTGTTCATCATCTTCTACGGCCTGGACTGGGTGGCCACGGTGCCGCCGACGGTGGCGCTCTGCCGGGAGTACTTCGGCGCGAGCGGAGCCGTCGTGTTCGGCTGGGTCTTCGCGTCCCACCAGGTCGGCGCGGCGATCGCGGCCACCGGCGCCGGGCTGGTCCGGGACCAGCTTGGCAGCTACACCCTGGCCTGGTACGTCGCCGGAGCGCTCTGTGCCGGCGCGGCGGTGTTGTCGATGCGGCTTCGCCGCCCGGAGCGGCCGCCGACCGCGACCCCGGATCGTCCGTCCGGGCCGGCTGAGCCGGGCTCGGCGGGCGGGGTGCCGGTCAGTCCGGCCGTTGCTCGATCCACTGCTGGTTCGGCGTCGCCTGACAACTGAACTGCCGCATCCTGATCCCCGGCGCCAGGTTGGCGGCCGGCAGGTCGAGGCACTTGCCGCTGTGCACGCTGACCAGCATCGTCGTGCCGGCGGCGGTGCGGACGAGCCGCCAGCGCTGGTCGGGCTGGCCGGTGCACGACCACTGCTGGACGGGGGCGCCGTCGGCCAGGCTCGCCCCGTCCACGTCGAGGCACTTGCTGCTGGCGGCGTTGACCAGGGCGAAGACGTCGCCACCGACCGGGGTCGGCAGCCAGCGCTGGCTCGCCCCGGCACCGCAGGGCACCTGGTGTACGTCGGCCCCCTCGGCGACCTCGGTCCCGACGATGTCCAGGCAGAGGGCGGAGACGGCCGAGCGGAGCAGCCGTGGACCGGTGGGGCCGGGCGTTCCGGCCGGGGTGCCGTGAGGTGTCGGGGTCGGGGTCGGGGTGGCTGCCGGGTGGCTGCCGGCCGCCGATCCGCCCGGGGTCGGCACCGGCGAGCCGGCGCTGGGGCTTCCGGCCGGTGCGACCCGGACCGGTCCCGCCCGGCCCCCGTTCCCGGAGAAGACCCCGGCGGCGAAGAGCACCCCGAGCAGGACGCCCGCGCCGCCGACGGTGAACGCGGCAAACAGCAGCGGGTCGTGGGGCAGGCGCCGGTTGCGGCGTCCGTAGACGGTGCCGCCCGGCGAGCGGCCCGGTTCGTCCTGCCAGGGTGTCTCATACCTGGGCATATGCCATGGTTACCCACTGTGGCGACCCGAGGCCAGTCGGCCCGCCGATGGTCCGGCGGGGTGCTGGACGCGAAGGTGTCGGCAGGCTGACCGAGCAGTGACGGAAACCCGACAGGCGACTACTCATTGTCACGACACGATTACTCCATGAATAGTGGCGTAATCACCCTGGTGGTCTCCGGGCCGGTCCCCGGAAGCGTGCGCGGCGATGCCGAGTCGGCAACAGCGCTGTTCAGGGAGCTGCACGCCCGGACCATCCTGCACGTCGCCAGGCCCGATGTCGATGAGCCCACCCGCGGTGGCGAGTCGTTCGGCGGTGAGTCGTTCGGGGGCGGCGAGTCGTCCGGCGGCGAATCGTTCGGGGTCGGCGACGTCGGAGACCCTGCCGGCCGCACCGGAGACCCTGCCGGCCGCACCGGAGACCCTGCCGGCCGCACCGGAGACCCTGCCGGCCGCACCGGAGACCCTGCCGGCCGCACCGGAGACCCTGCCGGCCCCGCCGAGACCGCCGAGCGGCTCAGCCGGCTCGGGTACCCCGGCCCGAAGGGCACCGCCGGTGCGCTGGCCGAACTGGTGGTCACCGGTCTCTTCTCGGCGACCACCGTTGCCGCGCTCGCCCAGGTCGCGGTCGCCTTCGTCCAACGAGGCGCCGCCCGGCGGATCATTCTCCGGGACGGACGCCGGAGCCTGACGATCAGCGCTCCCAGCGAGGAGACCGAGCGGATGGTGACCGAGTGGCTCGGTGTGCCACCAACCCAGAGCGGTGCCGGGTCCGGTGCGGATTAGCCCGCCGGCCGGCCGCTACGCGCTGCTCATCGCCGTAGGCGAGTACGACGACCCGTCACTGGCGCAGTTACGGGCCCCGGAGCAGGACGTGGAACGGCTGGCGGCGGTGCTGGAGGACCCGACCGTCGGGAACTTCACGGTACGCACCCAGCAGGACGCCCCCGACCACGAGGTACGACGGGAGATCGAGGATCTGCTCACCGACCGGGTCGACGACGATCTCGTACTTCTCTACTTCTCCTGCCACGGCATCGTGGACCCGTTCCACCGGCTCTACTTCGCGGCCGCCAACACCGTCCGGACCCGACCGGCCAGCACCGCCATCTCCCGCTCCTTCGTCAACGAGCAACTGGAGGCGTGTCGCGCCGCGGCCAAGGTGCTCGTGCTGGACTGCTGCTTCGCGGGCGCCTTCGCCGAAGGATTCAAGGGCGCACCACAGGGTGCGTTGGAGGGCCAGGCCGGCCGGGGCTACGTGGTGATCAGCGCCTGCGACAGCTACGAGTACGCGTTCGAGTCCGACGGCCTGGTCGAGTCGGCGCCCCGGGGGTCGATCTTCACCGACGTACTGCTGGAAGGGCTGGCCACCGGCGGTGCCGACCTGGACGGCGACGGTCGGATCGGCGTCGACGAGCTGTTCCGGTACGTCCACGACGGAGTGGTACGCCGTCGGCCGGACCAGAAGCCGAAGTGGAGCGCCTACAACGCCGAGCCGCACATCTACCTGGCCACCGTGCCGGCGCCGGCCGGTCGGCCCGGTGCGGGGGGCGGTGGCGGTGGCGGGGTGGCCAAGGCCGCCACCGGTGCCGCGCCCCGGCGCACCAACTACAACCGGCACCAGGCGATCGTCGCCCGCGGGTTCCGGGCCGGCGCGGACCTGGTCCGCCGGACCTACGGCCCGCTCGGCCGGCGGGTGCTGGTCGAGGACGCCGCCGGGGCGTACCACGAGCTGGGCGACGCGGCCAGCGTGGTGCGGCAGTTCACCGCGTACGACACCCGGGACGCGATCGGTGCCAGCTATGTCCGCGAACTGGTGGAGGGGGTCCGGCACCGGGTCGGCGACGGTGCCACCGGTACGGTCGTCCTTGCCCAGGCCATGATGGACGGCGCCTCGGCGGCGCTCCGGGCCGGCGCGAACCCGGTGGCGCTGTGCCGGGGCATCGAGTCCGCCGCCCAGGCGGTCCTCGCCGAGCTGGCCGATCTCGCGGTGCCGGTGGAGACGAAGGAACAACTGCGGATGGTTGCCACGATCGCCTCCGGTGACGAGGTGGTCGGCGACCTCGTCGCCACCGCGATGGAACGGGTGGGCAAGGACGGCGTGGTGATCGTCGAGGAGAGCAACCTGTTCGGGCTCGAACTCGAACTCACCAAGGGGATGCGGGTGCCGGCCGGACACGTCTCGCCGTCCTTCGTGACGGACCCCGAGGGCGCCGAGGCGGTGCTCGACGATCCGTCGATCCTGATCGTCGACCAGCGGTTGGCGGCCGTACCCGAGCTGCGACCCTTCCTGGAACTGGCTGGCCGCGAGGGTCGCCCGCTGGCGATCTTCGCCCGGGACGTCCGGGACGCCGCGCTGACCGCGCTGATCGTCGGGAAGATGGAACAGGCCCTCAGCGCGGTCGCCGTACGACTGCCCTGGCCGGACGAGGAGCGGTGCGGGGTGATGGCGGACCTGGCGCTGCTGACCGGGGCCACGGTGGTGCTCGACGCCGACGGAGGGCTCGCCGCGGCCACCGTGCAGGTGCTGGGCAGCGCCCGCAAGGTGATCACCACTCGCCGGGACACGACCGTGGTGGACGGCGCAGGGGACGCGGATCTGAACCGGCGTCGGATCCAGGGCCTCCGGGCCGAGTTGGACCGGCACGTGGGCGACGAGGAGCGGGAGATGCTGCGGGAGCGGCTGTCCCGGCTCTCCGGTGGGGTCGCGGTGATCAGGGTCGGCGAGTCGACCGAGGGACTGCTGAAGAAGCGTCGGCGCCAGATCGACGACGCGGTACGCAACGCGAAGGCGGCGGTCGAGTGGGGACTGGTACCGGGCGGCGGGGCGGCACTGCTCACCGTCGCCGACCGGATCGGCGCCCGGCTGTCGCGCAGCGGGGACGAGGCGCTCGGCTACGCGGTGGTGCTCGACGCCCTCGTCGCACCGTACGAGGAGTTGATGCGCAACGCGGGGCGGGATCCGCTGGCCGGTCCGACCGACCTGTGCCGGCGCGGGCCCGGGGTCACCTTCGACGTCGTAGCCGGGGCGTACGTGACCGCGTTGGACGCCGGCATCGTCGACGCCGCCGCGACCCTGCGGCAGGCGGTCACCGCCGCGGCCGGAATGGTGTGCCGCTATCTCATGATCGGCTGACGGTACCCGGGGCACCACCGGCCCCGAGGGCTGGGCGGTGGCCGGCACCGGAGTAGTTCCGGCGCCGGCCCCAGCCCATGCTGCTACGCGGTGCCGCCGACGTGCAGCAGGTCAGCGAGTCGTTCGGCGACCGGTCCCGCCTCCAGGTGCAACCAGGACACGTTCAGCCGGTCGTCGCCGAGCACGGCGAGCAGAACGTGGTCGCTCACCCCGTACACGGTGAAGTAGCCCTGGTGGCTGTGGACGGTCAGTTCGCGCAACGGGCCCTGTTGCAGGGTCAGACCGCACTGCCGGCCGAGCCCGAAGGTGGTCGCCGCGAGCGCGGCCAGGTCCAGGGGCTCGGGCCCGGCGGTGAGGTCGTGTCCGATCAGGCGCCCGTCGACGCCCGCGAGGACGGCACCCCGTACCCCAGGCACCCTGTCCCGCAGCACGCCGAGTTCGGCGTACACGGCCGACTGGCCCGGATGCGCGTGCCGACCCGTACCTCCGAGCGCGTCGGAGGACGACCGGGAAACCTCGTCGAGGACCACCTCCGGCATCACCTCTCCATCAACGCTGTCGAGTCCCGCACCCGGATGGCGGCGCGGCAGCGGGCTGTCGAACAGTTCCGTTCCGGTGTCGTGGGAGTGGGTCACGGTCAGCACCGCTCCTCGACCTGGCGCGACCGGCGCGCGGCGGATGGGAGGTCGACCGGGTGGCTGGCCGAAGCGGAACGACGGATGGGCTCCTTGCCCGCGCGGGAACTCAGCGGCCGGGTCAGGTGGTGGTTCGCCACTGGCAGCGCCTCCATTCTTGATGTGAACGTCACTGCCCGTAGTGCCCTCATCCTGGACGGCGAGGTGGGGCGGCGGCCGGTCCGACGCGCGAGTGCCCGTGCGTCGAGGGTGGCATGTCGGGGGTGCAAGTTGCATCTCGCGAGACAGTAATTGTCTGTGCAGCTAACTTACTGTTGACCCGTCCGTGATGGAACAGGGCGATACGACCGATGTTGCGCCACATCGGAGGTCGCTGTCCATACCGCGCCACTGCGCACAGTGACGAAAGCGGAGAGTAGTCGCGGGCCGCAAACCGACGCGTACATCGGTCGGCGTCGCCGGCCGGAGGTCGCGGTCGACCGGTGGACGGTGCCGGCGAGGCGGTGTCACAGTGCACGACGAGGGACGTCGCAGACTGCGACCGTCTGACGCGCTGCCAGGGGAGAGGCGCTGTGTTGGCCATCGGTGCCCGACGCGAGAGATGACACCTTCCGGCCGCCGGGTCAGCCTCGGACCGGGCGGAGGACTACCTGCTCCAGGTCTGGGTGGCGCCGCTCGGCCGTACCGAGATCCTGCGCGGAACGGCCGCCGCAGTTGTGGTGCCGAGCCTGGAGTGGTGCTGCCGACCCTGGGGTGGGGGCGAGGCCTGGACGGAATCCGGGTCGCGCTCGGAGTCGGTTTAACGCGCATCGGACGGATTGTCCGACATCGTCGTCTTGGCGGGCCGCATGCTTCTGTGGTCGGTCCGCCGCGTGGTCCGACGTCCGGTGGGCCCTCCCCGCCGGTCAGGGCGGTGGACCGGTCAGCGGTCGGCGTACCCGCGACGTTGCGGGGAGCCGGCTTCGAAGAGGCCCGGGGCGGGTGCCCGCAGCCGGCCGTCACCTTCCCCCGTAGCTGACGGCCGATCCCAGCCCGCCCCGGTGCCAATTCCGCATCCCGCCCGATCGGCGGTCTCGAATCAATCGAGCATGGCGGATGGACAGTGGCCGTGCTCCGCTCGACTCGGCGGTGCCGACGGTCGGTCGTCCGGCCCTCCGGCGAAGTCCGTACGGTCATCCGGAGGCCGGGTTTCCTGATTGAGGATATCCAGCGGGTCCGTCCGTGCTATACCGTGACTGGGTGAGAGTCGAGCGGCACTGGTGGAACGGCGATCGGGGTCTGCGCTCACGGCGCGACGTGTACATCCGTACGGATGGGCAGCGATGGGAAGTAGAGGCCCAGATGGGCGGCGCCGACGGGCGCTCAAAGGTGCAACAGTGCCCCGGCGAGGCGTCTGCGCGCATTCTCGCGGACGCCTGGCTCGGCGGGCGCCCTGAGTGGCGCGAAATGGCGCTCTGAGCGGATCGGCGTTCGGCGCGGCCGGTCGTTGATTCCGGCGGCGCCGACGTCCGCACCGAGGTAACCAGGTACCCGAATGGCGGCCGGTGCAACTCCAGCCGCCATTCGGGTGGCCATCCCGGTTTGTCTCCACCTCGCTGGCGCGCGGACCGTTGACCGGTGCCCGCCCGCCGCGAGGCCGACCTGCTCAGCCGGTGCGGCGGTTGCCCCACTGCCGGGGCCCCTGGACCGAGCCGCGGCCACCTGACTGCTTGGTGGTGCCGTGTGCCCGCTGTTGCGCGGCCGGCCCCTTGCCCTTGGCCCGGCGGGCGGCGCGGTTCTCGAAACCGGGTTCCTCGTCATCCGCCTCGGCCGCGTCCGGGTCCACCGGCTCGGGCGTTCCGGCATCTGCGGCGCCGGCTTCGGCGCTTCCCGTCGCGGGGGATCCCGTCGAGGCGTCCGTGGGACGTTCGACCTCGGGTTCTGGTTGGGCCTGGTCGGCCCGGGGAGTACTGGAGTCCGGCATCGGAAGCCCCTCGGATTCGTCGTGTCTGAGCGAAAGCTTGCCGGGGGCGTGACAGCCCACGACCCTGGCAGGCCCACGGCGGGTCATGCTACCCCGGACGGGTTCCTTCGGATTTCCACCGGGAGATCGACGCTGGATTCCGATCCTTCCGGCCTCCGCGTCGGACACCATTAGCGGAACCGCCGCCGCCGGCCAAGGCACTTTCCGTAATCTGCCAAAGGAGTGCCGCTTCGGCGCCCATCCAATTGCGTCGAGTTACTATATAAACACTCATGGTGATCAATGTCTCGACGATGATCAGCGGGGTGGGGCTCGTGGCGCGGGAACGAAACGGGCAGTCGACCGGCATCGGGCGGCGGATCGGGGACCTCGACCGCAGCCTGCTCCTACAGTGTCGGACCAGCCAGGTCACCCAGCTGGCCGAGGCGACCGGCCGGGCGGGCGGCGGCCTGGTCATCACCGCCGAGCGGGGCAATCTGCGTGGCTGCCTCGACCGGGCCCGGCACCTGCTGGAGGTGGATCACCACCGCGCTCCGCTGCTGCTGGACGCCGCCCGGTACGCCGGGGACGGCCGGTCGACCGCCGCCGCCCCGTTCGACCAGCGGTGGATCCAGTACCAGCGGGAGCTGGGGCTGCCGGTGTTGACCGACTCGGGCTACCTCGCCCCGGACGACATGGCGGGACTCGTCGGGATCCTCGAACGCGCCGCCCGGCTCGGTGACGCCATCGCGCTGCTGCCGATGCACCCGGCCTGGCTCGCCGACCGGTACGCCCGGCAGACGCTGCTGCGGTACGTGACGGCCCTCGGCGTACCGATCGCGATCGTCCTCGAGGAACCCGTCGACCCGTTCGAGCCGGTCGGGGCGGTGCGGGGCCTGCTGCAACTCCTCGGCTGCGGCGTACCTGTGCTGCTACTCCGGTCGGACCTGCCCGGCCTCGGCGCACTCGGCTCCGGGGCGGCCGCGGTGGCGATCGGCACCGAGCCGGGACTGCGCCGGCTCGACCCGCGCCGGCCGACCGGGTACCTGCCACCGTCCCGGGCCGCCCGCCCGTCCGCGCTGATCCGGCAGTGCCTCTCGTACCAGCCGCTGGCGGTCATCGAGGCGACCATGCGCCGACACCCGGACAGCGGCATGTGGCACTGCGGCTGCCCGACCTGCGCGGGACGAGACCTGAACTGGCTGGTGAGCCGACCGGAGGCGGAGCGGGACGGCGTGGTGCTCCGGCACTGTGTCGACGTCCTGCTCGACCTGCGTACGGAACTGACCGGCCCGTCCGTCCAGCTCAACCAGTGGAGCTGGCGGGCCCGGTGCGCGGCCGCCGCCTCCCGGCGCCGCGAGGTGGGCTGGGACCGACTGCCTGCGCTGGACCACTGGCAGGAGGCGATCACACCGCCGACCTCGTCGAGGACGGCCGTTCCGACGTCACGCCGATCGGGCGGGGGGTCGCGGTTCTCCCGGACGACGCCACCGCGCTCGGCCGCCTGACCACCCCGGCCCGCCTGACCACCCCGGCCCGCCGGATGGCCCGGCCCGCCTGACCACCCCGGCCCGCCGGATGGCCCGGCCCGCCGGAATGGCCCGGTTGGTTCGGGCGCTCAGGCCAGGGCCATCCGGGCCCACCGGCTCGGGGTGAGCGTGAGCACCCGGAACGGACAGTTCCGGTCGGTGAGCAGGGTGTACGCCTCGATCGCCCGTTCGGCGGCGTCCTGCGCCTGCTCGGCCCGGGTCATGCCCCGACCCCGGTTGCGGAACAGGGCGCCGTAGAAGGCCGAGCAGAACACCCCACTCTCGTGCCAGCCGATCTGCGCCGAGGTGCCGATGTAGGTGACCTCGTCCTGGAGACAGTCCCGGACCGCCTTCTGCCAGGCTCCGGTGCCGGTCTTGCAACCGTCGGCGAGGATCGCGTGCGCCGAGATCCCCCGCCCCCGGCTGGCCGCCTCCTCGCCCAACGCCTCCAGCGAGATCTTGGTCCGGCCGTCACTGCTCGCGAAGGTGGGCGTACTGCTGTGATCACCGTGCGCCATCACGTGCAGCACGTCGCAGGAGGCGGTGAACGCGGTCAGCACCGTGTCCGGGTCACGCGACCGGACAAAGTCGATGTCGACGATCGGCTGCTGGTGCTCGGCGTTGATGTTCTGGAGCGTCGACTGGACGAACGTCATCGCCGCGTCGAACGAGGAGTCGAGCCCGATGTCCAGCAGACTGACCCGCTTCGCCTTCATCGCCATGGCGACCTCCCCCGAGTGCGATCATCGTGCACGCTACTCCGGCCGCGCCAGCACCGCCCGGCGCCGGCACCGGGGTCGGGGCCGCGCCCGGTCTTCCGGTGGGACCCCGCCCGGCGATCAGTCCACGATGGCCGAGTAGACGAGCTGACGCAGCTCCGCGCGCAGCGGGTAGGTGCTGGACGGGACGAGCTGGGTGAAGAGCAGCGCGGTGACCTCCTCGACCGGGTCGACCCAGAACGCCGTACTCGCCACGCCGCCCCAGTAGTACTCGCCGACGCTGCTCGGCGTCCGGCTGGGCACCGGATCCTCCACCACCGCGAAGCCGAGCCCGAACCCGATCCCGTCGAAGGTGGTCTCGGCGAACCCTCCGGTGGAGAGCCGGCCCAGATCCTGCCCGCCCGGCAGGTGGTTGCGGGTCATGAACCGGACGGTACGGGGACCGAGCAGCCGTACCCCGTCCAGTTCACCGCCGCGCAGCAGGAACTGGGTGAACCGGTGGTAGTCGGCGGCGGTCGAGAGCAGGCCGCTCCCTCCGGCGAGCAGTGTCGGCTTCTCCAGCGCCAACCGGCCGATGGCGTCGTACCGGACCGCCTGGCCGCTCGTCGGGTCGGGGGCGTAGCAGGCGGCCAGCCGCTCCGCGTCGGGGCCCTCGGCCCACCACCGGGTGTCCGTCATGCCCAGCGGGCCGAGGACCCGCTCGGCGAGGAAGGCGTCCAGCGACTGTCCGGAGACCACCTCGATGAGGCGGCCGAGCACGTCGGTGGCGACCGAGTAGCCCCACGCGGTACCGGGCTGGAAGAGCAGCGGCAGCCGGGCCAGGCCCGCGGTGGCGGTGGCCAGGTCGAACCCGACCGGGGGGTACAGGTCGAACCCGGCCGCCCGGTAGAGCCCGTCAACCACCGAGGTCTGGAGGAAGCCGTACGTCAGGCCGGCGGTGTGGGTGAGCAGGTGCCAGACCCGGATCGGCTCGATCGCCGGCACCGTGTACGGCTTCAGCGTCGATCCCCGGTCGTAGACCCGGACGTCGGCGAACTCCGGCAGCCAGCGGCTGATCTCGTCGGTGAGCTGGAGCCGTCCCTCCTCCCAGAGGATCATCGCCGCCACCGACGTGATCGGCTTGGTCATCGAGTAGATCCGCCACAGCGTGTCGGGCTCGACCGGCTTCCCGGCCTCCCGATCCCGGAGCCCGTACGTCGAGACGTGCGCGATCTCGCCGCGTCGGGTCACGACCAGTTGCCAACCGGCCAGCGCGCCGGTGTCCACATAACGGGCGAAATGCGCGTCGATCCGGGCCAGCCTCGCCGGGTCGAAGCCGACCTGACCAGGGTCCACACTGCGCTGGAGGCTCATTCGCCGAACCCTACTGCCAGGGCGGAAACGGCGGCAACGACCCGTCGCCGCCGTGGTCGGGACCGCTCAGCCGGCGCCCGGCGTGGGCTGTCCGGGGTTCCGGTCCCGGGCCGGGCCGGTCGACCGGGTCGGGCGCCAGTACTGGCGCTTGTCCTGGTCGCGTACCACGACGCCGAGCCGGGCCAGATCGACGCGCAACTCGGCCACCTGGGCCCGGTCCTTCTTGCCCAGCGCCCGCTGTCGCGCCTTGAGCAGTGCGTCGGCGCCGGCCGGCAACTCGGCGCCGGCCGGCAACTCGGTGCCGGCCGGCAACTCGGCCCCGTCCGCCACCCAGCGCCGGTAGTCGTCCCGGTACGGGTCTCCGTCGGCGGACCAGCGGTAGCCGTACGCCTCGAAGGCGTGCCGCAGCCGGTCGGCCGACAGGTCCGACGACTCCCGGGCGAGTTCCTCGGTGTCGACGCCGAGCAGGACGAGGTGCTTGCCGTCCCGGAAGACCACCCCGACCCGGTCCCGTTCGACGTGCCGGACGGTGTCGTCGCCCCGGGCCAGGGTGACCCGGTCGGCGGCAACGGTCACGGTCAGCCGTTCGACGGCGGCCATACCGGCGACGACCAGGCCGCCCAGCACGCCGAGCAGCAGCGCACCGCCGGTGGCCCATGGCTCGTCGATCGCGTCCACCAGCAGAAAGGGCCCCCGCATCGGAATCCACCGGATCGACGCGATCCACCCCGCCGACCACTGGACCAGCCAGAGGAGGCCGGCGCCGAGCAGCGGGAACGTGATCCAGACCAGGGCCACGGTCCTGGTCGGTTCGGCGACCACGATCCCCGACCGGGCTGGCGTCGCCGGGTCACCGGCGGCGGACGTACCGTCCGGGGCCATCTCAGGAGACCTCGCGGCGGATCGTCCGGACCAGCCCCGCGACCAGCGGCACCAGTACCCAGACCGCGACCGAGACCCCGAGTCGGGCCCACTGCCCGGCGCCGAGTTCGCCGGCGCCCGGCGGTTCGATCAGCGGGGCGGTGGTGAGGCCGGTGTCGAGCCAGGCGGCGGCGGTACGCAGCCCGCTGATCATTCCGCTGAGGATGGACCACGCGATGGGCAGCACCAGGGAGAGCACGATGGCGACCGGCGTGTTCTGGAACAGCAGGCCGAACGCGATGCCCATCAGCACGCTGACCACCTGGAACACCGCCGCGCCGAGCAGCGGCATCGGCACGGCGGACCAGAGGTCGTCGGCGCCGCCGAGGCTGGCGATCAGGGTCCCGACCGCCGCCGTACCCAGGGTGACCAGCGCCGAGATCAGGCCCGCGACCACCCCGGCGGCCAGCTTGGCGACGACCACCCGGTGCCGTTGCGGTACCAGGGCGAACGTGGTGAGGGCGGTGCGCTGGGAGAACTCGCTGGTGACCAGCATGATGCCCAGGATCGGCAGCAGGATGCCGACCGGGAACTGCGACAGCGCGAAGAAGTTCGCGAACTGCTGGTCGGCGTCGGGGGTGAAGACGAGCATCACGGCCACGATCGCCACCGAGACCAGGCCGATGGTGATCAGGAGCCAGTAGCCGGCCCGGGTGTCGGCGAGTTTGCGGAGTTCGACCCCGGTCAACCGGAGCAGCGAGGGTCGGCCAAGGTCCGCCCCCGGCCCGTCCACCGACCGGTACGCGGCCGACCTGTCCGTCGCGTCCGGTCCGGCGGAGGGGGCGGTCGACGCCGACGTGGTGTGGGTGGTCATTTCACGGCCTTCCGTGGTCATTTCACGGCCTCCCGTACGGAATCACCGGCGGTCAGGGACAGGAAGATCTGTTCGAGGCCGGCACTCTCGGCCGGGCGTAGCTCCAGCAACGCCACCCCGGAGTCGGCGGCGGCCTGCCCGACCGCACCGGGCTCGGCCCCGACCAGCAGGCCGCCGTCGGTGCTCGACCGCACCGGCAGTCCGGCCCGGTCGAGGGCGGCGCGGAGCGCCTCCGGGTCGCGGGCCCGGACCAGCGCGCCGGCCCCGGCCAGCAGTTCGTCCTTGCTGCCCTGCGCGACGACCCGGCCGGCGCCGATCACCACCAGCCGGTCGGCCACCGCCTCCACCTCCCGGAGCAGGTGCGACGAGAGCAGTACCGTGCCGCCCCGGTCGGCGAAGTCCCGGAGCAGGCCGCGCATCCAGTAGATGCCCTCGGGGTCGAGGCCGTTGGCCGGCTCGTCCAGGATCAGGACCCGGGGGTCACCGAGCAGCGCCTGCGCCAGGCCGAGCCGCTGGCGCATCCCCAACGAGTACGCCCGGACCCGGCGCTTGGCCGCGACCGCGTTGAGGCCGACCTGGTCGAGGCATTCGTCGACCCGACGTCGGGGCACGCCCATGATCCGGGCGGAGAGGGTCAGCGTCTCCCGACCGGTCCGGCCGGGGTGCTGGGCCCCGGCGTCGAGCAGCAGTCCGACCTGACGTCCCGGATTCGGTAGCTGACGGTAGTCGACGTTGTTGACCGTGGCGGTGCCGCCGGACGGCGGGGTGAACCCGCAGATCATCCGCATGGTGGTGGACTTCCCGGCACCGTTCGGGCCGAGGAAACCGGTCACGGTGCCCGGCTCGCAGCGGAACGACACGTCGTCGACGGCGGTGTGCCGCCCGTACCGTTTACTCAGTCGCTCGACGGTAATCATGCGGTTCAGCCTGCCCGCGCCGACCGGTCGGGCGCTGCGGCCAGCGGTCGAGACCCGGCGACCTTCGGCTAGTTCCAGGAGTCGACTTTGGTCGGTGTCCACGTCCCGTGACGCTGCGTAGCATGGCGGGATGACTGGTGTGCCGGTGCTCCCCGAGCATCCCTGGCTGCTGCCGGCCACCCTCACCGCGGACCTGTCCGGCCCCGGCCGTCCACCCCGGCGGTCGACCCGGGACTGGGTGGTCGACACGCTCTGCTTCCTGCTCGCCTCCGGCTACGCGGTGATCGCGTTCTGGGACGTGCTGCGGCCGCAGCCGGCCCTGGTGGCGGACCGGGCCGACTCGGAGTTGGCGGTCGCGATCGACGTGGTGCTGACCACCGCGCTCTGCCTCGCGCTGTGGGTACGGCGCCGCTGGCCGGTCGGGCTGGCCGTCGCCGCGCTGCCGGTGGCACTCTTCTCCACCCCGTCCGGGATAGCCACCCTGATCATCCTGCTCAGCCTGGTGGTGCACCGCCGGCTGGCGGTGGCGGGCACGCTGGTCGCGGCGCACCTCGGGGTCTCCGTGCTCTACGAGTTCCGTAATCCGGACCCGACCGACGGGCCCTGGATCGGGATGACGCTCAGCGGCGTGCTGACCGCGTCGATGCTGGCCTGGGGAATGTTCATCCGGGCCCGTCGGCAGCTCGTGCTGTCGTGGCGGGACCGGGCGTACCGGGCCGAGGCCGAGCAGCGGCTGCGGGTCGAGGCGGCGCGGCGGCTGGAACGGACCCGGATCGCCCGGGAGATGCACGACGTGCTGGCGCACCGGATCTCGCTGCTGAGCCTGCACGCCGGGGCGTTGGAGTTCCGGCCCGACGCACCGCCGGAGGAGATCGCCCAGGCGGCCGGGGTGATCCGGACCAGTGCCCACCAGGCGTTGCAGGACCTGCGCGAGGTGATCGGCATCCTCCGGGAGGATCCACCCGAGGCCGATGATCCGGAGCTCGCCCCGCCCGTCGAGCCGGTACGCGAGTCCGGTGGGCGCGGCGCGCCGTATCCGCCCGACCCGCCGTACCCGGCGGTGGAGCTGCCGGGCTCGACCTCGACCGAGCCGGTGCCGTCGCTGCTGACCGCCGGGGCGCCCGAACGACCGCAGCCGACCCTGGACGACCTGCCGGCGCTGGTCGCCGAGTCACAGGAGGCGGGCATGCGGGTCACCCTGCGCACCGAGTTGACCATGACGGAGACGGCGCCGGCCGGCATCGGGCGGGGTGCGTACCGGATCGTGCAGGAGGGGCTGACCAATGCCCGCAAGCACGCCCCGGGTACCACCGTCACGGTGACCGCACGTGGGCGGCCGGGCGTCGGCCTCAGCGTCGAGGTCCGGAACCGGTGGCCGGTGGGCCAGCTGCCCGGTCCCCGGATCCCGGGCACCGGCACCGGGCTGGTCGGGCTGACCGAGCGGACCGCCCTGCTCGGCGGCTGGTTGGAACACGGGCGCACCGACTCGGGTGACTTCCGGCTGGCGGCCTGGCTACCGTGGCCGTCGTGAACACCGAACGCGTCGACCCGATGCCGGACCAGGAGCCGACGCCGGGCCAGGAGCCGATGCCGGGCCGGGAGTCGGGGGCGGCGCCGGAGCGGACGCTGCCGGTACGGGTGTTGATCGTGGACGACGACGCGCTGGTCCGGGCCGGCCTGTCGATGATCCTCGGCGGAGTGCCGGACCTGCGGGTGGTGGGGGAGGTGTCGGACGGCACCGAGGTGCTGCCGGCGGTCGTGGCGTACCAGCCCGACGTGGTGCTGATGGACATCCGGATGCCCCGGATGGACGGACTGGCCGCGACCGAGGCGCTGCGCCGCACGCACGCACCCCCCGAGGTGCTGGTGCTGACCACGTTCGACGTCGACGAGTACGTGCTGCGCGCGTTGCGGGCCGGTGCGAGCGGCTTCCTGCTCAAGGACACCCCGCCGGCGGAGATCGTGCAGGCGATCCGCCGGGTGGCCGCCGGGGAGGCGACGCTGTCCCCGACCGTCACCCGTCGACTCATCGCGCACGTGACCGGTTCGGGTACGCCTGACCGGCGAGACGCCAACCTCCGGCGGGACCGGGCGGTACGGCTGCTCGGCGGACTCACCGAGCGGGAGCGCGAGGTGGCGGTCGCCATCGGCCGGGGCTGGTCGAACGCCGAGATCTCGACCGCGCTGTTCATGAGCGTGGCCACCGTGAAGGCGTACGTCTCGCGGCTGCTGACCAAGTTGGAGCTGAACAACCGGGTGCAGGTGGCCCTGCTGGTCCACGACGCCGATCTGGTCTGACCCGCACGTAGCTCCGACCTGGACTCGGGCGCACCGCACGAGTCCCTCGTCGTCCTGTGGTGCGCCTGGGGAGTGGCCCGGTCGACCGCACTGTGGAACCGGCCGGGGAACTCCTGATTCCAGGCAACATCGGAAACCGTGCAACCCGGCGGATCGGCCGGACCGTCTTCCCCGGACGAAGGGAGGCACGGAACGTGAATCGGGACGACGAACAGGAGTTCCGGGAGTTCTTCCGGGCACGGTTCGATGCCCTGCGTGCGCTGGCCTACCTGACCTGTGGTGACTGGCAGGCGGCCGAGGACGCGGTGTCCAGGTCGCTGGCGAAGCTCTACGTGCGCTGGCACAAGATCGACTCGCCGCTCGGTTATGCCCAGCGGATGGTGGTGCGCGCGGCGATCGACGAGGGGCGCCGGCCGTGGCGACGGGAGACGTCGGTCGGCAGGAACCTTCCTGACCAGGTCGTCGCCGACCCGACCGGGAACACCGACGAGCGGTTGCGCCTGCGGGAGGCATTGCTCCAGGTCCCTCCCCGGCAACGCGCGGTGCTGGTGCTGCGCTACTACGAGGGGCTCAGCGTCGAGGAGACCGCCGCGGCTCTTCGGCTGCACACCGGCACCGTCAAGAGCCAGTCGGCGCGCGGACTCAGCACGCTGCGTACGGCGCTGGGTGACGCAGAGATCCACACCAGTCAGAACACCATTTCGAGGGAGGAGAGCTATGGACTACGACCTGCGTGACGTGCTCGACAGCGTGACGGCGGAAGCCCCGCCGGCGCGGCTCAGTGCCGACGACGCCATCGCCGCCGGCCGGTCCCTACAGCGGCGTCGCCGGTACGGCTGGACCGGCGGGATCGCCGTGGTGGCCGCTCTCGCGGTCGCCGGGGTGATGGCGTCGCCGTACCTGTTCGACGCGGCGGATCCGGACGACGCTATCGCGGCCGATGCGGCCGACACCATCTCGGCCGCCAGCGCGGTGGACCCCGCACCGGCGACGTTCCCGACCCTGACCGCGCCGTTCATGTACTCCATCAAGGGGTACAGCGTGGGCCCGCTGCACGTCAGCGACCCCGTCTTCGCGACGGCCGCGTACCAGGAGTCGATCGTCACCCTCGACGGCGTCGAGAAGCAGAAGGTGACCAACAGCGCCGGAACCTGGGAGCGGTCCTACGACACGTCGGTGGGGACCGTGACGGTGTACCGGCCGGGCGTCTTCAAGCCCGACAAGTTCAGCTCGGGCACCCCGGTACGGGTGCGCGGCCTGCCCGGCCTGCAGACCGAGTTCGAGAAGCAGGTGTTCGAGATGCGGGTCCGGGACCGTAAGGAGTTCTCGAGCCACACCGTCAAGGTGCCCGCCCTCGCCTGGCAGTACGCCGACGGCGCCTGGGCGACCATCGTCGCCAACCAGCTGCTCGACACCGCCGACCCGGCCAGGGACCTGTTGGCGCTGGCCGACGGGCTGACCCCGGCCGCACCGACCGTTGCCCGGGTGCCCTACCGGCTCGGCAGCGCACCGGCCGGTTATCACCTCGTCGGAATCGGAAAGTTCAACCCGACGAACGCCGGGGACAGCATCTCCGAGGCGTACTTCTCGAAGCGGGCCGTCCCGGTCACCAACCTGACCGGCAGGCTCACCGAGGACGACCTGATGCCGGCCAGCGGTGGCGGCCTGAAGATCATCGTTACCGAGACCGCGCCGGCCGCGCCGTCGGACCCGAACCCGCACCCCAACCCGCGCAGTCCCTGCCAGGAGAACTTCTGCGACCGCGCCATCAACGCCGGCTACTTCGCGGAGGTCATGGACAGCAGGAACAGGGTGGACGTCGTACGGAAGGTCACCAACGGCCTCGTCTTCGACAACCCGACCGACCCGACCACGTGGCACGACGCCGGCACCATCGGTCTGGGGCGTTGACCCGCTGAGCCAGCGGCGCGCCGGGTGACCGGCACCCCGCCGCCGGGACAGCGAGTTCCGAGGTCGGATCGATTCCGGCCCGGGAGGCCGACGAGCCTGCCGGGCCGGTCCGCTCGGCCCCGGCCCGCAGGCGGGGGAACATCTACGCGGAGACGTCGCGGGGCAGGCTCAACCGTTCGGCACCGCGTGTCGCAAGGCCACCGCCTGGCTGACCGCGAACGCCGCGACCTCGACGGCCACCGCGGCGAGGAGCAGAGTGAACGCGCCGTCCCACGGCCGGACCTCCGCGAACGCGGCTATCAGCGTGGCCGCCACGACGTTGACGGCGAGCACTCCCACCAGCCATGGACGTAGCCGGGGGCGGCGGGCGACGCGGTGTAGCGCGAATGCCCAACCGCCGATCGCGATCGCGCTCGCGATGATCACCGCCGGTGGCACGGTCAACCGCTCGGACGCCGGATCCACGAACAGGATCAGCGACACGCCCGCCAGCGCACAGTAGATCGCGTCCAGTTGCAACGAGAGCCGACCGACCCGGGGTGCTCGCATGCCCTGAACGGTACCGTGGGTGCGGGCCGCTCGGGGTGCAACGGTCGCGAAGGGGACTGACGGGCTTGATTGTGTGAGCGCTAACACGCTACCCTCTCCGCAGGGGTCACCGGGCAGACTCCAGTGAGTCCATCGGGCCGCCGTACGGGCCGGTGGTGCGAGCGATGAGGCGGCGACCGACGGATGTCGGCCAGCC
The DNA here is from genome assembly GCF_042658085.1 of Plantactinospora solaniradicis. Classification (NCBI taxonomy): domain Bacteria; kingdom Bacillati; phylum Actinomycetota; class Actinomycetes; order Micromonosporales; family Micromonosporaceae; genus Plantactinospora; species Plantactinospora solaniradicis. The sequence goes on along the minus strand of NZ_JBHSPR010000010.1, from coordinate 990,938 downwards.
CGCCGGACGTCGGATGCCGTCTCGGCGGAATCGGCGGAATCGACGGCATCGCTCGCGGTAAGAGCGTCGGCTGGCCGCTCTCGGCGTCAAAGTCGCTGGCCAACGTGGGAAAACGCGCGCCGGGAACACGTTTGGTCTCCTCGCGCCGTCCCGGACGTGAACAAACTCCGGTACGGCCAACGGTGCCACCGTGCCCTTACCGACCTGCCGCACCGCGTCAACAGAGATACCGACGTCCCGAGAGACCGGGCGGCAGAAATGAATCTTGAATGCCCAGAAAGATCTCCGCTACATTCCCATGTGTAGATGTTAACGCTAACTTGTAGCCCCGCTCCCTTCTCGACGAACCATCCGCCCCCCGCCCACCCCGTACGACACAGGAGGCCCTGATGCCACCTCTGCCCCTCAGCCGACGTCACCTGTTGCAGGCGGCCGCCGGGAGCGCGCTCGTCTCCGCGAGCGGCGTCGCCTTCCTCGCCGGCCGTGCGTCCGCCGCCGTGGTGCCACCGGCCCGCGCCGACATCGGCGTCTCGGCGTACCCGTTCGACCTGGGACAGGTACGGCTGACCTCCGGCCGCTTCCTGGACAACCAGAACCGCACGCTGAACTACCTGCGGTTCGTCGACGTGGACCGGCTGCTCTACAACTTCCGTGCCAACCACCGGCTGTCCACCAACGGGGCCGCGACCAACGGTGGCTGGGACGCCCCGACGTTCCCGTTCCGGACGCACATGCAGGGGCACTTCCTGACCGCCTGGGCCCACGCCTACGCGGTGCTGGGCGACACCACCTGCCGGGACAAGGCGAACTACATGGTGGCCGAGCTGGCGAAGTGCCAGGCGAACAACGGGGCGGCGGGATTCTCCGCCGGCTACCTCTCCGGATTCCCCGAGTCGGACTTCACCGCGCTCGAGGCGCGGACGCTGAGCAACGGCAATGTGCCCTACTACTGCATCCACAAGACCCTGGCGGGGCTGCTCGACGTCTGGCGTTACACGGGCAACACGCAGGCCCGGACGGTGCTGCTGGCGTTGGCCGGCTGGGTCGACACCCGGACGGGCCGGCTGAGCTCCAGCCAGATGCAGGCGATGCTGGGCACCGAGTTCGGCGGCATGAACGAGGTGTTGGCCGACATCTACCAGCAGACCGGTGACGGGCGCTGGCTGACCGTCGCGCAGCGGTTCGACCACGCGGCCGTGTTCAACCCGCTGGCCGCGAACCAGGACCAGCTCAACGGGCTGCACGCGAACACGCAGGTGCCCAAGTGGGTGGGTGCCGCCCGGGAGTACAAGGCCACCGGCACCACCCGGTACCGCGACATCGCCAGCAACGCCTGGAACCTCACCGTCAACGCGCACACCTACGTCATCGGCGGCAACAGCCAGGCCGAGCACTTCCGGCCACCCAACGCGATCGCCGGATACCTCAGCAACGACACCTGTGAGCACTGCAACACGTACAACATGCTCAAGCTGACCCGGGAGCTGTGGCTGCTCGACCCGAACCGGGTGGCGTACTTCGACTACTACGAGCGCGCGTTGCTCAATCACGTGGTCGGCGCGCAGAACCCGGCCGACAACCACGGCCACGTCACCTACTTCACCCCGCTGCGACCGGGCGGTCGCCGGGGCGTCGGGCCGGCGTGGGGCGGCGGCACCTGGAGTACCGACTACAACTCCTTCTGGTGCTGCCAGGGCACCGGCATCGAAGTCAACACGAAGCTGATGGACTCCATCTACTTCCACAACGGCACCACCCTGACCGTGAACCTGTACGTGCCGTCGACGCTGAACTGGTCGCAACGCGGGATCACCGTCACGCAGAGCACCAGCTATCCGGTCAGCGACACCACCACCCTCACGCTGTCCGGCACGATGAGCGGCTCGTGGAGCATCCGGTTCCGGATTCCCGCCTGGACCAGCGGCGCCACGGTCAGCGTCAACGGCACGGCGCAGAACGTCACCACCACCCCGGGCAGCTACGCCACCATCACCCGGACCTGGGCCGCCGGTGACACCATCGCCGTACGGCTGCCCATGCGGGTGGTCATGCAGGCCGCCAACGACAACTCCAGCGTCCAGGCCGTCACCTACGGCCCGGCGGTGCTCAGCGGCAACTACGGAAACTCGACACTCAGCGCGCTGCCGGCGCTGACCGTCTCGTCGATCACCCGGACCAGCACCAGTTCGCTGGCGTTCACCGCGACGGCGAACGGGTCCACTGTCAACCTCGGTCCGTTCCACGACGCCCACGGCTTCAACTACACCGTCTACTGGAACACCGGCGGATCCACCGGCACCGCCACGTACAAGCTGGTCAACGCCGGTACCGGACTCGTCCTGGGCATCCGGGACATGTCCACCGCCGACGGCGGGCTCGCCGTGCAGTGGGGTGACTCCGGCACCGCCGACCACCAGTGGGTAGTCATCACCGACGGCAACGCGGTCCGGTTCCGTAACGTCAACAGCGGCAAGGTCCTGGGGGTGCAGGACATGTCCACCGCCGACAACGCCACCGTCCTGCAATGGGCCGACAACGGCACCGCCGACCACCGGTGGACGCTGGTCGACAACGGTGACGGCACCCACCGGATCCGCAACGTGAACAGCGGCAAGCTGCTCGGCATCCTCAACGGGTCCACCGAGTGGGGCGCGCAGGCCGTCCAGGACCCGGACAACGGCAGCTCGGACAACCGGTGGCGACTCGTCCGGATCAACTGACGGGTGATCCGCTGGACGCGTCTAGGTGATCGGAGGTTTGACCGCCCGGGTGGCGAAGTAGCCGGGCAGCCATCCGGCGGTGGCGTCGGAGTGGTGCGGCGCCTCCTCGAACCCGACGACCACGAAGCCGGCGGCGAGCTGGCCACCGAGCTGCTCGGCCATGGTGTGGCTGTACTCCAGTGGCGCCTCCGCACCCCAGAGCCGAACGCGTTCCTCGGCCGGAACGTGCGTCAGGTCGCTGTAGGGCAACCGGTGGCGCACCACCAGTTCGCCGCGCTTGTCCAGGGCCTCGTTGTCGAAGAGGAAGACGTCCGGATTGACGAAACCGCAGAGCAGTGCCCCGCCCGGACGCAGCACCCGGAAGCACTCCCGCCACACCGGGGCCAGCTCGGGTACGAACAGATTCGAGACCGGGTTGAAGACCAGGTCGAAGGAGGAGTCGGCGAAGGCCGACAGGTCGCGCATGTCGCCGAGGACGGTCCGCAGCTCCAGGCCGTCCCGGCGGGCGACCATATCGTCCTGCGCCAGTTGGCGGGGCGAGTTGTCGAAGACGGTGACCCGGGCGCCCGCCGCGGCGAGCGTCGGACCCTGCTGCCCACCGCCGGAGGCCAGGCACAGCACGTCCGCGCCGGAGAGGTCCGCCGGGAACCAGGACCGGTCGACCGGCTGATAACCGATGAGTACGACTGACCAGTCACCGGCGCGCGCCCGGGCGACCGTCTCGGCGGAGACGGGACGCGACCACTCGTTGTCCCGCTCGACCTCCCGGTCCCAGGCGGCCCGGTTGTGCGCCACTGGATCAACCGTCATCTCCCCACAGTAGTAGCGGCCGGGCCGTCGGCTGTTCGGGGCGCTGAGCCGACGGGCCGTCAGGCGCGGGGTTCGAGGATGCCGAGGCCGCTGACGTCCACCACCGGACCGTTCTCCCGCATCCGCTCGGCGACCTGGTGCCAGCGGCCGGCCTGCCGGGTGCAGATCGCCAGGGTCTCGTCGCCGCGCAGCGGCTCGCCCCGGTAGTCCATTCCGGCCAGCCGGCGCCGGGCCCGCAGGCTGCCGTCCCCGGCGTGCTCGGCGACGGCCTGGTAGATCGCGTTGAGCTTCCGGTCGACCAGCGCGATGTTGAGCCGGGCCAGCCGCTCCACGTTCTCCTCGGGCCGGGTGCCGTCGCCGACCAGCCGGTCCGCACCGGAGAGCACCAGGTCGTCGAAGCGCGGGATCTCCGGCGGGAACCGGGCCTCGGCGATCCGGATCGGGTCGACCGCCCGGCGCAGCAGACGGATGAACTCGGCCCGGTCCCGCCAGTAGCGGGCATGGTCCAGGGCGATCCGGCAGAGCGTGTCCCAGGTCTCGGCGTCCAGGTCCAGCCAGCGGATCAGCAGATGCGGGTCGGCGGTCTGCGGCGGCAGCGCCCGGTCGTGCCAGGTCTGTTCCAGCAGTACGGCGCCCTGGCAGACCAACTCCTGCGCGTACGCCGACATCCGTAGGTTGATCACCTTGTCGGGGCGGGGGAAGACGAGGGTCAGGCTCGGATACACCTCCTCCTCGAAGTAGCCGAAATCCTGTAACCGGCGCAACGGCGCCAGATCCGGCTCGCTGCTCAGGATCCACCGGCGCAACCGGTCCGCCGCGACCCCGCTCTCGGTGCAGGCCAGCGCGGCGCGGAGCTGCTCGACCGCCTTCTCCACCAGCGGCGCGACCGGCGGTGGCAGCGGGTGCGGGCTCGGTTCCGGATCCGCCGGCCGGGTCGAGCCGGCCGGTTGCGGCACCGGCCGGGCGCCGCCCCCGTCCGGAGTGGGGACCGGCCGCGCGCCCCCGTCGGGCGTCGGGGTCGGGCGGCGGTGCCAGCGGGGCGGATGGGCCAGCGGCAGCGCGTCCGCGATCAGCCGGCGGCCCCGCCAGAGCGCGCGGGCGGCCGGGGAGAGGTGGGCCGGCGGGCGGCGTTCCGGATCGGGAAAGTACCCCTTGAGCGCGAAGCCGTAGGTGCAGGCCGCGTTGTAGAAGTCGAACGACCGGGGCGGATGCGCGGGCCACCGTCGGCGCTGCGCCCGCCGGATCGCCCGATCCAGCAGTACGCCGCCGGACGGCCACTCCCGCATCAGGATCGCGGCCCTGTTCCGGGGACCGCGCCGCCACCAACCGGCCAGGGTGCCCCCGACCTCGAACGGTCCCAGCGGCCCGGTCCGGAGCGGTCGCCAGCCGACGGTTGCCCAGTCGTGCCACGCCTTGGCCAGCCGCAACGGTGCCCAGACGTCGCGGAGCAGCAGCAACGCGGAGTGGGTCACCTCGGAGCGGGTACGCCGGACGAACCAGGCGAGCACGGCGTCCTCGCGGAGCCGGTACAACTCCTGCGCCGCCACGGTCTGGAACACCACGGTGGTGGCCTCCGGGAACTCCCGCAGCACCCGGCGCAGCCATTCCTTCGCGGCCGGTTCACCGGGCGCGTCGGCGAAGGTCACCACCACCGGCCAGTACCGGTCGACGAATGCCTTCTCCAGGCGTTGCCGCATCTGTCGCCGTACCTTCTCCCGGTCGCCGACGCCGTCCTGCTTGAACCACTGGTGCACGGTCCGCTCGGTGTAGGCGAGCGTGCAGGCGTACTGGTAACGGAGTTTGATCGAGTCGGGTCGGCGCCGCAGGTAGCGCAGCGTGCCGAGCACGTGCCGGGGCAGGTGGCGGAGCCGGTCGGTCCGGGTGGTCCAGATGTGGTCGTCGTACCAGCCGCCCTGCTCGCGCAGCACCAGCGCCGACTGGTACGTGTCGAGGGCGTCCAGGAAGAGTCCCATCTCCTCCTGCACGCTGGCGACCATCATCCGCAGGTCCGCGTTGAACGGGTCGAGCTTCAGCGCCTCGCCGTAGAACCGGAGCGCGTCGTCGAACTGCCGGCGGTCCTGCGACTCCTTGCCCTTGTTGTACGCCGCGAAGAGGGCCGCCGGCAGTTCCCGGCCGCACCAGTTGCGCCACGGCGCGGCCCGACCGAGCCGGGTCACCGGCAGGATCGTCGCCAGCACCCAGTACGCGGTACGTCGGGTCGCCTCCTCCCAGGTGCTGCCCCACTGTGTGGTCATCGCGCTCCGGCCGCCGTGCAGGAACGAGGTGACGGTGGCGGACACCCCGTAGCAGGGCTCCTGGGCCCGGACCTGCAACACCCCGGTCACCCGGTAGCCGACCTTCGGCCAGAGCCGGGGCAGCATCTGGAGGATCATCGCGAGTGGGTTGGTGGTCTTCGGGTCCACCCCGCTGGCCACGTCGAGGAAGCTCTCCGGTGGCGGGTCGGCCGGCCCGGCGTACGGGGGGTAGATGTGCGTCTCGGAGAGCCGCTGGCAGAACTGGCTCTTCAGGTCGTCCACCGGAGCGTCGTGGCTCGGGGTGGCGTCGGTGAACTCGTGCACGTCCACCGGACCGGGCCGGTACGCGAGCCGGACCCGGCGGTGGTGCCGCCACGCGGCGAAGCAGATCAGGGCGAGGACGAGCAGCCCGAGCCGCTGCCGGACCGGATGCGCCCCGTCGCCGCCGATCGCGATGGCGAGCCCGTCCAACGGAGCGAGCAGCCAGGAGTCGGGGCGCCCCATCCGCAGGTGCGCCCGCCCCGCCCAGGTCAGCGCGGCGAGCAGTCCGAGCGTGACGACGACCTTGAGCAGAAGCGCCCGAGCCGGCCGGGGGACCGGCAGCGCGGCGGGCGCGGCCCGAGATTCTCTACCGATCCGCCGGGGTGTTGGCTGTTCCCACTGCTCGGACCGTTGGATACCGTGCGACGTTCTTCTGGCTCGATGAGGCATCTCGGCCACCGATGGGTCGGCTCGGTCCCTCCCGTAACGGAAAACCCGCACCTCCAGGCTAGGGATCGTGCTATCGGCCGGGGTCCGAAATGCCGGTTCTCGACCGTCTCACTGGACCATCCGCGCCCCGCCCGGCCCAGTGGTCCCGCGGTCACCACGATCGGTGCCTCCCTCCGCAGGGGGAGGTCGACCGGTCGCGCGGGGGATTCCCGTCCGGCCGACACCGGCCAGGCTGGTCGCATGACGGGGAGACGGCACGGGGTCGACGTTCCGTCGCGACGGGCCGGGGGGCCGCCGCGACGGGCCGGCGCCGACCGGGACCGGGGCGGCCGGGCGCCGTACGTGGTCCTGGTCTGGGCGGTCGGATACGGGGGGCTGCGGGTGCACTGGGCGCTGGGCGACGCTCCGGAGTTTCCGCCGCTGGGATCCGATCTCTACCCGCTCACCGGCTGGGGCACCGTCGTCCCGGTCGGCGCGGCGGCGGTGCTGGCGGTCGCGCTCGCCCGCGCGAACCGCTGGCACTGGCCGCTGGCCCTGATGAGCTGGGCGGGAAGCGCCACGCTCGTGCTGCTCTGCCCGCTGTTGCTGCTGGACGTGGTCGGCCTGGTCATTCCGGGGCTGGGCCTTCCGGTCGATCCGGCCGGAATCCTGGGCCGGGTCGGTGCGCTGACCGGTGGAGTGCTGCTCGGGGCGGCGGCGCGGGCGTACTGGCGGCGGTGCCGGGACGACCGCCCGGCGTTCGGCTGGATCGGGGCGCTGGTCAGGTCCTGCGCCGGTACCGATCCGCCCCGCTGTGCCCGGATCGCGGGGTACCTGGCGGTGACCGGCTGCCTGGTCCGGCTGGCCGCCCAGTACGCCGCCGGAACGGCGGACATCCCGTTTCCGGCGGGGCCGTCCGTGATCGTGTTCGAGGCCGGGTTCCTGCTCGCCGGAGTGCTGCTCCCGCTGGCCCTGGTGCACCGCTGGGGTCGGGTGTTCCCCCGCTGGGTGCCGTTGCTCGCCGGCCGGCGGGTGCCCCGCTGGTTGCTGCTCGGGCCGGGATTCGGACTCGGCGTCGGGCTGACCCTCTACTTCGGAGTCGGTACCGGTCAACTGGCCGTCGAGACGGTAACCGGGACGTGGGATCCGGGCGACGGGACGTACCCGCTGTGGTTCTTCTGGGTCGCGATGCCGGCGTATCTGGCCTGGGGCCTGGGACTCACCGCCGCGAGCGGCGCCTATCGCTGGCTCACCGCCGACGCCGGTGGCAGAGATTCCACTGCGGACGACCCGGCTCCGGCGGTGACCGGCCCGGCTCCGGCGCTGGCCCCCGCTCCGGCCATGGCTCGCGACGGCCTTGCCGACGTCGGTCAATCTCGATAGACAGGTCCGGACGTCCGTCCGGCCGGGCGGGCCGGATGGCGGGGGAGAGCGGATGGCCTTCAGCAGGGCCGGAATCGGTGTGGTGCTCGCGGCGGCCGGGGGCGCGGCGCTGGCGAGCGGCCAGGTCGTCGTCGCGGACTCGGTCGGGGTGCTGGAACTCGACGGCGTGTTCGTGGCCGGCAACGAACGGGTGGCCGGGGTCCCGGTCACCCTGGTCGGCTGGTTCCTGGCGATGGCGGTGCCGCTCGCGGTCGTCGCGGCGCTCGCGGCCGTGCCGGGTGGGTACGGGCTGACCCGGGGGGCCCGGATGAGCCCCGTCCCGGCCGCCGCCGTGGGAGCACTCGCCGGACTGCCGTTGGTGTCGTCCTCCGGCGGCGGGGAGGTCCGGGAGGCCGCCCTGTCGGCCGGGATCAGCGGCATCGCGCTCGGCATCGCCGTCGGATGCGGGGTGGCGCTACTGCCGGCCGTCGGCCGTGGACTCGTCGGGTACGCCGCGCTGTTGTGGACCGCCATCGTGGGGTTCGGGCTGTTCGTGCCCCGCACCGTGGTCTACGCCGGCATCGTGGAGCCGCTGGGTCTGGAGCCCTTACGCGAACTACGCGGCACCCTCGGTCGCCTCGGCATGCCCGACCTGGGGCCGTTGGACTACCACTTCGTGTCGGTGCTGCCGGTCGCGCTCGCCGTCGTCGTCCTGAGCGGCGTGCTCGGCGTGCGGGTCGTCCGCCGTACCGGATCGGTGTGGGTGGCCGTCGCGGCGGCCGTCGTCGGCCCCGTACTGGCGGCGGCCAGCTACCACCTCGACCGCGACCAGTTGATCCTCTGGAACGAGGACGCCGCGATGATGGCCCATCTGCTCGCCGTGTTCGCCGGCCTGTCGGCCCTGCTGGCCGCGGCCGTCGCCGGACGGTTCGCCCGGCCGTCGACGGTCGACGCTCCGGACCGGGCGGCGGACGGAGATGCGGCGGCGGACGGAGGTGCGGCGGGTAACGGCGGTGCGGCGGGGATTCGGCAAACCGGGTGAGCCTGTCGGAGGCGTCGTGCAGGATCGACAGCGTCCGCCGGATGTCGGTCCGGTCGGCCCGGCCCGGTTACCGAGCTGGGCCGACCGGTCCAGGAAAGGAACATCGAGATGGCCAGCGCACCACCCGGGCCCGAGATCGTCCGCCGCTACTTCGCGCTCGCCTCCCAACCGGACACCGAGGCGTACTTCGGGCTCTTCGCCGACGACGCCGTGGTGCTCGACGAGGGGAAGGAGTACACCGGCATCGCCGCGATCCGTGCCTGGCGCGGCGACGTTCCGCTGGTCAGCTACGAGATCACCGACGTCGAGGAGACCGCCGCCGGCACCGTGGTGACCGCCACGATCACCGGTGACTTCCCCGGCAGTCCGTTCGCCGGCCTGAAGTTCCGGTTCGAGGAGTACGACGACAGCCGGATCAGGAGGCTGCGCATCGCGCCGTGACCATGCCGGTGCCGTCGTACGCCCACTGCGCTGCCGACTAGCCCGAGTTCCGGTCCGCGACCTCACGCGTCCTCGCGCAGCGCGGGCCGGCCCTGGCCCTGGCGGGGGATCGACTGCGCCCCGGCGACAGCCGTGGCGAACTCGTCCACGGCCCGCCAGACCGACGGATCGATCCAGTAGCCGGAGTGCCGAGCCGCGGCCGGAGCCGGCTGACCGTGGATGTACCAGTTGGTGACCGGGTCGGGCAGTTCCTCGTCGACTCCGGACGGGTCACCGGCCGGGAAGACCTGGCCGCCGATGTAGTCGGTCCGGTAGTGGAAGTTGCGCCAGCCGAGCAGCCCCGCACCGTCGTCGCCCGTGGTGAGCCGGCGCAGCACCCGCTCGCCGAAGTACGCCGGGAAGGCCCAGCCGTACAGGGTGGTCAGCGGTGAGCCGAAGGTGACCAGGGCGACCACGTCGTCGTCCGGCCGGTTCTCCGCCTGGAGCAGGGCGGCGGCGGCCAGCACCGTGCCCTGGCTGTGCGCGGCGAGCACCACCCGCCCGCCGCTGTCGTGCACCCGCCACAGCCGCTGCTGCAACTCGGGCACCGCCCGCTCGGCGTACGACGGCGGGGCCAGCGGGTGGTACGCGCGCGGCCAGAACGTGAGCACGTCCCACAGCACGCCGATCCGACGCCGGCTGTGCAGGTCCCGCCAGCCCTTCCGCAGCACCAGGATGATCACGACCGGGATGCCGGCGGCGAGGTAGCTGCCCAGGGTGAGCGTCCACTGGGTGCCCCAGGGCAGCTTGTCGAAGACCCAGTACCGCACCCCGATGACGGCCAGCAGGATCGTGCCGATCACGGCCATCGCGGTGAGCAGCTTGTCGAGGTCGCGGGGGACCCGGGCGAGCCGGCGGGCTCGGGCGATCCGCGCCTCCCAACCCTCGCCCCGCATGGTCAGCCAGAGCCAGGCGAGGCGTTGCCGTTCGATCCGTTCGTCGGCGAGCGTGCTCCGCTGCCAGTGCGGCTCGGCGTCGGGCCGGGGCACGTGCTCGCGGTACCAGGCCCGGATCCGCGCCTGCTCGGCCCGGTTCGTGCCGGCCCGCCAGTAGTGGAACAGCTCGTAACCGACGAAGAGCAGGATCAGTGCCAGCGGAAGCAGCGTCAGGTAGTGCACCAGCTTTCCGATGATCGGATGGACGTACAGCTCGATTCGACCGGTCGGTCCGGCGGGCAGGTGGGCCCGGGTCGACACCTCGGCGGTCACCGCGGCCACCCGGGTCATCATGCTCAGCAGTACCGCGTTCAGCCCGAACACGCTGAGTGCCAGTGCGACGAAGGGACCGAAGACCACGAACGTCCCCCGCTGCCAGCCGCCCGGCACGGCGGCCGCGAGGACCAGCAGCAGGGTGAGGAAGACGCCGCCGAGGGTCAGGCTGGCCACCGTACGCATCCCGGGCAGGTAGCCGAACGGCTGGGCGTACGCCGGTTGCACCGCCGCGTACCAGCCGGCGCAACAGACGGCCGCGCCACCCAGCCCGAGCAGTACGGGCGGTACGGCCGCCGGGCGGTGCGGGGCCGCGACGGCGACCAGGGCAGCGAGCAGCACCAGTATGCCGAGGCCCAGGGTGGCCCGGCCCAGGGCGGCGGCCCCGATCGGCGCCCCGGCCGCCCGGCCGGCCGTTCCCGTGGTGTGGGTGAGGACGAGCGCGACGAAGGCCAACCCGGCGGCGATGTGCAGGTGGCCCAGGTCCAGGGCGCTGCGTTGGCCGTCCCAGAACGTCGGGTCGGCCAGGCCCACCCCGGACCGGGCGGCGCTGCCGGACCGGCGTGCTGGATCGGCAGCCGCTCCGGCCCCCGGTGGACGGGGCCTGGTCGCCTCGTACCGGTGGATGCTGCGCAGCGACAGGATCGCCAGCAGGATCACCACCGCGAGCGGTGCGAGCGTGCCGGCCAGGAGCCGTCGGCCGGGGTGCCCGGCGAGCAGCGGGTCGTGCAGTAGGCGTACCGGCCAGCCGTCGTCGGCGCACCGCGGCTGCCCGCCGCACTGGTACCCGAGCAGTTCCATCCCGGTTATCGCGACGACGAGCAGGAGGTTGAGGGTGAGGCCGAGTGCGGCCCAGCGCATCGCGGCGCGGTGCAGCCGGAACAGTGCCGGGCTGTCGTGGGTACGCGGACTGCACATCCAACCCGCCACGTTCGCCAGGGCGAACGGAAAGAGCAGCAGCCACAGCACCCGGGCGCCGCTGCGCGAGGTCAACCCACCCCAGGAGTACGCCTCGACGTGTCGTCCCCGTACGTCCGCCGTCCGGTAGAAGCCGGCGATCCGGTCGCCGGAGACGTGTTGTGGTGCCGCGTCACTGAGCAGGTTCTCCGGGGTGGTGCCGCCCACCCCGTGCAACCGGAGTTCGGTGACCCCGGTGAGGTCGGCGACCGGCGGGACCAGTCCGGACGGGCGGGGCACGGGGGACGTGTCGTAGCGCTGCAACGGCATGGCGTACTTCCCTGTCGTGACGGGGTCCGCGGCAGCTGGTGTCCGGGCGTCGACCGGCCTGTCCGGCGGACGCCCGGCCCCGGAATGTGATCGGGTCGGCTCGCTCCAACGCTGCTCCCGCCAGGGCGCCGACGCAGTCAGATCTAGGACTCCGGCGGTCATCCATTACCCCTCTGACCAGGCATTTCATGTTCACCGCCATGTCGAGCGGCCGACGCCGCGTTCGGGACGCGGGCAGAAGGTCGGATACCGCACAGCGGGGCGGCAGCGCGAACGGAGCAATCTTGATGGTCATCGATCATTGCGCGGTGGTTACCGATGGATGACGATTGATGCCCGGGGGGATCTTCCCAAGGAGGCATCATGGCGGAAGCAACTCAAGTCCCGGATGTCCACTCCTACCAACTCGGTACCAGCCGTCCACCGCTCGCCGTGGCCGACCTTCCCGAACCCGAGGAGGTCTTCAAGGTCCGTCGCCTCGGCCCACGGGAGCTGTTCAAGTACGCGCTCGGCCCCAGCCTGATCGCGCTCGGCATCTCGATCGGCAGCGGCGAGTGGTTGCTCGGCCCACAGGCGGTGGGCCAGTTCGGCTTCGTCGGCGTCGGCTGGGTCATCCTGATCTCGGCGGTGCTGCAGACCTTCTACAACGTCGAGTGTTCCCGGTACGTGATGGCCACCGGGGAGGCTCCGGTGGTCGGCTGGGGCCGGGTGCCGCCGGGCTACCTGCTCTGGGTACCGGTGTCGGTGTTTCTGGTGATCTTCGCGTTCATCGCCGGGGGATGGGCGGCCTCGGCCGGCCAGGGCGTGTACGCGCTGATCCACGGTGAGGTCGCGCCGTCCGGGGCGGAGGAACCCCGGCTCTGGGCCATCGCCCTGCTGGTGCTGGTCTTCCTGATCGCCGCCGGGGCGAAACGGATCAGCCGGGCCCTCGAACTCGCCAACTGGGTGATGGTCGGCACGATCCTCGTCGTCCTCCTCGTGGTGGCCGTACTGGTGGTGCCGTGGGACATCTGGTGGGAGGGCATCCGGGGCTTCGTCACCCCGGCCGCGCCGCCGGAGGGGATCACCGCCACCCAGCTCGGCGGGCTCGCCGGATTCACCGCCCTCGCCTCCGGCCTGAACTGGTACGTGATGGGCCACTACCGGGACAAGGGCTACGGGATGGGTCACCGGACCGGCTACATCTCGGGGTTGCGTGGCGAGCGGCGGGAACTGCTCGCCACCGGGGTCACCTTCCCGGACGACGCCGCCAACGCGGCCCGCTGGAAGCGGTGGTACCGGCTGCTGCTCACCGACATGTGGGGGATCTTCTTCGTCGGCGCGATGCTCGGCATGCTGCTGCCCACCATCCTGATGGCGCACGCGGTGCAGGTCTCCGGCACGGTGCCGACCGCGGCGGACGTACCGACCTTCGTGGCCACCGCGCTCGAACCGGACTACGGGCCGCTGATGTTCTACGGGATGCTGCTGGTCGGCGTGCTGATCCTGTTCAGCACCCAGCTCGGCATCTTCGAGGGCATGGTGCGGGTGAGCACCGACGCGGCCCACGGGACCAGTCCCCGGCTGCGGCGACTGCTCGAGGGTGACCCGCGCAAGTTCTACTACCCGTTCATGCTGGTGCTGCTGGTGATCATCGCGATCGTGCTGCACCTGGCGGTGCCGGTCAATCTGGTGCAGTGGTCGGCCAACATGTCGAACCTGGGCGCGCTGTTCTACCCGTTCCTGCTGATCTACCTGAACCGCAAACTGCCCCGCCCCGCCCGGCCCCGCCCCTGGCACTACGTACTCCTCATCGCCAACGTCCTCTTCTTCGGCTTCTTCTTCGTCAACTTCGTCGCCGACCTGGTCGGTGACCCGCTGATCACCTTCTGAGCTGTAAGGAAGGGCCCCTTCTTATCGCTTTTTGTATAAGAAGGGGCCCTTCCTAACCTCCGCGCCACCACCGCGAGCGGGGTCTCGGCCCGCGTGAAATGGGGGTGACCGTAGGGCGGGGGCGGTCGTAGGTTGGGTAGGGACATCCGACGGGGGAGGTTGGCATGGCGACGTCGACGGAGCAGGTGGACGTTACGTCTGCGACCGAGTTGCGCGAGCTGCTCGGCGAGCCGAAGGCCCAGGCGGTGACCAAGGAGCGGGTGCGGCTGCACGAGATCGACCGCCAGTTCCTGGCCGCCTCGCCGTTCTGTCTGGTGGCGACGGCCGACGCGGACGGAAACTGTGACGTCTCACCGAAGGGCGACCCGCCCGGCTTCACGCTGGTGCTGGACGACACCACCATCGCCATCCCGGAACGCCCCGGCAACCGACGGGCCGACGGATACCTCAACATCCTCGCGAACCCGCACGTCGGGCTGGTCTACCTGATCCCGGGCCGGGGCGAGACGTTGCGGATCAACGGCCGGGCCCGGCTGGTCCGCGAGGCGCCGTTCTTCGACCAGATGATCGTCAAGGGGCACCGGCCGGTGCTGGCGCTGGTCGTCGAGATCGAACAGATCTTCTTCCACTGCGCGAAGGCCTTCATGCGGTCGGGCCTGTGGCGCCCGGAGACCTGGGATCCGGAGGTGCTGCCGCCGCACCCACAGATCATCAAGCGCATCCAGCAGACCGAGGAGACCCTGGAGGAGCTGGAGCGGTACTACGGCCCCCAGTACGCCACCCGCCTCTACCAGGGCTGACCCGGCGCACCGGTTCAGCTCAGCAGGCGGTCGACGGGTAGCCGCCGGATCGACGCGTCGAGCACCTGCGCGGTGTGGGCCAGGGCGATCCCACCGGAGCCGGCGGGTCGGGGCTCGGTGCTGCCGCCCAGCCGGGGGATGGCGGCGGCGATCTGCATCAGGCATCCCGGGTTCGCGGTCACCAGCAGCTGCGCCCCGGTGCCGAGTACGTCCCGGGCCTTCCGCTCGCCGAGTCGGGCCGCCGGCTCCGGGTTGAGTACGTTCCACACCCCGGCCGAGCCGCAGCAGAGTTCCGGATCGGCGATCTCCCGCAGTTCCAGATCCGGGATGGCCCGCAGCAGTTCCCGGGGTTGGGTGCGGATCCCCTGGGCGTGTCCGAGATGGCAGGCGTCGTGATAGGCGACGCTGACCGGCAGCGGGTGCCGCCGGGCGACCGGGCCGAGTTCGACCAGGAGTTCGGAGAGGTCGCGTACCCGGGCGGCGAAAGCGGCGGCGCGGTCGGCGTACCGGGGGTCGTCGCGGAGCAGTTCGCCGTACTCCTTGAGGGAGGAGCCGCAGCCGGCGGCGTTGACCACGAAGTAGTCGATGCCGGTGTCGGCGAAGGCGTCGAGGAGGTGGCGGGCGAACTCCTGGGCCTCCTTCTCGCGTCCATTGTGCACGCTCAGTGCGCCGCAGCAGCCCTGCCGGGCCGGGTTGATCACCACTTCGCATCCCTCGGCGGCGAGGACCCGGGCGGTCGCCGCGTTCACTCCGGGGAAGAAGGCGCTCTGCACGCAACCGGTGAGCATCCCGACCACCGCCCGGCGCGGCCCGTACGCGGGAACCCGGTCCGGCGGCTTCGGCGCCCGGGTCAGCCGGGGCGCCAGCGACTCGAGGGTGGCCAGGGTGGGCGCGAGCCGGGGCAGCAGCCCGGTCCGGGCGACCAGCCGACGCAACCCGCTGGCCTGGTAGGCCCGCAGCGGTCCGCGCAACATCCGGAGCCGTTTCGGGTACGGGAACAGTGCGAAGATCGCGGCACGCAGGGCCCGCTCCCGGGCGGGCCGGGTGTGCCGCCGCTCGACCTGCTGCCGGGTGTTCTCGATCAGGGTGTCGTACCGCACTCCGGACGGGCAGGCGGTGACACAGGCCATGCAGCCCAGGCAGGCGTCGAAGTGCCCGACCATCGAGTCGGTGAGCGGCTCGCCCTCCAGACCCTGCCGCATCAGATGGATCCGGCCCCGTGGCGAGTCCATCTCCTCGCCCCACAGCACATAGGTGGGACAGGTCGGCAGGCAGAAGCCGCAGTGCACGCAGTCGGCGACCAGCTCGGCCGGTGGCGGCCGGTGCTCGTCGAAGGCCGGTCCACCGGCGGCCGGTGCGAGCAGGCCGAGCACGTCCCGGGGAACGCTGGCCGGTCGCGTCCCGCTCGGCGACGCGGGCCCGGGCGCGGCAGGCCCGGGCACGGCAGGCCCAGGCACGGCAGGCCCAGGCACGGCAGGCCCAGGCACGGCAGGCCCAGGCACAGCAGATCCGGATGCGGCGGGGCCGGGCGGGTGGGGATCGGGCGACGTCATCAGAGTCCTCCCACGAAGCGTCCGGGCGCGAGCCGCGCGTCGGGATCGAACCGGGCCTTGACCCGGCGCATCAACTCCAGCCCTTCCACCGGGCCCCACAGGTCGACCCGCTCGCGTACCGCGGCCGGCGCGGTCAGCACCACCGCGTGCCCACCGGCCTCGTGGGCCGCCCCGCGTAACTCCTCGAGGATCCGGGCCACCCGGTCCGGGTGGGATGCCCCCGGCACCCCGGCGTAGAGCACTCCGGTGCCGGCCGAGCCGCGTACGTCGATCGGGGTGTCGTGCCGGTCACCGGCCGCCCGGGCCGCGGCCAGCAGGTCGGGCACCCCGGAGAGCACGCCGGTGAGCTTGATCCCGGTGTCGCCGACCCGCCACGGGTACGTCGCCCACCAGGAGGGAGCCTGTTCGGTGAGTACCGTCCCGTCGCCGAGGACTCGTCGGGCCGCCTCGGCCCGGCCGGCGACCCCGGCGGGGGTGCCCTCCAGCAGCACCACCACCTCGAATCCGCCGCCGGCCGGTGCCGCGACCTCCAGCGCGCTCGGCACCAGTTGTGCGCGCAGCACGGCGGCGGCGAGTCGGCCCACCCGCTCGATCCAATCGACCCCGACGCCCGGCACGCGGCAACCGACGTACGCCCGAGCGGCCGGCAGCGGGTGCAGTCGGAACGCGCACTCGGTGATCAGCCCGAGCGTGCCGTACGCCCCGGTCACCAGCTTGCCGAGGTCGTAGCCGGCGACGTTCTTCACCACCTTGCCCCCGGCGTGCGCGATCACGCCGTCGGCGCGCACCAGCGTGACCCCGATGAGCAGGTCCCGGACGGTGCCGTAGAGCATCCGGCGCGGCCCGCTGGCGTTCACCGAGACCGCCCCGCCGACGGTCGCCCCGCCGACCGTGGCGCCCGGCAGGGGGTCGTCCAGGGCGAGTTGTTGTCCGGCCGGGGCTAGCGCGTCGCGCAGCTCGTCGAGCCGGGTACCGGCCCGGACCACCACGATGAGGTCACCGGCGGCGTGTTCGACCACGCCGGTCAGCCGTCCGGTGTCCAGGATCAGGTCGAGGGTGCGGGGCGGGTTGCCCCAGTCGAGCCGGGTACCCGCACCCCGGCCGACCACACTGAGCCGGAGTTCGGCGGCGGCCCGCAGCACCGCCGCCACCTGCTCGGTCGAGCCGGGGGCGGCGACGAGCCGGGCCGGTACGCCGCCGACCACATCCCCCGGTCCCGCCGGGCGTACCACCTCGCCGATGTCGTCGTGTCCGCCGGAGGCCTGTACGGGCACCGCGCCGCAGGCCGCGGCCCGGAGCGTCTCGAGTTGCGTCGTCGTGTCGAGCTGGGGCATGGCTCAGAACACCTCCGCGAGACCGGCCTCCTGGAGTGGATGGGCACCCTTGCGCCGGCCGGGCACCTCGCCGCAGAGCCGGGGAGTGGGGAAGATCTTGCCGGGGTTGGCCAGCCCACGCGGGTCGAAGGCACACCGGAGCAGTTGCATGGTGTCCAGGTCGTCGTCGGTGTACATCCGGGGCAGGTACTTCGCCTTGTCCATCCCGACGCCGTGTTCCCCGGTGATCGAGCCGCCGTACGCGACGCAGAGGTCGAGGATCGCGCCGGAGAGTTCCTCGGCCCGCTCCGCCTGTCCCTCGATCGCGTCGTCGAAGAGGACCAGCGGGTGCAGGTTGCCGTCCCCGGCGTGGAACACGTTCGCCACCCGGATCCCGCGCTCGGCGGCAAGCTCACCGATCCGGCGCAGCACCTCGGGCAGCGCGGTCCGGGGGATGACCCCGTCCTGCACGATGTAGTCCGGGCTGATCCGACCCACCGCCGCGAACGCCGACTTGCGGCCCTTCCAGAACAGTGCCCGTTCGGCGTCGTCGGCCGCGATCCGGATCTCGAACGCGGCGTTGTCCCGGCAGAGCCGCTCCACCTGGGCGAACTGGGCGTCGACCTCGGCGGTCGGGCCGTCCAGTTCGACGATGAGCACCGCACCGGCGCCGGCCGGATAGCCACAGTGCACCGCCGCCTCGGCCGCCTCGATGGCGAGCGCGTCCATCATCTCCACCGCCGCCGGCACCACCCCGGCAGCGATGATCGCCGAGGTCGCCGCGCCGGCCGCGTCCGTACCGGGGAAGGCGGCAAGCAGGGTACGCACCGACTCCGGCGATCGGACCAGCCGTACGGTGACCTCGGTGGCGATCCCGAGGGTGCCCTCCGAGCCGACGAAGGCGCCGACCAGGTCGTACCCGGGACTGTCCGGCGCCCATCCGCCGAGCCGGACCAGGTCGCCGTCCGGGGTGACCACCTGGAGCCCGAGGACGTGGTTGGTGGTGAAGCCGTACTTGAGGCAGTGTGCCCCGCCGGAGTTCTCCGCCACGTTGCCGCCGATGGAGCAGATCTGCTGGCTCGACGGGTCCGGCGCGTAGTAGTAGCCGTGCGGTGCGGCGGCCCGGGTCACCGCCAGGTTGATCACTCCGGGCTCGACCACGGCCCGCTCGTCGTCCGGCGCGAGTTCCGTGATGGCGCGCAGCCGCGAGGTGACGATCAGGACGCCATCGGCGTGCGGAAGGGCGCCTCCGGAGAGTCCGGTGCCGGAGCCCCGGGCCACGAACGGTACGTTCGCGGCGACGCAGGCCCGGACGACCAGGGCGCACTCCTCGGCGGTGTGTGGCAGCACCACCAGGGCCGGGACCACCCGGTACTGGGCCAGACCGTCGCACTCGTAGGTGCGGAGCCGGGCCCGGTCGTCGATCACCTGCTCCGCGCCGAGCGTGGCGCGCAGCACGCCGGCCAGTCTTCCGATCTCGACTTTGGACACCGTCGACCTCCGGGCATGCTCAGCGCGTCGGCTCGGCGCCTCGGGGTCGGCGCCTTCTCTTGCGCACAACGGGTTTCAGGGCAGGGTTCAGGGCATCCGTTCGTAGGCGGGCAGGGTGAGGAAGTCGACGAAGTCGTCCGCCACGGCGACCTCCATGAACAATCCGCGGGCCTCGGCGTACCGGCCGGGGTCGTCGCCGAGCTTGCCGATCTCCTCGTCGGCGATCCGCTCCACCAGTTCCCGGGTGACCGGTACGCCGGTGTCCAGCGTGATGTCGTTGTGCAGCCACTGCCACACCTGTGACCGGGAGATCTCCGCGGTCGCCGCGTCCTCCATCAGGTTGAAGACCGCCACCGCGCCCGACCCACGCAGCCAGCTTTCCAGGTACTGGATGCCGACGCTGATGTCGTTGCGCAGGCCGGCCTCGGTGGGCTGGCCCGGGGTGCCGGCGACGTCGAGCAGTTCGGCCGCGCTGACCCGTACCTCCGCGCGGGTCCGGTCGAGCTGGTTCGGCCGGTCGCCGAGCACGCCGTCGAAGACCTCGCGGCAGATCGGCACCAGGTCCGGGTGCGCCACCCACGAGCCGTCGAAGCCGTCGTTCGCCTCGCGGGTCTTGTCGTCCCGGACCTTGGCCAACGCGGTCTCGTTGACCTGCGGGTCGCGCCGGCTCGGGATGAACGCCGCCATTCCGCCGATGGCGTGCGCCCCGCGCCGGTGACAGGTCCGGACCAGCAGCTCGGTGTACGCCCGCATGAACGGCGCCGTCATCGTCACGGCGTTGCGGTCGGGGAGCAGGAAGTCGGTACCCCTGGTCCGAAACTTCTTGATCACGCTGAACATGTAGTCCCAGCGACCGGCATTCAGCCCGGCGGAGTGCTCGCGCAGTTCGTAGAGGATCTCGTCCATCTCGAAGGCGGCCGGGAACGTCTCGATCAGTACGGTGGCCCGGATCGTGCCGCGCGGGATGTCCAGCCAGTCCTGGGCGAAGCCGAAGACGTCGTTCCAGAGCCGCGCCTCCAGGTGGCTCTCCAGCTTCGGCAGGTAGAAGTACGGGCCCGCGCCGGCCGCCAGTTGTAGCCGGGCGCAGTGGAAGAAGTAGAGCCCGAAGTCGACCAGGCTGCCGGAGCTGCGCTCACCGTCGACCAGGATGTGCTTCTCGGTCAGGTGCCAGCCGCGCGGCCGGACAACGATCGTCGCCAGGTCGCCGTCACGCAGCCGGTACTGCTTGCCCTCCGGCGAGTGGAACTCCAGCTTCCGGGCGATCGCGTCCCGGAGGTTGAGCTGTCCGGTGATGACGTTCGCCCAGAGCGGGGTGTTGGCGTCCTCGTGGTCAGCGAGCCAGACCTTGGCGCCCGAGTTCAGCGCGTTGATCGTCATCTTCGCGTCGGTCGGCCCGGTGATCTCGACCCGCCGGTCGACCAGCCCCGGCGCCGGCTCCGCGACCCGCCAGTCCCCGTCGCGTACCGCCGCCGTCTCGGCGAGAAAGTCCAGGCTGCCCCCGGCCGCCAGGTCCGCCTCCCGCTCGGCCCGCCGAGCCAACAGCTCACGGCGACGACCATCGAACGACCGATGCAGCGCGGCGAGGAACTCCAACGCCTCCGGAGTGAGCACCTCGTCGTAACGGTCGCCCATCGGCCCGCTGACCTGGACCCCTTCCGGCAGACTCATCGCCGTACCCCTCACCCTGGTAGCTGATCTCCACTACCACCCTACGGCCGCCCCCCACCGCACTGCACTGTAAGGAAGGGCCCCTTCTTATCGTTTTTTGTAGATAAAGGGGCCCTTCTTAACACCCTTGTGCCGTCAGCGGATCGCGCCGCCGTTCGCCCGGCAGGTGTCCCGGACGTGCCAGAAGTTGCTCAGGTAGTCGTCGTGGATGCCACGGCCCATGATCCGTAGCAGGGTCTCGTCGGCCTGCCGCAGCGCGGACATGTTGTAGTTGTGGCTGCCGGTGAAGACCCGGGGCACGATGTCGTCGTCGTACGCGCCGTCGATCAGCATGTACTTCGAGTGGGTCCTGATGTCCCGACCCGGAGCAACGTTGTAGTTGCACTTGGTCAACTGGATGTTGCTGCCGAGCGCGTTGAGCACGCCGGTGTTGGCCTCGCTGTAGACGACGTCGACCCAGCAGCCGGCGTTGCGGAGCGAGGTGAGCTTCTTCGCGATCTCCGGCCGGTTGAACGAGAACATGTTGACCCGTACGTCGGTCTGCCGGGTGGTGCCGGCGTCGTCGTACGAGCAGGATCGCACCGAGTCCAGCACGCTGACGATGGTGTCGCTGGCGGCGTCGTGGATCGACGTGCCGGAGCGCTCCCGCCGGGGGAAGAAGTACGCCCGGTACGTCGTGCCGGTCGGTGTCCCCCAGTAGTAGTTGTTGTCGCCCGCCGAGCTGTAACGGTGGGAGCGCAGGTCCGCGAAGTACGTCCGGTAGGCCTGGTACGTGGTGGCGTCGCTGAACGTCACCGCGTTGTTGTACGCCTCGTTCGCGTCCCACCAGCCCAGGTTCGCAGAGCCCTGGAAGACCACATTGGACACCGTCGACCCGTTGTTGAGCACGATGCTCGACGCGATCAGGAACTTGTTGTGGTTGTACGCGGTGACCGAGGAGTCGGTGTAGTCGATGGTCCGGGTGCCGATGCAGCCGCGATCCTGGCTGGGAAACTTGTCGGCGCAGTGCACGATGTACGACCCCGCGGCATCGTTCGAGCCGAGCACCGGCAACAGCCGTTGGTACGGACGCTGGGTGACCTGCTCGTGGTCAAGGATGATCTTGACGCGTACCCCCCGCTGGTACGCGTTCAGCAGTCGTGCGGGAAGGTCGGGTGTGGTGGCCGAGTCCGTCACGTCGGTGACGCCGAACCCGAACCACGACATCTGAATCTCTCCTCCGGCCGGCACCCGGTCGATGATCCGGGCGAGCTGGATGAAGATCGTGTTCTGTTCGGCGGCCGAGCCGGTGGGCTGATTGAAGACCGCGTCGTTGAGGGTCGGATCCGGCTCTGCCGCACTGGCCGGGCTGGCGGTCAGGGTCGGTGTGCCGAGCGTACCGAGCGCGACGATGAAGACGAGTGCCGAGCGAGCCGCCAATCTTGGCGAAAATCTACCTGTCTGCATGCGTAGATGATTCCATCGACATCGGTCGGGATCCAGCCCATCGGCGCCGGTCTTTGCCGCTGGCTGGTACAGATGCGTTCCGCCGGTCCGGAGGCGCCCTCGGAGCCCGCGACCGGGGCCGGCCGGACACCTGGCGGGCGAGACGCCGTGGCCGTGGCCGACGGGAAGTCGTGGCCATGGCCGGCGGGGGGACTGTGACCGACGAGACCGTCGGCGTCGGGACGGAACGTCGGCCGGGCGTGGTTACCCGGAAGGTGAGCGGTCGGGATGTCGACGTGGTGGTGATCGGTGCGGGTCAGGCCGGGCTCTCCGCCGGCTACTTCCTCCAGCGGGCCGGGTTCGCGCCGGAGACGGGGTACGTGCTGCTGGACGGTGGCGCCGGGCCGGGCGGGGCATGGCGGGACCGCTGGCCGACGCTGCGGCTGGCCGGCGTACACGGGATCCATGACCTGCCCGGCCGGGCCCTGGGCGAGCCCGACCCGGACCGTCCGGCCGCCGAGGTGGTTGCCGACTACTTCGGGGCGTACGAGCGTGAATTCGACCTTCCGGTGCACCGACCGGTGAACGTGACCGAGGTGCGGGACCGGGCCGACGGCCGGTTGGCGGTGCGCACGGATGCCGGCGAGTGGACCGCACGAGCCCTGGTCAACGCGACCGGAACGTGGCGACATCCGTTCTGGCCGTACTACCCGGGACAGTGGTCGTTCGCGGGGCGGCAACTGCACACCGCCGACTACCGGGGCCCGGCGGAGTTCGCCGGCCGGCGGGTGGTGGTCGTCGGCGGTGGCACCTCCGCCGTGCAGTTGCTGGACGAGATCGCCGAGGTGGCCGAGGCGACCCGGTGGGTCACCCGGCGCCCGCCGGTCTTCGACGACGGCGAGTTCACCGAGGAACGCGGTCGGGCCGCGGTGGCCCGGGTCGACGCGACCGTACGCGCCGGTCGCCCGCCGTCGAGCGTCGTCAGCGCGACGGGTCTGGTGTGGACTCCGCAGACCCGCCGGATGAACGCGGCCGGGCTGCTGCACCGGCTGCCCATGTTCGAGCGGATCACGCCGGACGGCGTCGTCTGGCCGGACGGCAGCAGCTTCGACGCCGACGTGATCTTGTGGTGCACCGGCTTCCGGGCCGTGCTGGACCACCTCGCGCCGCTGAAGCTCCGGACGCCGGGTGGCGGGATTCTGATGGACGGCACGCGGGTGGTCACCGACGACCGGGTGCACCTGATCGGGTACGGCCCGTCGGCGAGCACGATCGGCGCGAACCGGGCCGGTCGAGACGCCGTACGGGAAGTCCGGCGACTGCTGGGTGGTCCGTCGGCGACACCCGGCTGACCAGCGCAGAAGTCCGGCGGTAGCCCTTTAGCACGGCACGCAGGACGGCTCACCGGATTTGACGAATCGGGTTGGAAGCGGCAACGTAGGGCAAGTACGGCCTGTTGCCATTGCCGAGAGTTCGAGAGCGACGAACATCCGCCGTACCCAGGCGTCAGCCCGGTCCCGCGTGAGCGTGGGGAAACCGACTGGGCTGGCTACATGTCCGATGGCCGCCGCGATGTCCGAAGGCCGCACCGGCTCAGTCGCGGGTGCCCGTCGCGGGTGTCCGGAGCACGCCCACACCGATGGGCGTTACGGGCCGAGCGCACAGAAAAATCCACGAGGAGTTTGCATGCTCACCATGACCGAGAACGCCGTACTCGTGATTCGGGACCTGACCACGCAGCAGGAGGTGCCGGACGGTGCGGGACTGCGCATCGCCAGTGACCTGGCGGCCGGGTCGCTGAACCTGTCGCTGGCCGAGAGCCCGGCCCAGGGCGACCAGGTGGTGGACAGCGACGGGGCCAGGGTCTTCCTGGACCCGCAGGCCGCCCAGATCCTCGACGACAAGGCCCTCGACGCCGCGGTCGACGCGCAGGGCGCGGTGCAGTTCGGGTTCGCGGAGCAGGGTCCCATCGCCTGATCCGAGGTGAGCCCTCGACGGTACGGCCCGAGCCGGTCGGCCTGAGTCGGTCGGCCTGACTGGCGGTCAGCGTCGGCGTGACGGGCGGGTCAGTGTCGGCGTGACCGGCGGGTCAGCGTCGGCGTGGTCGGCGACCTCGGCGGAAGCCTTCTCCGGTTCCGTCACGCGGTGCCGGGGCGCTCCGGTCCGTCAGGGTGGTTCGGTCCGACGGCTCGCTCCGATTCCAGGACGAGGTCCGGTTCGGTGGCGTGGTGGGACGACGCGTCGGGGTCGACGGGTCCGTCTGGTGTGGATGGCCGGGTGGATTCAGTGCCCGTACCACCTCGGCCAGGTGGTGCGAGGTGCCCCAGGCGATCCAACTCGCCGTCGAGCCGGGCCCGGGCGTGTAGCGGGCGCGCCGGGCGATTTCCTGGTCTCCCCAGGAGAACGCGGAGCCGGCGGCGGGCCAGTGCTCCGCCGAAACGAGGGTGCGGCACAGGTCGTGGAACCGGTCGTCGTCGCGGCCACTGCCGTGCCGGGAGCAGCGGTAGATCCACCACGAGTCCCCGGCGGTGTAGCGCAGCGTCGGCAGTGGGCGGCCGGGGCCGGTCGCCGGATCGGGCGCCGAGAGACCGTAGTCGCCGAAGTCCACCGACAGGTCGCGCAGGCTCGACCACAGTGCCCAGTCCCACCGGAACAGCCGGCTCGGTTGACCGGTGGGCAGGCCGGAGAGGCTGACCGGCATCGCACCACTGGTCACCGTGATCGAGCGCCAGGACCGGTCCCGGGCCCAGTCGACGATTCGGCGTACCCTCCGGTCTTCGTGCCGGACGTCGGCGGCGCAGCCGACGGCCGCCAGATCGAGTACGAGGTCGCAGCGTTCGGGCGGCAGTCGGAGAAGCCGGAGCACCCGGTCCAGCCGGAGCGTTGCCCCGATCCGGCCGGTGGCGTCCCGGTTGTCTGCCCCCCAACCTCGGTCGCCCGCGCCGGGAGGCTGGCGGGGCTCGATCCGGACGATGGCCCGGTGCAGGTGGGTTCGGGCCGCCGTGGCGTGCTCGGTCAATCGGCAGTCGGCGTCGGAGAGTCGCACCACCGGCAGCACCGGTACGCCCCGTTCGGCCAGTGCCCGGGCCAGTTCGCGACCGGCCGCGCAAACCGCGACGTCATCGGTGCCGAGGTCGGCGAGGTCGATGCCGACGACCAGCCGGTCGGGCGTCCTTGATCGGAGTTCGCTGGCGAATCGGGCGGCGTCGACGCGTGGGCCCCGATCGGTGGCCGGAACCCGCAGAATCGGCGTCACGAGGGGAACCATCGTGCCGTCGAGGTGGTTCAGCGCTTCCAACTCGCCGCGATGTCCGAAGAGGATCGGGCGATAGCCGCGAGCTGCCGCCCCATCGGTCTCGGCAGGCGCCATGCCCCAATCTAGCGACTGGGTCCGTCCGACGGGATCGCCTTCCTCGGCCGTCTCGTGTCGGCCGTCTCGGCTCGGCCGTCGTCCTCGGCATTTCGGCTCGGCCGTTTCGGTCCGGGTGGGTCGGGCGGCCGGGTCCGGCGGGTGGGTCCGGCGGGCGGGTCCGGCGGGCGGGTCGGGCGGAGGCCGGTACGATCGGCGCCGTGCACAGGCGCTTCCCGATCACCCCGCCGCCCCGCGCCTGAGCGGGGCGAACACCCCAGCGTGCCCAGCCGGTAGGGCGGGTGCGCTGTACCAGCATGATCCGGGGACGCCCCGCTTCCGCGACCGATTCCTTCTCTCGTCGCAGGAGCGCGAACCTTCATGTCCAGATCCCGAGCACCGCTCGCCGCCGTACGCCGGCAATCCGATGTCGGCCTGACATATCTGATCATCTCTGGCACGTTGTGGGGCACCGGTGGACTGACCGGCAGCCTGCTGAGCCGGACCACCGAACTCTCTCCGGTCGCCATTGCCGCCTACCGGCTCGCTGTCGGCGGCGCGTTGATCGTGGCCTTTCTCGCCGTCACCGGGCGGCGGGTGCCACGCGGCCGGGCGGCCTGGACCCGGATCGCCGTGTTCGGCGTACTGGCCGCCGTCTACCAGGCGTGCTACTTCGGCGCGGTGTCGCTGACCTCGGTCAGCCTGGCCACGCTGATCACCATCGGAGCCGCGCCGGTGCTCGTACTGGCGGCGGAGGCGGTCACAGGCAGGCGTCGGGTCGACCGTCGGACCGCCGGGACGAGCGTGCTGGCACTGGCCGGACTCGGCCTGCTGGTCGGGGTGCCGGCCGGAGGCGTCGGGACGGTGGCGGTGCTGGCCAGCGCCGGCCTGGCCCTGGCCTCCGCGGCCGGGTTCGCCGCGATCACCCTGATCGGTGCCAGGCCGGTGCGGGGACTCGGTGAACTGGCCGGCACCGGGTTCGCCTTCACCATGGGCGGGCTGTTGCTGGCGCCGCTGGCGATGGGAACGGCCGGGCTCGGCTTCACGCCGGAACCGGGCGCCATCGGTCTGCTGGTCGCCCTGGGCACCGGTCCGACCGCGGTCGCCTACCTGCTCTACTTCCGGGGACTGCGTACGGTCCGACCGGCCACCGCCGCGCTGCTGGCGCTGCTCGAACCGCTCGTCGGCGCGCTGCTCGCCGCACTGTTGATCGGCGACCGGCTCGGCCCGGTCGGCGTACTCGGTGCGATGCTGCTCGCGGCGGCGGTGGTACTGGCCGCGCGGCAACCCGCCGTTGCCGGAGAGGCGGCGACTGATCGCGGGGAAGGTCGGCTACGCGGCCGTCGGTTGACCGGACCGGTCGGCACGGGCCGACGGGTCGGAGGATCGGGCCGGGGGGAGGAGCCGGACCAGTTCGGGTAGCACCACGCCGAGTGGCGCGTCGACAGTCAGGGAGGCGTAGTCGTCGCCCCGGGTCGGTCCCTGATTGACGATCACTACCGGGATGTCCAGTTTCGCCGCCCGAACCACGAAGCGCCGTCCGGACATCACCGTCAGGGACGAGCCGAGGACCAGCAGCAGCCGGGCCCGCTCGACCAGGTCGAAGCAGGTCTGGACCCGCTCGGCCGGAACGGATTCGCCGAAGAAGACGACATCCGGTTTCAGCATCCCGCCCGGACACGCCAGGCAGTCCACGGTCCGGAAGTCCGCGACCGCCTCGTCGGGCAGTTCGACGTCGCCGTCCGGGTTGACGGTGTCGTACCAGGCGGTGAACCGGGGGTTGGCGGCCCGCAGGCGGCGGTCCAACGTCTCGCGGTCGCTGGATCCGCCGCAGCCCAGGCAGGTCACCCTGGCCAGGCTGCCGTGGAGTTCGACGACCGACCGGGCACCGCCCGCCTGGTGCAGCCCGTCCACGTTCTGGGTCAGGATGCCGGCCAGCAATCCCCGCCGGTCGAGTTCGGCGACCGCGCGGTGACCCGCGTTGGGGATGGCGCCGGTCACGGTGCGCCAGCCGAGGTGGCTGCGGGCCCAGTAACGGCGTCGGGCCACCGGGTCTGCCACGAACGTCTGGTACGTCATCGGGGTGTGTCGGCGGAGCGCCCCGCTCGGTCCCCGGTAGTCGGGAATCCCCGACTCCGTCGACAGGCCCGCCCCGCTGAGCACCACGACATCGCCACCGGCCAGAAGCTCCGCCAGCGGCCCGTAGTGCTCGGCTGTTCGCGTGTTCACCCGTCCATGCTGCCTCGCCGGCTCCGGGACCGGCGAGCGGGCCGGGCCCGGAGCCGCCGTCCCGTCACTGGAGGATGGTGCAGCGCTGGCCGGGGCCGACCTGGAAGTCGCTCGGTGGGGTGAAGGTCCCGGTGTAGCGGCCGTTGAATCCGAAGTTCTGCGGGGTGCCGGGCGGGATCGAGGGGGAACCGTTCCATCCCGGCGACGTGATCGTGGCCCGGGTACCGCTGCGGGTGATCGTCGAGTTCCAGGTCTGGGTGATCTGGAGATTCGTCGCGATGTTGAACCCGATGGTCCAGCGGAGCACCGGATCGGCGCCGGACCAGACCAGCGCGCCTCGCACCATGAAGCCGCCGTACTGGTCGGCGCTGATCGAGATGGTGCAGTTCCAGCCGGCCGGCTCGGGCCGGGTGGTGAAGGTGACGGGTTCGGAGAGCGGGCTCAGGGTGTAACCCGAGCCGGCCAGCGCGGCGGCTCGTACCGCGACGGTGTACTCGGTGTTCGGCGTCAGGCCGCCCAGGGTGTACGAGTTGAACGGCATCGACACGAACCCCTGCCACTCGCCGTCCACCAGGCGCAGCATGCTGTAGCGGAAGACGGGTCCGGCGGGCCGTTCCCAGGTGAGCGTGGCGCCGGTCGAGGTGAGGTCGGTGACCACCGGTTGGCCGGGTGGAGGCAGCGGGATCAGCGGATCGGCGTACGCGGGGGTTGCCGACAGCGGCAGCAGCACGAGCCCGAGGACGGCGGCGAGGAGGCGGACGGGCAGCTTGCGACCAGGCATGCCAAGAGCCTTTCTGGGAGTACGACTTGCTCCAGCGCCCGGCTCCAATTGACAGTCATCAAACTACGCCGTCGCGACGATGTCCAGACGAGCTGTCCGTGATCGGACAGGCGTACTAAGTGTGGCCATATGTTGACGGAGAGTAATCTCGTGGACAGGCAAGTAGCGCGACCGGCACGGACCCATCCGGCCTGACCTACCAGGTCAGCCGCTCGCCGTACCGCTGTCGCAATCCCTCGTCACCTGGGCCGGACACCGGCCCGCCCAGCAAGGAGCCACCACCATGTCCGACGTCAGCGAGGCCAGACAGCCCGACACCAGCGAAGCCAAGCACGCCGCGATCGAACAGCCCCCTGCCACTGGAACCGAGGCCGAGGGAACCGACGTCCTGGCCGTACCCGCCACCGCCGCCGGGCTACCGGCGACCGCCCAGGGCCACTTCGCCGTGGTCAACGCGAACGGGACCCTTGCCCGGGGGTTCGGGGCGGTCTCGTCCGCCCGGTTGGCCGTCGGCCAGTACCAGGTGGTGTTCATCCAGAACGTCACGAGATCGGCCTTCATCGCCACCATCGGCCTGCCCGGCAGCGTCGGCGGCTCCCCGCCCGGCGAGATCGCCGTGGTCGGCCGGGCCGGCGTCCCCAACGGTGTCTTCGTACAGACCTGGAACAGTGCCGGCACCCCGGCCGACCGCTCCTTCCACCTGCACGTCTCGTCCTGAGTCGCTGCATGCCGACGTCCGGTCGGCGCGCCACCGGCCCGGACGTCACCCCGGCCAGGCAGTCCCCGCCTGGCCCCCCGGTCCCTGCGGCGCGGCCCGGCGCCGCAGGGACCGGCGCGAGGCCACTGTGAAAAACGCCGTCGGAGGCACGCCCGACGTCCGACGCAGGTACGCACGAGCGCGCGGCGCCGCCCGATGGATCGTGGCGTCGCCGCGCTCTGGCCGTCTCCCGCCCGCGCAGCCCATCGGCGGTACGCCAGCGGGGACCTGGCTCGACCGGTCCGACGTGTGCCGTTCCGGCTGGTTGTGGGGTTTCCCACCGTCACCGGAACCAAACCTGAGGCTGGCCGCGACCTGGTAAAGGCGATCCGTGACCGCCGACAGTCGTCCCCGCCGTCCCGTTCGGCACTCCGGACGCGCGGGCGTGCGTTATCCGCCGGTCTCCGGGGTAAGGAAGCGCGCATGGAGCACTACACGATCGCCACCGTTGCCGAAAAGAGCCCGGACTTCCGCCGGGTGTTGTGGACCGGCAAGCACACCCAGTTGGTCATCATGACGATCCCGCCGGGCGGCGAGATCGGCGAGGAGGTCCACGAGGACACCGACCAGATCCTCACCTTCGTGAGCGGAACCGGTGAGGCACAGGTTTCCGGCCAGAAGCGCCAGGTGGCCCAGGGCGACCTGGTGGTCGTACCGGCCGGGCGGAAGCACAACTTCATCAACACCGGCCCCAACCCGCTGGTCCTCTACACCGTCTACGGGCCGCCGGAGCACGCCGACCAGGCGGTGCACCAGACGAAGGAGGAGGCCGACGCGTTGGAGGAGGCGGGCAAGGACGAGCCGCCGACCGGCTGACCGCGGCTAGGCCGCCGGGTCCGGGTCCGGGTCGGCGAGGAGATCCAGGGTGAGGGCCGCGGTCCAGCTGAACGCCGGTGAGCCGATCCCTGCGGCATTGCCGGGATGGAAGTACTCGTAGTACCCGGATCCTCGGACCAGGTCGAGCAGGGCGGTCCGCACCAAGCCGGCCAGCTCGACCTGGCCGTGCGCCCGCAGTCCGCGCCGGAGCAGCCAGTTGATGTTGAACCAGACCGGGCCGCGCCAGTACCGGAACGGGTCGAAATCGGCGGCGGAGCGGTCGTAGCTGGGCACCGGCATCCGGGCGGAGATCCCGAACCGGTCCGATTCGAGCACGGCCACCAGGCTCGCCACCTGTGCGGCGGGCAACCCGGGCAGGATCAGCGGCAGCAGCCCGTTGACGCACCGGGCCGGGTTGCGCCGGCCCGTTCGCACGTCCAGCGGATGGAACATGCCGGTCTGCGGGTCGAAGAGCCGGTCGACCAGCAGCCGGGTGATCGACGCGGCGCGGGCCCGGTGCACCGCCGGGTCGGCGCCGACCACCTCGGCGATCCGGGCCAGCGCCAGTTCCGCCGCGCCGCGCAGCGCGTTGAAGCCCGGGCACTCGACCAGGAACGGGTGCCGCATCCCCAGGTCCGCGTCCCGATAACCCCCTTCCCGGTACGACAACGCGATGGTCAGGTACCGGGCGTAGTCGTCGTCGGTCGGGCGGTGGTCCGAGGCGACCACCTGGTTGTCCCGCCGGGCATACCGGCGGAGTACGTCCGGTGCCACCGGTACGGCCGCGAGCGCCTCGTCCCAGGACGGGCTGTTGTCCAGGCCGGACTCCCACGGGTGGACGATGGCGCTCAGCCCCGCGCCGCCGACGTTCCGGGCGGTCGCCAGGTACTCCTGCTGGGCGACGAGGCGGGGGTACAGCCAACGCAGCTCCTCGGCGGCGGCGTCCCCGGGTGCGCACCGGTAGACCGTCCAGGCGCCGATGGCGTGTACCGGAGGCTGCACGATTCCGCTGCTCAGCCTCGGCGGGCCGCCGTTCGTGCCCGCCGGTACCGGGAAGGTCCCGTCCGAGGCGCCTCCGGCGTTGCCGTTCGCCCGTCCGCCGTTGGCGCCGACCGGCCCGCCCGGCCCGCTCGGCCCGACCGACCCGCCCGGCCCGACCCCGCTGGCCCAGAAGGTGGGACCCGGGAAGTAGTCGCGCTCGGTCACCCCCGGGTCGAAGACGATGTGCGGCACCCGCCCGTCCGGCCACTGCGCCTCGAACAGGCTGCGTAGGTCACGCCAGGCCCGCTCGGGTGCCGTGTGGGCCAGCCCGATGCTGACGAAGCCGGCGTCCCAGCTCCACTGGTGCGGATAGAGGGTGCGCGAGGGCACGGTGTGCGTACCCGTCCAGTTGGCGGAGAGGATCGTGGTCGCCCCACGCCACAGCGCCGCGTCGGCCTCGCTGAGCTGGTCCGGCACGCCATCGGGCTTGGTCGACCCGGTGGCCCGGGCGGGCTTTGCGACGAAAGACATAACCAGTCAACGCCTAGTGGCCGGATGCCGTCGTTGTCAAATTTCGGTCCACCGGCCGGGCGCTCACCGAGGGACCACCGGCAGGCCGTCCACGTCGACGGTCTCCGGATACTTGAGGCCAGCCCCCGTGTTCAGTACCACCACCCGTTCGTCCGGGCGGATCCAGCCACCGGCCCGCAACCGCTGGGCGGCGGTCAGGCAGGCGGCCCCCTCCGGGCACAGCAGCAGACCCTCCCGGGCGCCGAACTCGTGCAGGTCGGCGAGGATCGACTCGTCGTCCACCGCGATCGCCGTACCGCCGGTGTCGCGCAGAGCGTCGAGGATGAGCTGGTCGCCCAGCGGTGCGGGCACGTTGATGCCGAAGGCGACCGTCCAGGCGTCGGCCCACGGCTCGGCCCGGTCGGCGCCGGCTCCGAACGCCCGGACGATCGGGGCGCAGCCGGTCGACTGTACGGCGACCAACCGGGGCAGGGCGTCCCCGATCCAGCCCAGCGTCCGCATCTCGTGCAGCGCCTTGTGGATGCCGATCAGTCCCACCCCGCCACCGGTCGGATAGAGGATCACATCGGGTACCTGCCAGCCGAGCTGCTCGACGATCTCGTACCCCATGGTCTTCTTGCCCTCCAGCCGGTACGGCTCCTTGAGGGTGCTGACGTCGAAGATCTCCCCGCCCAGCGACCCGGACGAGGACGCGATCAGCCTGCCGACGTGCCGCCCGGCGTCGCCGATCAGGCCGTCGATCAGGTGGAGTTCCGCACCGGCGGCGACGCACTCCCGGCGGGTGATGGTGGGCGCGCCGAGTGGCATCGCGATCGTGGCCCGCATTCCGGCCCGCGCGGCGTAGGTGGCCCAGGCGGCTCCCGCGTTGCCGTTGGTAGGCATCGCCACGTGCTTGATGCCCAGCTCCCGGGCTCGGGACACCCCGACCGCCGCGCCCCGGGCCTTGAACGAGCCGGTCGGGATCAGGCCCTCGTCCTTGATCAGCAGGTTGGGCAGGCCGATCGACTCGCCGTAGCGCGGGGCCGGCAGCATCGGGGTCCAGCCCTCGCCGAAGGTGGTGACGTGGGCGTCGTCGGCGACGGGCAGGAGTTCGCGGTACCGCCAGAGGTCGGCGGCCCGGCCCGCGAACGTCTCCGGGGTGACCGCCTGGCGCACGGCGTCGAGGTCGTACCGGGCCAGCAGGGGCGAGCCGCACGAGCAGAGGTTCTGCGGCCGGTCGGCGTCGTAGGTGGTGTCACAGCGCGGGCACTGCAGGTGCGTCAGGTACACCGGATGGCCTCCAGTACTTCGGGTCACTCCATGATCCCCGTCGAGCCGATGTGACTGGGCGGTATCGGATGCGCGCTGGGTCACTCTTTGAGCCGGGCGGACGCCGACGACCGCAGCGGGTGGGTGCCCGCAGCACGGTCAGTTGTCGACGGCCAGCCAGCGGCGGGAACGTCGGCCCGGTAGGTAACCGGCGTCCAGCCGCTTGGCCACCACACCGGCGAGACCCTGTTCCCGGCTGGCGGTGAGCGCGTACCGGCCCCCGCCGGGAAAGAACGGCGGCGTCTGCCAGTGGGACCCGGACAGCGCCAGTCCGTCGAGCAGTTCCCGGCGCTGGGCGTACGGCAGGTCCAGGCTGGCGGTGCCCTCCAACCAGAGCAGGTCGAAGATCAGGTACTGGGTGCGGTCCCGGCCCGTGCCGCGCCGGCCGTTCGGACCGGGCGCCGGGCGTACCCGGCCGGCGTCGTCGAAGGTCACCAGTTCGCCGTCCAGCACCGCCTCCGTCGGGGCCAGCTCCTCGGCCAGCTCACGCAACTGCGGGTAGGCCGACGTCAGATCGTCGTCCGTGCCGGATCTCAACCGCAGCCGCCCGCCGGAGACGTACCCGATCGCCCGGACGCCGTCCCAGCGCATCTCGTAACCCCACGCCGCGTCGTCGGCCGGCAGCGTCGGCGCGGTGCTGGCCCGCATCGGGCGGACCAGGTCGGGCATCGGGGTCCAGCCCGGCGGTGCCGGGTCCAGCCGGCGAATCATCCAGTCCCGGCCGGTGTCGCCAGCGTCGGCCCTGTTCCGGTCCGGTGCCTTGCTCCGGTCCGGCGCCTTGCTCCGGGTGGTCCGGAACAGGACGTACCGTCCGGAGACCCGCTCGCCGCGCAGGTCCACCAGTACCTCGTCGGCGCGCCACTTCTCGCACGCGTAGCGGCCACGGTCGAAGATCGTCATCCGGCCGCCGCCGTACTCGCCGGCCGGGATCTCGCCGTGGAAGTCGAGGTACTCCAGCGGATGATCTTCGGTGTGCACCGCGAGGTGGCTGTGACCGGGCTCCCGGGGCAGGCCCCGGGGCACCGCCCACGAGGCGAGTACCCCGTCCCGCTCCAGCCGCAGGTCCCAGTGCAGCGCGCGGGCGTGGTGCTGTTGGATGACGAACCGATCCCCGGACTCCCCGGCGGCCGGGGCGGGCTCCGGCACCGGCTCGGGAGTACGCGCCGGATCGCGCTTACGGCGGTACGCATCCAGCCGGTCACCCATGATTGCCATTGTCCGCCGACTTCTCCGAGCGTGTCGGGATGCATGGTCGGTGCGGACCGGGGTAGGACTGGCCCATGACCTCTGCCAGCGCCCAGCCCACCGCCCAGCTGCCCGGCGGGGTCCGGATGCCGATGCTCGGCTTCGGCACCTGGCAGATCACCGGCCGCAAGGCGTACGAGGCGGTCCGCGAGGCGCTCGACGTCGGCTACCGGCACCTCGACACCGCCACGATGTACGGCAACGAGGACGAGGTCGGCCGGGCGATCCGGGACAGCGGGGTGGCCCGGGAGGACATCTTTCTCACCACCAAGCTGCCACCCGAGCAGGCGGGACGGGAGCGGGAGACGATCGCCGCCAGCCTGGCCGCGCTCGACACCGGCTACGTCGACCTGTGGCTGATCCACTGGCCGCCGGGAAGTGACCGGGCCAGCATCGCCACCTGGCGGGAACTGCTCGCGATCCGGGACGAGGGACTGGCCCGGACGGTCGGGGTGAGCAACTACGACACCATCGAACTCGACATGCTGATCGAGGCGACCGAGGAGGCTCCGGCGGTCAACCAGGTCCGGTGGGGCCCGGCCCTGCACGATCCCCGACGACTGGCCGAGAACCAGGAGCGGGGTGTGGTGCTGGAGGGCTACAGCCCGTTGAAGACCACGGACCTGCGCGATCCCGTACTGGTCGGGATCGCCCAGGCGCACGGGGTCACGCCGAGCCAGGTCGTGCTGCGCTGGCACATCGACCACGGCATCGTGGCCATCCCGAAGTCGGTGACGCCGTCCCGGATCCGGGAGAACTTCGACGTCTTCGGGTTCTCGCTCGACGACAGCGAGCTGCGCCAGCTCGACGCGATGGGGCGGTGACAGGGCGCCGCCGTACCCCTTCCGCCTCGCCGGACGCGGCGGTCGAGTTCGCCGGTCTGCGGCCCGACCCGGGTACGGCGATTCAGCCTGGTGGCGTCGGCCCGACTACCCTGGCCGGCAGCCGCCCGGGTCGACGCGCGCCGTAGTCGTCGCTCGCACCGAGCCACCCGGAGTGGGGAGCATGGACGCGGCGGGGCGAGGGAGAGGCGCGGGATGTACGACCAACTGCTCGGCGGGGACCCCGGCCGACCCGGCCCCGGTGATGGTGGCCCGGAGCCGGACTTCGTCACCTGGCTGCTCTATCTCGACCGGTGCGAGGATCCGGCCTGGCTCGGTGGGCTCGCCCGGTGGTGGTACGACGAGGCGTGCCGCGTGCTGCTGCCGTTCGTGCATCCGGAGGGCACGGCCGCACCGGCCACCTCGCTGACGGCCTTCGAGTTGGACGCCGCCGGGCGGGGTCGGCGACGTCGACCGGGCCGGTGGACCGAAGGGATGACCGAGGACTGCTGCCAACTGTCGGCGCGCTGGTTCGACGTGGCGCCGAGCGCGATCGCCTCGGAGATGGACATCTTCCTCGCCCGGTTCGCCGGCCGCCGCCACGTCCGGTTGCAGATCTCGATCGGGTTCGAGCAGCGGTCCGGGCGGCTGCCGCTGGTGCTGCCGGCACTGCTGGAGCTGACCCGGCTGGTCGCCGACGCCACGGACCCGGCGTACGGCGAGATCGTCGTCAACGCGGGAATGCTGTCGCCGGCCACGATGCTGGACGCGGCGCTCGGCCGGTCCGCGGAGTCCTCGGCCGAGGAGAGCCGGACGCACCTGCGGGGCTACGAGTGGGTGACGGTGTGCCCGGCGGAGCTGACCCGCCGGTTGGGCGGGCCGGACCACCTGCGGACGTCCGGCGCCTTCGCCGAGGTACGCCCGCTGAGGCATGGCGGTGTCCTGCTCCGGGCGACGGACGATCCGTTCGAGTACCGGGCGGACCGGGTACGCGCGGCGTTCCACGCGCTGGCACCGGTGCTTCCGCCCGGACGGCCGGGCGCGCTGCCGACCGTGCCGCCCGCGGGGTCGGCGATGCTGTCGGCGGTGCCCGGGGTGCTGGCCGGCGATCCGGGCGGGCACGACCTGAGCCGGGTGGTCTTCGCCGATCCCCGCAGCGCCGGCCGGCACATTCCGGGTCAGCGTCTCGAACTCGGGCCGGGGATTCCGTCCTCCGGTCCGGCCGGCCCGACCGCCAGCTGACCCGGTCCCGGAGCCGCACCCCGTCCGTAGATGTGCCCGGCTCCGGTCAGTGCTGACCGGAGCCGGGTGGGATGCGCTCGCCGTAGCCGGAGTTACGGGGTTCGGGTCAGGCCCGCGAGCAGGTGGAGCCGTTGAGCGTGAACGAGGTCGGTGACGAGTAGGTGCCGCTCATCGTGCCCTGGTAGCCGAATGACGCGGTGGCACCCGGTGCGATGCTGCTGTTGTGGCTTATGTTCCGGGCGGTCACCGCCGATCCACTCTGGGTGACGGTGGCGTTCCAGGAGTTCGTGACCTGCTGTCCGGACGGCAGGTTGTAGTTCAGCGTCCAGCCGTTGATCGGGCTGGAGCCGGTGTTCGTGATGGTGACCGAGGCGGTGAAGCCGTTGTTCCAGGAGTTCGCCGTGTAGGCCACCCGGCAACCACCCGGCTGACCGGTCGGCTGGCCGGTGGGCTGACCGGTGGGCTGCGGGTTGCCGCCGCCGTTGACCGACGCGGAGAACGAGTTGACGCCGAGTCCGGTGCCGCCGATCCACGGCTCGAAGCCGGCCTGGATGCTGGTCAGGTACCAGGAGTTGGTGATCGCGCCACGGTTGCGGGCGTCGTTGATGAAGTCCAGCACGCTGAAGTTCCAGCTGGTGATCGGGGACGGCGCGAGGTACGAGATCACGTTGTTGCCGCCGTTGTTGCCCCGCCACACGTCCCAGGTACGCCCGCCGACGGTGCCGCTGCCCACCGATGATCCGATCGGCTGGATCGAGCCCTGCCGGTTGAACCAGATCATGATTTC
Organism: Plantactinospora solaniradicis; assembly: GCF_042658085.1. Lineage (NCBI taxonomy): Bacteria > Bacillati > Actinomycetota > Actinomycetes > Micromonosporales > Micromonosporaceae > Plantactinospora > Plantactinospora solaniradicis. Next base: position 954,175 of record NZ_JBHSPR010000010.1, on the reverse strand, counting down.
CATCTGGTTCACGCCGTCCCGCTTCGGTTGCGGGTCCAGCCAGATGTCGTACGAGGCGTTGTAGGTGGCGCCGCTGACGTAGTTGTAGCTGATGCTGCTGTTCGCGCTGCTGATCTGGCTCACCTGCATCGGCAGGTTGGTGCCGGGGGAGCAGTTGGTGTAGTGGCAGCCGAGGAAGACCGACGGGTACGAGACCGGTGCGCCGCTGGTGCTGCCCTGACCGTCCTGCCGGGTGATCGAGAAACCGTTGTCGGTGACGTTGATGCACTGCTGGGCGGTGGTGCCCCACCGGTTGTTCTGGACCACGTACCGGCCCTGGATGGTGGTCGAGCCGTACTGGTCGCAGATCTGCACGTCGGCCTGGGCGGGGCCGGCGGAGGTGAGCACGGCGATCGAACCGGCGACGAGCAGGCCGGCAATCGCCGCGAAGACGGGGACGGGACGTCTCATGATGCTCCTTGGCATGGTGGGTGTCCGTGGAGTTGGTGGAGATGCCGCGAGGGTGCCGGGCGTGCGGCGGGGTGGTGATCCTTGGGGAGCGCTCCCATGGCAGCTAGTGACACATTTACATGCTTGATATCGGAAAGCAACTCGGTGGTGCCCCAGGAGAACCGTTCGTGCCGATGAGCCGGTTTTGACGGCACGTTCGGCAGGTTGAACGTCGTACCGGGAACCGCTGCCGTCGGGCGGTGCCGGGCTCAGGCTCCGGCGAGCAGGCTGCGGGCGGCCCGGACCTGGCCGACCGCTGCACGCAACGCCGCGACGATCCGCTCCTCGCTCTCCGCGCCGAGCCGGGCGGCCGGCACGGAGAGGCTGATCGCGTCCACGGCCGGGGAGTGCAGCGGAACCGCCATCGCGAAGCAGACGATGCCCTCGGTGTTCTCCTCCCGGTCCACCGCGTAGCCGCGGGCCCGGATCGTGGCCAACTCCGCGTGCAGCAGTTCCGGATCGGTGACGGTGTGCCGGGTCAGCGCGGGCAGGGGCCAGCTCAGCAGCCGGTCGACCGCCTCGTCCGGGCGTTCGGCGAGCAGCACCTTGCCCAGTGCGGTCGCGTGCGCGGGCAGGTGCCGGCCGATCGCGCTGTACAACCGCAGCGGATGCACGGATTCGCGTTTGGCCAGGTAGACCACGTGTGGCCCGTCCAGTCGGCCCAGGTGCACGGTCTCGCCGAACCGGCTGGCCAACTCGTCCAGCACTCCGGACAGCAGTCCGGTGGCGTCGTCCGCCTCCAGGTAGGCGGCGCCGACCTGGAGGGCTCGTACGCCCAGCCCGAACCGGGTGCCGGTGACGTCCGCCTCCACCCAACCGCGCTGGATCATGGTGCGCAGCAGGCCGTGCAGGCTGCTCTTCGGGATCCCCAGGTCGCGGGCCAGTTCGACCAGTGAACGACGCCGGGGCGAGTCGGCCAGCGCCTCCAGTACGTCGAGGGTCCGGCCGGCCGACTTCACCGGCTGGAACGCCTCGATCGGCGCCGTCGCGCCGGCCAGGTCGGCCGGGTCGGCCGCGCCGGCCGGGTCGACGGCCTGGCTCGGACCGCTGCCGACGGTCCGGGTGGCCTTGCCCGGCAGCGACTCCGTGTCCCTGGTCGTGCCCGTTGTCATGGCGGCCACTCTAGTCGGCTTGACAGCGCTGGGGAGCGAAGTAGGGTCGCGTACGTGACCACCGTTCAAGATGATGAACAGATTGCGGACGTATCGGAAACGATCGCCGCCACCCGGATCCTGCCCGTCGTGGTGCTCGAGGACGCCGCCTCCGCCCCGGCGCTGGCCGCCGCGCTCACCGCCGGCGGCCTACGCGCCATCGAAGTGACGTTCCGGACGGCCGCCGCCGCCGACGCCATCCGAGCCATGTCCGAGCGTCCCGACCTGCTGGTCGGTGCCGGCACCGTGCTGACGCCGGCCCAGGTCGACGAGGCCGCGGACGCCGGGGCCCGGTTCGTGGTCAGTCCCGGTTTCTCCCCGGCCGTGGTCCGGCACTGCCAGCAGCGCGGCCTGCCGGTCTTCCCCGGCGCCGCCACCGCCACGGAGATCCAGATGGCCCTGGACGCCGGCCTGACGACGGTGAAGTTCTTCCCGGCCGAGCAACTCGGCGGAGTGAAAATGATCAAGGCGCTGGCCGCGCCATTCCGGTCCGTCCGGTTCATTCCCACCGGCGGGGTCAACACCGGCAACCTCGCCGACTACCTGGCCCTGTCTGCCGTGCTCGCCGTCGGTGGCACCTGGATGGTCGCCCCCGCCCTGCTCGCCGCCGGCCAGTGGGACGAGGTGACCCGGCTGACGGCCGCCGCCGTCGAGGCGAGTCGACCCTCGGCCTGAGCCGCCGCCCGTCCCGCCCGACGTCTCGACCTGCCGCCCGTCCCGCCGACCTTCCGCCCGTCCCGCCCGAAAGGCCCGCGCAATGTTGACGCTTCGATCCGCCGAGGACTGCCGCTACGACCTGGTCTCGCTCGGCGAGGTGATGCTCCGGCTCGACCCGGGCGAGGGCCGGGTGCGTACCGCCCGGACGTTCCGGGCCTGGGAGGGCGGCGGGGAGTACAACGTCGCACGCGGGCTGCGTCGCTGCTTCGGACTGCGTACCGGGCTGGTCTCCGCGTTCGCCGACAACGAGGTGGGCCGGCTGCTGGAGGACCTGATCCTCGGCGGTGGGGTGGACACGAGCCTGGTGAAGTGGCTGCCGTACGACGGCATCGGCCGCAGCGTCCGCAACGGACTCAACTTCACCGAGCGGGGCTTCGGGGTACGCGGCGCCGTCGGCACCTCCGACCGGGGCCACACCGCGGCCAGCCAACTCCGGCCCGACGACGTCGACTGGGACCACCTGTTCGGCACGCTGGGCGTGCGCTGGTTGCACACCGGGGGCATCTACGCCGCACTCTCCGAGATCACCCCGGAGACCATCGAGGCGGCGATGGACGCCGCACGCCGGCACGGCACCGCCATCTCGTACGACCTGAACTACCGCCCCAGCCTGTGGAAGGCGGTCGGCGGCCAGTCCCGGGCGCAGGAGGTCAACCGACGGCTGGCCCGGTACGTGGACGTGATGATCGGGAACGAGGAGGACTTCACCGCGTCGCTGGGCTTCGAGGTCCCGGACACCGACGAGAACCTCGCCGAACTGGAGGTCGCCAACTTCCAGCGGATGATCGAGGCGGTGACCAAGGAGTACGACAACTTCCGGGTGGTGGCGACGACGCTGCGCACCGTACGCAGCGCGACGGTCAACGACTGGGGGGCGATCGCCTGGTCCGCCGCCAGCGGTTTCGTCCAGGCGACCCACCGGCCCGGACTGGAGATCCTCGACCGGGTCGGCGGAGGTGACAGTTTCGCCTCCGGGCTGATCTACCAGCTGCTGAGCGGTGGTGACCTGGCCACCGCCGTCGAGTACGGTGCGGCACACGGCGCGTTGGCGATGACCACCCCCGGCGACACCTCGATGGCCAGCCTGAAGGAGGTCGAGGCGCTCGTCCGCGGGGCCGGCGCCCGGGTACAGCGGTGAGCTGACCTCGGCCCTCGGACCAGGGCGGATCCCTCCAACGGACGCCCGGAACCACCCAACGACGGGCCTACCTGGGCCGGTGGTCGACCCCGCTGATCTTGCGGTCGATCGCCTCGACCCGGCTGTGAGGTGGGCGCATCCGATCGGATCTACCGCTGAGGCGATAGCGCGGAGTAGTGTCTTGCCTTCAACGCGTGCCGATCCCTCCGGAGGCGTCACCAAATGGCCGGATCCACCCTGCGCATTCTCGTCGTTGGCGCGGGCATCGCCGGTCTGGCGGTCGCCCGTGCGCTTCGGCTGGCAGGATTCCGGCCGGAGGTCACCGAGCGGCTGCCCGCGTCCCGAGCCGCCGGAGCCGGCATCTACCTGCCCGGCAACGCCGAGCGGGCGCTGCGGGAGATCGGCCTGGACGGCCCGGTACGTCCACTCGGTCAGGTCATCGAGCGGCAGCGCTTCTGCGACATGCAGGGTCGGGAGCTGTGCGAGGTCGATCTCGGGAAACTCTGGGCGGGCGTCGGCGAGTGCCGGGCGCTCCCCAGCGCCGACCTGCACCGGGTGCTGCTCACCGGTGCCGGCGGCGAGGTCCGGTACGGCACCGAGATACGGGCGCTGGACGTCGGCAGCGACACCGTGACGGTCACCTTCGCGGGCGACCGCCAGGCCGAGTACGACCTGGTGATCGGTGCCGACGGCCGGCGTTCGGCGGTACGCGCACTGGCCGCGCTCGGCGGCCCGCCCCGGCCGGCGGGACAGGTCGTCTACCGCAGCGTCGTCACCGGCGGGCCCCGGATCGCGGAGTGGACCGGGCTGCTCGGCGAGCGGGCCGCGTTCGTCGTCGTGCCGATGGGTGCCGGCCGGCTGTACTGCTACGCCGACGAGGCGGGCACCGACCTGCCGGCGGATCCGCTGGCCCGGGTCCGCGAGCTGTTCGGCGAGTACGGCGGCCCGGTGCCGGCCGTGCTGGACGCGGTGGAGCAGGTGCACGTCGCCCGTACCGACGAGGTGCAGCTGGGGCGCTGGTCCCGGGGTCGGGTGGTGCTGGTGGGTGATGCTGCGCACGCCACGGCGCCGACGTTGTCCCAGGGGGCCGCGATGGCGCTCGAGGACGCGCTGGTCCTCGCCCGGGCGCTGTGCCGGTCGATGACGGTGCCGGAGGCGCTGAGCGGGTACGAGAGCCGGCGCCGGCCACGGATCAAATGGGTGCTGGACCGGACCCGTGACCGCGACCGGACCAGGGACGTACCGCCGGCGCTGCGCGACCCGCTGTTGCGTGACCGTGGTGGACGGATCTTCCGGGAGCACTACCGGCTACTCGTCGCCCCGGCGTGAGCCCGCTGGTCAACCCGGCCGGTCGGGCCGGAAGCGCCTCACGCGACGACGCGCGCGGGTCAAGTCGTACCCGACGCCGGACCCGCCGCTGGCGGGGACTATTCTGCCTCCGAGGTACGGCCCGCAGATCAACAGCGCGTGCCGAGTGGGACTAACGAGAACCGGAGGCCACTCGTGACCACCGTCGCACCAAAGCCGATCGTGACCCGGCCATGGCCGGTACGCCAGCCGGTCAAGGGCTCGGCAATCGCGCGGTTGCTGCGTACGACGGACGCGAAGCAAATCGGGATCATGTATATGGTCACGGCGTTCGCGTTCTTCATGATCGGTGGCCTGATGGCGCTGCTGATGCGCGCCGAGCTGGCCCGGCCGGGACTCCAGTTCCTCTCGCCGGAGCAGTACAACCAGCTCTTCACCATGCACGGCACGATCATGCTGCTCTTCTTCGCGACGCCGATCGTCTTCGCGTTCGCGAACTTCGTGGTGCCGATCCAGATCGGCGCGCCGGACGTGTCGTTCCCCCGGCTGAACAGCTTCGCCTACTGGCTCTACCTGTTCGGCGGGACGCTGGCCCTGGGCGGCTTCGTCACCCCGGGCGGCGCGGCGGACTTCGGCTGGTTCGCGTACACCCCGCTGAGCAATGTCGAGCACTCGCCCGGCGTCGGCGCGAACATGTGGATCGTCGGCCTGGCCATCTCGGGTCTGGGAACGATCCTCGGTGGCGTCAACATGATCACCACGATCCTCACCCTGCGCGCGCCCGGCATGACGATGTTCCGGATGCCGATCTTCACCTGGAACATCCTGGTCACCAGCCTTCTGGTGATCATGGTCTTCCCGCTGCTCGCGGCGGCGCTGTTCGCCCTCGCCGCGGACCGGATCCTCGGTGCCCACGTCTTCGACGCGGAGACCGGCGGCCCGATGCTCTGGCAGCACCTGTTCTGGTTCTTCGGGCATCCCGAGGTGTACATCGTCGCGCTGCCGTTCTTCGGCATCATCAGCGAGATCATCCCGGTCTTCTCCCGCAAGCCGGTCTTCGGCTACAAGGGGCTCGTCGGCGCGACCATCGCCATCGCGGCGCTCTCGATGAGCGTGTGGGCACACCACATGTTCGCCACCGGTCAGGTGCTGCTGCCGTTCTTCTCGTTCCTGAGCTTCCTGATCGCGGTCCCGACCGGCATGAAGTTCTTCAACTGGATCGGCACGATGTGGCGCGGCCAGATCAGCTTCGAGACGCCGATGCTCTGGTCGGTCGGCTTCCTGGTCACCTTCCTCTTCGGTGGCCTGACGGGCGTGCTGCTGGCCAGCCCCCCGGTCGACTTCCACGTCTCGGACTCCTACTTCGTGGTGGCGCACTTCCACTACGTCCTCTTCGGCACCATCGTCTTCGCGGTGTACGCCGGCATCTACTTCTGGTTCCCGAAGATGTTCGGCCGGATGCTCGACGAGCGGCTCGGCAAGGTGCACTTCTGGCTGACCTTTATCGGCTTCCACACCACGTTCCTGGTGCAGCACTGGCTCGGCAACGAGGGCATGCCCCGGCGGTACGCCGACTACCTGCCGACGGACGGGTTCACCACGCTGAACACGATCTCCACGATCGGCTCGTTCATCACCGGTATCTCGACCCTGCCGTTCATCTACAACGTCTGGAAGTCGTACAAGTCCGGCCCGGTGGTCGAGGTTGACGACCCGTGGGGTCACGGTAACTCGCTGGAGTGGGCGACCAGTTCGCCGCCGCCGTTGCGGAACTTCGACCGGATGCCCCGGATCCGCTCCGAGCGGCCGGCGTTCGACGCCAAGTTCCCGGAACTGGCCGCCGGTGGACAGTCGCTCGCCGGGCCGCCGGAGGGCGGCGCCAAGCCGTTGACCAGCGAGTCCGACCATGGCGCCAGCTACACCGAGGACACCGCCAGCAACATCGACCGGCAGTAGCCGACTCGGTTCCGCGCCGCGGCCGGTACCGGAGACCCGTTCTCCGGCACCGGCCGCGAGCCGTTTCACCGAACTGTCGTCGCCTTCGCGCCGCCCGGGCCCGCCGCCTCGTATTCGACGAACCGGTCCGGCCTCCGTGACTCCCGCAGCTGAATCCGGTGCCCGTCAGACGTTGCGACGGGTTGGCGGTGCCCGTCAGACGTGCGACGGGTCCGTCCAGGATGCCCGCACGAGTTCCCGTTCCGCGACGGCGAGGTGGGTGGCCGCCGCGACCCAGGCCCAGGCGTACCGGTCCGGATCGGGGTCGGTGAGCCGGCCGAAGGCGTCCCGGCCGTGACGATCGGATTCGGCGCCCAGTGCGGAGGCGAGTTGGGCGGCCACCGCGAAGCCGGCCCGGCGTAGCGGCGCCGTCAGCCCCGAACCGTCGCCCCGGGCGGCCTCCCCGACGGTCCGCCGACCACCGGCCACGGCCAACTCCACCAACCGGCGTACCCGCCACAGCGGAGACGCCGCCACCAGGTCCGGCCCGGGTTGACCGATCGGTACGTCCGGCGGCTCCGCTCCCACCGGGGGAAGGTGTCCGCCCTGGAGCAGGTCGTACCCGAGATCCGCGTGATCGAGCCACTGCTCGGGCAGGCGTAGCGTCGGCTCGGCCCCGGGCACCGGACCGACCGCGAGCGGGCGGAGCGTGCTGGCCCGCTCGGTGTCCAGCCGGCCGACCACCCGGATCCGCAGACCCGGCCGGGACGCGAGCCGGCGCAGGTTGGCCAGGTGGGCCAGCTCGGGATGGGAGTCGGCCGGCACGAGCCGGATCACCGGCCCGGTCGCGGTGACCGGCGGGGTTGCGGCCGCCGACAACTCTCGGGCGAGCAGATGGTCACCGGACGCGCCGAGCACCACCAGGTCACAGCCGAGGAGTTCCGGGCCGCCGGGACCGTCCGCTGCGGCACCGAGCTGGGCGTCGGAACCGTTCCCGGCCTGCCCCGGGGCGGTGCCGAGCTGGGCACGTACCGCCTCCGCGAGTGGTCGGGTGAACAGTTCCGCGGGCGGACCCGCCGACCAGCCGGAACCGTTGACCGGGATGGCACGAACTCCTCGTCCGGCGCCGAGCCGGCCGTCCGGCGACACTGTCGCTCCGGAGATCAGCAGGCCGCCGCGAGCGAGCTGGGCATGGTTGACGGCGGCCAGCCCCACCTCGACCGCCGCGTTCCCGCAGGCCCGAGCCCGGTCCGGCCCGCCCGGCTGCACGTCGACGACGGAGAACCAGCGTCCGTCCTCCGAACGGAGATGGGTGACCACACCCGCGTAGCCGGTCGCGCTGATCACCGGCTCACGGCACACCCCGGACACCCGTAGGCCGCCGCCCGGGCGGTAGCTGCGTCGGCTCACTCCGATCAGGGCCGGATCGGCGTCGCCAGCGGCGAGCCGCGCCGAGGTGAGCAGGACCTCGTGCAGCACCACGACCAGGTCGGCCAGCCGATGACTGTCGTGCCGGGCCCGCGCGGCCCGTAGACCACGCACCGCCCGGAGCGCCGCGTTCTCCGCCCGGGGCAGCCCGGCCAGTCGGGCGCTGTGCGCGGACCGCAGTAGTTCGGCCTGGAGCACGGCGCCGGCGGCCGGCACCCCGGCGGCGAGTACCGCCACACCGGCCCGCCACAGCCCGGTCGCCGCGACCCGCTGCGCGGCCGTCGGGCCGCCGCTCCGGGTGGTACGGCCGGTGACGGTCGGCGGGGCATTCCCGTCGCCAGCGATCGAGGTGTCAGTGTCGGAGTCGCCGGGGGTGGCGGTACCGCCGCTGCCGGCGTTCGGGGCGGCAGCGGTGGCGGCGCCGTTTGGGGCGGTGCTGCTCGACGCGGTCGTGGTGGCGGTGCTGCTCGTGGCGGTGCTGCTCGGGGCGTCAGACGGCGAGGGCAGCATGGCCGGATCGGCGACCGGGCAGGCCCCGAGCACGGCCGCGCGGTGCAGACAGCGGGGAGCCAGTAGACAACCACATCGGACCTGGTCCGCGTCGGTGATCACACCGGACGGTGCGGGCGTGAGGGTGACAATCGCGTCCGGCCCGTACTCGATCCGGAGCCCGTCCGGCCCCGTGCTGCGCGGAGCCGCGCCGACCCGTTCGATCGTCGCATCGAGTTTCCTGGCCAGCCGGGGGGTGAGATCCGCGGTGACTGCGGCGACAACCTGCGGCGCCACCGGCGGCAGCGCGTCCCCGACGGAGTCCGGCGGGTCGGCTGGCAGCGAATGCGTCACCGGGATCCTCCACGTAGCCGGTCGCCCACCCAACGGGCGAGTTCGAGCGGGCTGAGCGCGGCGATCGGCATTCCGGCCGCGACGAGTTGCTGGGCGATCGGCACCGAGTAGCGCGGGACGCCCCCGTCGTCCAGCGCGGCGCAGCCGAGCAGGTGGACACCCGAGTTCGCCAGCGCCCGTACCTCGCCGAGCAGCCCGGCGAGTGGGTAGCCCTCCTCGAAGTCGCTGACCACCACGACGATCGTCCGGCTCGGCACGGTCACCAGGGACCGGGCCTGGGCGAGCCCGGCGGCGATGTGCGTTCCGCCGCCGACCCGTACCTCCAACAGCAGCGAGAGGGGATCGCTCACCCGGTCGGTCAGGTCGATCACCTGTGTCGAGAAGGCGAGGAAGTGCGTGGACAGCGTGGGTACCCCGCCCAGCACGGCGGCGGTCAGCGCCGACCACACCACAGACGCCTCCATCGACCCGGAGACGTCGACCACGAGGATCAACCGCCAGTCGGCCTCGCGCCGGACGAGGGTGTGGAACACCGGCCGTTCCGGCAGCACCACCGTCCGGCCGTCCGCGAGCCGCCGGGTGTGTGCCAGATTGGCCCGCAGGGTACGGGCGAGGTCCAGCCGGCCACCCGGGCGACGGGTCGGCCGGGGCGTGGTCAGTCCGGACAGCGCGGGCCTCAGTTGACTGGCGAGTTCCCGGGCGAGTTCGTCGACGAGACGCCGGACGAGTGGCCGTAACCGGGCCAGCCGCTGTTCGGGCAGGCCACCGGCGAGCGAGAGGACCGAGGTCAACAACTGCACCGACGGGCGTACGGCGTCCGGGTCGAGTTCGGTGAGGACGTCGCTCCGACCGTTCTCGGCCGCTCGGGCGAGCACCTCCTCCCGGATGCCCGCGCCGAACAGGGCCTCCAGTTCGTCCGCCCACTCCCTCGCCGTCGGGAAGGACGCGCCCTGGCCCGCACCGCCGGAGGAGGAGCCCTGACCAACGTCGGCGGCTCCTTCGCCCCGGCCCGTTCCGTACAACTCGTCCAGGGCACGCGCGTGTCGCCGGACGTCGTCCGGCAGCCGTTCGGCCTCCCGGCCGAGCAGCAGACGCCAGCGGTCGGCCGGACCGAGCCGTACCTCCGGCAGTTGATCCGTCGCGCCGCCGCCCACGGCCACCGTTCCGGCCGTCCCGCCGTCGACGGATCCCGCGCCTTCGGGTTCGGCCTCCTGGGCGTCCTCGGCGCCGGTGGCGGCCGGCACGGTGGTGGTTGGTCCGGTGCCGGTCGGCCGCACGTCGGGCAACCCGGGCAGCGGAATGCCCAGGGCGCGGAGCGCGGCGTGTCCGGCGGCGTCAGCCGCGCTCCAGCGGGCCAGCACGGCGGGCGGGGCGGAGAGGGTGAGGTCGATCCGGTCGCCGAGGCGCCCGGTCACGGTGCCCAGCAGTTGTTCCCGGGCCACCGGCGTCAGCGTGTCGAAGCCGCCGCGCAACGCCGGCAACCGGTCCAGGAAATCCTGGTCGGTCAACCGCTCGACCCGGTCGAGCAACGGGTCGAGCGCGGCCGGAGCGGCCTGGAGCAGTGGCCCGGCGGCCGTCAGCAGGCCGCCCAGCAGGTGGAGCAGTCGGCGCCGCGCGGCGGGATCCGTACCGGCGTCGATCCAGCCGGCCCCACGGACGCCCAGGGTTTCCGGGGTGTCGAGGTCGAGCAGTACCCGCGCCGCCAGAGCGGCCCCCTGCACCAGAGGTGACCCGGTACGGGCCAGCTCCGCCAGGACATCGTCGAGGCGCAGCCCCAACCGGTGCTCGCCGGCCCGTACGGCGAGCGCGACCAGTGCGGCGGCCTCCTCCGGCTGATCACTGCCGGCGAGTCCGGGCAGCCCCCGAACCGCCGCGTCCAGCAGTACCGTGCCCATTTCGCCGGCCCGCTCCCGCCCGTCGGCGGTGGTGCCCGGTAGGTGCTGCCGGCGCAGCGCCTCCACCAGGTCGAGTGCGGTGAGCAGTTCGGCGAGGGTGCCGGCGGCCGGTAGCACTGCGGCGGCCCGGTCGAGCCGGTCGTCGACCAGGTCGGGCAGATCACACCGGGCCGAGTCCTCCAGCCCGGCCAGGACCTCCGCGCAGGTGGGTCCACCGTCGGCGGACTCCCGGTGGAATCGCGCCCGCAGCGTGCCGGCCGTGGCAAGGCGCACCGTGACGCCACGTACGCCGACCAGATCCAGCAGGGCCGGTACGGACGGTGTCCAGGAGACCCGCCACCGGGTGGTCAACGCCGAGCCGTCTCCGATGCCGGCCACCTCGGTCGGCTCGCCGTAGTCGATTCCGCACGTCCTCAGACGGCGCAGCATGATCTCACGACGACCGTCCAGCATGGACCGGAGCGGATCGAGGCGGAGTTCCCGGGACGCCGGATCGGCGGGATTCGGCAGCCGCAACTCGACGAGTTCGGCCTCCACCGACGGCCCGAGCCCGGACCGGGGCGTCCCCGGGGCCGTACGCCCCCGCTCGGCGCCGACCAGCACCGTTTCCAGCGCACGGGCCAGGGCCCGCCCCCGGCCGAGCAGTTCTCCTTGGCCGAGCACCGTGGTCACCGCCTCCAGCAGCTCCCCCCGCCCGGGTGCGGGCAGGGCACGCAGTCGGGCCAGGTCCTCGGCCACCCGTAGGGTTTCGGCGGCCTCGCCGGTACCGGCGGTGTGTCCCACCGTCCGGAGTGCCCGGCACACGTCGGTGACCGCCCGGGCGGCGGCGGTCCGGATCCGCTCCGGATCGCCGCCGGCCAGGAAGACCGCCTGCTGCCAACGCGGGTCGCGAATCCCGGCCGCGTAACCGGAACGGGAGTCGAGCAGGTCAAAGGCATAGGGGACGAGCGAGACGGTGACGGTGTCCGCCGCCGCGGTGGTGGGGGCGGTGTCGGTCGCCGCGGTGTCCGCCGCTCCGCTGGTGGGGGCGGTGCTGGCCGCCGCCGTGTCTGTTGCTCCGCTGGTCGGGGCGGTGCCGGTCGATCCGAGCAGTGCGACGGCGTGGAACGAGCCGACGACGGCGGCGACCCGGCGACCGCCGGCAGCAGCCTCCCCGAGCACCCGCCGCATGTGTTCCTCGCGGGCCAGGTCCCGGGCCGGTACGCCGTGTGCGGTCGCCGCGTCCTGCCGCATCGCCCAGCCGACGCCGAGGGCGGCCCGGCGTACCGCCTCGGGGGGACAGCCCGGGGCCCGTACCTCGACGGTCCGGTCCCACAGGTCGTCGTCGTGCCGGCCGGTACCGGTGGCCGCGAGCGCGGTGGCGAAGGCCGGCGTGGTGGCCGGGTCCGGCGCGGTGACCACTTCCGTGGTGCCGGTCGACGACGACCAGCCCGGTTCGGTGAGCGGAAGATCGCAGCAGACCACCTCGACGCCGCGTTCCCGGGCCCACCGGATCGCGGCCAGCTCGGGGGAGAAGTCGGCGAACGGATAGAAGCCGAGTCGCCCGTCGTCACGGGCCCCGGTCAACGCGACCGGCGCCCGGGTTGCCGGGTCGGCCAGATAGGGCAGCCAGGACTGGAAGTCGGTCGGCAGCTCGATGCAGAGCACGTCGGGCGCGGCGGTGTCGAGAAGTGCCGGCACCAGGGCCGCCAACGCGGGGCTGTGGTGCCGTACCCCGATCAGGAAGGGCTGGACCGATCCGGCGAGCGCCTCGATCGCCTCTCGCGGGTCCGACGTCGCTGCCCTGGTCACCTCAGCGTCTCCCGCAGGTCCCAGAGCCGGCGCCACATCGGTGCCCCCTCCTCGGCACGCCGCCGTACCGGGCCGTCCCAGTAGCCGACGAGCCGGCCGTGGTCGGCCTGGTCGTCCTTGCGCACCACCCCGAGCAGGTGTCCGGGCAGCAGGTCGAGCACGTCCCCCGCCGGCAGGTAGGCCGAACTCAGGCCGAGTGCGGCGGCCACCTGCACCGCTTCGGCGGTGGACATCACCGTGCTCGGTCGCTCCACGTCCCAGCCCTCGGCCGACCGCCCGGACCGCAGGTCGCGGAACACCGTGACCAGGGCGTCGAGCACGCTGTCGTCCACCGCGTACGCGGCGCCGGCCCGCGCCACGGCGGCGACGGCCTGCCGGCGGACCAACTCCATCTCGGTCACCGGATCGGCGATCGGTCCGACGGTTTCGAAGTTGAAGCGGCGCTTGAGCGCGGCCGACATCTCCGACACGCCCCGGTCACGCAGGTTCGCGGTCGCGATCACGGTGAAGCCCGGAGCCGCCGGCAGCACCCCGGCGGGGGTGTCGGCGAGCTCGGGTACGTTGATCCGCCGGTCGGACAGGATCGACACGAGCGCGTCCTGCACCTCCGGCAGGCAGCGGGTGACCTCCTCGATCCGCGCCACCCGACCCGTCCGCATCGCGGTGAGCACCGGGGACTCGACCAGTGCCTGCCGGGTCGGACCCTGGGCCAGCAGCAGCGCGTAGTTCCAGCCGTACCGGAAGGCGTCCTCGGTGGTTCCGGCGGTGCCCTGCACGGTCAGCGCGCTGGTGCCGCAGACCGCCGCTGCCAGCAGTTCGGAGAGCATCGACTTGGCGGTGCCCGGTTCACCGACCAGCAACAGTCCGCGTTCGCCGGCCAGGGTGACCACGCACCGCTCCACCAGCACCCGCTCGCCGACGAACTTGGCCGGGATGACCAGGGTGGCCGGCAGTTCGCCGCCGTCCGGACCGGTACGCCGCTCCTTGGCCAGGGCGAGCGGTTCGCCGTCGCTGCCCTGGATGAACGTGACCACGGCACGTGGGGTCAGCGCCCATCCGGGTGGCCGGGGGCCGTCGTCGTACGCGGCGAGGAAGGCCAGCTCGGCGGCGAACCGTCGCTCGGCCGGCAGGACCTGCCAGCCGTCCGAAGTCCCGCCGGGGCCCGTCGTCAGGTCTGTCGTCGGCCCTGCCGTCGGGTCTGTCGTCTGTGCGCTCACGGTCACGGGTTCCTCGGCTTCCGGGTACGGGGGGTCTGCAACTGTTCGAGCCGGGGGGCGTCGCCGCCCCTGATCCGCTGCCAGGCCCGCCGGTAGATCTCCGGCGCGGGTGCGAACGGCACGGCCAACCCGAGCGGGACGTCGGGCTGGCCCGGCAGCGCGAACAGCGGGATCTTCCACTGCTCGATCGGCAGCCGTGGGCTGCGATGCTCCAGCCAGACGCCGGGAAGGAACAGGGTGCGTCCCGCCCGGGAGCGGCTGGCCTGGATCACCAGGTCGGTGTCGGCCAGTTCGGCGCGGCTGGCCCGGAGCCGGGCGGGCTTCCAGCCGGTCCACCGGGCCACGTTCCGGTCGGTCGGATCGGGCATGGCCAGCAGCATCAGGTACAGCGCGGCGGCGTCGTCGCCCAGCCCGTACTCGGCGACCACCTCGGCGACCAGCTCGGGGACCGATCGGCTCGGATCCTGCGGCCACCACGTACCGTCCGGGTCCCGGGTTCCGGCGACCGGTTCGCCCGGGTCGGCCAGCAGTGCGGCGAACCACGGGTCCCGGGCGGTCCGCAGGGCCACCTCCGGGTCGGACATCTGCTGCGTGCCGCCGCGCAGCACCGGCAGGTACGGGTCGTCGCCGCTGTCGTCGAGCAGGGCCACCCGGATGGCCGGCAGGGGTTGGTCGTCGTGGGTGGCCAGGACGACGGCGCCGTACCGCTCCCAACCGTCGCCCGTCTCCGACGGTGCCCCGGCGACCTTGCGGAAGGCGTCGAGCCGGGCGTACCAGTCGAAGGTGAGCATCAGTTCGGGGTTGGCCAGCCGTTCCCGTACCGCGACGAGCGCGGCCGGCAGCGCGGCCCGGACGGGATCCCCCGCCGGAACCCGGTGGGCGGTCCAGGCGGCGGTGCCGACGGCGCCGACCAGGGTCGCGGCGGTGAATCCGACCGCCGAGGGTTCCCGCGGGACGAACTGGTCCTGTTGCAGCACCCAGGTCAGATCGTTGCGGAGTTCGGGGGACGCGTCCGGCTCCAGCAGCCCGGCCAGCGCCCAGTCCACGCTCCAGCTCAGCCTGACCGACCGGAGCGCGTCGGCGAGGAGTTCCTCGGGAATCCTGGGCCGCCGACCGACCGCGTCGTTCCAGACCTGTGCGGCGGCGGCGACGTCCGGGCCTTCCGTCCAGAGCCGGGTCGGGTCGTCGGGGACCAGCGCCGTGACGACGGCCCGCCGGACGTTCCCGTCGATCCTGGTGAGTTGTGAACGGGCGAGGGTGACCTCGGTGGACTTGAGCCCGAGGGTCTCCCGGGCCTCGGCCGGCATCGGCTCGGCGCTGTTGACCTGGAAGAGCCCGGCCAGCACCAGCCGGGCCACCGCCCGGCTCACCCCGGTCAGTTCGGCGAACTCGTCGGCGGCGGCGGGCCGCCACGGCAGCGGGCCGCGCCGGGCCCACTCGGCCAGGAACTCGGCCATCCAACCCGCCGGTCGGGCATCGCCGACCGGCGTCGAGGAGAGCACGGTGTACGGGGCCGGCACGGCGAACTCTCCGGACGGATCGTGGTACAGCCCGCCGAGTTCGCTGCCGGTGAACGTCGTCGCGGTGTGGTCCAGTACGGCGATGAACCGGCCACCGGACAGCGGTAGCAGCGAACGATGCTGGTGCATACGCCCGCTGCTCATGGGCGGCAGGTGACGGTCGGGGAAGTCGAGGTGGACCCGTCGCCACCGGGCCGCCTCGGCGGCGGTGACCAGGCCGAGCCCGTTCAGCTCGGTCAGCAGGGCACGGAGCACCTCCCGGTCCTCGGCCGGAGTCGTCGCGGCCGCCGCCCGGTACGCGATCCCCGTACACCAGCCGAGCAGGGCCAGCAGATCAACTATGGAGTGTGACAGTTCCGGCCCTTCGGTGTGCAACCGGACGCCGGGGTCGGACTCGGGTCTGTCCATGGCCCTGCGCATCGCCCGCAGTTGCCGGAAGGCATGGTCGAGCTTCTCCTGCGCCGTCCAGTAGTACACGTCGGCGAAGCCGTTCAGGGCCGTACGGAGTGCGGAGTCGCTCGGGCCCGGCGGATCCTCCTCCGGTACCTCCTCGGCCAGTGCCCCCGCGAGCCGGTCCGCCACCCGACGGAGGGTGCTCTGGCTGGTGGTGGCGAACCGCAGCACCTCGGCCACCCCGGCCACCAGCACGTCGTCGGTGACCTGCGGCAGCGTCGAGCGGATCAGCGCGGGGAGTTCCTTCGGCCTGTCGGCGCCCTTGAGCAGGGTCGCGACGGTGTCCCGGTCGATCCGGCGCAGCGCGGCGGAACCCTCCGGGTCGCGGGGCCGGAGCTGGTGCCGGTACCGCTGCGGCGGAAGGGGGACCTGCGCCCGGGTGTACTGGATCGGTGATCCGCCGAGCGTCGCTCTGCTGATCACGATCCCGTCCGGGTCGGCCAGCCGCGAGTCCTCCAGCAGGATCCGCAGCCGGTCGTCTCCGGGTAGCCGCAGCGCACCCGCCGGTATGCCCCGGCTCGTGGTGACCGTGTGGCCGGCCAGGTCCTGCCCCTGGTACGACCCGTCCGGCAGGCGTACCACCCGCCAGCCGAGCAGCCCGTCCACCGGTACGCCCAGCGGGGTCGCCCGGTCCGACGGGACCGGACGCAGCCAGCTCCGCGCGTCGCTGAGGGCGCTGCCGGCCGGGGCGGTACGCAGTGCGTCGGCCAGTCGGCCGGGCACGCCCTGCCGGCCGTACTCCCCGGTGGTCGGGTCGTACTCGTACCACTGCGGGGCCTCGCCATTGCGGGCGGGCCGTCGTACCCAGTACGACGTTCCATCGCCGATCACGTCGAACTCGTCCGGGACCTCGGTGTCTCCGACGTGCAGCACACCGGCGCCGGTGGTCCGCCCGCCTCCGGGCAGCGGCAGGCTGCTGACGTCGCGGCGGAGCTGGTACAGGTTGTGGTCGCCGACCATCTGCCGCACCTGCTCCGGCGCCGAGTGCCAGTACCCCAGCAGGCCACCGTGGCGCTGGTTGGAGCCCCAGTAGACCAGGAGTTCGCCGTCGACGAAGTGGAAGCCCGGCTCCCCCCAGAGGTCGCCCTGCGGGATCCGCAGGTCGTGGGTGAGTACCGCGCCGTCGGCGTCGATCACCCGTGCCCGCGCCGGCCCGGCCACGACCAGGTACGGCCAGGCGTCCGCGAGGACGAGCCCCCGGCGGCCGGCTTTCGGGTCGACGACGTCGGCGATCGCCTCGTCCCAGGCGGGCCAGCCCAGCTCCTCCAGGAGCCCGCCGCGCAGGCTCCGGACCACCGCGTCGGTGAGGTCGGTGCGGGCCGCCGTGGCGACCTCGTCCGGCGCCAGCACCAGTGCCTCGGTGGGCAGCGAGGCGAGCAGCGTGCCCGCCTCGGCGAGTCGCGGCAGTCCCCGAGCGCCGAGCGCGGCGGCCTGGTTCCGGACCCACTCCAGCAGCAGCGGCCGACCGCCCGGTGATCCGGCCAGCCGGCGCATCACCTGGTGGCCGGCCTCGTCGTCGCACCGGTCCAGGGCTGCGTGCAGGGCCTTGTGGAACCGGGCGTCGCCGGCCAGAGCCAGCAGGTCCCGCTGTCCCACTCCGGCGGCCCATCCCGAGATATTCATCCGGGCACCCGGGAGGGACACCGGCAGGTCGAGCGACAGCATCAGGTCGGTCAGGTCGATGTCGGCGCTCGCGTCGATCGTCCCACCGTCCTCCGCGGCCAGTTCGGTGCGCAGCGCGTCGGCCATCCGCTCGACCAGCCCGTACAGCGCCGGGGACCGGCCCGGGTACCGGTAGTTGTAGTGGTGCCGCACCTTGAGGAACCGCCGGAGCCAGCCTGCCGAGCCGTCGGTCGGCCGTTCGGCTGCGGGCAGTCCGAAGTCGACGAGCCCGTCGGTCGCGCCGGTCGCGGTGAGCACCTCCAGCCAGGCGGGCAGCACGTCGCCGTCCGGATCGTTCGGTGGCATCAGGTCGAGCAGGGCACCGCGTACGCTCCGGTCGGCCTCGGCCAGCGCGACCAGCGCCGGCAGGTACGCCTGCCACCAGCCGATCGGGGCCTGCGCGGTCGCCGGCAGGTCGAGCATCTCGATCAGGTACGCGCGTTCGAGCGCCTGCCCCGTGCCTCCGCCCGCCCCGGCGCCTGTGCCTGTGCCCGCGCCTTTGCCTGCGCCCGTGCCTCCGCTCGCGCTCGTGCCTTTGCCCGTGCCTCCGCTCGCGCTCGTGCCTTTGCCCGTGCCTCCGCTCGCGCTCGCCGTCGGCCGGGACGAGACGCCGCCTCCGGTGGCAACCTTGTCCGCCGCGCGGACCAGCCGGCGCAGCGCGTTCGCGGTCTGCACCGACGGCGCGATCCCGGCCGCGGCCGTCCGCACGCACAGCTGGCAGAACCGCCGCAGTGCCTCGTCGGCCGGCAGTCGGCTGGCGAGTTCCTTGGCGAACCCGGCGAGCGCGGTGGCGGGCAGCGCCCCCGCCAGGGCGAATTCCAGGTACACCGAGTCGAGCCGGTCCGGCTCGGTGCCCAGCCCGTGCTCCGCCTCGGCTTTGCGGGCGCGGCCGAACATCTGGCCCGCGTACGCCTTCTCCTCCAGGCCGAGGAAGACCCGCCCGGCCTGCTCGTAGAAGGTGGGTAGGAAGTGCGGCACCGACCGGGCCAACCGCCGGGCGAGCGCGTGGTATTCGTCCACCGCGGCCTTGGGCTTGGACCGGGCCTGTCGGGCGATCCGCTTCAGCTCGGGCACGATCGCCAGCGCGTGGTGGCCGTCGTCCGGGTACCGCACCAGGACCCACTCCGGGAAGCCCAGCGATTGGCGTTGGCCGAGCCCGACCAGGACCGGGTCGGCGGCTCGTTCGAGGCCGAGGAAGGCCATGGCGGCGTCCTCCCCGTCGCCCAGCTCGGCCGGGACCAGTCGGACCACCGGATGGTCGTCCAGGACCGGATGCCGGTAGGTCCGGGCGGTCAGCGGTACGGCGTGTTCGCCGGCCCCGCCGGTGTCCGGTTGGCCGGCGCCGCCGGCTTCGAGTGGCAGCACCGCACCGGCCGACAGCAGGTCCTCGATCTCGGACGTCACGGCGGTCACGCACCCTTCCCGGTGGCGACCGGCTGGCTGCCGGAGAGGGTCGCGGCCATCCGGATCCCCTCCGACCAGGCCACCGGCCCGACGTCCGACAACCGCATCGGGCGGCTGTCGCGATGCCGCCAGGACAGGTCACCCATGGTCAATTGGTTCTCCCAGTACTCTCCGTTGATCCAGACCGATGCCTCGACGATCCGCCCTGCCTCGTAGATTCGGCAGCTCACGGTGGCGCTGGACGCCTGGTAGCCCAGGGTGCTGGCGCGGGCGGTCACGGCGGCCCGGGAGGGGAGCCGGGCCTCCCGGAAGTCCGGCACCCACGTCGCCGACCCGTGCAGGTCGGATGGCTTCGTCCAGGTGGCCCGGTGCAGTTGCTCGACCCGCTGGGTCACCCCCAGCTCCGCGACGAACTCCCGCAACTCCTCCAGATCGGGCAGCAGTACGGGATGCGGCAGGGTGACCGTCTGCGGCGACATCCGCAGCGTCTCCCCGTCGAGGTCGACCACCCGCAGCTCGCCTGAGTCGGTGACGTCCCGCAGCAGGCCCAGCTGTTCGGGATCGTCGCCCACGACGACGAGGTCGCGCAGGACGCTCTGCCAGGCGGGGTCCGGCCAGACCCGGGCGAGCAGCCCGGCGGGGACCGGGAGGGAGGACACCATCCAGGCGTCGACCCGGGCGAGGCAGTCGGCGCTGTGCCGGTCGAGCCACTCGGCGAGCTGACGCAGCCGGTCCACCTCGGGATGGTCCCGCAACGCCTTCGGCAACGTCTTCAAGGGACGGCCGGTCCCCCGACGGGCGGCCGATCTGGCGACCACCTTGCCTTCCATCAGGGAAATCTCGTAGGAGTCACCCGCCGACAACCAACCCACTGATCCACCCTCCGCCATGCATGATGTGTCCGGCTCCGGCCGGACTCCGGCCGCCGTTGCTGAGCAGCACGCGGAACGCTAGTGCCCGGCACCGACAAGAACTCCGCCGGACCCAGAGTGTCGACAATGGACGGCCAGGGTCGCCGGTCCGGCGGTCACCGTTCGGCGGGTGCGGCGGCGGTGGCCGGGGTGGGCGCGGGTGAGGTCGGTTTGGCGATCCTCCTCCGGTGATTGCGCAGCTCGGCGGCGAGGAAGGCCGACCCGACCAGCGCGCCGATCAGACCGGTCGCGGCGAAGCCCCAGGCGGGCGCCGAGGCGTCGATCACCGCGCCGGCCAGCGGCGCACCGAGGGCCAGGCCGACCGTGATCGCGGAATTCTGCAGGCCCATCGCCTCGCCCCGGACGCCCGCCGGAACGAGCTGACTCACCGCGTTGGCGGTGGCCGCGAGGGCCGGTGCACACAGCACCCCGGCCGGCAGCAGTGCGAGAGCAAGCGACCACCACTGCGTACCGCCGAAGCCGATCGGGATCGTGCAGAGCCCGAGCATCGTGACGATGAGCAGCGGGGAGACCGATCGCGACACCATGCCGTACACGAAGCCGCCGACCAGGGAGCAGACGGCCCATATCGCCAACACCAGACCGGTCCACTCGACCTGTTCCGCCGCCCGGAGCACGGCCACCACGGCGACGTCGGTCCCGCCGAGCACCAGCGTCGAGGCGGTACTGATGGCCAGTATCCCGAGCAGCCGGGGCGTCAGCCACTCCCGCCGGGACACCGGCCGGGCCGTGTCCAGCGGCTCGTGGTCGGCCCGGGTCGGCGGGTTGAGCCAGAACAACGCCACGCCGGCCAGTGCGACGCCGCCGCTGACCACGAGCAGGCTCGCCTTCGGTGACACGCTGGTGGCCAGCAGTACCGCGAGGGCGGGGCCGACCATGAACGACAGCTCCACGGCCATCGAGTCCAGCGCGTACGCCGGACGCCGTTTCTCCGGCGGCACGAGCGCGGCGACCGACTGCCGGGCCACGCCGAACACGGGCAGGCACAGCAGCCCGCCCAGCAGCGCCCCGCCGAGCAACACCGGATACGGCATCAGCGGCGCGGTGAACCAGAAGGCGGCTTCGGCGACGGTGGTCAGCGCGAGCACGGGTCGCAGTCCACGGCGGTCGACCAGCCGGCCCAGCAACGGTGCGCCGACGGCGGAACCGATCGTCATCGCGGCGCCGGCCAGTCCGGCGGCGGCGTACCCGTGCTCAAGATCGAGCACGACGTACATCGTCAACGCGATGACCGTCATCGTCTTGGGGACCCGGGCCAGCAGGGTGACCAGCATCAGGGACCGTACGCCGGGCAGCGCGAGGGCTTCCCGGTAGGGCGTGAGATTCATCAGGGGTCGTTACCTCCCCGGCTATCCTGCCTGGTCGGCGCTTCCTGCCTGCCAGCGAATCAGCCCGGTGGGGCTGCCGAGCAGCGGTGCGCCGTGCAGGGTCACCCCGGCGTCGCGCAGCGCGGTCAGGGCCGCGCGGGTGGTCAGACCGTTGACCCCGGCGGTCAGGTCGAGCAGCACACTGGTCGCGAAACCCTCCCGGGCGGCGTCCGCGGCGGTGGCCCGTACGCAGTGGTCGGTGGCGATGCCGACCACCTCGACGGTCTCCACCGAGTGTCGGCGCAGCCAGTCGGCCAGCCCTTCACCGCCCTCGGCGGCGCCCTCGAACCCGGAGTACGCCGCCGCCCATTCACCCTTGTGGAACACCGCCCCGACCCGGTCGAGGGCCAGGTCGGGGTGGAACTGCGCGCCGTCGGTGCCGACGACGCAGTGTCGGGGCCAGGAGTCGACGAAGTCCGGCGGGTCGCCGAAGTGCGCGCCGGGGTCCACGTGATGGTCCTTGGTCGCCACCACGTGGTCCCAGCGGTCCGGTTCGGTGGCGAGCAGTCGGGAGATCCCGGCGGCCACGGCCGCGCCCCCGGTGACGGCGAGCGATCCGCCCTCGCAGAAGTCATTCTGGACATCGACGATTATCAATGCTCGGCTCATCTGTCGCACCTCTCCTTACCTGTTAAGAAGGGGCCCTTCCTATGCAGAAAGCGATAAGAAGGGGCCCTTCCTTACACCCCCACGACCGTGACGGGGAGGGTGGGGTCGCCGGCTGAGAGCTTGAGTCCTTCCCAGGGGATCGAGATCAGGCACTGTCGTAGGTGTTCGCGTGACTCGGCGAGGGTGGGGAGGGCGACCGGCTTGCCGGCGGAGACGTAGGGGCGTTGGAGCGGGCGGTCGCCGGGGCGGGGGTCGGGGGTGCCCTGGGAGACGATGATCTCGTCGGTGGCGGTGCCGCTGGGCTTGTGGCGGCGGACGGCTGTCTTGCGCCCGCCGACGGTGGCCTTGCGCTCGGAGCGCTTGACCACTGAGCGGCCGTCCACCTCGACGAGCTTGTAGACGAGTCCGGCGGTCGGTGCGCCGGAGCCGGTCACCACGGCGGTACCGGCGCCGTACATGTCGACCGGCTCGGCGGCGAGCGCGGCGATGGCGTACTCGTCGAGGTCACCGGAGACGATGATCTTCGTCTCGGTGGCGCCCAGCGAGTCGAGCAGTTCCCGCGAGTGCTGGGCCAGCACCGCCAGGTCGCCGGAGTCGATCCGGACCGCCCGCAGTTCCGGGCCGGCGACCGCGATCGCATTGCGGATGCCCTGGGCGATGTCGTAGGTGTCGACCAGCAGCGTGGTGCTCCGGCCCTGCGCGGCGACCTGGCTGGCGAACGCGGCCGGCTCGTCGTCGTGCAGCAGCGTGAAGGCGTGCGCGGCGGTGCCGGCGGTCGGTATCCCGTAGCGCGCCCCGGCGGCCAGGTTGGAGGTGAAGCCGAACCCGGCCAGGTAGGAGGCCCGGGCCGCGGCGACCGCCGCTTCCTCGTGCGCCCGGCGGGCGCCCATCTCGATCAGGGTACGGCCCCGGGCGGCGGTCACCATCCGGGCAGCCGCGGCCGCGATCGCCGAGTCGTGGTTGAGCACGGAGAGCGTCAGGGTCTCCAGCAGGACGCACTCGGCGAAGGTGCCGGAGACGGTCAGGATCGGCGAGCCCGGAAAGTACAGCTCACCCTCGGCGTAGCCGTCGATGTCGCCGCTGAACCGGTACTTCGACAGCCAGGTCGCGGTCGCCTCGTCGACCACCCCGGTGTCCCGGAGGAAAGCCACCTCGGCCTCGTCGAACCGGAATTCCTGGAGCAGTTCGACGAGTCGGGTCGTGCCGGCGACCACCCCGTACCGCCGGCCAGCCGGTAGGCGGCGGGTGAAGACCTCGAAGACACAGGCCCGGTCGGCGGTGCCGTCCCGCAGGGCGGCGCTGATCATCGTCAGCTCGTAATGGTCGGTCAGGAGCGCGGGGCGCGAACTGTGCACCAGCTCAGCCTAGGCGGCCGGATCCGGTCGCTGTCGCCGGTCACCGATCGGGTTCGCCCTCCTGCTCCGGCATCGAGCGCAGTGCGGGCCACAGTTCGCCGCGCCCGGCCACCCCGAGCTTGTTGTAGACCCGCTGGAGGTGGTTCTCCACCGTGCGGGTGGAGATGTAGAGCTGCTCGGCGATGTTGCGGCTGGCCAGACCCCGGGCGGCCAGCCGGGCGATCTGCCGTTCCCGTTCCGTCAGCGCCGGCTGGCGGGTCGAGAGTGCGGGCGTACGCAGCACGTCGCAGCGGCGGAGCAGGCCGGCGAGCCGGAGATTCGCCTCGTGTGACCGGGTCGACCGGGCCGCCCGCAGTCGGGCCACCGCCCGACTGGTCGCCTCGGCGGCAAAGACGTTGAGATCGAGCTCGCTGAAGCCGTCGGCGACGGCGAGCAACTGGTCGCCGGAGTGGCCGTACTCGGCGCGGGCGTGCCGGGCCATCAGCGCCGGCAGCGGACCGTCGACGGTCTCGCTCAGCTCGGTGAGCCGCTGGACCACGGACTGCCGGCGCCCGGTGACGGTCGGCTCGCCGATCTCGATGTCGGCGCGGCCGAGCCGGACGAGGTCGTGCAGGACCAGCACCTCGTGGCCGGCGAAGCCGTCGGACTGGAGCAGGCCGACGAGTCCGCGGAGTCCGGCGACGGCCGCCGGAAGGTCACCGGTGGCGGCGAGCACGGCGGCGCGGGCCTGTTCGAGCCAGGGATAGAGGATGGCCATCCCGGAGGTGTGCGACCGGTCGGACTCCGCCATCGCCTCCATCGCGGACTCCACGTCACCGCGCATCGCCGCGGCCTGGGCCCGTTCGGCATGAGCCAGGCCGGCGAAGACCTTGCTGGTGGCGAGCACCGCGCAGGCGCCGAGACTGGTCCGGAGCGCCTCGCCGGTCTGGCCGCGCAGCCGGGCCGCCTGGGCCCGCAGGATGGACAGGTAGCCGGACCCGAGCCGGAAGTCGCCCGCGTCGGCCAGGTCGGCGAACTCGGCCGCGACGATCGCGTCGATCCCGGCCAGGTCGCCGGCGAGGGCCAGCCGGGTGCCGCGGGCCAGCTCCAACGCGAGTTGCAGGTAGGGCATCTCGACCCGCCACTGCGCCGCCTCGGCCGCGACCCCTTCGACGGCCCGGCCGCTGAGCACCAGCTCGCCCCGGGCCGCCTGTAGGTGCGCGATGGTGCAGCGGGCCAGGCCACGCGCGGCGACCGTGGCGGCCGGCCGGTCCAGGACGGACCGGCTCAGCCGCAGCGCCTCGGCACATTCGAGCCGGTGCAACCGCATGATCGCCTCGAAGGCGACCACCCGGGCCCGGTCGGCCGGATCGGTCAACCGCTCGGCGTCGGCGGCGATCTCGGCCACCGTGGACTCCCGGTTCAGACCCCAGTAGGAAACCATGCCGCGTACGGTCAGCCACCGGCTGCGCCGCTCGTCCGAGGTGATCTGGTCGGCCACCGAGTCCAGCACCTCGATCGCCTCGGCGGCCCGGTCGCCGAACATCAGGATGGTGGCCAGCAGTTCGGCGGCCTGGTAGCCGCCGCCGGCGTCCAGCGCGGCCCGGGCCAGCCGGGCGGCGAGTGGTACGTCGAACTGGCTGAACGCCTGGCCGCCCGCGTTCAGCAGCAGCTCCGGATCCGGAGAGGTACCCGAGTCGAGTCGCCACACCGCCACCCGCAGCAGGTCGTCGCGGCGCCGGGTGCCGGCCCGCTCCACCAGGTCGGCGAGCCGGGCGTTGAGCCGGCGGGCGCGGGTGACCGGGCACCGTCGCCGGACGACCTCGCCGTAGAGCGGGTGCGCGAGTCGGACGTCCGAGCGGCGGTCGTGCGTGACGACCTGGATCAGACCCCGTTCCTCGGCCACCTCCACACTGGAACTGTCGGTCGCCCGGCTCACCAGGGCCAGGCCGATCGGCTCGCCCATCGCCACCAGCTCGACCACCGCCCGGACGCCCTGGTCGAGCTGGCCGATCCGGGCGTCGATCAGGTCGTCGAGGCTGGGCGGCAACTGGGTCCGGCCGGTCCACCGCCACACGCCGTACGCCCGGGTCAGCTCCTCGCTGGCGTGCGCCGCGATGACCAGTTCCCGGAGCATCAGTGCGTTGCCGGCGGACAGCCGGTGCAACCGGTCCGCCGAGGGCGCGTCGACCGGGTCGCCCAGCATCGCGGCGAGCAGGTCGGTCGTGTCGGCCTGGCCGAGTGGAGCCAGCTCGGCATGGTCCACCAGGTCGTCCGTCCACAGCGCGCGGATCGGCAGCGGCACCGGCTCGCCGCTGCGCAGCGTCCCCAGCACCGTCGCGTTGTCGGAGCGGGCGATCAGGTAGACCAGGGCGGCCGAGGACGGGTCGAGCAGGTGGGCGTCGTCGATGCCGATCACGATCCGCCGGCCCGCCGCCTGCTGGTGCAGCGCGTCGACGGCCCAGCGCATGATCCCGGCGGGGGAGAGACCAGCCGGCTGGTCGGCCGGCAACACCTGGGCGAGGCCACCGAACGGGATTCCGGCGCTGGCGATGTTGGCCGACGCGGACCAGATCGCGCAGCCGAGTTCCGGCAGGTCCTCCAGGCACCGCCAGAGCAGCCGGCTCTTGCCGACGCCGGCTATTCCACTGAAGAACAGGCCACGAGTGTCCGGGCTGGTGGCGGCGCTCACCAACCGGTTGAGTTCGTCCGTCCGGCCAACGAAGCTCCACCGCTCCATCGGGGCAGCATATAGACCGTATGCCTTCAGCGCGCGCCCGGTGACTGAGTGAATTTGAGTAGTCCGTCAAGCATCCATGAGTATCGTTGGTGCTCGTAGCGTATGGACATCGACACGTAGCGTTCCGACATTCAGGTGATTCGCCCCGGCCGTGCTGGTCGGAGCCGTCCCGGTCGCCTGGGAGGTGGAGACCCTGAAGAAGTCCCGCTCGCTCCCCGTCGTCCCGGCACCGGAGTCGTCTGGAGCCGCACCCTCCCGACGTGTGGTGGTCCGGGAGCAGGCGCTGGTCGAGCCCGCGTCGCACGAGCCGCTCGCCGTGATCGCCGTCGGACCGTCCGGTGGCGACCGTCGGGCCGTACTCGCGGGGTTGCTCGGTGGGGCGGCGCCGCCGCTCCGGGCGCCCACGGGCAGCTTCATGGTGATCGACTACGCGCAGGCCGTCACCGGCGCCGCCTACGTGCCCGGAATCCGCGCCGCCCGGGAGTACCGGACCGATCCCATCGGTGCCGGCCCGGCCCTGGGCCGACCGCCCCGCCGGGTCGAACTGACCGTCCCGGACCCGCTGTTGCGGCACTTCACCCTGGTCGACGCGCCGGACACCCGCACTCTGGGCGTGGCCGGCGTCCGGGTGGTCCGCGACGCCGTCCGGCGGGGCGGCGCGCTGCTCTTCGTACTTCCCGACGACGAGCCGGTCACGGCCACCGAGCTGGACCTGCTCACCGAGGTCGCCGGTGGGGCCGCCGTCTTCCTGGTGGGCACGCCCGGCACGGACGGCACCTGGTCGCCGATGGAACCCGAGGCGCGCAGGGCCGCCCTGGTCACCGCGGTACCGGCGCTCGCCGGAGTGCAGTGGATCGACCTCGATCCGGCCGCCGCCGACACCGCCTACCTGCGGCGGGCACTGGTGGACTGGGCCAGCACCGAGGGACTGCGCCGGGCGAGTCTGAACCCGCCGATCGCGCCCGGCGCCACCCGTACCGTCCGGGTCGCCCCGGACGCGGGGACGTCCGACTGGGCGGACCGGTTGGACCGGCAGGTCCGTACCTGCGCCCACCGGCTCCGCCGGGAGATCGCGCTGGAGATGGCCAACGTCCACCTGCGGGGTGTCCAGGAGATCGTCTCCGGGTCCGGCGCGGCCGGGTTGCCCCGCTTCCTCGACCGGGAGGTCGAGGCGCTGTCGCTGGAGGTGGTCGCCGCCTGCGACGCGGGCGTGGACCGGATCCTCGGCGAGACCCTCACCCTGGTCTTCGGACAGGTGCCGGACGAGGGCGTACGGCTGAGGGTGGCGGCCGCGGTCGGCTGGGGCCTCGCCGACGACCCCGCCGCCCGGGACCTGGACCGGGTACTGCTGCTCCGGGAGAACGGCGCCGTCGACGTGGTACCCGGGCTCGGCGCGGTGGCCGGGCTCGCGGCCTATCCCGGTGGCACCGGCGGGGCCATCCTGCCGCCGCTCGGGGTCGGCCTCTCCGGTGGCTGCTACCAGTACTGGCGCAATCCGGCCCGGTCGGACCCGGTCCGGGCCCGGTCGTGGCTGCGCCGGGCCCTGTGCGAGATCGAGCTGGAACTCTCCCGTGAGGTGTCCCGGCGGTTCGAGGCGATCCGCGGCTCGCTGACCCGCGTGCTGACGGAGGCGGTCCGACACGGCCGCCTGCTCGCCTGACCAGTGCCGAGCCGACTACCAGGGCTTTCGGTCGCCGGGCGGCCCGGTTCGCCGGCCGTCGGCGTTCCGGTTCCTCGGTTCGCCGCCGACGGTGGCACGATGGGGGGCATGGCGGCTCCGCAGGTTGCACCGGTCGAAGCGCCGGACACCGAAGAGGTGCCGGTCGCCGACCGGGCATGGGTGACGATCGTCTGGGACGACCCCGTCAACCTGATGTCCTACGTGACCTGGGTGTTCCAGAAACTCTTCGGCTACAGCCACGAGAAGGCCGAGAAGCTGATGCTCGACGTGCACAACAAGGGGAAGGCCGTGGTCTCCAGCGGCGCTCGGGAGCGGATGGAGCACGACGCGTCCCAACTGCACGCGTACGGGCTGTGGGCGACGGTGGACAGGGCGTGAGTACGTTTCGCCGACAGGGCGACCACTGCGTGGCGACGTTCGCCGCCGACGAGGTGCGGGTGCTCCGCAAGGTCGCCTCGGAGGTGGTGGGGCTGCTCACCGACGGCTTCGACCACACCGATCCGGTCGTCGGGCGGCTGTTCCCGGACACCTACCCGGAGAATCCGGGCGACTCCGCGGAGCTGCGCCGCTACACCGAGGGCGACCTGAAGACGGGCAAGATCGACCAGGCGGGCGCGGTGCTCGCCGCGCTGCCCCCGGTGACCGGCGGGGAGGTACGCCTCGACGGCGAGGCTGCCGAGGCGTGGCTACGCGCCCTCAACGACGCCCGCCTCGCCATGGGCGTACGCCTGGACATCTCCGCCGACACCGATCTCGGTGACGAACTGGACGACGCGGTACTGCACGACCCGACCTCGACCCGGGTGTTCCAGCTCTCCGTCTACGCGTACCTCGGGTACCTCCAGGAGTCGCTGCTCACCGCCCTGATCGACTGAAAGGAAGGGCCCCTTCTTATCGCTATTTGCATAAGAAGGGGCCCTTCCTAACACCTCAGACGCGGTCGAGGGCGGCGAGTTCCGCCTCGTCGAGAGTGAGATCGGCGGCGGCGACGGAGTCGCGGATGGTCTCCGGCCGGCTCGCGCCGGGGATCGGGATCACCACCGGGGACCGGGCCAGCATCCAGGCCAGGCAGACCTGCTGCGGGCTGACCGCCCGTCCGGCGGCGACCTCGGCGAACGGGGCGAACCGACTGCCCAGCTCGCCGGCCCGGGAGATCCCGCCGAGCGGGGACCAGGGCAGGAAGGCCAGTCCCAGCTCGTCGCAGACCGCCAGCTCCGGCTCCGAGCTGCGGAACGCGGGGGAGTACTGGTTCTGCACCGACACCAGCCGGTCGCCGAGAATCTCCCGGGCCTGCCGGATCTGCTCCGGGTTCGCGTTCGAGATCCCGGCCATCCGGACCTTGCCGGCGTCGACCAGGTCCCGGACCGCTCCAATCGAGTCGGCGTACGGGACCTTGGGGTCGGGGCGGTGGTGCTGGTAGAGCCCGATCGCCTCCACGCCGAGCCGCTTCAGCGATGCCTCGCAGGCGCTTCGGAGGTATTCCGGCGAGCTGTTCAGGGTCCAGCTTCCGTCGCCGGGGCGCAGGTGCCCGCCCTTCGTGGCGACGAGCACCCCGGAGGTGTCCCCGCCGTAGCTGGCCAGTGCTCGCGCGATCAGCGACTCGTTGTGTCCCACCTCGTCCGCGTGCAGGTGGTAGGCGTCGGCGGTGTCGATCAGGGTGACGCCGGCGTCGAGCGCGGCGTGGATGGTACGCACCGAACGCTCCTCGTCCGGGCGTCCCTCGATCGACATCGGCATCCCACCGAGCCCGATCGCGCTCACCTCGGTGGTACCGATGCGGCGTTGGTTCATCACGCAGCCTCCTTCAGTCGGGCACCGGTCGGCAGTGTTCTTCCACACCCGGTCCCGTGCACCCGGTGTCGCTGGGGTGGGTGCGGCGGATATCGACTTTCCATTTCTGCCACAGGTCGGCACCGATCGCCGGACCGGGCCGCGTGAGGTCGGCCACTCTCGTCGGCCGAGGTCGACCACTCCCCGCCGTCGGGACAGGCGGTAGGCTGGGGTCGTGCTGAGCATCGACCGGTCGATAGTCGAGGCGATCGTCGCGCACGCCCGCCGGGACCACCCGGACGAGGCGTGTGGCGTGGTCGCCGGCCCGGCCGGCGCCGACACCCCCACTCGACACATCCCGATGGTGAACGCCGCCCGATCCATGACGTTCTATGAGTTCGACTCCATGGAGCAGTTGCGGGTGTGGCGGGAGATGGACGACCGCGACGAGGAACCGGCGGTCATCTACCACTCGCACACCGCGACCGAGGCGTATCCGTCCCGCACCGACGTCTCCTTCGCCGGGGAACCGGGCGCGCACTATCTGCTCGTCTCGACCCGCGATCCGGACACCGAGGAGATCCGGTCGTTCCGGATCGTCGACGGGGTGGTGACCGAGGAGCCGATCCGGGTCGTCGACGCCACGGTGGACCCGAACGCGGTCCAGTCGTACATGTTCGGGCAGAGCCCGGCGACGGTCGACTACGAGTGTTCCGGCCGCTGACTTCACACAGCTCAGCAGCCTGTCCGTAGTCCTTTTCCGCACTCCGTCGTCTCAAGGAGCACAACAGTCATGGCCATCGAAGTTCGCATTCCCACCATCCTGCGTAGCTACACCGGCGGTGCCAAGGTCGTCGAGGGAGCCGGCGACTCGCTGAACGATCTCCTGTCCGACCTGGACGGCAAGTACTCCGGCCTGCGTGGCCGGCTGATCACCGACCAGGGCGCGTTGCACCGCTTCGTCAACGTCTACATCAACGACGAGGACGTCCGGTTCCTGGGCGCCCTGGACGCGAAGCTCTCCGACGGGGACACCGTGACCATCCTGCCGGCGGTGGCCGGCGGCGCGTTCGGCTTCGCGGCGGCAGCCGCGATCATCGGACACAGCGCCGCCGCCGCGAGCACCGCGCACCGCGCGGCGTCCGCCGCCCGCTGAGGAGGCCGCCATGACGCGGTACGAGAGTCTGCTCGACGCGTGCGGCGGTACTCCGCTGGTGGGGCTGCCCCGCCTGTCGCCGACGGTGCCCGACGGGGCACCGCCGGTGCGGCTCTGGGCGAAGCTGGAGGACCGGAACCCGACCGGCAGCATCAAGGACCGTCCGGCGATGTTCATGGTCCGGGAGGCGGAGCGGGCCGGACGGCTCCGGCCGGGTGACACCATCCTCGAGCCGACCAGCGGCAACACCGGAATCTCCCTGGCCATGGTCGCCAAGCTCCGGGGTTACCGGCTGGTCTGCGTGATGCCGGAGAATGTCTCGACCGAGCGGGTGCAACTGCTCCGGATGTACGGCGCCGAGATCATCTTCTCGCCGGCCGCCGGTGGCTCCAACCAGGCGGTGGCGACCGCGAAGCAGATCGGCGCCGAGCACCCGGACTGGGTGATGCTCTACCAGTACGGCAACCCGGGCAACGCCCTGGCGCACTACGAGACGACCGGGCCGGAACTGCTGCACGACCTGCCCACCATCACGCACTTCGTGGCCGGGCTGGGCACCACCGGGACCCTGATGGGGACCGGGCGGTACCTGCGGGAGAAGGTCGACGAGATCGAGATCGTCGCCGCCGAGCCCCGGTACGGCGAGCTGGTCTACGGGCTACGCAACATCGACGAGGGCTACGTCCCGGAGCTGTACGACGCCAGCGTGCTGACCCGGCGCTTCTCGGTCGGTACCCGGGACGCGGTGCTCCGTACCCGGCAACTCGTCGAGGTGGAGGGGATCTTCGCCGGCTTCTCCACCGGAGCGATCCTGCACGCGGCGCTGGCCGTGGCGCACGAGGCCGTCCGGGCCGGCCGCCGGGCGGACGTCGCGTTCGTGGTCGCCGACGGCGGCTGGAAGTACCTCTCCACCGGCGCGTACGGCGGCACTCTCGCCGATGCCGAGGATGCCCTCGACGGTCAGCTCTGGGCCTGATCGACGGTCGTTCCCGCGTCGGCACCGATCCTTGCGACGGTGCCGACGCGGCACACCGGGCAAGTGACGTGCGGGGCACGCGTGAACAGTTTCCCGACATGCCAGACTAGGTGACAGAACGTAACGGTAGGGCCGAAAGTGGCGTCTTACCCGTACCGCACCGGGTCGCCCAAACCGGTTGTCACGTTCGCGACAACTGTTCCCAGATCTTTCTTGTGCCCAGGTGTCGCGGCGTAGGCTGCGCACCGTGACAGACCTTCCGGCATTGATCGTCTACGCATTGGTCGGCGGACTGTCCGTGACCATCAGTGACGGTAGGGCGACCTGATGCGATTGACCATTCTGGGCTGCGCCGGCAGTTTCCCGGGTCCCGAATCGGCCTGCTCGGCCTACCTGGTCGAGGCCGACGGGTTCCGGCTGCTGCTCGACTTCGGCTCGGGCTCGCTCTCCGCCGTGCAGCGTTACGTCGGGCTCAAGGCGCTGGACGCGATCCTGCTGACGCACCTGCACGGGGACCACATCCTCGATGCCGTCCCCTACATCGTGGTGCGCCGGTACGCCCCCGACGGCCCCTATCCGCCGCTGCCCGTCTACGCCCCGAGCGGTGCGCCGGACCGGCTCGCCAACGCCTACAGCCTGGACGGGGGGTCGATCGACGACGTCTACACCTTCTACGGGTTGCAGTCCGGCACCTTTCCGCTCGGCCCGTTCTCGGTGACGGTGGACCGGGTCAACCATCCGGTGGAAACCTACGGCGTACGACTGGAGCACGGCGGCCGTTCGCTGTGCTACTCGTCGGACACCGCGCCCTGCGAATCGCTGCTCCGGCTGGCGAACCGCGCCGACCTGTTCCTCTGCGAGGCAAGTTACCTGGACGGGGTGGACAACCCGCCGGACCTGCACCTGACCGGGCGGGAGGCGGGTGAGATCGCGACGAAGGCGGAGGTGGGCCGGTTGCTGCTCACCCACCTGGTTCCGGCCTGGGGTAGTGAGGCGGTCACCCACGAGGCCGCGCTGTCCGCGTTCGCCGGTCCGGTGGAGATCGTCCGGCCGGGCGCCCGCTACGAGGTCTGACGCCCCCCAAGTTGACCTCCGGGCGTTTAGCATTCGCCGGGTGGGCCACCCTCCCTCCGGACCGCCGCACCCCGACTCCACGGGCCAGCAACCCGAACCGGGTTTCTACCCGCCCGCCCCGCCGCCCGGCGGTTATCCGCAAGCTCCGCCGCCCGGCGGTTATCCGCCGGCTCCGTCGCCGGGTCCCTATCCGCCGGGACCGCCGTCCGGCCCCTATCCGTCGGCTCCGCAGCCCGGCGGCTATCCGTCGCCGCCTCAGCACCCGCCCGGCTACCCCGCGCCGGGCCCCTACCCGGCACCGGGACCGGCGGCCCCTCATCCGGCCGGGCCGCCCGGTTATCCCGGTTACCCCGGTGGGCCCGGCTATCCCGGTGGGGCCGTGCCGAGGAAGCGCAGGGTGTCCGGGCTGCTCGTCACTGTCGTCGTCGTGCTGGCCCTGCTCTGCTGCGGCGGTGTCCTCTATGGCGGTTGGATCCAGCCGATGCGGGAGAAGGCGGACACCGAGGAGTTCTTCGTCGAGCTGGGCGTGCCGAAGGGGTTCGTGGTGAACGAACCCCGGTTCCTGGCCGGCACCGAGACGCTCAGCGCGGAGTACGAGATGCTCTGCCCGAGGCAGGCCTGTCCGGTCAACCCGGCCGAGGCGATCCACGAGTGGATGGCCGGAAACCGGATGTCCCACATGACGGTGCAGGACGTCCAGCGGTGTCTGGGCTGGGCGGCGGATCCCAGTCCCGAGCTGTGCGACCTGGGGTGGACGGTGGAGGACACGCACATCGAGGTGTACGCGATCTGGGACTTCATCGACGGGCAGCCCGAGGACCGGCAGTGGGTTCTCAAGACCCAGATCTACCAGAACTGAACCGGGCCGGTCCACCCGCCGCCGACTGACCGGGGACCGGCGCGGGGCGGTCGGCGTGGCACCCGGGGCACCCTCGGTCGCGGCGAACCGGTGAACACATAAGCTGCGGGGATGGCGCGACCTGACGGGCGACGGCCCGACCAACTCCGACCGGTGACCCTGACCCGACGGTGGAGCATTCATCCGGAGGGTTCCGTGCTCATCGAGTTCGGTGACACCCGGGTGCTCTGCACGGCGAGCGTCACCGAGGGGGTGCCGCGCTGGCGCAAGGGATCCGGCCTGGGCTGGGTCACCGCGGAGTACTCGATGCTGCCCCGGTCGACCACCACCCGGTCGGACCGGGAGAGCGTCCGGGGCAAGGTCGGTGGGCGTACACACGAGATATCCCGGCTGGTCGGGCGGAGCCTGCGGGCCTGCATCGACCTCAAGGCGCTCGGCGAGAACTCGATCGTGCTCGACTGCGACGTGCTCCAGGCCGACGGCGGTACCCGGACCGCCGCCATCACCGGGGCGTACGTGGCGTTGCACGACGCGGTGAGCTGGCTGGCCGACCGGAAGGCGCTGGCCGGAAAGCCGGCGGCGGTGATGCACCGGTCGGTCGCCGCGATCAGCGTCGGGATCGTCGAGGGTGAACCGCGACTCGACCTGAACTACGTCGAGGACGTGGCGGCCGAGGTGGACATGAACGTGGTCTGCACCGGGGCCGGGGACTTCGTCGAGGTGCAGGGTACGGGCGAGGCCGGGGTCTTCGCCCGGGACCAACTGGACGCCCTGCTCGATCTCGGTGTGCTCGGCTGTGCCGAGTTGGCCGACGCCCAGCGGAAGGCGCTCGCCGAATGACCCGGGTACTGCTGGCGACGCGGAACGCCAAGAAGCTGATCGAGTTGCAGCGGATCCTCGACGGCGCGCTCGGTCCGCAGCGGATCCAACTGGTGGGGCTGGCCGACGTGCCGACGTACCAGGAGGTTCCGGAGACCGGGCTGACCTTCGGGGAGAACGCGCTCCTGAAGGCCCGCGAGGGCGTCAAGTGGACCAACCTGCCGACCATCGCCGACGACTCCGGCCTGGCCGTGGACGCCCTGAGCGGGATGCCCGGAGTGTTCAGCGCCCGCTGGTCCGGCCGGCACGGCGACGACCGGGCCAACCTGGAGTTGGTGCTGGCGCAGATCGGGGACGTACCGGACGAGCACCGGGGCGCGGCCTTCGTCTGTGCGGCGGCGCTGGTGCTGCCCGGCGGCAAGGAGCACCTTGTCGACGGACGGCAGACCGGCCGGCTGCTCCGCGCTCCGCGCGGCGAGGGCGGGTTCGGCTACGACCCGATCTTCCTCGGTGACCAGCAGGACCGGACGAACGCCGAGTTGTCGCCGGAGGAGAAGGACGCGGTCAGCCATCGGGGCAAGGCGCTGCGGGCACTGGCCAAGGTGATCGCCAAGGCGCTGCCGGTGGAAGGTGGGGGCTGGACCGGACGCTAACCGGCCCTCCGGCGCCGCAGAGCGGTCAGCTCGGCGACCAGGGTGAGCAGCAGGACCGCGTTCGCCACGATCATGATTCCGAGTGACGGCAGCAGTGGCATCGCGGGTCCGACCGCGACCAGCACGACCAGTGCGGCCACCCGGGACCAGAGGATCCCGCCGGTCACCACGTTGTCGAACAGGCAGCTCCCGACGAGGAACAGCGCCGGCCCGCCGAGCAGCACGAGGACCCAGCCGACCGGCGTGGTACCCGCCGGATGGCCGATCGCGTACGTGGTGCCGGCCGAGATCAGTACGGTGCCGGCGACCATCACCAGATGGGTGTACGAGGTGGCGGTGCCCGGGCGGACCCGTTCCACCGAGGAGACCTTGCCCGGCGCCAGCAGTTGCCGGATCCGGTGGAAGTAGAGCTGGAACAGGAGCACGGCGTTGGCGAACGCCACCGCGCAGACGGCGAGCCGGTCGGCCTCGAAGTCGGTGAAGGCGAGCCCGGTGCCAGCGGTCAGGATCAGCTCCCCGAGCGCGATGATGAAGATCTCCCGGTGCCGCTCGGCCAGGTGCATGCCGGTGAAGATCTGACTCGAGAGTTCGGTGCGCCCGAGGCGTGGGGTGGGCCAGCCGATCCGGGCCGAGCCGAGGTCGAGCGTCACCGCGATCGCCCAGAGCACCAGGCGGGTCGTGCCGTCCGTGAACACTCCGCCGATCCAGAGCCCGGCCGTGACCAGGAACCAGAAGAAGACCCGGACGCTGCGGGCCTGGATCGGCCGGTGTACGCGGGTGCTCGGGATGAGGACCGCGTCCCGGGCGAGGTGGATGCCGAAGTACGCGGCGACGAAGACGAACCCGTGCTGGCCGAAGGCCCTCGGCACCGCGACCGCCATCACCAGGGTGCCGAGCATGATCACCAGGACCAGGGCCTGGATTATCGGTAGCCGGGGATTGAACAGGTCGGTGAGCCACGCGGTCAGCACCCATACCCACCACGCGGCGAGCAGCAGTACGGCGGTCTGCGCGACGTTGCGGGCGTTGAGATCCTGGACCAGCGCCTGCGCCAGCCGGGAGAGCATGAAGACGTAGACCAGGTCGAAGAAGAGTTCCAGGAACGTCGGATTCTCGGGTTCACCCCGCTTGCGGAGGATCCGGGGAAGCTCGCTGGTCGTCACGGCTCGGCCTCCTACGGCACCCCGTCAGGCGCTCCCTTCGACTACCCGCTAAACCTATAAAAGCGGGCGTGATCGGACAGGCGAACCCATAGTGTCGGAGGTGGCGGCGCTGCCGGAGGGCGTACCGGACGGGATGGGTTGACCGATGGCGATGGGCGGCGACGCCGAAACCTCCCGGCCGGCCCAGCCCGACCCGAGCCGCCCCAGCTACCTCGAACTCTTCTTCGACCTGGCGTACGTCTTCGCGTTGATCGCCCTGTCGAGGGTGTTGCTCGACGAGCTGACCTGGGTCGGTCTCGGCCAGATCCTGGTGCTGCTGCTGGCGTTCACGCTGATCTGGGCGCTGTCCGCGTGGGTGGGCGATCGGCTGGACCTGACTCGGCCGTCCGTCGCGCCGCTGATCATCGGCATCATGGCGGGCAGTCTGCTGATGGCGGGCGCGGTGCCCGAGGCGTACGGCGACCGGGGGCTGCTGTTCACGGTCACCTACCTGTCGATCCACTACGGCGCGGGGGTCTACGTCGCGCTGTTCGTCGGCGGTGCGGGGGTGGGGCTCAGTAGCAGCCGTACTCTTCTCTGGGAGTCCGCCGCCGCGGTGCCGTGGATCACCGGCGCGGTCCTGACGACCGGAGCCACCCGGGCGGGGCTCTGGGCGGTGGCGCTGGTCGTGGAGTACGTCGGGGTCGTGCTCGGTTGGCCCGCACCCTGGTCATGGCGCCGGCTGCCCCGGCCGCCGAGGCCGATTGGCGAGCGGATCGCCGAGCGCTACCGGCAGTTCGTCATCATCGCGCTCGGCTCGTCGCTGTTCCTGGTGGGTAGTTCGTTCAGCGCGGGCCCGTACACGACGGCGCGTTCCGGGGCGCTCGTCGTGGTCTTCCTGATCACGGTGCTGATCTGGCGCATCTACATCTACCGGGCCGGGGAACTGATGACCGGCACCATCTCCACCTCCGCCAACCCGGAGCGGCTCAGCCAGGTCGCGGCCTTCGTCCACCTGATCCTGGTGGCCGGCATCGTGGGTACGGGGGTGGGAAGTCAGCTCGTCATCGACCGTCCGTTCGGCGACACCCCGCCGTCCTGGGCGGTCGCGATCCTCGGTGGCCCGGCCGTGTTCCTGATCGGCCGCGCCCTGCTCGACTACACGGTGTTCGCCCACGTGAACCGGGCCCGGCTGATCGGGCTGCTCCTGCTGGCCGGGCTGGCGGCGGCCACGTCCCTGCTACCACCGATCATGGTCGCGCTCGCCGTCATGGGCATCCTGGCCTACATCGCGACGTCGAACCTGATCCAGACCCTCGTCAAACCCCTGGACCCGGTCACCCGCTGAGCCGCCGGTTACGTGTCGAAACTCTCCGCGAGTCGCCGCAGGCCCTCGTCGACGTCGGCGAGCGGGATTCCGCCGTAGCCGATGACCAGACCCGGCTGCGCCGGGCGGTCCGCGCAGTAGCTGGCCAGGCTCTCGACACCGACTCCGGCATCGCGGGCCCGGGCCAGCACCCGGGACAGGTCCACCGCGGAACCGGGGACGAGTCGGGCGCACAGGTGCAGGCCGGCGGCGGACGGTACCGGTCGGAGCCAGTCGCCGAAGCGCTCCCCGAGCACCGTCAGTACCCGCTCGTGCCGGGCCGCGTACTCCCGGGTCGCCTTGCGGACGTGTCGGGCCAGCAGCCCTTCGTCGATGAACCGGGCCAGCGTCCCCTGCGTGGTCAGGTCGCCGTACCAGTCGGTGAGCTGCTTGGCGGTATGCAGTGCCGGTTGCAGCGAGGCCGGTGCGACCAGGAAACCGATCCGCAGCATCGGCAGCAGGGTCTTGGAGAACGATCCGACGTAGATCACCCGGCCGTGCCGGTCCAGGCCCTGCAACGGTTCGAGCGGGCGGCCGGCGAACCGGTACTCGCTGTCGTAGTCGTCCTCGACGACCACCCCGTCGTGCCGTTCGGCCCAGCGCAGCAGCGCGGTCCGCCGGGCCAGCGACATCGGGGTGCCGAGCGGGTACTGGTGGGACGGGGTGACGTAGACCAGCCGGGTGTCCCGGGGCAGCGCGGTCACGTCGAGCCCTTCGGCGTCGACCGGTACCCCGGTCACCCGGGCGCCGAGTGCCGTGAAGAGCCGTCGGGCCGGCGGATATCCCGGTTCCTCGACGGCCACCCGGTCGCCCGGCTCGATCATCACCCGGCCGATCAGATCGAGGGCCTGCTGTGCCCCCTGGGTGACGAGAATGTCGTCGGCACCGGCGTGAACCGACCGCGAGACACCGATGTGTCGGGCGATCGCCGCCCGGAGATCGGGGTGTCCGGCGGGCTCGGCGTAGCTCGCGCTCCGCACGGTCGAGAAGCGGAGCTGCCGGGCGACGAGCCGGCGCCAGGTCTGCAACGGGAAGAGACGCGGGTCGGGAGTGCCGACCCGGAAGTCGTACGTCGGGGCGGCGTCCCTCGGCACGGCCGGGATGGAGTCCCAGAGCGCCCGTGGCCGTACGCCACTGCCGGCCGGGGCGGTCCGGGGGCGCGGGACGGAGACGGGTTGGCTGCCGACGTACGTCCCGGCGCCGACCCGGCCGACCAGGAAGCCCTCGGCGGTGAGCCGGTCGTACGCCACCGCCACGGTGTTCCGGGAGACGCCCAGTCGCTCCGCCAGTTCCCGGGTTGCCGGCAGGCGCTCGCCGGGCCGTAGCCGCCCGTCCAGCACGGCGGCGAGGAGCTGCCGGTAGATCTGGGCGGCCAGGTCACCGCGCCCGGTGAGCCCGACGTGCAGCTCCATCCGTCCTCCGATTGGCCCAATCAACTCTTCCAAAATTGGAGCTTACCCCTGGCCAATCGGCCCGGCTACCGTGACTGTCAGTGAGGAACTAGCCCGCGAGACGAGGTACGAGAATGGCGCCGACGACCGTCGACATGTGGTTCGACCCGATCTGCCCGTGGGCCTGGATCACCTCCCGCTGGCTGCTGGAGGTGCAGCACGTCCGGGACGTCCGGGTGCGGTTCCACGTGATGAGCCTGTCGGTGCTCAACGAGGGCCGCGCGGACCTGCCCCAGCGCTACCGGGAGTTACTGGACGTCGGCTGGGGACCGGTACGGGTGGCGATCGCTGCCGAGCGGAAGTACGGCACCGACGTGCTGGGCGCCCTCTACACCGCGCTCGGCACCCGGATCCACCACGACCGGCTTCCGCTCGGCCGGGACCTGTACGCCGCCGCGCTGGCCGAGGCGGGTCTGTCGACGGACCTCGCCGACGCCGCCGACACCGGCGAGCACGACGACGCGCTCCGGCAGAGCCACCTGGCCGGGATGGAGCCGGTCGGGGACGAGGTCGGCACTCCGGTGATCCACGTACCCGGCCCGGACGGTCGGCTGATCGCGTTCTTCGGACCCGTGATCACCCCCATCCCGCGCGGCACCGCCGCCGGC
Source organism: Plantactinospora solaniradicis (assembly GCF_042658085.1). NCBI lineage: Bacteria > Bacillati > Actinomycetota > Actinomycetes > Micromonosporales > Micromonosporaceae > Plantactinospora > Plantactinospora solaniradicis. Next base: position 914,687 of record NZ_JBHSPR010000010.1, on the reverse strand, counting down.
CGGCTCTGGGACGGCGTACTGCTGGTGGCCGGCACCGAAGGCTTCTTCGAACTGAAGCGGACCCGCACCCGCTCCCCGGGATTCGGCTGACGGCTGCGGCCGACAGGTGACAGGTGACGGCTGACGGCTGCGGTTGAGCCGGGGGGAGTGATCGTGAGTAGACGAGGCTGGATGCTGTTCGCCCTGATGAGCGTGCTCTGGGGAATCCCGTACCTGATGATCAAAGTGGCGGTGGCTGGCGTCTCCGTACCGGTGCTGGTCTTCGTGCGGACCGCGATCGGCGCGCTCGTACTGCTGCCGCTGGCGCTGCCCGGCGGCCGGCTTCCGGAGCTGCGCCGGCACTGGCGACCGCTGGCCGCCTTCGCGGCGATCGAGATCATCGTGCCGTGGTGGCTGCTCGCCGACGCCGAGCGCCAGCTCAGCAGCTCGATGACCGGCCTGCTCCTCGCGGTCTCCCCGATCATCGCGGTGGTGGTGGCCCGGCTCACCGGCGACGCCGAACGGCTCGGCGCGACCCGGTCGGCCGGTCTGGCCGTCGGGCTCGCCGGGGTGCTGATCCTGGCCGCGCCGGGGCTGCGGGGCGGGGATGTCCGGTCGGTCGTCGAGGTGCTGCTCGTCGCGACCTGTTACGCCACCGCCCCGCTCATCGTCGCCCGGCGGCTGACCGACGTACCCGGGCTGCCGATGACCGCGGTCTGCCTCTGCCTCGCGGCCCTGGTGTACGCGCCCGCGGCCGTCGCGACCTGGCCGGACGCGATGCCGAGCGGGCGGGTCGTGGCCGCCCTCGCCGGCCTGGGCATCGTCTGCACGGCGACGGCGTTCGTCGTCTTCTTCGCACTGATCCGCGAGGTCGGCACCTCCCGGGCGCTGGTCTTCACGTACGTCAACCCGGCGGTCGCGGTCGGCGCGGGGGTACTCCTGCTCGGAGAACCGCTCAGCGCGCCGGTCGTCGCCTCGTTCGGGTTGATCCTCGGCGGCTCGGTGCTGGCCACCGCGCGGCGACGTCAGTTCCCGTCGGGCGGGTCGACCGGACCGAAGGCGATCCCGTCCGTCGGGTCGACCTCCTCCAGCCGACCTCCGCGCACCACGAACGCGACGTCGTGACGGATCCGCGCATGGAACTCCGCCCACTCGGCCTCGGCCCACTCGTCGGGGTCCGCCGGATGGACCTCGTCGTACTCCGGCTCCACCGTGTGCCGGACCACGTGGACGACGTTGTCCCGTACCTCGATCCGCCACCGGTCATCCGGTTCCTCGCCCTCGGCCAGGATGACGCCGTTGACGACGTGGTCGAAGCTGAAGTGCGCGAAGTCCTCCGGGTAGACCCGGCCGGGCACCGGGTCGGCGAGTTCCCGGGCCAGCACGGCGTCGGGGCCGAGGAAGGTGTCGATCAGGTACGCCAGCCACAGCTCCGCGTCGTAGAACTTCTCCCCCTCGTCCCATTCGATCGCCGAGCCGTCCTCGGACGGCACCCACCGGCACCAGAGGCCGGGCTGTTCCGGCGGGGGTTGGCCGCCGGCGGCGACGACGTCCGGCTCGATGTCCTGCCCGGCGAAGCCGCCGCCTCCGACGAAGTACGGTCCCTTTCCCCGATGCATCCGGCGGGTGCCACCGAACCGGGTCAGATAGTCGCGCTCCTGCGGGTTGAGCGGTGGTACGACGGTTACCCGGCCGGTGAACGTCGTCGTGTAGCCCATCGGTGTGCCCTCTCGTCGTACCGCCGCTGGCCACGGTCGCCGGAGAACAGGTCGGGTTCAGCGGCGCCAGTCGGGGTCCCGGCCCATCAGGCCGAGCGCCCGGTCCAGTGTGGATGACGAGGCCGACACCGGAACCTCGGGCCCGTAGGCGCCCATCTGTCGGCCCTGCTCGGCGGTCCTCGTGACCTCCTCGTGCACGAACGCGAGAAGGTCGTCGTCCCAGCTCGGCTGTTGGCCGGTCGCCTGGGCCAGGTCCCAGCCGTGCGTGACCATCTCGCAGACGACCATCCCACCGATCATCGGCGCCGGCAGCTCCGTCGGACCCACGACGCGGGTGGTGCCCTGCCACGCGGTGGGCCGGCTCCAGGCCTCGGCGGTCCGCCCGACCTGCACCTCCAGGTCGGCGGCCCAGTCACCCCCGGTCAGATCCATCTCGGTGTCGGACGCGGCCGGTGCCGGCACGACCTCCTTCCGTCCGGCACCCTCCAGCGACGGACCCCAGAACAGCAGGTGGTTGAGCAGTTCGCGGACGTTGTACTCGGCGCACGGCGTCGGCGCGTCGAGCTGGTCGGGCTTGATGTTGCGGATGATCTCCACTAGAGGTGCCGCGGCACGGGCCGCCAGTTGTGAGTCAGGTAGGTCAGCCATGAGCCAAGGAGAACACGCTGCTCGGCGCATGTCTTGAACGAACGCGACATAGGCTTGCCGGCATGGCCAGGGATGTCCGGGAGCTCGCCGGGGCGTGGACGAAGTACCAACGCCATGCCTTTCCGGCCCCTTCACCCGAGCTTGCGCCGTACGTCGAGCGCTACTGGGTGGTCTCCTGGGAGTACGCCGAGCCGTACCGTCAGTTGATCGTGCCGTACCCGAGGGTGCACCTGACCTTCCGCGACGGCCGGGCGACGGTGCAGGGGGTCAGCAGCGGCCACCAGATCAGGGTGTTGACCGGCGTCGACGGCGTGTTCGGGGTGGCCTTCCGGCCCGGGTGTTTCCGGCCGTTCCTGGGTGCGTCGGTCTCGTCGATCACCGACCGGGCGATCGACGCGGGCGAGATCTTCCCCGGCGACCTGCCCGACCCGCTCGACGTGCCGACGGTGGAGCGGTACCTCCTGTCCCGGCGGCCCGAACCGGACGCCCGGGCGGAGTCGGTCGCGGAGATCGTGGCGACCATCGCCGCCAACCCGGCGATCAACCGGGTCGACGCCCTGGCGGACGATCTCGGCGTGACCGTCCGAGGGTTGCAGCGGCTGTTCGCCGAGTACGTCGGCATCGGCCCGAAGTGGGTTATCCGGCGCTACCGGCTGCGCGAGGTGACCGAGCGGCTGGACCGGGGCGAGCCGGTCGACTGGGCGGCCCTGGCTGCCGAACTCGGGTACGCCGACCAGGCGCACTTCGCCCGGGACTTCAAGAAGATGTTCGGCGAGCCACCGACCTGGTACGCCGAGCGCTACTAGCCCGGTCTCCGGGTGCGGAGCCGCGACGCTCGCTGCGGGTCAGCCCGACGCCCAGGAGCACGACGGCCATGCCCGCGACGATGCGAGCGCTCAGTTGCTCGTCCAGGACGATCGCGCCCAGCGTCACCGAGACCACCGGCAGCAGGTAGCCGACCGTGGCGGTGGTGGTCGGGCCCTCCTCGGCGAGAAGCCGGTAGTTGAGGTGGAACGTCACCCCGGTACCGAAGATGCCCAGGACGACGACGGCAACCACCGCGGCGAGGGTGGGCTCCACCGGGTTCGAGGGGAGGACCGGCAGGGCGACGGTGGCCAGACCCGTGGCGGCGAGCAGTTGGGCCGCGGAGAGGGCGAGCGGAGCGGTGCCCCGGCCGGTGAGCTGACGGGCCATGTAGGCGAAGGCCACGGCGTAACTGGCGGCAGCGGCGAGCAGCAGCAGCGCGCCCCAACTGGTCAGTCCACTCTGCTGCCAGGGGGCGAAGATGAGCAGGGTGCCGGCGAAGCCGAGCAGCAGCCCGGTCAGCCGGAGCGGATGCAGGCCGCGTTCCGTTCCGAGCACCAGGCCGATCAGCAGGGACCACAGCGGGGTGGTGGCGTTGAGCACGCCGGCCACCCCGGAGTCGACGGTCTGTTCGCCGACGCTGAAGAGGAAGAACGGCAGGGCGTTGCAGAAGAAGGCGGCCACCAGGAGGTGACCCCACGTGCCACGGTCGCGCGGAAGTCGCTGTCGGGCGGCGTACGCCAGGGCCAGGAGTACGGCCGCGCCGAGGGCGCAGCGGAGCACGGTGATCTGTAGCGGGGTCATGCCACCACCCAGCGCGATCTTGATCCAGAGGAAGCCCGAGCCCCACAGCAGGGCGAGGACGCCCATCCGGACGAGGGTTCGGGGTGGGCCGGTGAGCACCGTCATGCCTCCTGACGTGGGATCCGATCCCTACGGTGTCCCGGCTGCTGCCATTAGACAAGCGTAAAGATCTGCATGGAGTGTTAAGCTCTCCTTCATGCTCGACGTGCGGCGCATGCAGGTGTTGCGGGCGGTGGTCACCAACGGGTCGGTCACGGCGGCGGCCCGGGAACTCGGCTACACGCCGTCGGCGGTGAGCCAGCAGATGGCGGCGCTGGAGAAGGAGGCCGGGATAACGCTGCTGGAGCGGACCGGTCGGGGCGTACGGCCCACGGAGGCGGGCCGGGTGCTCACCGAGCACGCCGCCGGGATCGACAGGCACGTGGCCGAGGCGGAGACCGCCCTCGCCGACCTGCGGGCCGGGCGTACCGGCCGGGTGTCCCTCGGCTACTTCGCGACCGCCGGCGCCACCCTGGTCGCCCCCGCACTCGCGGCGCTGCGCCGGGACCGTCCGGAGGTACGCGTCGACCTGAAGCTGGTCGACCCGGAGGACCCGCTCCAGGAGGTGAGGCAGGGCCGGGCAGACCTGGCCCTCGTGGTCCGGCCGCCCGCCCGCCCCTCGGTCGACGGCATCCGGTTCGTCCACCTCTGCGACGACACCTATCGCGCGGTGCTGCCGACGGGGCACCGGCTGGCCACGAAGCGGGTGCTCGACCTCGCCGACCTCGCCGGCGAGCCGTGGGTCGGCAGTGAGTGGCCGGGCCCCTGCCTCGACGCGATCCTCGACGCCTGTGGCTCGGCCGGCTTCCGGCCGGACTTCGTGGTGGAGAGCGAGGACTACGCCACGGCGCAGGGGTTCGTCGCCGCCGGACTCGGCGTCAGCCTGGTACCGGAACTGGGACTGGGCAGCCGGCATCCCGCCGTGGTGGTCCGTAAGGTCCGTAACCCGCAGCCGGTCCGGGGGATCTACGCGGCGGTACGCGAGTCGTCACCGGCCCGGCCCGCGCTGCGCGGGCTCCTCGACGCGCTGCGGACCGCGGCGACCCCCGAGCGTTAGTCATGGCTGGCGAAGCGGTGCGGCCGCCCGTTGATCTCGTAGGACCGGAGTGGACGGCCGAGCCGCTCGGCCACAACCCGTTGAACGGGGCCACCGGTGGTATCTGGCGGGTGGACCGTGGCCGCCGGAACGCGATCTTGAAGATCACGACGCCGCCGGGCCGGGACGGCGTGCCGGCGCACTGGGTGACGAGCAGCGACCCGGGCCACTGGAACTACTGGCGGCGGGAAGCTCTGGCGTACCGCGACGGGCTGGCGGACACGGCCTACGCGGCGGCGGGTATCCGCGCTCCGGCCCTGCTGGAGTGGATCGACCGACCCGACGGATCGGTCGCGCTGTGGCTGGAGCACGTCGACGGCGTGCCCGGTACCGCCGCGACGCCCGCGAGCCTGGGCGAGTTCGCCGAGCGGCTCGGCGCGGGGCACGCGACGTGGCTGGGCCGGCGCCGCGACGAGCCGTGGCTGTCCCGGGACTGGATGCGCGACTACACCACGACCCGCCCCGTCACCGAACCGATCCCCTGGGACCATCCCACCGCAGCCGCCGCCTGGCCGCCCGAACTCCGCGCGGGCCTACAGGAACTCTGGCTACGCCGGTACGACGTACTGCGCGCCACGGACGACCTGCCCCGCACCCTGTGCCACCACGACGTGTGGCCGATGAACCTGGTCGTCGACGACTCGGGGCCGGTGCTGCTGGACTGGAGCTTCGTCGGCCCCGGCCCGCTCGGCGAGGACGCCGCCAACCTCATCCTCGACACGTTCTTCGACGGCCTGGTCGACCTGGACCTGATCGACGAGGTCGTCGAGCTGGTCACCGCCGGCTACCTCCGGGGTCTCGGTGGCGCGGTGGACGCGGCCACCGTCCGCCGCGCCATCGGGCTCACCGGCGCCGCGAAGTACTTCTGGCTGGCTCCGCTGATGCTCAGCCGGGTCACGGCGACGCCCACGAAGATCAGCCAGACCTACGACGTCCGGGACGCGGTCGCCATGTTCACCGGTCGCCGTCGCCCGCTGGAACTGGTCGCCACCTGGTTCCAGCAGACCCGCTGACCGGTCGACCGGCCCGAGCAGCAGCCCGCCCACGACCGCCACGACCATGATCAGCGATCGGCCGCCGCCCTCGGAGGCCCTCAATCACCCGAGCTGTCTGCCACCGCCCGGCCCACCGTCATGATTCTTGTAGATCTATGGTCCGCCACGCGCCCTGGCTCAACAAGAATCATGAAGGCGGGCTTGGCCCGCCCCGGGGCCGCTGCTGGTTGCCGCCAGCGTCGACCCCGAGGCGGGCCCGGGTGATGAGCAGGCGTGGTCTGGCCCAGGCGAGGAACCGGGCGTACATCCGCGCCGGGTCGGGACCTGGGTGCGGGTTGAGTTGGTAGAGATCGTCGATCGCCGCCTGGAGCATGGTGGCGAGGTAGATGTGCAGCGCGACCGGGTTGCGGGCGTACTCGATGGGTAGCCGGGTGCGCGCGACCAGGCACGGCCACTCCCTCGCGCAGGCCCGGCAGAGCCAGATCGGCCGTTGCGGCAGGTGTGCCCGGGGCGCGTCGGCGGTCATCGAGGGCCGCCGCCCCGGGCCCGGTGCGCCTGAGCGGGGGTGAGCCGCCCGGCCCGCCCGACCGCGTCGATCTCCATGATGTCCGGGCGACGGTGGCCGCGCCACCGGCTGTTCCGGTGCAGGCCGGGGCCGACGGGTGGGGCGGTCGGGGAGTCCAGCCAGAGTGGGGCCGCGATCGGCAGTTCCAGCGTCGGCCACCAGGCCCAGCCGGGCTGCTGGTCTGGGTGGTGGTGCGGGCGTCCGGGGTATGACATGGGGACCCTTCGGTGGTGTGGATGGGGGCCGCCGGGTAGCGGCCGGCGACCCCCGCACGGCACGCCCGGGTACCTCTGCGACCGATCCCTTCCACCGAGCGTGACGGCCTGCTTCCACTCTGGACGTGAAGGCTCTACGCTCGGTAGCCGATCTGACTTTCTGTGATCGATTGTGCGGGTGGAGTGATGCCCGTGTTGTGGGGTGGCGTACCCGATCCGGACCGGCCCGGCGTGTGGAGGAGATGTAGTGGGCGACCTGAACGATTCGATGGCGACTTCATCGTCGAGGAGATCCGCCGGGCCCGGTGCGGGGCCGGGATGACCCAGGAGGCGTTCGGCAAGGGGGCCAAGTGCTCGGCCTCCCTGGTCAGCGCGGTCGAGAACGGAACCCGGGCCTTGACGATGGAATACATCAGGGGCGCGGACAACGCGCTGAAGACCGGCGGCCTGTTCCTGCGCCTGGTCGAGCAGTTCGACGCCGGTGTCGGCTCGCCGGTCTGGTTCCAGGAGTGGTTGACCAAGGAACGCGAGGCCCGCTCGATCCGTTGGTACGAGCAGTCGCTGGTGCCCGGTCTGTTGCAGACCGAGGCGTACGCCCGGGCGGTGCTGACCGGCGGCCGGCTGCTCACCGCCAACCGGGTGGAGCAGTTCGTGGCCGCCCGGCTGAACCGGCAGTCGGTGCTGTCCCGGGAGGACCCGCCGCAGTTCGTCGCGGTGCTGGACGCTGCGGTTCTACGTCGGCCGATCGGCGGTCCGGCGGTGATGCGGGAGCAGCTCGACCACCTGCTGACCAGTGCTGAGCAGCCGCACCTCCATCTGCACGTGGTGCCGGACGGGGTGGGCGCCTATGCCGGGCTGGCCGGAGCGTTCATCCTGATGAAGGGCAAGAGCGGCGAGATCGCCCATGTGGACAGCGCGTTGCGGGCGTACATCACCGCCGATCCGGACGCCGTTGCCAGCCTGCACAACAGGTGGGAGAGTCTGAGGGGTGAGGCGTTGCCGCACACCCCCTCGATCGAGCTGATCACGGAGATAGCGAAGTCATGGACCTGACCGGCGCCGCCTGGCGGAAGTCGACCCGCAGCGACAACGGCGGAGCCTCCTGCGTGGAGGTGGCCGACAACCTGGCGGGGGTGGTCGGGGTGCGGGACAGCAAGGACCGGTCCGGGGCGGTGCTGACCTTCGGCCCCGACGCCTGGCGGGCCTTCGTGGCCGAGCTGGCCCACCGACGGTAGCCGGCGGCCATACTCTGGCGATGGTGAGATCTGGCGCCCGGTGGAAGAGGCCGGTCCTACTGGGGATCGCGTTGCTCTACACGGGCATCCGCGCGCCCGACATCCTGGGCGAAGGTAGCTGGCGATCCTGGGCGGCCGTACCGATCATCATCGCGCTTCTGTGGATCTTCGCGAGTGAAACCTGGCGGGCGGTCCGCGTGCCGAACGGTCGCGCGGAATCCACCAGCCGGTCAGATGATCTGGCCTCGTAGCGCCTTGGTCAGCCGCGTCACCGCATCCGCAGGGAGCTGGCCCTCGTCGCTCAGCGCCTTCGTCACGATGTCCTGGAAGATGCTGCTGAACAGCGCGTAGTGCGGGGTGACGGGCCGTGACTTGGCCTTGCCGAGCGCCTCCTTCAGGACCGGGGCGTACGGACGGGCCTGTTGCACCTGTGGGTCGTCGTAGACGGCGGTACGGGTGGCCGCGAGCCCGCCGTCGCGGAACAGGGCGTGCTGGCTCTCCGCGCTGGTGAGGAACTTGACCAGTTCCTGCGCCGCCGGCGGATTCTTGGTGCCCGTGGCCACGGCGAGATTCTGCCCGCCCAGTACACTTCCGCCTTCGCCGGGCAGCGGCGAGACCTCGAAGTCGGTCATCGGCCGGTCCCCGGTGCGGAGTTGGCCGTACGCCACCGGCCAGTTGCGCATCAGCGCCACCTCGCCGCGCTGGAACGCCGCCCGGCTGGTGTCCTCGCGGAAACCCTTCGACTGCGGATCGACCGCAGGCGGCAGATTCTCGAACGGCTTCATCGCGTCGGCCAGCCTCCTCAACCCGTTACGCACGCCGTCGCTGTCGATCACGACAAGGTCTTTTTCCGCGTCGTAGACATCACCGTCCTCCGCCCAGATGGCCTCCAGTGCGCTGACGGTCAGTCCCTCGTAGTGATCGAGCGGGGTGACGAATCCTGCCTTGAGGTCCGGCTTGGCGGCGACCAGCGCCCGCAGGTCGTTTCGGCCCGGCGGCAGCGTCGCCGGCAGGGTGTCCTTTGGCACGTCCTTGCGATAGAAGAGCAGGCCGACGTCCGTGTTGAACGGCAGGGCCCAGAGCTTCCCGTCGTACTCGCAGGTCTTTCGCGGTGCCTCGAGGAAGCCGCTGACGTCCACCGCGCCCTCCAGCGCGCGGATGTAGCCGGCCGTGGCGAATTCGGCGGTCCAGGTGACGTCCAGGTTGTAGACGTCGACATTCGGGAAGTCCGACTGGGCTCTCGCCACCATCTCGCTGTGCTGTTCGTCGGAGCTGCGGGACAGGATCTCCAGCCGGGCCGGTGTGTCCGGGTTCTCGAGGTTCCACCTGTCGACCAGCAACTGGCGCTGCCCACCGGTGCTCTCGTCCGCCCCGGTCAAGATCACAAGCTCTCCGCCCTGTGGGGTGGACGACGGGGAGGGCGAGGGCGGCTGGTCGATCAGGTTACGGACACTCGGGACGACGACCATCGCGAGCACACCCAGCGCGAACCAGGCGAGGCGTCTCACCCACGGCGTTCCGCGGCCTGGTCCGTTCCGTCCGGTCGACGTACCTGTCATCGTCCGCTCCATAGGGTCGTGAAGAGCTGAGCCATCGTCGTGGGCACCTTCCCCGGGGTGGCCGACCGGCATTCGCCCTGGCCGGCGTCGGTCAGCAGGTGCAGGCCGGCCCCCTCCTGGCCCTGGACGTCCTCGCACCGTGCGTCGCCGGTGGCGATCACGTACAGCCGGACGCCGTAGGCGGCGAACAGCTTGCGGACCTGTCGAGCCATCTCCCGCAGGGTGAATCTTCTGCCGGTGTCCTCGCCGTCGGTCAGCACCACCAGCGCCCGAATCCGCTTGTCGTCACGTCCACCGGACACCGCACCCATGCCCTTGAGGATCGTGTCGTAGAGCGGGGTCGTGCCGGCCGGCCTGACGGTTCGCAGCGCACCGACGACCGCCGTCCGGTGCTGGGGAGAACCTGCCGCGATGCGGACCAGTTGGGGCGAACTCCGGCCTCGAGCGTTCGGGAACGACCACAAACCGAACTCGTCGTTCGGACCGAGCTGCCCGAGCGCCTCGGCCACACCCTGCGCCGCGACCGTGAACCGGGTCACCCTCCCGGAACCAACCCCCTCCGCCATCGATCCGGAGGCGTCCACCGCGAGCAGGACCCGGCCGGACAGTTTGGCCTGCCGGTACAACTCCAGCGTCGCGGTCAGGTCCCTCGGTAGGCACGGGTTGTCGTCGTCCAGGCCGGCACACCTGTCAAGCGGCTTGGACAGTCCCACCTCGGCGAGGTACTGCTCGCCAGCACCGCGCAGCCAGTCGCGGAAGCCGTCGACCGCCTTGCCCTGCCGGGAACTGGTCCAGGTGAACTGCACGAGTGGGTGATCGAGAACCGGCCGGTCGACCCCCACCGGCGTCACGGAAGGCGGGGCCCACGGCGGCTTGACCGGAGCTTGGCAGCCGGTCCCGCCGAGGGTCCTGCCCTTCAACAGCCGCTGCCACGTCCGCGAGCTGGTGAGCACGGCCGTGGGCGCCTGCCCGGTCCGCAGGTACGAGCACAGCATGCTGGCCTCGTCGTCACCCGAGGTCGTGGACGTGAGCACGATCTGCTGCCGCTGCCGGGCCACGACCGGATCCACCATCCTGTTCTCGGCGTCGTGCAGGTAGCCGGTGGCGGCGAGCAACCCGGCGGTCGAGGACTCCGGGTCGGCGGCCGACAGCGACGCTCGGGGTTGGTCCAGCAGCGACGACACCAGGCCGGCCAGGGTCGCATCGTCGTTGGGTGACGACGAGGCCGACACGGCCGAGCCGGCGAGCACGATCGACGACGACGCGATCGGCGTGATCAACTTCAGCGGCGCCGGTAACCGCCCGTTCGCCGTCAGGTCGTCGGGCAGCGTACGGGCGAGGATGTCGCGGACCTGACGCACGTCCAATGTCGAGTCGGGTAGCCAGACGTCGGGACGTGGGCCCAGGTCGACGTATGGGTGTTCCACCCTCGTGTCGGCCCACTGGCGGGCGAGGGCACCGCTGACCGCCGACGTGTCCGCGGCGTACACGAAGGGGAACACCGTCGGGCAGCCGTCGTTGTCGCGGGCGGTGGTTAGCGCGTATTCCCCCGCCAGCTCGCGCGTCGACTGGAGGCCTTCCGGCGAGGTGAGGATGCGGAGTTCGGTGGTAGGGGGACAACCGCCGTCCTCGCCGCCGCCGCCGAACGGACGGACAATGACGATCATGGAAGCGGCGATGACCAGGACGAGCGCGCCGGCCGCGATCCTCCTGGCGCGACGCGGCACCGCCCGGTACAGCACCTCGATCCATTCGAGCAGCCAGTCGATGAACCGGCGGAAACCTATGATCCAGAGCGAAACCGCGCTGGCCACGATCGCGGCGAGCACCGCCAGCCAGACGGGGTCGGCCTCCTTCTTCACCACCTCTGCGGCGCCGACGATCGACACCGCGATCAGACCGCCTATGACGTTGCGCAGGTAGCGAAGTTTCCCGGACCGGCCTTCGTCATCAGCCACTCGGAATTCGCCTCCGCAGGATGCGTGGCGTGGCTGGCCGCCGCGCCTTAAATCGCATCGCCCATTCTAGGACGCGGCAGCAAAGCCGATCGACGTCAATACGCGAATAAGAGGTTCGCTAACCGAGTCGACCGACCTCGGCCTCGATAGCGGCGCGTAGCTCGGGGCCGGCGATCACCGTACGGGCCGCCTCCATCGCCGGGGCGAGGAAGACGTCCGGACCGGGCTCCCCGAGGAACGGAGTGACCGCCGCGACCGCCGCCCGGCCCGCCGGGGACGGTACGAGCGGAGCCCGCAACTGCAAGCCGCGTACCCCGGCGATCAGCTCCACCGCGAGCAGGCTGGTCAGGTTGTCCAGCACGGTACGCAGCTTCACGGCCGCCGCCCAGCCCATCGAGACGTGGTCCTCCTGCATGCCACTGGTCGGCAGCGAGTCGACCGAGGCGGGGGCGGCCAGTCGCCGGTTCGCCGCGACGATGCCGGCGGCGGTGTACTGGGCGATCATCAGTCCGGAGTTGACCCCGGCGTCGGGGGAGAGGAAGGCCGGCAGTTCCCGGGACCGGGCGACGTCGAGCAGCCGGTCCACCCGGCGTTCGGCGATCGCGCCGACCTCGGCGGCGGCGATGGCGAGGAAGTCGGCGGCGAAGCCGAGCGGAGCACCGTGGAAGTTGCCGGTCGACTCGACCCGGCCGTCCGGCAGCACCACCGGGTTGTCCACCACCGAGAGCAGTTCCCGGCCGGCCACCTGGTCCACGAAGGACAGCGTGTCCCGGGCCGCCCCGGCGACCTGCGGCGCGCAACGCATCGAGTACGCGTCCTGGACCGCGTGCGCCAGGTCGTCCCGATGAGAGTCCATGATGGGCGAGCCCTGGAGCAGGCGGTGGATGTTGGCCGCCGAGAGCGCCTGTCCCGGATGCGGGCGGATCGCGTGCAGCTCCGGCAGGAACGGCCGCTCCGAGCCGAGCATCGCCTCGATCGCCAGCGCCGCCGTCACGTCCGCCATCGTGAACAGGTGCCCGGCGTCGGCGATCGCCAGCAGCAGCATCCCGAGCATTCCGTCGGTGCCGTTGACCAGCGCCAGCCCCTCCTTCGCGGCCAGCGTGACCGGCCGCAGCCCGGCCGTACGCAGCGCCGCCGCCGCGTCCTGCCGGGTGCCGTCCGGGGCGAGCACCCAGCCCTCGCCGAGCAGCACCAGCGCGCAGTGCGCGAGCGGGGCCAGGTCGCCGGAGGCGCCGAGCGAGCCGTGCTCGGGCACCCACGGGGTGATGTCGGCGTTGAGCAGGTCGACGAGGGACTGGGCCAGCTCGGGGCGCACCCCGGAGTGGCCGAGGGCGAGCGAGCGGATCCGCAGCAGCATCATCGCCCGGACCACCTCGCGGGGCATCGGGGCGCCCACCCCGGCGGCGTGCGACCGGATCAGCGCGTGCTGCAACTCGGCCCGCCGCTGCGGCGCGACGAAGGTGTTGGCCAGCGCGCCGAACCCGGTCGAGACCCCGTAGACCGGGCGCCCGGTCTGCTCGATCCGGTCGACGATCGCCCGACTGGCCGCCATCGCGTCCAGAGTGGAGGGATCGAGTACGACGGTCGCGGTGCCCCGGGCGACCGCCGCGACATCGGCCGGGGAGACCCCGGTGGGTTGGACGGTGACGACGGGTCGGGTCACGGTTGCCATTGCGGTACTCCGTTGTGCAGGACCTGGATGATCAGTGGAACCCCTGGCCGGTAGGCCAGGTGCAGATATGAGGGCGCGTCGAGGATGCTCAGGTCGGCCGGTACCCCGGGACGCAGCACCCCGGCGTCCGCGCGGCGCAGCGCCCGCGCGCCACCGGCGGTCGCCGCCCAGACCGCCTCCGCCGGGGTCATGCCCATCTCCCGGACCGCGAGCGCGATGCAGAACGGCAGCGACGAGGTGTACGACGAGCCGGGGTTGCAGTCCGTCGCCAGCGCCACGGTCACCCCCGCGTCGAGCAGCCGCCGGGCGTCCGGGTACGGCGACCGGGTGGAGAACTCGGCGCCGGGCAGCAGCGTCGCCACCGTCTCCGACTCGGCCAGCGCCTCGACGTCGGCGTCGGACAGGTGGGTGCAGTGGTCCGCGCTGGCCGCGCCCAGCTCCACCGCGAGCTGCACTCCCGGCCCTGGGCCGAGCTGGTTCGCGTGCACCCGTACGCCGAGTCCGGCGGCCTGCCCTACGGTCAGGATCGCCCGTGCGTGGTCGGCGTCGAAGGCCCCCCGCTCACAGAAGACGTCGATCCACTTCGCGTACGGCAGGGCGGCCCGGAGCATCGGACCGCAGACCAGCCCGACGTAGTCGTCCGGGCGGTCGGCGTACTCGGTCGGCACCACGTGCGCGCCGAGGAACGTCGTCTCGGTGGTGTACTCGGTGGCGATCCGCAGCGAGCGGGCCTCGTCGGCGACGCTGAGGCCGTACCCGCTCTTGATCTCGATCGTGGTGGTGCCCTGCCGCAGCGCCTCGACCCGCAGCCGCCCGACGGTCTCGCGCAGCCGGTCGTCGCTGGCGGCCCGGGTCGCGGCGACGGTGGTCCGGATTCCGCCGCCGGTGTACGGCTGGCCGGCCATCCGGGCGGCGAATTCGGCGGCTCGGTCACCGGCGAAGACCAGGTGCGCGTGGCTGTCCACGAACCCGGGCAGCACCGCCCGGCCGTCGGCGTCGATCCGCCGGTCGGCGGCGGGCGCGTAGCGGGCCGGCCCGATCCAGGCGACCTCGCCGTCCTCGATCAGCAGCGCGGCCTTGCGGCGGATGCCGAGCGGGCCGCCCTCGCCTATCCCCTCGACGTTGGTGACCAGTTCGCCGATGTTGTCGATCAGCAGGTTCACGGCCCCACCACCGCCCCGATCGCGTCCGTCAGCGCGGAGGGTACGTCGAGGGTGACGTGCCGGCCGCCCCGCACCACCACCCGGCCGTCCACCAGTACGTCGCTGACGTCGGCGGCGGTCGCCGCGCCCAGCGCGCCGGCCGCGGGCACTCCGGCGGTACGGGCGCTGTCCAGCCGTACCGTCACCAGGTCGGCGCGGGCGCCGACCGCGATCGTCCCGGCGTCGGTCCAGCCGAGTGCCGCGTGCCCGGCCCCGGAAGCGGCGTGCAGCAGTTCGGCCGGGGTGAAGTGGCCCCGGCGCAGAGTCCGCAGCCGCTCGTGCGCCTCGACGCCCCGGGCCTCCTCGAAGAGATCGAGTACGGCGTGGCTGTCGCTGCCGAGGCTGAGCGGGCAGCCGGCGTCGACCAGTGGACGGGCCGGCCCGATCCCGTCGGCCAGGTCCCGTTCCGTGGTGGGGCAGAGGCACGCACCGGTGCCGCTGCTCCCGAGCAGTGCCCGGTCGGCGTCGGTGAGGTGGGTGGCGTGCACCGCCGTCGTCCGGGGACCGAGCGCGCCCGCGTCGGCCAGCAGCCCGGTCGGGGTCCGACCGTGGTACGCCAGGCACGCCTCGTTCTCGGCCGGCTGCTCCGACAGGTGCACGTGCAGGGGTTCGCCGCGCTCGGCCGCCCAGTCGACGACCACCGGAATCTGGTCGGCGGGTACCGCCCGGACCGAGTGGATCGCGGCACCGACCCGGACATTGCTGTCGCTGTCGCTGTCGAGGGTGCTGGCGCTGGTGCCGCTCTCGTTGCTGGTGCCGCTGCCGGTGGTCGGCGCGAAGCTGCCGGCCCGGTTGGCCCAGCGCGCGGCGTCACCGTCACCGAACCGCAGTTGCGGGCCGGTCAGCGGCTGCCCGTCCACGGTGGCGGTCAAATAGCAGGTATCCAGCAGCGTGATCCGGATCCCGGCCTGGGTGGCGGCCTCGACCAGCGCCGCGCTCATCGCGTTCGGGTCGTCGTAGCGGCGCCCGTCCGGAGCGTGGTGCAGGTAGTGGAACTCGCCGACGCAGGTGATCCCGGCGAGCGCCATCTCGGCGTACGTGGCCCGGGCCAGCGCCAGGTAGCTCTCCGGATCGAGTCGCCCGGCGACGGCATACATCCGCTCCCGCCAGCTCCAGAAGTCCCCGCCCCCGCCCGTGGTACGCCCACGCAACGCCCGGTGGAAGGCGTGCGAGTGCGTGTTGGCCAGCCCTGGCAGGGTCAACCCGGACAACCGGTACGCGTCCGCCGGCACCGCCGCGACGCCGACGGTGATCCCGGTGAACCGCCCGCCGGCCAGCTCGATCAGCACGTCGGCGTCCGGCACCGGTCGGCCCGGCAGCCAGGCGTACTCGGCGTGGTAGCGGGTGGGACCGTTCACCGTACGGCCAGTTCGGGTCACTGTCCGGCCAGTTCGGGTCACTGTCCGGCCAGTTCGTCGAGCAGGTCGGCCAGCCGGCGTACGCCCTCGGCGCAGTCGTCGTCACCGGCCGACTCGGCGGGCGAGTGCGAGACCCCGGTCGGGTTCCGGACGAACAGCATCGCGGTCGGTACGTGCCCGGCGAGGATCCCGGCATCGTGTCCGGCGGCGGTCGGCAGCACCGGTACGCCCTCGCCGAGCACCCGCCGGAGGGCGGCGTTCAGCCCGCCGTCGAACTCCACGGACGGACTGAGCGACTCCCGGGTCAGGGCCAGCGTCGTACCGTCCCGGGCAGCCCGGTCGGCCGCCTTGACGCGTACCGCCTCGACCAGGGCGTCCAGGGTGCCGGCGTCGGCGGCCCGGGCGTCCAGCCAGCCCCGGACGAGCGCCGGGATCGCGTTGGTGGCGTTCGGCTCGACCTCGACCCGGCCGACGGTGGCGTGCCCGCCGCGCAGCCGGGCCTCCTTGTTCGCCGCCAGCACCGTGAACGCGAAGGTCAGCATCGGGTCGCGGCGGTCCGTCATCCGGGTGGTGCCGGCGTGGTTCGCCTCGCCGGTGAAGTCCAGCCGCCAGCGCCCGTGCGGCCAGATCCCGCTGGCCACCCCGACCGGTGCGCCGAGGTCGACCAGGGCCCGGCCCTGCTCGATGTGCAACTCCACGAACGCGCCGATCCGGTCCAGCGTCTCCGGCCGGGCACCGGCGGGTCGACCGCCCATCGCCTCGGCGAGGCTGATCCCGTCCCGGTCGGTCAGCGCCGCCGCCCGGTCCGGGTCGAGTGCGCCGGTGAGCAGCCGCGACCCGAGGCAGGGTACGCCGAACCGGGAGCCCTCCTCCTCGGCGAACGCGACCACCCCGACCGGCCGCCGGAACTCCCGCCCGGCCTCCCGCAGAGCCCGTACGGCGAGCAGGGCACTGACGATGCCGAGCGGCCCGTCGTAGCCGCCGCCGTACGGGACCGAGTCGAAGTGGCTGCCGAGCAGGACGGCGTCGCCCTGTTCCGGCGCCGGCCCGTACCAGGCGAACAGGTTGCCGTTGCCGTCCTCCGTGACGGTGTGCGCGCCGTCGGCGACGGCGGTGTCCCGGAACCACTCCTCCAGCCGCCGTACCGGCTCGGTGAACCCGTACCGCAGATAGCCGCCGCTGCCCGCATCCCGCCCGATCGCCGCGATCTCCGCCCAGCTCCGCTGGAACTGGCTGTTAGGAAGGGGCCCTTCTACAACAGAATCCGATAACAAGGGGCCCTTCCTTACATCTCGAGCATGGGGATGCGGAGGTTGCCGGCGGCGGCCGCGTTGGCGGCTTCGGGGTAGCCGGCGTCTACGTGGCGGAGTACGCCCATCGCGGGATCGTTGCTCAGGACCCGCTCGATCTTCTGGCCGGCGAGCGGGGTGCCGTCGGCCACGCAGACCTGGCCGGCGTGGATGGAGCGGCCGATGCCGACGCCGCCGCCGTGGTGGATGCTGACCCAGGAGGCGCCGCTGGCGGTGTTGACCAGGGCGTTGAGCAGGGGCCAGTCGGCGATCGCGTCGGAGCCGTCGGCCATCGCCTCGGTCTCCCGGTAGGGGGAGGCGACCGAGCCGGCGTCGAGATGGTCGCGGCCGATGACGACGGGGGCGGTCAGTTCGCCGGAGGCGACCATGTCGTTGAACCGGACCCCGGCCTTGTCCCGCTCGCCGTGGCCGAGCCAGCAGATCCGGGCCGGTAGGCCCTGGAAGGCGACCCGTTCGCCGGCCAGCCTGATCCAGCGGGCCAGCGGCTCGTTCTCCGGGAACAGGTCGAGTACGGCCCGGTCGGTGGCGGCGATGTCGGCCGGGTCGCCGGAGAGCGCCGCCCAGCGGAACGGGCCCTTGCCCTCGCTGAACAGCGGTCGGATGTACGCCGGCACGAAGCCGGGGAAGGCGAACGCCCGGTCGTACCCGCCGAGCTGGGCCTCGCCCCGGATCGAGTTGCCGTAGTCGAACACCTCGGCACCGTTGTCCAGAAACCCGACCATGGCGGCGACGTGCTTGACCATGGTGGCCCGGGCCCGTTCGGTGTACTCGGCCGGCTTGGCCCTGGCCAGTTCGGCCGCGTCGGCGAGTTCGACCCCCTCCGGGACGTACGACAGCGGGTCGTGCGCGCTGGTCTGGTCGGTCACGATGTCGATCTCGACGCCCCGACGCAGCAGCTCGGCGAAGACCGTGGCGGCGTTGCCGACCACGCCGACCGAGAGCGCCCGACCGGCCCGCTTCGCCGCGAGCGCCTGCTCGACCGCCTCGTCGAGGGAGTCGGCCACGGTGTCGAGGTAGCGGGTCTGCACCCGGCGGGCCAGCCGCTCCGGGTCGACGTCGACGATCAGGCAGGCGCCCCCGTTCATGGTGACCGCGAGCGGCTGCGCCCCACCCATGCCGCCACAGCCGGCGGTCAGGGTCAGGGTGCCGGCGAGCGAGCCGTTGAACCTCTTCGTGGCGACCGCGGCGAAGGTCTCGTAGGTGCCCTGCAGGATGCCCTGGGTGCCGATGTAGATCCACGATCCGGCGGTCATCTGGCCGTACATGGTCAGGCCGAGCTGTTCCAGGCGGCGGAACTCCGGCCAGGTCGCCCAGTCGCCGACCAGGTTCGAGTTGGCCAGCAGCACCCGGGGCGCCCACTCGTGGGTACGCAGCACCCCGACCGGGCGGCCCGACTGCACCAGCATGGTCTCGTCGTCCCGCAGTGTTCCCAGGGTCCGGACCAGCGCGTGGTACGAGGGCCAGTCCCGGGCCGCCCGGCCGGTCCCGCCGTACACGACCAGGTCGTCCGGGCGCTCGGCGACCTCCGGGTCCAGGTTGTTCATGAGCATCCGCAGCGCCGCCTCCTGCGGCCATCCGACGGCGGTCCGGGTGGTGCCGCGGGCGGCGCGGATCGGCTCGGGCATGACAACTCCTCCTGCGGTGGTGGTGATGTGGTGACGGTGGTGGGCAATGTCGGCGGGCTACCCGGTGAACAACTGTCGGCGGGCGGCGGACTGTTCGAACTCCTCCAGCCGGCGTTGACTGTCGGCGGGCACGGCGTCGCAGATCGCCTGCAACAGCACCATCGACAGCGCCATCGGTGCGGTGTGCAGATCGAAGACGAGTTGGGCGCCGACCGCGGCCGGCAGGACGATGTCGGCGTACTCGGCGGCGGGGCTGACCGCCGAGTCGGTGATCACCACCACCGACATCCCGGCGGCGCGCGCCTCGCGGAGCGCGTCCAGTGACTCCCGGGGGTACCGGGGCAGCACGATCGCCAGCAGGGCGCCCGCCCCGGCCGCTCGGGCCTGTTCCAGCCGGTCGGTCAGCAGGCTCCCGCCCGAGTCCAGCACCCGGACGTCCGGCAGCACCTTGGCCGCGAAGTAGGCGAAGTACCCGGCCAGCGGCGCGGCGGCGCGCAGCCCGAGTACGACCAGCGGACGGCTGCCGGCCAGCACGGTCCCGGCGGCGGTCACCCCGTCCCGGTCGGCGAGCTGCTCGGCGAGCCGGTCCAGGTTGTCGGCCTCGGCGCGCAGCGCCCGCTGCATCTCGTTTCCGATCGGGGCGCCGAGGTCCGGTCGGCCGTACCCGGCGGCGGCGATCTCCCGTAACCGGCGGCGCAGCGCCGGATACCCGTCGTAGCCCAGCGCCATCGCGAACCGGGTCACCGAGGGCTGGCTGACCTTGGCCAGCTCGGCGACCTCGGCCGCGGAGAGGTAGGCGGCGGAGGCGGCATGCTGGACCAGGCTGTGCGCGATCCGTCGCTGGGTCGGAGTCAGCCGGATGCCCTGGAACAGGTCGAGCACGCGGTCCATCGGTGGGGCCGCGATGACAGCGCTGTCATTCACGAGATGACTGTATGCATGAAATAATTCAGACGGCAATGGGGCACCGGGAACGTGGTACACCTTCGGGGTGGATGGTACGAATTTCCGTCGTGCGATCGCCCGCACACGCCTCGCCCCGGTCGCGGCGTTCCCCAAACGGTTCATGCGGGTGGCCCGGCACGACGCGCGGGTGATCGGCGTCTCGGCCAAGTGGCTGCTCACCTCCCGCGAGCACCACAACTTCACCTACGACCTGACCACACTCAGCCGGGAGCACCTGGCCTGGTTCGTCAGCGTGACCTGTGACGTCCCGGTCGGCCAGGTGCGGACGTACCTGGCCGAGATCGAGCAGGACGAGACGCTCCGCCAGCACATCGCACGGGCGACGTCGACCGCCGAGCGGCGTGGCCTGGCCGATCGACGTGTCCGGTACGCCCGCCGGATCGGCTGGTACGCGATCGTGCGCGCCATCCGCCCCACGCACATCGTCGAGACCGGGGTCGACAAGGGGCTCGGCACCTGCGTACTGGCCTCGGCCCTGCTGCGGAACGCGGCCGACGGCGACCCCGGCCGGGTCACCTCGCTGGACATCAATCCGGAGGCCGGCTACCTGGCCAAGTCCGAGCCCTGGGCGAGCGTGGTCGACCTGGTGATCGGGGACTCCCTCGCCTCGATCAAGCAACTGGACCGTCCGGTCGACCTCTTCCTGCACGACAGCGACCACCACACCAAGCACGAGCGGCGGGAGTTCTCGACGGTGGAGCCGAAGCTCGCCCCCGGCGCCCGGCTGATCACCGACAACGTCACGGTGACCAACGTGCTCGCCGAACACGCCGAGAAGACCGGCCGCCGGTTCCTCGCCTACCGGGAGACCCCGGCCCAGCACTGGTACCCCGGTGACGGGATCGGCATCGCCTGGTGAGGTGAGGCGACGTCCCGATGGGAGGGGTAAATCGCGTTCTGACCGGCCGTAGCCCTGTGGCAGGGTGAACGGCATGCGGCTGGTCTCCCTCCACACGTACCCGATCAAGGGCTGTTACCGGCTCGACCTCGGCGGTGCCCGGGTCGAGCCGTGGGGCCTGGCCGGCGACCGGCGCTGGATGATCGTGGACGAGGACGGGGTGGGCGTCACCCAGCGGCAGACGACCGCGCTGGTCGCGGTCCGGCCGGAACTCCGGCCCGGCGGCCTGCTGCTGCGTGCCGCCGGCCGGGCGGACCTGGCGGTCACCGAGCCGGCCGACGGCGAGTCGGTCGAGGTGCGGGTCTTCGCGAGCATGCCCGCCGCGCCGGCCCGGACCGCCGACCCGGCGGCGAACGACTGGCTCTCCCGACTGTTCGACCGCAAGGTACGGCTGGTCTGGCTCGGCGACCCGACCGGGCGACCGATCCCGGACACGGACCTCGTCGAGGCCGAGGACCGGGTCAGCTTCGCCGACGGCTACCCTCTGTTGCTGGCCAACCGCGCCTCGCTGGACGCCCTGAACGAGTCGCTGCTGGAGTCCGGAGATCTGGACGCGCCGCTGCCGATGACCCGGTTCCGCCCCAACGTGGTGGTCGGCGGCGCCGGTCGCTGGGCCGAGGACGACTGGACCGGCCGGCGGATCCGGATCGGCCCGGTGGTCTTCCGGGTGGTGAAGCCGTGCGCCCGGTGCGTGGTGACCACCACTGACCAGGAGACCGGGGTACGGGGCCGGGAGCCGCTGCGGGTGCTGGCCCGGCAGCACAACATCAACCGGCAGCTCCTGTTCGGCCAGAACCTGGTGCCGGTGCTCGGCCCACCCGGTTCGGCCGACACCCTCACCGTCGGCGACCCGGTGGAACTGCTCTCCTGACGAAGAGGGTCGATTTCTGCCCGGCGCAACCGATAGCATCGCTCCCCTTCGACGGGGAGGACGAAAATGGAGAACTACAGCATCAGGCTGACGTTCCTGATGCCGATCCTGATCCTGGGCACGGTCCTGGGATCCATCATGCTCGCCGCGGCGATCCATCCCGGCGAGGACTTCCAGGGTGCGGGCTTCGGCGTCCTCGCCGGGGTGTGCCTGGCGGCGGTGGGCTGGCTGCTGCACTACGGCGTCGGCTGGCTGCTCAACAGCCGGTCCACCCCGCAGGGTCGCGAGTGGCACAACCGGTACGTGATCGGCGGCCTGCCGGCACAGTACGGCGGCATCGTCTACGTCGTGATCGGCTGGACCGTCATCGCCTGGAACGTCGGCAGCGCGAGTTCACCCTGGTTGGGTTGGCCGATGTTCCTGCTGCTGCCGATCGGGGCCGTGCTCGTCGCAGTCCTCCGGGACCGCCGAAGTCATCTCGCCAAGCAACGCGCCGAGCAGGGCTGAGCATCGAGCCGGACCGGCGGATCGGCGCTCGTCAACAGGGGTCGGCCGACGGCCGGTCGGGATCTTGCGTGTCCCGTGGCGACTAGGGCAACATGCCCGGGGTGACTGACACGGCGCCCTCCGACCGTCCGGAAAACGCCTCGGAGGCCGACGCCCAGCCGGGCGGACCGGCCGCCGACCGGCCCGGCGGGTGGCTGTCGGGTCGGCGGCGGTCGAAACGCTGGCTGGCCGGTGGTTTCGCGGTGGTCGTCGCCGCACTGCTGGGGCTCGTGCTCGTCTGGCAGTTCGCCGAGCCGGCGGCCTGTGCCGCCGGGCTGGCCGCACCACCGACCGGCACGACTGTCTACAAGGGAAAAGCGTCGCACTACGACGGGGGAGACTCGGGCGGCAACTGCTCCCTGCCCGGCCCGCCCGCCAACCGGCTCTACGTCGCGCTCGGCTCGGCCCAGTACTCCGGCTCGGCCGCCTGCGGCAGCTTCCTCGACGTGACCGGCCCCAAGGGCACCGTACGGGTGATGGTGCTCGACCGGTGCGCGGGCTGTACGGGGGGCAAGATCGACCTCTCCAAGCAGGCGTTCGCGAAGATCGCCGACCTGTCCAAGGGCATCATCCCGGTCACCTATCGGGCCGTGGTCAACCCGCCGTCGCCCGGCCCGCTCACCTTCCGGCTCAAGAGCGGTGCCTCGCAGTACTGGTTCGCGGTGCAGGTGGGCAACCACGGCAACCCGGTGAAGTCGGTGGCGGCGAAGCGGGCCGGGTCGAGCTGGCGCGCGGCGAAACGCGGCTCCGACAACTACTGGGTGATCGACGGTGGGATGGGCCGGGGGCCGTACTCGATCCGGGTTGTCGACGTCTACGGCAACGAGGCGGTCGCCTCCGGGATCACGATGTCGCCCCGACGGATCCAACGGAGCACCGTACGGATGTATGGCAATGCTCCGACGGGTGGGCCGACTCCGACCCCGACGCCGTCGGCCGTTTCCGGTCCCAGCGCCTCGGCCAGCCCGACCGCGACGGCGCCGTCCCCGACCGGGACGACCGGCTCGGGCGAGCCCGAAACGGTTGCCGGAGCGGCCGGCGGACCGGCATCGGTACGGGTCGGCTGCGGCTGACGCCGCGGCCCGGTGACAGTCGTGGTGGTGGTGGTCGTCGTCAGGTCAGCGACAGCCACATGTGGATCTCGTCGCGGTCGTCGCCGGGGCCGACCCGGAGCGCCCCGGGTAGCCGCCCGACCTCCCGATAGCCCAACCGCCGGTAGAACTCCTCCACGCCCTTGCCGTCCCGGACGGTCAGGTGCAGGGCGTCCCAGCCGATCTGCCGACCGATCCGTTCGGCCTCCCGCATCAGGGCCTGGCCGTAGCCGTGTCCCTGCCGGTCGGGCTGCACCATCACCCGCTTGAGTACGCACCAGTGCGCCTTGAGCCGGAACCGGTTGTCGGTGAAGAAGAGCAGGGCGACCGGCTGCTGATCGTGGAAGCCGACCAGCAGCCGGTCCGGCCCGTCGGCGGCCTCCGCAAGGGTGCTCAGGGCCAGCGGCCGGACGTCGTCCTCGGTGACCGGTCCGACGAATCCGACCGCGCCGCCGGCGTTCGTCACCGCCGTCCACAAGGTGACGATCTGGTCGCGTAGCTCGGGAGTCAGCGGAGGATCGAGTACGAAGCGGATTGCCACGCCGGCCATCCTCGCCCCCGGGCCACCGGCCCCGGCGGCGCCGGGTGCCGGTCGTGACAGCGCTAACAGCCGACGGCGGGATGCGGCACGCGACGGAGCACAGTTGTGCGGGAGAGGGGAGTCGAACCCCTACGCCCGAAGGCACAGGAACCTAAATCCTGCGTGGCTGCCATTACACCACTCCCGCTCGCGAGGAAGAGTCTAGACGGCCGGCAGGCTCAATCCAGGCCGAGGTCCCGCCGGAGTTTCGCGACGTGTCCCTTGGCCTTGACGTTGTAGAGCGCCCGTTCGATCCGGCCCTCCTCGTCGATGACGAACGTCGAGCGGATCACCCCGGTGATCGTCCGGCCGTACGACTGCTTCTGGCCGTACGCCCCGTACGCGGTGAGTACCGCCTTGTCGGCGTCGGCGACCAGCGGGAAGGTGATCGCGTCCCGGTCCCGGAACTTCGCCAGCTTCTCGGGAGAGTCCGGCGAGATGCCGATCACCTCGTAGCCGGCGGTCTGGAGCGAGGCGAGCGAGTCCCGGAAGTCGCAGGCCTGCGTGGTGCAGCCCGGGGTCATCGCGGCCGGGTATGCGTAGAGCACCACCTTCCGGCCACGCAGTTCCTTGAGCGAGAGCGTGTTCCCGGCGTCGGTGGGCAGCGCGAAATCGGGCGCGGTGTCGCCGGGTTCGAGACGCGTTGGCGAGGTCATGGCCACGACCCTATCGCCAGATGGACCGGAGATTGCGGTTGGTGTACAGCTCTTGCAAAATCTTGGCAATAACGCCGGTTGGCTCTTAGGCTGACCCGGCCGGCGGGGCCGATCCCACGCCGACGTAGCGGAGGTGGTGGAGTGGAAACTCTGGCGATGCACATCTCGAACGGGATCATCAACGGTCCCGTCGCCGCCGCGTTCGCGGCGCTCGCCCTGGTGGCGCTCGCGCTGTGCGTGATACGCGGCCGGCAGGACCTCGACGACCGACTGGCCCCGATGGCCGGGCTGGTCGCCGCGTTCATCTTCGCCGTCCAGATGCTCAACTTCCCGATCTTCACCGGCGCGGTCAGCGGTCACCTGCTCGGCGGCGCGCTCGCCGCGGTGCTGGTCGGGCCGTGGGTCGGTGCGCTCTGTGTGGCCGTGGTGCTGATCGTGCAGTCGCTGATCTTCGGCGACGGCGGGGTGGCCATGCTCGGCCTCAACATCACCAACATGGCGATCCTCGGTACGGCGGTCGCCTACCTGCTGATCGCGCTGCTGCTGCGGATCCTGCCGCGCACCGTGAACGGGCTGGCGATCACCGCGTTCGTCGCCTCGGTGGTCAGCGTCCTGGTCGCCTCGCAGGGCTTCGTCGTGCAGTACTGGCTCGGCGGCACCACCGACGTCGGCAGCAGCCTCGGCGGCCTGGCCGGCACGATGGCCGGCGTACACCTGCTGATCGGTATCGGCGAGGGCCTGATCACCGCGACCACCGTGGTCACGGTGGCGAAGGTCCGACCCGACCTGGTCTACGCCCTGCGCTCCCTGCGCCCGATCCCGGCGGCCACCCAGGTGCCCGTCGGCGGAGGTGCCCGATGACGACCGGAGGGATCCGGATGACGAAGCGAACCGGCGCGTTCATCCTCGGCGGCCTGCTGGTCGCCCTACTGCTCGCCGGGGTCGTGAGCAACTTCGCCTCGGCCCACCCGGACGGCCTGGACTCGTCGCTGCGCCAGGGCTGCACCTTCGACGCCGACGACAACATCACCGGCGGCAGTTGCCCGGCCCAGCAGAGCCGGGACCACGAACTGGCCGACTCGCCGCTGGCCGACTACGGGGTCCGGGGCATCGACAACTCCTACCTCTCCACCGGCCTGTCCGGGGTACTGGGCGTGCTGTTCACCTTCGCCATCGGTGGAGGCCTGTTCTGGCTCCTTCGGCGGCGTCCGACCGACGGCCCGGCAGACCAGGGCACCCCGGCCAGTCAGGCCGTCGGCGGCACCCCGGCAGCAGCCCAGTCCGTCGGGACCGGTGCCGCCGGGCCCGCGCCCGCCGCCGGGAGCGGACCGGCCCCGACCGCCGGTGCCGGTGCCGGCACCGCGTCCGCCGACGCGTCGAAGTAAGGGATACGCGACATGGGCGCCGGACACGCGCACGTTCTGTACCGGGACCGGACGTCGCCGGTGCACCGGCTGCCCCCCGAGGTCAAGATCGCGGCGATGGTGGCCTTCACCATCGCCGTGGTCGCCACCCCCCGCGAGGCGTTCTGGGCGTTCGGCGGCTACGCCGTACTGGTCGTACTGGTGGCGGCCCTGGCCCGGGTGGGCCTCCGCTGGCTCGCGACCCGGTCGCTGATCGAGTTGCCGTTCGTGCTGTTCGCGTTCGCGCTGCCGTTCCTCGGCTCAGGTGAGCGGATCACCTGGCTGGGGCTGGAACTCTCCATGGACGGGCTCTACGGCGGCTGGAACATCCTCGCCAAGGGCACCCTCGGGGTACTCGCGTCACTACTCCTCGCCGGCACCACCACCATGCGGGACCTGATCGTCGGCCTGGACCGGCTGCACTGTCCGCAGATCCTCACCCAGATCGCCACGTTCATGCTGCGCTACCTGGACGTACTGATCGGCGAGGCGCGGCGGATGCGGGTCGCCCGGATCTCCCGTGGCGACGATCCCCGGTTCCTGTGGCAGTTGCGTGGCTTCGCCGCCGGAGTGGGCGCGCTCTTCCTCCGGGCCTTCGAGCGGGGCGAACGGGTCTACCTGGCGATGGTCTCCCGGGGCTACCAGGGCAGGATGCCGGGGGCGTGGCGGAGCGCCGGAGCGGCCACCGCCCGGCAGTGGCTGGTCGCGGCGACGGTGCCGCTCGCCGCGACCGGCATCGCCGCCGCCGCGCTCGTGCTGGGATGATCGGGTACGTGGACACCGCTCCCGCCGCCACCGACGTCCCCTCGCTGGACGTACGTGGCGTGCAGTACAGCTATCCCGACGGGCACGTCGCACTGCGCGGCGTCGACCTGACCGTGCCGCGCGGCGAACGAATCGCCCTGCTCGGCCCGAACGGTGCGGGCAAGACGACGCTGGTGCTGCACCTGAACGGGATCCTCGCCGGGGGCGAGGGCACGGTCACCGTCGGCGGGCTGACCGTGAACCGGGACCGCGCCACCCTGGCCGAGATACGCCGTCGGGTCGGGATCGTCTTCCAGGATCCCGACGACCAGCTCTTCCTGCCGACCGTCGCCGAGGACGTGGCGTTCGGTCCGGCGAACCTGGGCCTGCGCGGCGCCGAACTGGCGGCCCGGGTGACCGAGGCGCTCGACGCCGTCGGGATGGCCGAGCACCGGGACCGCGCCCCGCAACACCTCTCGTTCGGCCAGCGCCGCCGCGTCGCCGTGGCCACCGTCCTCGCCATGCACCCGGAGATCCTCGTCCTCGACGAGCCCTCCTCCAACCTCGATCCCGCCGCCCGACGCGAGCTGGCCGCGATCCTGCGCGGCCTCCCGGTGACCCTCCTCATGGTCACCCACGACCTCCCGTACGCCCTCGAACTCTGCGACCGGGCACTGATCCTCGACGCGGGCCGAATCGTCGCCGACGGCCCGACAGCCGACCTCCTAGCCGACACCACCCTCCTAGCCCAACACCGCCTCGAACTCCCCTTCGGCTTCCAAGTGCAAGGAAGGGCCCCTTCTTATCGGATTCCGTAGAAGAAGGGCCCCTTCTTAACGGGAGACCGACCAGCGGGCGGGGCGGGCGGGGCCGCCGGAGCGGGTGGCGGGGGAGCGTCGGGTGCCGGCCTGGTCGGTGCTGGAGCGGCCGGTGGCGCGCAGTCGCAGGGCGCCGGCCACGGCCAGGCCGCCACCGGTCGCGATCACCACCGCGATCACGATCCGGGCCCACTCCGCCGGCCACGGCACCGGGACCACCGAGCGCAGGAAGACCGCCGCGTTCGTCACGCCGGTGAAGAGCGCCAGGCAGGTACCGGCCAGCGCCAGCGCGAAGTCGGCCGTCGGGCGCCGGGTCAGCGCGTACGCCCCGGCAGCCAGTGCGGCCGTTCCGGTGAGGGTGGGCCAGAGCTGGGCGGTGACCAGCCCGAGCAGCATCCCTCCGACCCCGGCGTCGGCGCCGCGGGCCAGCGCGAAGCAGATCGCGGCCACCCCACCGGTACCGGCGAGCGCGGCCAGCGCGACGGTGGCCCGCCTCCCCGGTCGGGAGGCCCGGGGGAGCAGTCCGAGCGCACCCACGGCGAGCGCACCGAGCAGGCTCAGGCTCCACCAGGGCAGTGGGTCCGGCGGTGGCAACCAGTCCAGGGTGCCGCGCAGTTCCATCGTCGTGGTGCGGTCGCGGAGCGGCACGACCCAGTCCCGTACCCGGTGCTGCCGGTCGGGCCGGGCGGCGACCACGGGCGGCGGAGCGGACTCCAGCCACCGGCTGCGCTGGTCGTGCCAGCGCACCACCGGTTCGGTACCGACTCGTCGCCAGGACGGCGGCCGGGTCGGGTCGGCCGCCGCCGGGGGCTCGGTGTCTCCTTCGAGGGTCTGGTTCAGGTACGTCGCCGGGGAGGCCGTGTTCTCCCACACACCGTCGGGACGGACCTCCAGGTACGGCTCACCGGCGTAGCCGAGCACCTCGATCGTGCGACCGGTCCGGTTCACCAGTTCGAGCCGGGCGCCGCCCTCCACCACCCGGACCGCGAGTCCGGATACGGCCGGAGTGACCCCGGTGACCGCGCTGCGGTAGTTGGAGCCGTCCGGGGCGTCGGCGGCGTGTGCGTCGGCCGGTGCCGCGATCGAGAGTGCCCCGACCAGTCCTGCCGCCAGTGCCAGCCCGACCCGGCGGAGCGCGCTGGACCAGCCGACACCGGACGTGACACGGCTCACCTGCCGGCTGCTGTCGCGGCTCACCTGCCGGCTGCTGCCAGAGCCCACCTGCCGGCTGCTGCCACGGCCCACTAGCCGGCTGCTGCCACGGCCGCCGTGATCGCTTCGGCGCTGGCCTGCACCTGCTTGCCGGCGACCAGCACCGTGGGGGTGCCGTTCACACCCGCTCGGGCGGCCTCGTCGGTCACGTGCTCGGTCCACTTCTCGAAGGTATTCTCCCGGACGCACGCGGCAAAACTGTCCCCGGCCAGCCCCACGCTGGTGGCGACGTTGACCAGCTCGTCGTCGCTCAGTCCGGCGCTACCCTCCGGCGGCTGCCGGTCGAACAGCGCCTTGGCGTACTCCCGGAACTTTCCGCTCTGCGCGGCACAGCCGGAGGCGGCGGACGACCGGGTCGAGTACTCGGTGCTGGAGAAGCGGTTCAGGAACGCGACCGGGTGGTACGTGACCCGTACCTTGCCCTGGGCGACGAGCTGGTCGAGCGTTCCGCCGGCCTGCTGCTCGAACTGTCGGCAGATCGGGCAGATGAAGTCCTCGTACACGTCGATGTTGACCGGTCCGGAGCCGAGCACGATGCCGGTGCCGTCCGGATTCGCGCCGCCGGGCGGGGTGAAATCGCCGGCGTCCTGGCTGGAGGAGACGGCCCAGCCGATCAGACCGGCGATGACCAGTACGAGGACCGCGCCCACCGAGGTCCAGAGGGTGCGCTTGCGGCGGCGTTCCCGGGCCATCTGTTCCCGTACCACCCGGGCGGGCCGGCGCTGCGGCTTCTTGCCCCGATCAGTCATCGCTGTCTCCTTCTCCGGTGTTCCGGCCCAGCGCGGCGTCCACCGAGATCGGCGTACGCGGCCAGACCAGCAGGAATCCGGCGAGTACCAGGAAGGCCAGGTCCCGCAGCACCTCCGTGCCGTACGTCGGGTCCTGACCAGCGGCGAGGTCGCCACCGCTGCCGAAGCAGCCGCAGTCGATGGAGAGTCCACGAGCCCACGCCGAGGCGATGCCGGCGATGAAGATCACCAGCAGGAACGCGGAGATCCCGGCGGCAAGCCGGGTGGCGAGGCCGACCAGGAGGATCAGGCCGAGGGCGATCTCCACGAACGGCAGCGCCGCCCCGATCACCACCGACAGGTCGTACGGGAAGATCTGGTAGGCGTTGACGGCCCGACCGGAGGCGGCGAGGTCCCCGATCTTGGAGGCTCCGGCGACGAGCCACACCGCGGCGAGGCCCAGCCGGGCTGCCGTTCCGAGCCACGGTCGGGCCGCCAACCAACGGTTGGTACCCGAGCCCCGGGCGCTTGTTGTGTTCCGCTCAGTCACGATCATTGGACGCCACGCCGGATGGGGTAGTTCCAGCCGTCCGTGCGGGAGCGCTGGTCCGCCCTGGCGTCGCACTGCGTGGGATCGCGTTCGATGTCGCACAGCGTGGGATCACGTTCAATGTCGCACTGCCTGGGATCACGTTCAATTACGCTACGCGGGCATTAGCGGAGTATGTGGGCATTCCGCCCCAGAATGGTCGACAGCCGCTCTCCATCGCGTGCCGCACCGGGAACGCCTGGAACGCCGGGAACCTCCGGGAACTTTCCCGCCGGCGATGCCGACTAATCGAAACGTGGCATGGGACGGGACTCGGCGGAGGCCGGGCGACTCGGTTCTGGCGCCCTGGGGAGCGGCCCGGCGGCGTCGGCGAGCAGATTCCCTGCCGGCCCGTGGGCACCTGCCGTCGACGCGGGACGGCGCCGGCACTGTGATCGAGACGGACCACAGGTGACCCGAGGTCGCGCCAGGCCGGGCCGGTCGGCCACGATGTCCGGCATGATTGCTGCGAATCGTCGATGGTTGGCGCGCGCGGGCGCCGGCGTCGGCCTGGTGCTGGCCGCCCTCGCCCTGCTGCTCGGCCCGGCCATGCCGGCCAGCGCGCACGCCGTACTGGTCAGCAGTAGTCCGCCGGCCGATGCGGTGCTGTCCAGTTCACCCTCCGAGGTGGTGCTCACCTTCAGCGAGGCGGTCCGAGAAGTGCCGGACAAGATCCGGATCCTCGGTCCGGACGGCGTCCGGGTGAACCGGGGCGATCCGACGTTCAACGGTGCGGTCGTGACCATCCCGGTCGACCCGGCCGGTCCTCGCGGCACCTATCTGGTCAGCTATCGGGTGATCTCGGCCGACAGCCATCCGGTCGCCGGGGCGTACACCTATTCGGTCGGTGCGCCGTCGACCCCGCCGTCGGACAGTACGGCCGACGAGGTCCACCCGGCGGTCGGCGTGGCGGTCCGGGTATTCAAATACTTCGGGTACGCCGGCCTGCTCCTGCTGATCGGTCCGGTGCTGGTACTCAGCCTGCTCTGGCCACGACGGCTGCCCCGGCGTGGCCCGAGCCGCCTGGTCTGGACCGGCATCGGCCTGATCGTCCTGTCGACGGTGGGCGCGATCTGGCTCCAGGTGCCGTACACCACCGGAGGTGGACCGTTCGCGGTCAGCGGCGGCGCCCTGGGCGACGTCCTGGGCAGCACCTTCGGCGCGGCGCACCTGGTCCGGCTCGGCATCCTGGCCGCGGCGGCGATCCTGCTCCGTCCCCTGATCGCGGGCCGGGCCGGACGCAGCGACCAGATCCTGCTGACCGTCCTCGGGGTGGCCGGGCTCGGCACCTGGCCGATCGCCGGGCACGGCGCGGCGTCACCGGTGCCGGCCGTCTCCGTGGTCGTGGACGCCGTGCACCTGGCGGGTATGGCGGTGTGGCTCGGCGGTCTGGTGATGCTCGGCGGGTTCCTGCTCCGCCAGGCGAACGACCGGGAGCTCGACGCGATCCTGCCGGTCTGGTCCCGGTGGGCGACGGTGGCCGTCTCCGCGCTCCTGCTGGCCGGGGTCGTCCAGGCCCTCATCGAGGTGAGTACGCCGTCCGCGCTGGTGTCGACCACGTACGGCCGACTGATCATCGCCAAGGTCGTGCTGTTCGCGCTGGTCATCGCGGTGGCCGCGTACTCCCGGCAGTTGGTCCGGCGGCGGATCCTGGCCGACGAGTCGGCCGAGGAGGAGTTGGCCGACGAGTTGGCCGAGGAGGAGTCGGTAGCGGGGGAGTTGACCGAGACCGAGTCGGTCGAGGGGGAGTTGGCCGAGACCGAGTCGGTCGAAGAGGAGTCGGTCGGGGAGGAGCCGGTGGAGGGCGGGGCGAGCAGGCCGGACGCCTCGACCGAACCGGCGCGGCCGGTCGGATCGGCGCGTCGGATCCGTCGGGCGGTCTGGGTGGAGCTCGCCATCACCGCGATCGTCCTGGCGCTGTCCGCGGTCCTGGTCCAGACTCCACCGGCCCGGACCGCCGACACGTACGGCGACGCCGGTGGCTCGGATTACTACAGCACCATGCTGACGAGTTCGATCTACTCGCTCCAGGTCGAGGTGGACCCGGCCGAGACGGGCAGCAACTCGATGCACCTGTACGCGTACACCCTGGACAACAAGCCGTTGCCGGTGGCGGAGTGGCGGGCCACGGCCGCCCTGCCCGACCGGGGCATCGAGCCGATCGAGATTCCGCTGCTGCCGCTCACCGACAGCCACGCCACGGGCGAGATCAGCCTGCCCTCTCCGGGCAACTGGCTGTTCAGTTTCACGGTCCGTATCACGGACATCGACCAGGCCACGGTGAGCAGCACCGTGCCGATCACCTAGAGAGGTAAATCATGATCCGTCACCGTCGGGCCGCGCTTTCCGCCGCCCTCGTCCTCGGGGCAACCGTGGTCGGCGTATTCGGGCTTGCCACCGCGGCGTCCGCGCACGTCACGGTGAATCCGAGGGAGGCGACCCAGGGCGGCTACGGACGGTTGGCGTTCCGGGTGCCGACCGAGAGCGACACGGCGTCCACCGTCAAGCTGGAGGTGACACTTCCCGACGACGCGCCCGTCGCCTCGGTGTCCACCATGCCGGTGCCGGGCTGGACGGTCGCGATCGAGAAGCGCAAGGTCGACCCGCCGGTGGAGGTACACGGTAGTCAGGTCAGCGAGGTGGTCTCCAAGATCACCTGGACCGCGTCGGCCAACGCCGGCATCAAGCCGGGGGAGTTCCAGGAGTTCCCCGTTTCGATGGGGCCGCTGCCGACCGTCGACCGGATGGTGTTCCGGGTCCTCCAGCACTACTCGGACGGCAACACGGCGCGCTGGATCGAGCCGCCGGCGGCCAACGGTGCCGAGCCGGAGAACGATCCGGCGCCGGTACTGAAGCTGCTTCCGGCAGCGGCTGCGGCGACCACCGGCCCGTCGGTGGCCGCGCCGGACGTCGCGGTCCCACAGCAGCCGACGTCGTCCACCGGGGACGACGGTGACCCCGCGGCGCTGGGCCTGGCCATCGCGGGCCTGGTCGCCGGCCTCGCCGGACTGGCGCTGGGCGGGCTGGCGTTCGCCCGTACCTGGCGGGCGAGCACCCCACCCGTGGCCTGATCCGTAGCTTTCCGCTGGCCCGTCGGCACCTGCCGGCGGGCCAGCGGCGATTTCAGCCAATAATCCGTGTTAAAGCGATTTCGCTCGGTATGGTCGGCGAGTTACTGCGACCCTGAGGGAGAAATGCGAATGCGGTTCGTGCGACTGATCGCCGGGATACTCCTGCTCACGATCGGGCTGCCGATGCTGTTCATCGGTGGTGCACTGTGGACCGTCCTACAGCAGCGCAGCCCCAACGGCGCGTTCGGCGGTCCGCTGGACCGGGTCGACACGCCTGGACACGCGGTCGTCGTACCGGACCTGGACGCGCTGCTGCGGCAGGACGCGCCCTTACTGCGTACCACTCGGACCGGGATGCGGATCATCGCCCGTACCGGATCGGACCCGGCCTTCATCGGGCTCGCCCCCGCCGCCGAGGTTGCCCGGTACCTCTCCACCACCTCCTACGCCCGGATCGACCGGGTGAGCGTGACCCGGGGTCAGTTGCCGTTGCACGTCAGTCCGGCCGAGCCACCCGCCAAGGACGCCACCGTCGGCGTTCCTGGCGAGCAGAGCCTCTGGGTCCGGCACGGCGTGGGTGTGCTGGACCTGACCCCCGACGACGTACGCGGCCACCGGCTGAGCCTGGTCGTCATGCGTCCGGACGCGCGTCCCGGGGTCGAGACCGGCCTGCGGGTCGAGGTACGCCCCGGCTGGCTCAGCCCGGCCGCCTGGAGCCTGCTGACCGTCGGCGGCATCCTGGGGCTGCTCGGCATCGTGCTGCTGGCCCGACCTGTGCGCCCGCGAGAGGTCGTCTTCGTCGTCGAACCCGACCAGGTCCCTGCCTTCGCCGCCAGGCTCGGCATCGCCGCGTTGAACGAGCTGGGCCACTCCTCGGACCGGTACCGTCGAGCGGTCCGGGACAGCGCCCTGGCCCGCTCCCGGACGTCGCTGGCCGACGCGCCTCCGACGGCCTGGCCCCTGCCGGCCGAAACACCGGGTTCGACCCGGATACCGTCGTCGCCCCGGCCGGTGCCGTCGAACGGGCGGCTGTCGTCGACCCGGCCCGCGACCCTGGCGGATGTGCTCAGCCCGTCGCGGGGCGGCGCCGCAGGCGTGGGGCCGGATACCGAGCCGGCCGACCGCGTGGTCTGGCCGTCGCTCAACTCGTCCGCCGGTTCGTCGCTCAACTCATCGACCGGTTCGTCGCTGAATTCGTCGGGCGGTTCGTCGCTCAACTCGTCCGCCGGTTCGTCGCTGAACTCGTCGGCCAGCTTGTCCGTCAACTCTTCGGTGAGGCCGTCGACCAACGCCCCGACCGGTCCGACGGTCAGGTACACGTCTGAGGTGCGGTCGGCCCGCGCTCCCGCTCCCGCCCCGGCGCCGTCGCCGATGCCCACGCCCCCACCTACCCCGGTGCCCGCTCCCACGCCTGCTCCGCCGCTGCCGTCCCCGACGCCGCCGATGCCGGCACCGCCCAGGCCCGTACCGGTTCCGGCGGCCTCAGCCCCGCTCCTGCCCGTCCTGTCCGCAACCATCCCGACCCCGCCCGCCTCGCCTGCTTCCGAGCCGGCACCGGTCGCTTCCGAGCCGGCACCGACTGCCTCAGGGCCGGCGCCGACTGCCTCAGGGCCGGCGCCGACCGCTTCCGAGCCCGCTCCGACTGCCTCGGGTGAGGGGACACCGGCAGTGGCATCCGGTGGCCCGGTGGTGGCCGAGGCCGGTCCGGCGTCACCGCCGAATGCCGCGCTGGCCCGCCAGTTCTCGCTTCGGCCGGCCAGTCCCGGAGCCGCGCTGTACGACCTGGGACAGCACCGGACAGCGCGGAACGGGCTGAACCGTTCGAGGGGTTACGAGCCGGTGATCCGGTCGGCCGGGATGGACGCGCCGTCGGATCGCCGTACCGGCAACGCCGCACCGGAGTCGGAGGACGGGCCGGGGGAGCGGATCAACGACGTACGGCGGCCGAGCCCGAGTTCGTCGACCCCCTGAGGAGAGCGGGTCGAACTAACGGCGCGAGCCCGTGGGGGCGCTTCCGCGCGGGCAAGTGGCCCCCCGCGCTGCCGACACGGGGGGCCACTTTCACCGGGGGATCGGTGTACCGAAGGGACGTTTCAGATGTTGTCCCCAGATTAACCGCATCATGGCCTACTGGATAGATCTGTCCATTTGGCGCAAGTTCTGCTACTAGCGGACGCTTGGTTCGTGTCTCGGGGTGTTGGCTCCAGTGCTCGGCTCCGTCGACTCCGCCCGGATGGGCAGCAGCACGAGCAGGAGTAACGCGAACAGGACGTACACGTTCCGGAGCAGGAACTCGCCTGGGGCGTTGGTCCGGTCGAACGCATCACCCCAGTCGTGGTACGACACCACGCCGTAGACGATGCCGGCGGTGAGCAGCAGGGCGAGCGCCAGCAGGGCGATTCTGCGGCGCTGTCCGGTCGACCCGGACGTAGGATCGGGCCGGCGAAGGCCGGCGTCGACCAGCACCACCACGGCGGGAATGAACCAGTAGGCGTGATGGGTCCAGGTGATCGGGCTCACCAGGACACCGACCAGGCCGGTGAGGGTCAGCCCGGCCAGGTGGTCCCCCGCCCGCATGGCTCGTGCGGCCCGCCACAGCCCGTACCCGGCGATGATCACCACCAGCACTACCCAGAGCAACCGGTTCGGCTCACCCGGGGTGGTGAACCGGCTCAGTAGCCCGAACAGCGACTGGTTACCCGTGTAGTCGGGTCGGCCGACCCGGTCGGTCAGCCACAGTTCGTGGGTCCAGAAGCGCCACGAGTCGCCGGGCGCGATCGCCGCCGCCAGCAGGGTCGCCACGGCAGCGGTGGCGCTGGCTACCAGCGCCGCCCGCCACTTGCGGGCCGCGAGCAGGTAGACGATGAAGATCCCCGGATACAGCTTGAGCGCCGTCGCCAGCCCGATGCCGACGCCGGACCAGCGAGATCCTCGGGGTACGGCGAAGAGCAGGTCGGCCAGGATCAGTGTGACGAGCAGCATGTTGATCTGCCCGAACGAGAGGGTCTCCCGGGTGCTTTCCACGCCGAGCACCAGCGGGACGGCGACTCCGGCCGCGAACCACCAGGGCAGCCGGTGTCGGGCGGCGACCGGCTTGACCAGCCACCAGGTGGTCACCACGAGCGCGACCAGGGTCAGGACGGTGAAGAGCGTCACCGTGACCCCGATCCGGAGCCCGGCGAACGGCCGGAGCAGCAGCGCGGCGAAGGGGGGATAGGTGAAGAACAACTCACCTTGTACCCGGTCGCCCTGCACGTAGTCGTACAGCGGATGACCGTCGGCCCACCACTGCATCGCACTCATGTAGATCTTGAGGTCGAAGAAGTTGTGCGGGGTGTCCAGCAGGTAGAGGAGTGGGACCAGGGCGATGATCACCACCATGGCGGCGACCAGGCGTGCGGTTCTGCCGCCGGGATCGTCCTCGTCGGTGGCGGGTGGCACGGGGGGATCGGCTGGCACGGGAAAACCCTAGCGGGCCGTTCTGTCCGCAGCGTTGAGGCGCGGGTTGCTGGGCTACGCGTAGTCTGGGCGCGTGGCTGATCTTCTCGTCTGGGTCGACTGTGAGATGACCGGGCTCGACCTCGGCAAGGATGCGCTGATCGAGGTCGCCGCGCTGGTTACCGATCGTGATCTCAACGTGCTCGGTGAGGGTGTGGATGTCGTGATCCATGCCGACGATCAAGCTCTGGCGGAGATGCCGGAGATCGTCCAGGCGATGCACAAACGGTCGGGCCTGACCGAGGAGGCGCGCCGGTCGACGGTGACCCTGCGCGAGGCGGAAGACCTGGTCATGGACTATGTCACGGCCTTCGTCAAGGATCCCAGGACCGCGCCGCTGTGTGGCAACTCCATCGCCACCGACCGGGGCTTCCTGGCCCGGGACATGCCACGGCTGGACACCCACCTGCACTACCGCATGATCGACGTCTCGTCGATCAAGGAACTCTGTCGCCGCTGGTACCCCCGGGTCTACTTCGGCCAACCGGCCAAGGGACTGGCCCATCGGGCACTGGCCGACGTCCGGGAGAGCATCCGGGAACTGGAGTACTACCGGCGGACCCTCTTCGTTCCGCTGCCGGGGCCGGACGTCGACACCGCCAAGGCCATCGCCGCCGAACTCTGAGCCGGGTGGGCGGCTCGTCGGTACGGGTCCGCAACCCGGTCGACGGCGGGGGCAGGGGTGTGGCTATCATTGGTCGGCGCCCCGGCCGGATCGGATGATCCGGATGCGGCGCATGCTCCAGGTCAAGTGAACATGGTGGCTGTAGCTCAGTTGGCAGAGCACCGGGTTGTGGTCCCGGGTGTCGTGGGTTCAAATCCCATCAGTCACCCTTAAAGAAGTGCCAGGTAGGGGTCGGTTTTCGCCGGCCCCTACCGGCATTCTGGGGGCATTATGGGGGCACATCACCAACGGCGTAGCTTGCCGATTCGGATGCCGAGCCGCATGGCGATGGTCGCCTCCCGACCCCGAGGGCAGGCCATCCAGTCCCGCAGCATCGCGTATATCGCAGCGAACCCGAGCACCACGGCGACCGCGACGCAGACCCGGTTGGCTTGTTCACCGTGGTGATAGAGGCCGATCGCGCAGGTGGCCACGTACAGCCAGGCGGTCGACGCGGCCACGCACAGCACTCTCGTGCTGGTACGGGGCTTGCGGCGTGCGACTTGATCGGTGGGGGGCATAACCCCAGTGTGATTCACAGGTCAGGCTCCGATTCCATCAGGCGGGGATGGTCGGAGGTTGGGCTGGCTACAACCTCCCGCCGGCATACCGCGTCGTTGCGGTGACCGGCCCGGAGACCGCGTGGCGGGTCGCGGCCGGGCTCGGTCAGCCGGGGCTGGGTGGCCAGAGCGTGAGTCTGCCAGGGGGCAGGGCGTCGTTGTGCCGGTCGTGCATCGCCGCGGGCCGACGGTAGTCGAGCACCCACACGCGGGTGAGGACCGCGGGCCCCGCGAGAGCCGGGTCCCCGCCGCAGTTTGGCAAGGTGGCAGGCATCTCTTCGTAGGCGTTGTGGCCGGTGTCCGGATCACACGGATTGATCGGCACCCCAGACCTGGGACCAGGCAGATGACGGGGGACATCCGCCTGGTCCCGGGTACTGGCGCCGGAACTGACCGCCCTGTCGCGGTCGTCCCGACTGTCACAGACCGACCCGCCCGTGCGCGGACCGGTCTGGAAGTCAGGGGTGTTGAGGTCGCTGGTCCACGGTGTCGGAACCATGTCGCCACCGAACGGCGGCCCCTCGATCTCGGTGGTCGGCGCGACGGGCTGTTCGACGGGGGGATCATCGGTCACCGGGGTGTCCACGACCGGCGTGGTCGGCAGCTCCGGCTCGGGCTCCGGTGTCGGTTCGGTGTCCGGAGCCGGTGGTGGGTCGACGGGGTGCTGCGGGCTGCCGTCGTCTCCTCCCACCGGCTCCGGGGTCACCTCGTCCACGATGTCCTCGATCACTTCTTCGATCGGTCCACGTGGACGTTCCGGCTCTTCCGTCTGCTCGGGCTCCGGCCGCGGGTCGGGCTCTGGCGTCGGATCGGCCGGGCGTTCGGGTGCTTCTTCGTCGGTGTCGTCAGGCGGCCGGGGGTCGTCCCCACCCCGGTCGTTGCCGCGGCCCGGTAGGACGTCGTCGAGCAGCTCGTCGAGCGGACCCCCCGGCCGCTCGCGTGGCTGCTCCTGCTCGATCCGGACCGGTACGTCATCGGCGAACGCGGTGCCGTGGTCGAGTCCCTCAGCGGCGACCCACGCGGCCGCGCAGAATCCGGCGCACAGCGCCAGTCGTTGGATGGCTCGGACGGTGCGAGGTTGCACGCTGCCCTCCCCACGATGGCTGTGCGTGGAACTTCTACCTGTATGGCGCACGAGGTTACCGGCGTGTTACATGGGGTGGTCAATAGCTTCCACACTGGACAGAACGAACGTTCAGGTTAGCTCGTCCTTAGCACAACCGTTCGGTTGATCTACGGACCACCGGGTCGGTTGACGGCCGTTCGGGGGACATCCGGGGAAGCTACTGACCCCGCAGCTCGCGCTGGAGGTAGTCGAGTACAGGGTCGAAGATGCCGGGCAGGAGTTCCTGGGCCTCCGCAAGACTGGCCCACTTCACTTCGGTCAGTTCGTCCTCGTCGCCGACGAACACGTCCAGCTTTCCCAGTGGTGTGCAGGAAAGATAGATCATCGTCCGGCCCGTCTTCGGGTGCACCCGGCGTCCGATCTCTCGCTCGGCGGTACGGACCAGCAGCCCGGTCTCTTCCTTGACTTCTCGGGTCGCTGCGTCGGCTGGTGACTCACCTGGCTCGATCTCGCCAGCGATGAAGGTCCACGGTGGGTTGCCGTCAGTCCGCTTTCCGACAAGGACCCCGAGGCGGCTGGTGACGATGGCGGCGACGACCGGGCTGGGCTCGGGTCGGGTGGCGGCTTCGGGCGCGTGGTCGGCTGGGCGACGGCGCCGGCCGATGAGTCGGTCAACCGCACCAATGGAGATCATCCGGTAACCGCCCCGCTCGGTGCGGTACCAGTCCTCACCCTCGGCGCCAAACTGGCCGTCGTCGATGAGTCGGCGGATGGTCTGGGTGCTGTCGGTGAATCCGGCGTCGCGGAGGCGCGTGTGGACCTGGCTGATCGTCAGGTACCCCGGTTGCGCGCTCACGTCGTCTCCCAAATCTGCCAACCCTTGCAAGTTGACCAATCGTCGCATGGCGAGGACCCATGGGTGAACTCCCGGCAGACTCATCATGGGCCAACCTTACCAAGCTTTCCAACTCTTCCAAGTTGTGTCATGCTGGACCACATGACAGAGCAGACCACCCAGACCCCCGGACCGGACCAGACCGGCCAGGGAAACCAGACCCCCCGGACCCGGTGGCAGCGGTTCGCCGCCGGACTGCCGACCGGTCTGGCTCTGCTCCTGATCGGACTGGTCTGGCTCGCCGGGGCCGTCTGGTCGTTCGAAGAGCAGACCCAGTTCGCGAAGTCCCGCCACTTCCAGACCCCCGAACTGCTGCCGCTGGTGCTCGACGGCATGGCTATCGCGATGGCCGCCGTGGCGTACGCCGCCAGTCTGGACGCCAGACCAGCCGTACTCGCCCGGCTCGGCACCGCGCTGGCCATCGCGTGCAGCGCTGCCAGCAACGCGACCTGGGCGCACGTCCGGTCCGGTGGCGAGGATCAGACCATTGCGCTCGCGTCCGGCGTGCCGGTCTTGTCGATGATCGCCTTCGAGGTGCTGCTGGCCGAGATCCGCAAGCGGGTGATGCGCCGCCGCGGCCAGCCCGGACCGGCTGCCATCACCTACCCCCGCCTGGTCCGGCTGTTCCTGTCCCCGTGGTCGACGTTCGTCACGTGGCGGCGCGAGGTGCTGCGAGCAACGGACCCCAAACTGGCGTTCGAACGGACCCCAGGCCGGACCGGACAGGCCGTTGAGCAGGCCCCGTCCGTCGAACCACTGCCGGCCGTCGA
Source organism: Plantactinospora solaniradicis (assembly GCF_042658085.1). Lineage (NCBI taxonomy): Bacteria > Bacillati > Actinomycetota > Actinomycetes > Micromonosporales > Micromonosporaceae > Plantactinospora > Plantactinospora solaniradicis. The sequence goes on along the minus strand of NZ_JBHSPR010000010.1, from coordinate 874,279 downwards.
GCCGGACCGCCCAGCGGACCAGTTGGCCATCGAGTCCGGACTTGCGCAGCGGACCCCGTCGGCAGACCCCCGCCCGCCAGCACGCCAGACGCCGGTCCGACGCCCCGGTCTGATCCGCCCGTCGGCTCCGGGCAACGGGGTGGTCCGGCTGGACCGGTCTGGCGACGACCGGGCAGACCTGGCGAAGCTGCGGCGCTGGCAGACCTCCAACGGTGGCCAGACTCCCAGTATCGGCCAGACCCAGCAGATCGTCGGCGGCGGCCGCTCCCGGGCCATCCGGCTCAAGAGTCTGCTGTCCGACCAGACCGCCGACGACGCCGACCGGGCCGCGGTCTGAGGGGGTCGGGATGCGGACCAAGACGCTCGGCGAGCTGATTCGGGACTACGGCCGGGCCATGAACATCGCCGGCACGTACGCCGGTCTGGGTAGCCGGTACGCCGCCCGGTCCGAGCAGGTGAAGGCGAACGCGCTCTACGCCGAGATCGAGAAGCGGCTGACCAACGACGACGTTGACCGCGCTGCGGTCTGAGAGGAGACACCATGAACGACTTGCGAATCCCGCCGCCGGACACCACCGAACCGACTGACAAGGAGTGGGTTGCCCACGTGACCGCCAGGTGGCAGTCGCTTCAGGCCGGAGAGGGGCTGCTCAACAACCTCACGCCCGGCCAGTCGACGGCGCAGGCCACGGCGGCCATCGCCCAGGCGCACTTCCATCGGGCCCAGGCCCTGGCCCTGATGCAGATCGTGGACCGGCTCGACAGCATCGACATCAACCTGGGCGACTACCTGGAGCGTCCGTCGTGGCCGGTCCGGCTGTACCGCCGCCTACTGCACCGCAACTGACCAGCCAAAACACCAGTCGCGGGGCGCGGCTCACCGACCAAAGCAGCGCCGCGCCCCGCATTTCTCCGAAGGAGGAGACCAGTATGACCGACCTACTCCCCGCCCGACCGATGCCGCTGGCTCGGCGTCCGGCGCCTGCGCCACCGACGACGAACCGGTGGACGGGCGTCGTCTACAAGCTGCTCGGCGCCCTCACCGCGCCGGTCGCGGGCACGCTCATGAGCGCCATGGGTGGCCCCACCTGGCTCACGCGACTGTCACTCTGCGTATCCCTTCTGGTGATCGCGGCGTGCTTCTTCGCGCTGCTGATGGAGCGCCGAACGGTCCAGCGGGCCAACCGCCGACACACCCGCTACGTGAGGTAGTGACCATGACCGAAATCGTGACCGACCGTAACTCTGCACCCTGCAATGCAGAGTTGAGGCCCCCTCCGCGTCGGCGGCCCAGCCCGCGTCCGCGTCCGGAAACTCTGCACCCTGCAATCACCGTGAGCGACGCGCCGAAGTTCGATCTCCAGGCGTGGCTCGCACGGACCAAGGGGTTCTGGACCCCGCCCGCAATGCTCACCGAGCGCCGGCCGGCGGCCGAGCAGATGCGGCTGTACGCCCGCCGCGCCCGCTACGCACCGTCGACCGGACCGCGTCGGGCGCTCGGCGTCGCCTGGTGCAACTGCGTCGCCGTCCCGTACGTCGCCTGGGTCCGCGCCAGGGAGTGGGTCATCGAGCGTCCGGCCCGGTTCGTGGGCGCCGCGATCACCGTCAAGTTGCTGTCCGAGCTGCCGCCGGTCGAGTGGGCCGTCGACAACGTCATCAAGCCGGGCGCGGCGTTCGCGCTGTGGCTGTTCGTCTGAGAAGGGAGGAAAAGATCATGGCAAGAGGAGGGGGACGGGTCGTTCAGCAGGCCCGGAGCAAGGGCGTGAAGATACTCGCCTGGGTGTCGCTGGGTGCCGCGCTCGTCGGCGGTCCGCTGGTGGCGGCGATGTTCATCGGTGACGCCATCCAGACGGTGCTGGAGGCGGTCCCGTGGTCGTGGGTGCCGCCGGTGATCCTGGCGGTCCTGTTCGTCATCTTCGTGCGGGACATGGTCATCGACTGGGAGCCGAACCACCAGGCGATCTACAGCCTGCTGGTGATGCCGTCGGTGGCCACGGCGACCCTCGGCAATCTCGGCAACCGAATCGACCAGTGGTCGGGTTCGGCGCTGGCTCTGGTCGCCGACCCGCTGCGTGAGGAACTGGGCACGGGGTCGCCGATCGCGATGGCGCTGGTGGTCGCGGCGACGGCGATCCTGCTGGCGCAGCGGGCTATCAAGCGCGGTGGCGGCGGGCGTGGCCAGCGGGAGGTGTTGGCGTGATCTTCGACGTTGCCGCCCTGTGGCTCATCCTCTGGCTGGTCCAGAACGCGGCCGTGGACGTGTCGTGCGCGATCAAGGGCACCGAGAACCCGCGGTACGCGCTCAAGCGGCAGAAGGCGCTGGCCGCCGGCAAGCAGGCGCCGGCCCAGCCCCGGTACGGCAGTCGGGACTGGTTCGGCGACCTGGTGTCCGATGGCCTGGCGGCGCAGACCGAGCGGCGCCGGGCGAAGGCCGCCGAGAAGGCCAAGACCGCCAAGAGGGACGAGCGGCCCCTGGACGACCTGGCCGAGGCGGTTCGCGAGGAACATCGACGCCCGGTCGCCCCGGCCACGGTGGACACGGAGGAGTTTCCCGAGTTCCGGCGCGGCCCGGGTCCGACGCCGTCGGTGGTGCATGAAGACGGTAGGGCCGACGATCCGATCCAGCGAGTCATGGATCGGATCGTCGAGCAGCGGGCTCGCAACGGCGGCTCCGGCCTGACGAAGTGCCAACACTGCGGAACGACCGTGAACGTTGGCTACCTGCACCCCCGGACCATCAACGGTCAGCGCAAGCAGGTGTGCGCCCACTGCGCGGGGTTGATCAAGGTCGACGCCTCCTTGTTGACTCCGGTGCCCAACGGTCAGCCGGCGAACGCCAACGACCTGCTGTTCGCAGTCACCGAGGATGGCAAAACCGCCCGATCCGTGCCGCCGCGTGGCCCCTCGGTGCCGGCGGACGTCCTGGCGACGGCTCGCGCCGCTCTTGCCGAGATGGACCCGGAAGGACATCGACGGCTCGCCGTTCTGGACAGGGTTGCCACCAGGGTCGAGAAGGTCCACCCCAACGTGGATCCGGCGATGGTCGACGAGGCCGTGGTTCTGGCCGACCGGAACGAGACGTACATGCCCGACCCGTATGCGGCCGTCAGGGGGAACACCCCGGAATCCGACAACCGGCCCGCTACCTACCGCTTCAACTCCGACGACATGCGCGGCTTCGAGCCGCTGACCGTCACCTGCACCCGCGACGAACTCGCCGACAGGATCCGGGACCACCTCGACCCGGGCGGCAACTTCGACTTCGACGTCGAGGTCAGCGAGGACGGCCGCACGGCCGCCATCAGGAACCACGGCGAGGACCCGCACGGCACCGTGCGGATCGCCCGCATCGATGAGCCGAAGGACACCCGTCCGGACGCCGTCATCTATCAGTTCCCCAACCCGAAGAAGATCGAGAAGGAGATCCGCATGGCTACCAGTGAGGTAACCGGCCTGTCCACCGCGCTGGCGTTCGCCCAGACCGCCGCTGACGCGCATGCCTCGTTCGCCACCGGCGGCACCGAGGGCTACACCGGCGCGCTCGCACAGCACGGCGTCGGCGACGGCTGCATCAGCTCGGCCAAGGAGGCGCAGGAGGCGTCGTCCATCGCCGCCGCGAAGTGGGCCAAGCACCACGAGGACCTGACCGCCCAGCTCAACGTCAAGGAGGCGTACCAGGGCAACCCGGACGCCGGCAACAAGCAGTTCCTGCTCAACGGCTGAGCCCGGTTCCCGCCGTCGGGCAGCGCGTCGATGCGGATGCGCTGCCCGCGCGGTGGAAGCCGGGACACCCGAGGAGGAACCGTGAGCACGACCACCACCACCGAGGTGCCGGCCGACCAGCAGGCACCGCCCGCCCCGCCCGTCGTGGGTGGGCTACGTCCACAACTCGCCCCGCACGCCGCTGTCGGCGCCCTGGTCGTCGCGGCCGGCGCAGCCCGAATCGCCACACACCTCGTCGGCGACGAACAGACCGTCGCTACCTGGGTGGCCGGTACCGCGTTCGTCATCGCGGTGGTCGCCGCTACCCAGGTCCGTCGTCGCGTGTTCGACAAGCGGGCGAGGCGCCGGGCACTGACCTTCGTCGCCGTGGCCGCCGGCTGGTTGACTGCGGTCACGCTGACCGGGCTCAGCCTTGGCGCGATCGGCGTCCTCATGGCGCTCGGGTACGCGCTGTCGATGCACTGGTGGCGACAGCACCCCCTCGCGATGATCCAGCCGAAGGCCAGCCGGTCGGAGTACCAGCGGCTGTGGTCGGAGAACATCGGCTGCTCCGACGGCTGCCTCACCGGATCTCGGCTGGCCAACCCGGAGCCGATCGACGCGGGCATTCGGTACACGCTTCGGCTGCGGCCCGGTAGGCAGCACCTGGGCATGGTGCTCGACAAGCTCAGCACCATCCGTGGCGGGTTGAAGTTGCGGCCCGACCAGGAACTCATCGCCGAGCAGCACCCGACCGAACCCGAGCCGTCCGTTCTGCTGACGATCGTCACCCGGTCCCCGATCAAGCAGACGGTGTTCTGGCCCGGACCCTGCGCGTTCAACTCGGTCACCGGTGAGGTCCAGCTTGGTCCGTATGCCGACGGTGAGGGCGCCGCCAGTTGGCATGTGTACACCGAAACTCGCCTGCTGGGCGGTTACCTGCAAGGCGGCACCAACGGTGGCAAGTCCCGCACGATGGAAATGCTCGCACTGACCATCGCGGCGTCGGAGTCTCACCCCACGGTGATCCTGTACGCGGATGGGCAGGGTGGGGCGTCGTCGCCGATGCTGATGGACCACGCCGACGTCCGGGCGAGGACGGCCGAAGAGTGCCTGTCGATGCTGGAAGGCCTGTACCTGGTCATGCAGCTACGCCAGGACGAAAACTCCGTCTGGAAACTGCGTGGGTTCAGTCCGTCGGTGGACCGGCCGGGGCTGCTGGTCTTCATTGACGAGTGTCACAAGCGCCTCCATAAGACCCACAACTCGCTGTACTGGGCGCGTACCCAGTTCCTGGTGGCAGCGATCGCCAGTGAGGGCGGCAAGGTCGGTGTGGCGCCGGTCCTAGCGTCGCAGCAGTCCACCCTCGACGCGTTCGGCGGAGCCGGATCCGACTACTCGGAGAAGATCCGATCGAACCTACTGAGCGGGAACGGCCTCATCTTCAAGGGCAAGGACCCCAACGTCAAGGAGGTGTTCGGGGTCGACGTCAACCCAAAGAAGTTCCCTGACCTGCCCGGCTACGCCTACGTCGCCAACACCCGTCCGGGGTCGCGGCTGGCGCCGTTCCGCAGCTGCTACCTAACCGACGAGATGGCCGAAGAGTGGCCGGGCCGGATCACATGGCGATCGCTGGACGCGGGCTCGGCGGCGGCGTGGGGTGCCTCTTACCTACATCGGCACGAGCTGGCCGACGCCTCGCTGGAAGCAGCCCGCCAGCGGATCGCCGACCGCCGCGCCGGGGTCATCATGCGGGAGTCGGTGGTGGAGACTCAGCCGATAGCCCCGCCGGCCGACGCCGCGCTGACCGTGTTCGGCGCGACCGAATTCCCTTCGTGGGCGGCGATGGAGGCCCAGGCCCGACAGGAAGCGCGCCGGCAGCTCGGCCCAGGTCACGAGCGGGTGCTGGACGCGATCCGGTCCGGGCATCAGAAGCCGGGGCAGATCGGAGACGCCACCAAGTACTCCGACCGGCAGGTGTACAACCTGCTTGGCGAACTAATGGAGGCCGGTTTCGTCCGTCGCGTCGTGCCGGACGGTGGCAAGCTCGGCTACTACGTACCGGTGGAGCAGGCAGCCTGAGATGATCGTGCCCATGAGCGACCTGATCCCCTGGATCTGCGCCCAACTCGACGAAGACGAGCGAGTGGCGCTTGCTGTTCGCGACCAGCGATGGGTATACCGGCGCTCCTACGACAACGCGGCCGATCAGACCGACCATGTTCTGATCATCGGCGACCGGGCCGTTGGTGCCGACTTCGGCGACGATCCTCTGCGGCCCACCGAAGCCGAGCATGCCGCCCTTCATGATCCGGCGCGCGTCCTAGCCGAGGTCGCCGCCAAGCGGCGGATCATTGATCGCCACCAACCAATTGAGATCATCGACGCCCTGTATTGCACGCACTGCGGAGTCCTGGGCGGACAGCGAGCCCGCGATGTCAACTGGCCCTGTCCCGAGATCCTTGATGCGGCGGCACCGTACGCCGACCGCGAGGGCTACCGCGAGGAGTGGCGGCCAGACGCCTGACCCCACGTACGACGAAGCGGCCCCGGCTATCCCATGAGGGACGACCGGGGCCGCTGGCGTAGTAGGGGTGCCGGGCTCGCGTGGATTCGGGGAACAGCCTCATCATCCCGGCTTCTTTGCAGGGCCTCCCCGTTACACCTTCACCACGCTCCGAGTATAAGCCTGCTCAGCGTGCTACCGACCACCCAGCCGCACGTACAGCCCACCCCGGCGCACCGACTCCAGCAGCCCGGCGGTGACCAGCTCCCGGGTGGCGTCGCGGATCGTCTGCTCGCTCACCCCGTACTCGGCGGCGAGCTGGGCGCGGGACGGGATGCGGGTGCCGGGACGCCACTCCCCGGCGCGGATCCGGCGGGTGAGGTCGGCGATGACACGCTGCTTTTTGGTCTCGTCTGCGGGCACGGCGGTGGGGCTCCTTGGCAGGATGCCGTCACCTCACCACGCCGATCATGCGGGGTCCAACATGGCTGGTCAGCGGGTTGACTTGGTATACCAAGGTCGGCAAGATGCCCGGTGTGGTCGGGGTTCCTTGGCAGGTCCGGGCCACACGGGTGCGGGGTCGGCGAGGCTGGTGACCAGGCCGCCTCCGCACCCACCTACCCCTCGCTACGGGCGGCGCTCGACGACCTGGAGTCTCGGGCGTCGTTCCGTGTCAAGACTTCCGCCGCCGCTTCGGTGCCGCGCCTCCGCCGCTTCGAGCCGGGGGCACGTCCGCAGGACGCAGCTTTCGGATGTGCGCGGCGGACCGTCCGGTCAGTGTGACGATCTCGCCCGGGGGGATGTGGTCGCGCCAGGCATCAGCGATCAGGGTGCGCTCCTCCTGCTCGGCTCCGGCGAGTTCGGCGCTGAGCTTGGTGCGGTCCTCGCGGTTGGCGGCGAGTTCCTGGCGTAGGTCTCGGGTCATGCACAGAGCATAGCGCTTTTACGTTGCGCTTCAATAGTGCGATGTGTATCGTGGTTCTCGGAAGCGCTAAGGTGAAGCGCCAAATCGAAGCGATAGGCGGACGAGATGACCCAGACTCCGGACACCGACCAGATCCTCTCCGGTCTCAAGGCGGCCGGCCTGACCGTCACTGGCACGCAGATCGAGGCCGACAGCATCGACATCCACCTCGACCACACGTACGCCGGCTTCTCCACCAACTTCCGGGCCGTCGCGCTCGGCTGGCGCCCGGAGCGGTGGGCGGGTCGGGTTATCGGTGGCCGGTGGTACCTGTTGCCGTCCGACCCGGAGGAGGAGGGCAAGCCGGCTCCGCACGCCGACATGCTGACCGGAGACGGCACCGACCCGGTGGAGGTTGTCCGCGAGGTGGTGGAGATGCTCGCGGAATCGGACGAGTGGATCGCGTCGGTGGCCGCCCGCCGAGCGCGACGGATCGCCGGTGACCCGAACTGGGCCTCCATCGACAACTGACCCACCCACAGACCGGCCCCCGCTCCTGGGGGACTCACCTACCTGAGGGGTCACAGCCCCGACACCAACGCCGCGAGGCTAGGTAGGGAGACCGAGGGCCCCGAGAGGCGTCCCTGGGGAGCGGGGGCCTTTCCCTGTGTCGACCGCCGGCCAGCGGGTACCCCGGCAGGTGCGGGTGTGGCTGACGCCGGAGGATCTCGAGCGGTGCCGCTGGCGGATCGAGGTGTGGCCCGACGGCCGGGTCCTCGTGTGGCGGGTCTCCGACGGATGGGTGGCGTCAGCGCCGCAGCGGCAGCCCCGGGACATCGGTGGGCTGGGGGTGTGGCTGGTCGATCGGGGCATCTCGCCGGACGACCTGGTGCCCGGGTGACCGCTTCGACCGAGCGGGACTCGCCGAGCGGCCACGATCGCTGTCACCTGGGCGACACGGAGCGGTGATCGCTCGCTCGCGGTCAGTACGGTCCCGGGGCATGAGCCAGCCACCCGTGAGCCCCGGCCCGCCATACAACCCGCTCGGTGGGGACCTGCCGCCGCAGCCGCCGACATACAGCGTTCCGCACACCCGACCGAGGAAGCGGAGGGCGTGGCCCTGGGTCATTGGCGGCCTGGTCATCACCGGCCTGCTGTGCTGTGGTGGACTCGGTGCCATCGGCGCGCTCAGCGACGACCCGACCACCAACACCGCCAACACGGCGGCCGCCGGCACGACCCCGACGACCGCGCCGGCAGCGACCACCCCCGCGGCCACGCCCACCACCACCGCGCCGCCCCCGAAGACGACCCCTCCGAAGCCGGCGCCGAAGGTGACCTACAAGCCGCTGACCGAACGGCAGTGGAAGCTGGTGGCGAAGGACCCCGACAAGTACATCGGGAAGACCTATATCGTGTACGGCTCGGTGACCCAGTTCGACGCGGCGACCGGGACCGACACGTTCCGGGCCGACGTCGGGCACAAGAACATGCAGTACGACTTCGAGTACGAGACGAACACGCTGCTCACGGCGCCGGCCAGCAAGTTGGAGAACGTCGTCGAGGGTGACGAGTTCCGGGCCACGGTGAAGGTGACCGGCTCACACTCGTACGACACGCAGATCGGCGGCAACACCACGGTGCCGATGCTGGCCATCGCCTCCATCAAGGTGCTCTGACGTGCCTACCTTCCTAACCCGGCTCATCGTCGCGAGCGTGGCCTCAGTGGCAGTGCTCGGCGCCAGCTTGACGGCGGTCGCCTCCCGGATTGGCGCCGCGGTTCGAGACAGCAGCCCCACGACGGTCACAACCGGGCCCGTGTATCAGATCGCGGGGCGGGTCCAACTGTCCGACGGTGAGCACAGGACCAGCGGCGACAGTTGCACGAGCATCCGGCAGGACCTGCAACCGGGCGGGCAGATCGTGGTTGTCGACGGGACCGGCGCGGCGGTCGCGTACGCCGATCTGGATCCGGCCACCGTCGTGGACGGCCGCTGCGGGTTGTCGTTCGCACTGCGGGTGCCGGCCGGCGGCGGGACGTACGGGATCGACGTCGCCGGCTATGGACAGCTGCGTTACAGCGAGACGGAGTTGCAGGACCTGATGGAGCTGACGATCGGCTGATCCGAAGACACAAGAGCGCCCCCGCCGCCCGACCCGGAGGTCAGGAAGCGGGGGCGCTCTGCGTTGCGGATTGGGTCGGGCTACCGGGGGTAGCTGGGCTCCGTCTCAACGGCGACTGCCGACGGGCTGTTCGGCTCGCCGATGGACGAGGTGGCCACAGAGGTGAGCAGCGACACGAGGGCGGCCAGACCGGCGACCGAGGCGGTCGTGCCCCAGTCGACGTTGACCAGGCCGAGGCCGTCGCCGGTGAGCAGCGCGACGCCGGACTGGGCGAACGTCTTGACCGCCCGCTCCACTGCCTGCTTCCAGAAGGTGCTCGTGAACATGGGACCCCTCCTCAGGGGGTTCAGGGACCGACACCAGGGGCCCCTGATGCCGGAGTACGGTGGCGGTCGTGCCAGGGATTCCGCAGCTCAGAGAGGCCGGCTGGCTGTACCCTCCCGGGGACGACATCCCGATCGCGCTGGTCCGGCTCGAACAGCACACGGACGGATCTGGCTGGGACGTGCTGGTGAACGACCCGGCCAGCAGCCCGGCGCAGCGGGCCAACTACCCGGACGAGGCGTCAGCCAGTCGGCGCTCGAGCGGCTCTACGAGCAGGGACGGGCCGACGGGGAATGGCGGATCTACCGGCCGGACAACCCGCACGACGGACCGCAGTTCACAGACGACCGTTGACGTCGCCGGGCGGCGCTGACCGGACCAGCTCCCGCAGCTCCGGCGAGGCGGTCGGGTCAGCCAGGATCCTCTCCCGCAACCGCAGCAGCAGCCGGGTCAGATCATGGGTCAGGTCCCGCAGTCGGTCCAACTCCCCGTTCGCGGCGGCCACCCGTCGGCGGGCGTCGTCGGCCTCGACCTTCAACTCCGCCACCCGGATCTTCAACGGTTCGACCAGGCTGATCGCCGCGTCGCTGATGACGTCGGCCGCGTCCGCCTTGAGCTTCCGCCGTTGGACCAGCACCGTCGCTGCCGCGACCACCCCACCGGTGCCGCCGAGCAGACCGATGACCGACAGCAGGACCTGCAACCAGGAGGGTGCCGCCGAGGTCATGGCTGACCCTCCGCCGCGTCGTTAGCGCGGGCCAGTCGCCGGAGATCGCGGACGATCAGGGACGCCCGCCACCACGACGCAATGCCGATCCCCCCGATGAACGAGCCGGCGACCAGCGCCTGCCATCCGGAGATCGCGGCCAGGGCGATGGTGTACATGACCGTCGCGGTGCCGAGCACCACCAGGGCGCTGAGTTCGGCGCCGACCCCGACCAGCGGCAGGCCCGGCCAGAAGATCCCCGCCAGCCCGACCAGTCCGGCCACGATCAGCGCCACCTTCCACGTGTCCTGGAGCAGTGGCGGCATTGCCTCAACGATCGACCTGGGTCGCTCGTCGGCGACGAGGAGAGCAACCCCGGCAGTTGCCGAAGCGGCGAGGATCGTAGCCTCGAACGGGTGCCGGCCGCCGCTCTGGATCCGACGCACAGATCAGCCCTGCGTCAGCTTCGCCACCAACTCGTCCAGGCGGTCGCCGAACGCGGCCCGGATCGCGGTCGCCGCGTCGTCCAGGTCGGCGCCACCCAGTCCGGCCAGTACTCCGTCGACCACGGCCTGCTCGTCGACGAAGTCCTTGCCCAACAGCACCTGTTGATTGGCGAGGATCGCCGGCAGCGTCACTCGGGCGGTGTCGAGCACCTTGCCGAACGTGACTCCGGTCTTGCCGATGACCTGGTTGTGTACGGCGTCGCCGACATTGTCGAGGTCCTCGGTGGTCAGGGGCATGTCGTCGTCCTCTCCGAGCGCGATCGCCAGGATCCGCTCCATCAGGGCCCGGTCGGCACAGCGCCGCCGGTCGATCGTGAGATGCCAGTGCCACAGATGCGACGAGTCGCTGCTGGCGATCCGGTTCCGAACGTTGTCCCAGCCGTCGACGACCTTGTTCCCATCGACGTTGCCGTAGAACTCGCGGACCTCTTCGAGGCGGCCGGCGTGCACAGCGGCATAGATCCGCTTGCACTGGGCGATCATCCGGCTATCGGAGCCCGGCGTGAAGTCGACCCCGGCGATGTGCCGCTGCTGGGTCGCGGTCAGCCCGGCCTGGACGGTGTACGTCCGGGACGTCGCGTACCGGGACCGCTGGATCCACTCCTGCGACCGGTGGGCGCCGCGCAGGTGCTTGTTGTCGCCCTTGACTCCGAACGCTGCACGGGGCCGCCTCGTGCGCCGGCACAGTTCGTCGCCGAGCCAGTCGATTTCCGCTGTGGTGATCTCGCGCCCCCACCAGGATTCGGCCTGCAACTGCGAGTAGGACGGCATGTCACACCACCTCGTAGATGACGACGACGAGCGTCGAGTGGGAGAACACCGTCAAGTCGCTGGCAGCGTCCGCCTGAGCTTGCATCGTGAACGTGTGCGACCCGGCCGACGCCAACGTGCCGAACCACTGCTGCCCCATGGTCGCCTTGTCGGTTGCAGCGGTGCCGGCGTACCGGATCTGCTTGGTCTGGCTGGCGCCGTCGATGTTCAGGATTCCGAGGCCCGAGCTGGTGTTGGCATCGAGGTTGTCCCAGTCCAAAAAGCCGATCGCGTGGTACGTCGCCCCCGCCGTGACCGTCGACAGGGTGATCGACAGACCGGGGACGGCGCTCAACGTCGTCAGCACCGCGAGCGGGCTGGACTGCTCGGCGTAGTACGGCACCGGCTGTATCCGGTTGAGCGGATCAGCCGCGACCTTCTGTAGGCCAGTGAACGGCACCGGGCCTCCTCTCTACAGCGCGACGCCCCGGCCGCGCCACAGCACGATCGGGGTACCGGCGTCGTGGGCCCGCGCGTACTGGCCCCGGGTGACGGTCAAGGTCTGCGGCGACGACGCGCCCGAGCAGGCGGTGACGGTGATCTGCTCACCGCCCACGTCGATGTCGCACGGGTAGTTGGCTCCGCTGGTGCTGATCAGCGCGCCGATGCTGGCCACCGAGATGGACGTAGCCGCTGCGTTGATGCCACTGGCCAGCGTGGACGCGGCCAGGTCGGCCCGGAACACGGTGCCGTCGGTCGCTTCGAGGACCGGTACGTCGAACGGTCGGGCCGGGGCGCAGAACAGCACCACATCCCAACGTTCGCCGGTGAAGGTCTCTTCGTGTCCGTTGATGACCTGGTCGACTGCGGCAGGACCGTGTGAGTCCCACAGGTTGACCGCCTGGGCACGGGAGCCGATCCGGCAGTCCAGCCAGGCTTGGACAAGGTGCGGCGACTTGCGCAGGTTCACACCCAGTGCCGGGTACCGCATGCCGGGGGTGCTGGACACGTTGACCCGGTAGCCGGCAATCTGCCGGAGGTAGTGGTCGGAGTCGAGCGAAAGCGTGACCTGCTCAGACCGGGTACCGCGGACCGACGTGTCGACGTACCGTGCCGAGCTGCCGCCGGACCTGGAGACGGTTGAGTCCGACACCCGGTCCCGGGTCGTGTACTGCGGGCTGAACGGGGGCGCCAGCTCGCGGGCATCGACGTTGAGCGTCAGGTCCACGTCCGCGTTGTACCGAGACGAGCGGGTAACCATGACCAGCGCGCCACCAGGCCCGCCGTCATGGATGAGCCCCTGGTCGGTGGCTGCACACTCTTCGAGCGCGGCCGGCAGGGTCGTGGGCGTCATCGGCCCCATCGGCAGGAACGGGATGTCTTCGTCGGCTAAGATCCGATGCGGAAGCCCCGCCGCGTCACAGATGGCTTGGAACCGCCGATACGGCCGAGCGCCGGTGTCGGCCCCGAGAACTGCGGATGCGATGAACCCCGGATCGGACACCACGCTGAAGGTCGCGTTGGTGTACGCGGCGAAGTGGCCGAATGCGACGCCGTCGGTGTCGGCGGTTGCCCACGCGTAGCCCTGCCGGATCGCCCCGATGGTCCGGCTCGCCAGAGTGCCCGTGGTTGCGGAGCCGTCGGTCGCTGTGTGGTACCCGAGCCGGTAGTCGACGTTGGCGCCGTTCTGGGTCACCGACAACTGCACCAACACCCACTGGCCGTAAACCTCAGCCTCGGCGATCGAGAATCCGGCGTCCAGCAGAGGGATATCGCTCGAACCCTCGGCCCTGACTCGCATCGTGTCCGGGGATCCGGGAGCCAGGCCGATTCGCCAGGTCGGGGCGGTGCCGGAGCAGAGGATGCGGATCGGCATGACCGTGGTCGCGACTGGCGTCTCCGGCATCTTCATGACGGCAAGCAGCGTCCAGTGCCCGGTAGCCGCGTACGGCGCGACGGGAAGCATCATGATCGCGCCAGCGTCGAGCGTCGGCAGCGGCTTCGACCCGGGGCAGTCCGTGGCCGACCCGAAGTTGACGAAGGCGTTGGGATGCCCTGCGTTCTGCGCGAACGCGCTCGCCACCTCCGTCGCTCCCGGCTCGTCTTCGCACGGGAAGTAGCTCTGTGCCATGACGCCGCTGAACGGCGCACGCCCGGAAATGACCCGCCGGGCAGCCGACTCCACCGGGGCGTTCACGGTTTGGACGCGGTGCAGCCGGCCCTTCGCCGTCACCTCGACGATGCCGTGCCTCGTTGACGGCTCCCATGTCGGGTCCCAGGACTCGGCGAACACCAACGCGCGCTCCGTCGGAGCCGAGAACCCGAACGGCACCGACACACGAATGGGGGTGTCCGCGACCACATTCGGGTAGGTCGGCGACAACGGGTTGTCGGGGGTGTAGTCCCCGCCAGGGTTGTTGAGGCTGAACGTGACGCTGGTGGGGGGCGCTATGGCGGCGCTCGAGTCGGACTGGAGACCCTTCGTAACCTTCAGCCCAGGGCGGACGTCGTCCCGGGGGATCGCAGTCCAGTTCCACAGGTCCGGGTCGCCGTCCGGGTCGGCGCCCCACGCCACCTCGACGATGGGCTTGAACATCGCGCCGTCGTACGCGGTGAACACCGGCCGAAGGGAGATCGACCAGCTGACCCGGTTGGTCTGGCTCTGCGACGCGGTGAACTGGTCCGCGTACGCCACATCGACGTCCGACGTCTCGGCGACGCTGGAGACGCAGCCGGTGATATCGGTACCCGACCCGCCGTTCGTTGACAGGTCCGCCAACTCGTCCCACACCGAAGTCCACGTCGTACCGGTGCCCGACGCTGTCCGCACGCCAGCCACAGCGAAAAGCCCGTAGCCGGACGCGCGGTGCAGGGCGACGCCGTCGGTGACGGTCGACGTCCCGGAACCGTACGACGCCGATTCGGAACCGTAGATCGGGTTGGTGGTGTCGACGCCAGACCAGGCCCCGACCCACCCCCAGGACCGCTGGCTACTGCCGAGGGTCCACGTCCACGACACCGGCTCGTTCGACGCGGCCCTCCAGTAGGCCCTGATCCGGAGGGCTGTAGATGCGTCCTGCGTGCCGATCAGCGTCCAGCCAGCCGGCGCCGTAATGGTCGGCAGACCGGTCGCGGCGACAAACGCGATCAGCACATCTCCGGTGGTCGTACCCGTCGGGCGGGCCACAACCACGCTGGTGCCCGCAGTCCCGTTCGTGACGTCAGCGTCGGCCCTGAATGCGATGGTCATCCGGTCACGAACGCTTTCTCGGTCTTGCCGCCGTAGGTGTTCACGACCTCGTACCGGATCCCACGGACGATCTCCTGAACCACGCCACGGTTCGTTCCGGCGTCAGCGCGGACGATGACCTCCACCTGCATGCGCTGAGACCCAGCACCGACCACCATCGGCTGCGCCGGGCGGGCGCCGAGCCAGTTCTCCCCGACGTACTCCCAGATGGCCCGGCTACGACGGTCGTCGCCGTTACGCGGGATGAACGCCTCACCACCGGTCGCTGGTTCGGCGTACGCGTACCGGGCCGGCCCCATCGGCGACGCGATGTGGGCGTCACGGAGCAGTCCGTCCTCGGCGTGGGTGTACAGCCCGCCCCACCGGTTCGCGTACTGCGCCCGGATCGCGGCGGCGACCGCGCTGGCGTTCCTGTTGCCGGTGATCCGCATCGCGATGTTGACGGTCTCGTCAGGGATGTTGCGGAGGTACTGGCGGAGCTTCGCCGCCGCAGTCATCGCCGGGGTCGTGTTCGCCCGGACCGTCGTGTCGACCTTCTTCGGGATGGCCCGGTACGAGCCGATCAGCTCGTCGACCTCGGACTTGGCGTAGCCGGCGGCGAGCAGCGTCTTCCGGAGGCTGCCGAGGTGCGACTGGTACTTCCCGTCGGCCTCGGTGATGCTCATGCCCTCGGCGATCCGCGAGTCGCGGAGCTGCTTGATCGCCTCGATCTGGTCGAGTACGGCCGACCGGTTCTTGAGCCCTTCCTCCGAGTTGACGGACAGGGACCGCTTCCCCTTGTTCAACTCTTCGTTCAGGTCACGCAGCCCCTGGTGGTACGCGATCAGAGCCTTGTCGGCGTTCATCTGGATGCCGAACAGCTCGTCGAACGCGTCCTTGACCGCCTGTAACCGCTCAGCGGTCGTCATCGACTCGGTACCCAGGTTCCGCAACCCGTCGGCGGCCTCATTGGCACCGTCCCGCACCTGACGCTCGGCGACGACCAGGCCGCCGAACCGCGCCATGTCGCCGGTGAAGACGGCCGACGCCTGCGACGCGAACCCCCACAGTTCAGCCAGTATGCCGATCGCCTGACCGAGCGTTCGGACGCCCCCATCCAAGATGGCGAACAGGATCCGCAGCGCGTCGGCGCCCTCGTCAGCATTGTCGGACAGGTCGCTGAGCACGTCGCCGACAGCGTCGCCGAGCCGCGACATCCCGTCGGCAATCGCGTCGATAACCGGGCCTGCGTTCTCGATCGCCCGGACAATGCCGGGCATCAGCCGCTCAATCCCCCGGAAGGCGCCGTCGACCAGCGGCTCCACCAACCGCGACGCCCCTGCGAAGACCCGCCGAAGCTGAGGTTCCAGACCGAGCATCCGGGCCCGGACCAGGTCGATCGCCTTGAGCGTGGTCGGTACGAACACCGCTGACGAGCGGCCCATCATCTGCCCGAAGTCGGTGCCGAGCGCCGCGCCCGCCTGCTTAACCCGGGCGTCTCGGCTGGCCAGCACCAGACCGCCGACCACGCCGCCGACACCAGCGCCACCGATAACCGCACCCGCCGTGGCGGCACCGAGCAACGACGCGACAGCACCGCCCAGCGGGACGCCGATCGCGAGCGCGGCCGGGTTCAGGCCAGCCATCGGAGCGCGAGCAATCAGTGGGCCTAGTCGGGCGGCAAAACTCACCGACACGTCTCCGGCCATCTCGGCACCGGCCTTGACTGCCTCCGCGGGATCGAACATGTCCCGGGCCTTGAGTTGCCGCTTGAGCAGGCCGAGCTGACGATTCAGCGAGCTGACCAGCTTGAAGTCGCCGGTCTTGGCGAACTCTCGTTCGAGTCGCTGGACTTCCCGCGCCGTCTCCGCGATCTGGTCATCGAGTTTGGCTGCCGCCAGCTCGGACATCTTGAGCCCGGTGGCACCCTTCCGCCCGGCGGCCAGCATCTCGTCAGCCATCTGCCTAGCCGACTTGCCGGCGAGCACGGTGGCGGCGGCGGTCTTGTCCCCGGCCTTCGCGGTCTCGTTGAGTTGGGCGGCCAGGCCCTTCGTGTCCTTCGACGACTTCGCGATGCTGGCCGTGTAGTCCCGGACGTCGGCGGTGAGCTTGACCCCGACGGTGCGCAGCGCCACAGCTCACCCCCTCCGTTCGGTGTGAAAGAGCAGGGCCCCCGCCTGGGGCGATTCCGTGTACTGCTCCTGGGCGATGAGCAGCGCGGTGGTGGCGTGACAGCGGGTCGGCGAGGGCACCGTGTAGCCGCCGTCAGCATCCGGGTCAGCACACTCCCGCAACGGCCGCCGGCAGGCCGGACACAGGCCAGCCCGGTACTCGGCGAGCGCGAGCATCCACGCCTGGTCTTCCTCGGACCACTCCGGCTCGGGGGTGGACATGGCGAGCCGGTCGCCGTCGTACTCGTAGATCGTGGTCGGCTCCCAGCCGTTGAACCGGCGTGGGCTGATACCGAGCCGCTCGGACGCTTCTATTCGGGCACGGAGACCGGGAGATGCCGCGAGGCGGCGCGCGAGAAAGGGACGTCCACATCCCGACGGTTCAACGACCAGGCGGCGTCGCTGAGCTGGTCAAACTGCCGGTCAGTCAGCTTCTCGTCGAGCAGCAGGCGCCAGTCCTCTTCGTCCAACTCGGGCGCGACCACCGACGCCCGGACCAGCGCGGTGAAGAACGTCTCGGCGTTGACACCCACGTACTGGTCCCGCTGGTCGACCGCACCGTCCTCGGTCTGCCTCGGTGGATGGTCGGCTACCAGGGCCAACCAGCCGGGGCGAGGGAGCGCACGCAGCCGGAAGTCATGGGTGTGCTCCCGCATTTCCGCTTCGAGATCCCGGACCCGCTGCGACAGGTCCTTCGGGGGGCCACCGGCGGCCAGGGAGTCGCGAGGGCGGTCGAGTAGCTCCTGCAACTCCCGCTCGGCGGCCTCGAACTCGGCTTGCAGGTCGAGGTTGAGACACACTGGTACGACCCGCTCAGGCAGTTTCGCGGCCCGGATCGCGTCCTTGATGGTGCTCACGGTCAGCCCTTCCGCTCAGCCCAGGTTGTGCACGGGGACGAGCCGGGCTGAGGGACCCGTCCCCGTGGTCGAGTCACGCCATGACCGCGTCGAGGTTCGGATCCTGGTGGATCATCAGGGGTACCTCGTACTTGCGCACGGAGTTGGCCTCCGGGGGCAGGTTCCGGCGACGGCCGACGATTACCGGGTACACCTCGACGGACTGGGCCGCCGACCACGAGGTCGACTCGGTCACGTCCCGGCGGATGATGAGGTAGCCCTCGGTGCCCCGAGTCAGGGTGGTGTACGCGGTGTCGGTGCCGGTCTGCTTCTTGAGCCGCAACAGGGTGCCGGAGAAGCTGTCACGGCCGATGGTCTTGGTGTCGAAGGTGCTGGACAACGCCGACGTATCCACCTCGGCGGTGCTGGCCTCGAAACCGACGAGCCCGTCGGCGGTGATCACGGTCTGAAGCAGGACACCAGCATTCGCCTCCGAAGTGGTCGGCGCAGCGATGTTGGCGACGGCCGGAGCGAACGTCACCCGGGTCCTGCCATCTGCGAGGCTGTCAGCCATCACTCTCTCCCTTGTCTGTGGTGCCTGACCGCCGGGTCTTCGGCTTCTGTTGTTCGGTGGACCGCTGCCGCTCCCACTCGATCCGCTCCGCGACTACCGGGCTCGGATCCGGCGGCGGCGGGTCGGACCGCTCCCAACCCAGGCCCAGCCAGTCCTCCACGGCCGGCTCAGGGCAGGCGAAGTAGCCGCCGGTGTCCTTGTTGCGCAGCCAGACGCGTTCCACGGCGCTCATCCGAGCGGGAGCAGGACGTAGGTGACCGACGTGGTGAAGCTGTGCGTCACCGTGACCACGCCGGTCGACGGGTTGACCGCCTTCGGACTGATGTACATGACCTCGGTGGTGCCGTTCGCCACCGCGTTAGCGGAGGTAGAGGCCGGGTTGGCGGCCGGCGTGAACCCCGAGTCGGACACAGTCACGTTGTCCGGTGATCCGCCGGCGTTGATGACGACCAGGTAAGCGCCCAGGGTGCCGAGGATGCTCGATGCGATCGTGTCCGACGACGACACAGCGGCAGGCGTCCAAGTCACCCCGGGGGCGGTGGGGCGTGTTGCAGCAAGGGCCGCCATCGGCGTGCCTCCTCAGATCAGGTAGGTGATGGCCGGCGTCAGGCCGGCACAGACTCCAGGCGGTAGACCTCGACGGTGTCGATGGCGATGGCGCCGATCGCCTCATCGCGCTCGGCCTGCACGCCCTCTTCCCGGCGGATCGGCATGCACTGCCGGCCAGCGACCGCCGGGACAACGTCTAGCCACGCCGTACGGACCCGGTCGGCGACCATCCGGGACGCGAGCCCGTTGAGGCCGACGCAGTGCGCGTACGCCCGGGTGACGTGCCGCTGGCTCGACCCGGTCAGCGGCCGGGACTCGGCCAGTTCGGGGTCGGCGGTCGCGAAGTAGACCAGCACGTACGGCGCAACCACCCCGCTGGGCACCTTGCCGTCCAGCACGACCAGAGCGGGCGGGGCGTCGTCGCCCTCCAGCAGGGCCAGCATCGCCGCCGTGTGCGCCGCGATCACGACCCCTCCAGCATCCGAACGCCGAGGTCACCCATCGCCTTCTCAAACTTCGGCAGTTCCGCCTCGCCGGCGGGGATTATGTGCGGGCGTGGTGGGTTGTTGATGCTGCCGAACTCGATCAGGTTGCCCAGCGGGCCCTGCCGGCGGTGCTTGTCCGGGCCGACCTCGGCCTCCGCACCCGTCGCGGTCTGCTTCGTGTCGTAGCTGATCGACCGCGGGTAGTAGGGAGCATGCTGGAGACCCTGCACCCGCTGCTGGGCGTCCTGCTTGATCTGCAACGCCCCGCGGCTGACGACCTTCCGCGACTCGGCCGGAGCGTCCTCGCCAACCTCAGCGAGCAGAGCGGCCAGCCGGTCGACGTCGCCGGCCTCGACTTCAATCGTCATGACCGCTCCACCACCCCAACCCGGCGGGCCGTAGCGTGCGACTTGTGCGCCAGGTCCTTGACCACAAACACCCTGCCGGGCAGGTCAGGATCGTGGGCCGAGGTGTCGATGGTGATCTCGTCCTCGGTCCGCAGCCCGGTCACACTCATAGGCAGCTGCACTGTCAGGGCGAGCATCAGGGCGTAGTCCTCGCCCGCGTCCTGCGGAGACGCTGACGGGGCCTGCTGCTGCACCCGGCACGGGCCGGTGTACAGCACGTCGTAGGTGGCCTCGACCACCCCGCCCGGCCCGGTCGTCTCACCAGTCCGGCGGCGGATCGTGCAGGTGTCGACCATCAGACGTTCGGCGGCCCGTCGGCCGCGAGCAAGCACAGACGCGGCCGACATGGGGGCCTCCTACAGATATCGGGGCCCGGTCGCCCGCCAGGACCAGTCCGGCTCGGGGAACGAGTAGACGGGCTGGCCGGAGCCGGTGTTGTAGGCGGCACGGGCGGCGGCCAGGATCTCCGCTCGGCGAGACCAGTCCCCGCTGCCGCCGCTGCTCACCTGGTAGTCGTCGATCGACTCACTGCCAGCGCCGTCCGGGCTGCGCATGGCAATGGCGGCCAGTTCGATGGCCCAGGCCCACAGCCGGTCCGGGACCGGGTCCGGCCACGTCGTGAGGCCGGTCGCGTCCTGGAGCCAGCCGTTGGCCGCCCGCCGGGCCAGCTCAGCATTCGAACCGCTGAGCCAGCCCGGCAGGTCGGCCGTGTCGAACAGGTTCTCGGCCACGGGTCAGCCGCCGTACTTGGCCCGCAGATCGTCGCGGGACAGGCCGCCCTCTTCGACCGGCTTGGTCTCCTCGGCCGGAGCGCCCTTGGTGGTGGCGTAGGTCGCCCAGTCCTCGCGGGACGACCGGCCGTTCGGCACGGCGCCCTGCTCGGGCTGCTTCTCGGGCTTCGGAGCCGGCTCGTCCTTGACCTTCTCGACCATGGACTTGCGGAGGTGGCGCTTGAGGTCGTCCCGGTTGACGTTCTCCGGCAGCACCGCGCCTTCGTAAAACCCGACGAGCGTCTCCTGGCCGAGGTCGTTCGGCACACGGAGGGTCGCGTACGCCGAGGTCACCTTGTAGCCCATCAGCTCACCACCCCCGTGATCTCCTCGACCGCACCGGTCTCCTGCACGACCGGGACCGTCTTGCGGCGGCCCTGGAGGTCCCAGGCGTCGAGGTCGTCCTGACGGATGCTCTTGACCTGCACGCCCAGGTCGGCGACCGCGTAGCCCGGGGCGCCGTCCACCTCGTCGGCCATACCGCCGAGCGCCTGCGAGTCGAGGACCAGCGCCGTCGTCGACAACGCGGGCGCCTTGAGCACGGTGAGGCCGGCGACCGTCTCGATCATGCCGGTGTACACGGGGTTCTCGGTGGTCTCCCGGCGCCGCAGGGCCGCGATCGCCTCGTTCAGCATCAGGTAGGTGTAGCCCTTCGGCGACACCACCAGCGTGTCGGGCCGGTAGCCCTGGTTTCGGTCCTCGATCCGCTGGATCGCCAGCAGGATGTCCTCCAGCGGCTTGGCACCCGAGATGGTGCTCCAGATGCCGGCGGTGCCGGTGTCCGCCGCCGCGGACTGGACGGCCGCGATCGACACGGCGTCGACCTGCTTGATGGTCGAGTTGACAACCTTCTTCATGTTCCGCGAGATCGCCTGCCCGGCGTAGACGCTGCGGGCGATCTCCTCGTCGGTGAGGCGGTGCTTCAAGCCCCACTTGACGATCGCCGCGACCGCGGCGGTGCCGCCGGGCAGGTTGGCGAACGGGTACTCGGAGCCCGGCGCGACCGCCTCGACCGTGCGGTCGGAGACGATGCCCTCGGACTGTTCGTAGAGCACGGCGCCGCCGGAGCTGCGGAACCGTTGGGTGAGGATCTGGTCGGAGACGAACCGCAGGTCGCGGAACGTCCGCAGCACGCGGCCGATGAAGGCCGGGTTCTGGAGAAGCCGACTGATGGTCAGCGTGTCGCCCGACAGGGTCGGGGCAGCCGCCGGATATGTGTTTGGCACTGCGTACTCCTGTCGGTTACCGGCGTCCCTGGACGCGCAGCTTGAGCGTGGGGGAACCGGCCGCGGTGGTGGTCGCGGTGCCGATGAGCGTGCCGAGTGCGGCGGCGGTCGCGATGGTCGCGGTCTTGACCTGCCCGTTGGCATCGGTGACGACACCGGCGCCGGAGGCGATGGCGCCCGACGCCTCCAGTTCGTGGACGACGCCGTCGAGCGGCCACACGGTGACCTTGGCGCCGGACCCGGCATCGAATGCGGCTACGCCGACCACGTCGGCGGCGTCGGCTCCGGCCATGGCCACCGTGCCGCTGCCGGACTCGACGAGGACCCGGCCACCGGTGACAGCGGCGGAAGTGGTGGCGGTCCACGGCTTGGCGCCACCGGTCACGATCGGCTGGTAGTCGGCCATGGTCAGGCCCCCTTCCGGGTGGCGGGCTCGGGCGGGAAGAACCGCGCGAACTCGTCGTCGAACTCGCTGTCACCGTCGGCGCTGTAGCCCAGTTCGACGACGGGGATGACGTTCTTGGCCAGGCTCTCGATGACGGTCCGGGTGCCCTCCGGGTCGGCGTCCCACAGTCGCGCCCAGTGCTCGGTCCGGGCCGGGGCGAACTTGCCGTCGGAGACCGCTTGCGCGATCACGGCGTCCCGCTCGTCGCGACGGCGGCGGGCGTCGGTCGCCTCCAGGCGCTTGATGCGGTCCTGCTGCTCGGCCCAGGCCGAGACGTCGATGGTCATCGTTCCGGAGACCGGTGCGGTCGGCGCCTTCGGTGCGGGCGCCGGCTCCGTCTCGGTGGGTGGGGCGGACGGGCGGGCGGACGCGAGAGCCGCGAACACCTGCTCGTCGGAGACGTCCGGAGCCAGGCCCAGCGCCTCTCGGATCTTTGCCGGGTCCATTCGACCGGCTCCTTCCTGAGTTGGCCCAGCCGCCGGAACAGCGGTGGGGGTCTTCGTGGATGCGGCGTGGATCCGCCGCGCGGCCTCAGCCGCCGTCACCGGAGTGGGTTCGGGCTTGCGCGGGATCACCGGAGCCGGCGCGGCGTCGCGGCCGGCGTACGCCCAGGCGAACCCGGCCAAGTCCCAAGCGGCCTTCACCGGCGGGTCGGCAGGTTCATCGTCGACCGCCTCGTCGGCCAGGCCCGCCTCGACCGCCTCGGCGGCGGTGTACCAGGTCTCCGCCCGCATCACCTCGCGCCACTCGGCCACGGTGCCGCCGGCCCGGGACGCGTACGCGCTGGCGATCGAGTCGGACGTCTTCTCCAGCACCGCCGCGAAGCCGGCCATGTCCGAGGCGTTGCCGATGACCAGCCCCGACGCGTCGTGGATCATCATCTGCGCACCACGGTTCATCCGGACCGTGTCACCAGCCTGGGCGATCACCGAGGCGGCGGAGGCGGCCAGGCCGTCGACCAGGACGGTCACCGAGGCCGGATGGTCCTTGAGCGAGTTGTAGATGGCGATGCCGTCGAAGGCGTCCCCGCCAGGGGAGTTGAGGTGGAGCGTGATCGTGTCGGCGTCGACCGCCCGCAGGTCGCGGGCGAAGTCGCGGGCGTTGGTGCCCCAGGCCCCGATCTCGTCGTAGATCCACACCTCGGCCGTCTTGGTGTCGACCTTGGCCTCGATCCGGAACCAGTCCCGGGCCGCCGGCTTGGCCCGCATCCGCTCCAGGCGGGCCAGGGTCTCGTCGAGGTCGGGCATCACGCCTCCAGGGAGTTGTCGGGCGGCGGGGCGGGAGACTCCGGTGGCAGTTCGCGAGTGGTCGCCGGGTCGGCCGGCGGTAGGCCGTACTGCTGACGCAGCGACTCATCCAGGCGCTCATCCACGGTGATCGCGCCAACCTCGATCAGCGCCTTAAGCGCCGCCGCGGTGGCCGCCTGCCTGCTGCCGATCTCGTCGAAGACGACCTTCGGGGCCGGCTCGTCTTCGCCCCAGTTCAGGTCGACCAGGTCCTCGACGACGTGCTGGGTGACGGTGTCCGCGACCTTCTGCGCCAAGGTCTGGAGGCTCAGGGTGAAGAAGTCGGCGAACGTCGTACCGAGAGCCCAGCTCCCTGTCTGGGTGCCAAGGTTGAGGAAGTGAGCGAGGACCGCGCGGGCGATCTGCTCGTCGTGGTAGCGGATCGGCTTGTCCGCGTCCGGCAGGTCACCCTCAACGCCTCGCAAGAGCAGGTCGGCACCGTGCGGGACCGCCGACCCGGCAGACTCGCCGGCACGCCACGCCTGGGCCATCTGGGCACCCTTGGCGATGTCCGCCTCGGATGCGCCCTCCTGTGCCTGGTACAGCGGGATACCCATGCCGTTGCGCTCGATCGTCTGCGCCTGCACTCGCAGCAGCCGATCCTTGATCAGCCAGTGCTTGTACGCCGGCCGGAGCAGGGACGTGCCGAGCCAGTTGCCGCCCTCCCGGTCCAGCACGTACGCCAACAGCCGGCTCACCGGGATCGGGGGCTGCCGGTCGCCGGTCATCGCCGCGTACTGGGTGATGGACACCAGGCCACCGTCGCGGGCGACCTCGATGTCCTCGATCGTCTTCGGTAGCCGGGGCGCCAGCTTCCGCAACCGCGCACGCCCAGCCGAGTCGATCCGGTAGACCTGCTCGAAGAAGCTGTGCCCGAACGGAAGCATCAACAGAGCCTCGGACAGGTGGTCCGACCAGGAGAAACGATCCCGCAACCTCGCCGGGGGCTGAGGTGTCTCGCCCACCACCGGTAGACCCAGGTCCTGGGCAACGAGTTGCACCACCTCGGGGCGGGCGCCGGCCGGGTCGATCCGCCACGGGGTACGCCGCACGGGCAGCGACACCGCCCGCAGCACGCTAGCCACCTGGGCGTCCTGGCGGCGCATCTGCTCGTACACCTGCACCGACTGCGGCCAGCGCAGCTCCGGCGTCGTCTCCTGGTCGTCGTACGCCCACCAGTTCCCGGACCCCGGCGCAGTGGCCGCCTGGGCGTAGCCGATCTCGCGGATAGGTGCGGTCATCGGCCCTCCCTCAGGGTCAGAAGCCGGCGTTGGCCAGGTCGTACGTCTCGGAGCGGGCAGCGACCGTGGTCATCACCGGGGCGGGTGCTGCGACCTTCGGTGCCCATCCGTGCTCGATCGCGTGCGCCCTGCCCTCGTGGGCCAGCACGGCGGCCACCGCAGCATCGATCCACATGCCGTCCCCACGTTTGGCGAGCTTGAGGTAATGCGTCGGCAGCAGGTCGTCATCGCCGGGCCGAGCCCGTTTGCGGTCGCCCTTGACGATGACCGCGTTCTTCGCGTGGCGGCCGAGCACCTCGCTGCCGTCCTGGGTGATCTCCCGACCTGCGAACGCCGTGGTGAACCGCTCGATAGCCTTGTCCATCCGCATCTGCACGTTGGTCGGGAACTCGACCACGCGGTCCGGCCAGCGAGCCGACCACGAATCCAGGTAGTCCTGCCACCGGTACGGGTCCGCGAACAGGAACGCCACCGAGTAGGCGCCGAACGTGTCCTGCACGACCTGGTCGACCTCGGCCGAGGGCACCCGCCAGTCCGCCGGAGCCAGCTTCGGGCGCTCCCAAACCCGGATCGTCACCAGATGCCCGTCGGAAATCCGGGAGGCGACCAACGCTGTGGCGTCCCGGTACTTGCTGCCGTCGAAGCCGAGCGCGATCCCGTCACCGGACCGGAGCCCGGCATCGGGCCTGGCTTGGAGGTCCCACAGTTCCGGCAGGACGAAGACCGACTCGCCGACCACGATCTCGTTGAGGAAGAACCGGCGCCGGTCCGCCTCCATGTACCGCGACGACCGGACCTCATGCATGATCCGGCCACGGATGTTGACCCAGCCGCCCCGCTCCCGAGCACTGTCGCCATACTGGCGCAACAGCTCCGCGTACAGCTCCTCGTCGTTGTTCAGATCCTCAACCCGGCAGGGCTCGACGGTGTCGACGTACACCCGCTCGTCGCCGGACTCCGCGGTCACCTGCGCCTCGGAACCCTCGGTCGGATCCCAGGCGTTCGTGAGTTCCAACCAGCGGCCGTCCATGCCGGCGACGTTCCGCTTCACCGCGCCGCACACCTTGCGGAACCCGCCCTGCAACGTGAACAGGTGCGACTCCGTGATGGTCAGGAACGTCAGCGGTGCACCGAGCCGGGCCTTGGCGCTCGTGGTGACCGGCTCGATCTTCCCGCCGCCCGGCAGCGTCACCTTGGTCTCGCCAGCCTCGATGCCCGACAGGTTGATGAGCGGGCCATTACGCACCGAGGACAGCAGCGGTCGCCAGGTGTTGTCCGTCTGATCCTCCGAGGTGCCGAGGCAGACGATCAGTGGGGTTGGGTACGGGGCGCCGACCGGCTCGCCGGCAGCGTTCCAGCCATCGAAGCGGGTAGGGCCGAGAGCCTCAGCGAGGATGATGGCCTCGCCGAACGGGTCCTTGCCCCACTTCTGCGACCGGCGCAACTGAGCGCCCGTATACCTCAGGGCATCTGGTGCCGGCCACGGCCCGGCGTACGGGTAGAGCCGGTAGTAGTGGATCAGGAACGTCCACATCTCGTCCGTCAGCCGGTACGGCTCGCCCATCCGGTAGCCGTCCGGGATGACGACGTGTTCCTCGATCCACTCGCCGACGTCGTAGCCCAGGGTCGGGAACTCGCCGGGCTCGTTCGGTCCACGCCACGGCATCAGCCGACAGCCTTGATTCGCCCCCGAGCGCCCTCGGACTGCTCGCGCTTCTGGCCCACCTCGTCGGTGGCGATCTGCCAGAGCAGAATCCGCATCGACTTCGGGGTCAGCCCGAGACGGTCTTCGAGGATCGTGACCTGGCCGAGCAGGGCTGCGGAGGCGTCCCGCTTCTCGGCCTGAACCATCATCCGGCAGTAGCGGGCGACCGTACGGGTCCAGCCGAGTCGCTCCCACGCCACGGCCTGCGGAGTAGCCCACAACTGGGCCCATGCTTCACGCTCGGCGGCGTCCATCCGTCCTGGCAGGGGCCACTTCGGAGGATCGCCCTTGCGACCCTCGGCGGGCAGCATCACCGGGCCGACGCGTGCGTTGCGGCGAACCGGATCGTGCTTCGGCGTCGCGGGCATTCGTCACCCCCAGTAGTCGAAATCGCAGGCAGTGACTATCCGTGAACCGTGGAACCGTACAGAAAGCGAGGCGGGTGCCCCGGGGGTCCGGTGACCTGCGATGCTGGATTTTTTTCGGGACCGCACATGACCCTGCGTAACATTGCCTTGTTCACGCTCTGTCACTGCTGACCGTGCGTGCACCTCGTGACTGGTTGCATCGCACGCCACATGTGGGGCAGGGCTTGGTGCCATGGGCCGGGCGCAGATTGGTCAGCGTGCTGGTCCCGCCCTTGGCCTTGGGCACCACGTCATCCGCCTGGTCTGCCCCGTCGTGGCCACACAGCCAGCAGATGCGGGACTCGGCCAGCACGGTGGCACGGTTGCGTTCGTGCTCTGTGGTGTAGCCGCGCTGTCGTGCGGTGCCCCGCCGTCGGTCACGCTGCCTACCCCGTGCGAGCCTGCATTCCTCGCATCGGGTACCGGCGGCTATCTGGCCACAGTCGAGACAGGGCCGGTTGACCATCCCTAGTCCTCCGTCGCGGCACGAACCGCCGTCTACCCACACCCGAGGTACCACGCGGGTAGCTCAGGCCGTCTCCGTGGCGCTCAGGGCGTAGCGCCTGCTCACGGCTTGGTCATCCAGTGTCGATGCAGGTAGCGCGGCCGGACCCTCGCCCGACCCGGCCGCGCCTCACCATCCCGCACCATCTCCACCAGCGCCGACCGCCGGAGACAACAACAGCCCGGGAGCGTGGGGCTCGACCGGACTGCGGAGACACCTCGCCTATCGCGGGTGTGATCAAAGCGTATCAGGCGGTCACGAGAGTGCGGGGTCGACCGCGTCCGCTGACCCGCTTGGACCGCTCAATCTCGGCCGCCTGGTCGAGCAGGTAGTAGACCGTACGGCCGACCCGGTAGCGGGCCAGCCCGTCGCGCTGCGACCAGTTCCGCAGCATCGCCTCGGTGACGTCGGGGCCCAGCGCGGTAGCGAGTTCGGCGGCGGTGCCGTACCGCTGGCCACCGTGGCGGATCACGGCGCCCGGGACCGCAGCGGAACGGTGACGGTGGTGCGCATCAGTTCGTTGGGCCCCCGAAGCACCAACTGCCCGCCGCTGTCGCGAACGAAAACCTCCACGGTCAACGTCTCGCGCCGCAGATCCGTCTCGATCCGCGCGTCGGCCGGCACCTCGTCAGGATCGATGCCGTGCTCGGCTACCCAGCGCGCCACAACCTGCCTGCGCTCGTCTCCACCCAGATAGATGCTCTGGATACTCCCGCCAACCAGCGCACGTAGCCAACCGCCCAAATCGATCATGCCGCCACTCCCTCCGTACGCTGCCCGTCCAGTGCCCCCAGCATCGCGGCGACCGTCGGCACCGACCGGTCCCAGATGTGCACCGCGCCCTCCACCTGCACCAGCATGCCGCAGCCGCACCCCTGCCCGGAGCACAGGCAGCCGGTCCCGCACGTCACCACCCAGTCGGCCGGGTCGGGGGCGGCGGTGCGGGCGTACAGCGGTCGGCGGTGACAGGCGGGGCACTCGGCGCCCTGGAGCAGGTGCTCGTCGGGGTCGATGCCGAGCGTGGTCCGGATCCGGGTGTCGTGGTCGGCGAGCCACCGGCGGAGCTGCTCGGCGGTACCGGGCTGGAGCCGGGGTAGGTCGTTGGTGATCCGCCACATCGGATCCGGGCCAGCGGCGAGGCCCAGGGTGTCGGCGAGCCACGTCAGCGTGTCGGTCGTCGACTTCGCCAGGGCGGCGAGCGGCCGAGACTGACCGGCGGATCGGACGCGGGAGAGCACCGCGTTGCCGGTCGGGTCGCCGTGGCTGCCACCGGACCGGCCGGCGCCCCACTGGCTGCTGCGGATCCCGTCGGCGGCGCTGAACGCGTCGGCCTCGGCAGCGACGGCGTGGGCTTCCCGGGCAACAGCGACGGAGAGGTACTGCCAGGCCTGGCGGAGGCTCCACGCGGCGGCCAGGGCGTGCAGGACGGACGGGTGGCGAGGTGTGGCGGTCTGGTGGGCCATGGTGGTGAATCCCCCTCGGTAGGCTGGCCTTGATCCACGGCGCGCTCCTACGGGGCGTGGGCGGCCCTCAGGCGGTGCAGTCCTGAGGGCCGCCGATCTGCGTCAGGGGGTTACGTCGACCTCAGGCGGATAGGTCCCGTACTCGTGGAAGAGCCCGACGTCCACCGGCTGCGCCAGCAGGTCCTTCGCCTGAACCTCAGTCAGCCCGTTTGCGGTCAGCCGGGCCATCGCTTCCTCCCGGTCGAAGTGCCCGGAAGCGTGGTGGACGCGGATGCTCTCGTTCACCTGGTTGTTCAAGTCGTTCAGTCGCATGGGTCTGGGTCCTCTCGGGTTGGCCGCTCAGCGCGGCGCGGGGTCGTCGGTGCGGTCGAGGTGGCGCCCGAACCGGCCCATCAGCCGGTAGGCAGCGGCCTTGGCCGGGTCGTACTGCGACCGGTCGTAGCCACGGGTGGTGTCGGTGGAGGCGTGCCCGACGTCCCGGGCCACGTCGTAGATCGGCACACCCTCGTCGAGCGCGGCGGTCACGTAGGTGGCCCGGGTGGAGTGCGGGGTGAGCTGCTCGACCACGGTGGTCGGCAGGCCACCAGCGCGCGCGAGGCGGCGGAGCAGGAGGCGGACGGCCTTGCGGTCCATCCGGGCCCCGGTCGCGGTGGCGATGAGCGGACGCTGCTGGCCGGCTCCGGCCTGGTCGGTGCGGACCAGCGTGGTGCCGGTGTCGGTCCGGGCGGCCAGGTAGCCGTTGAGGCGGGCGACGACCGGTGGGACCAGGGTGACGGTCCGGCCCTTGCCTCCCTTGCCGTGGACGTGGAGCACGGTGTGGCCCCGGTCGACGGCGATGTCGGCGGTGTTGGCGGCCAGCAGTTCGCCGACCCGGATGCCGGTGTGGATGAGCAGCCAGACGATGGCGGCGGAGCGTGGGGTGTCGAGGTCGGACCGGTCGAGCAGGGCGGCGGCGTGTTCGTCGGAGAGCGCGGGGGCGGGCCGGGGTGCCCGGGTGGGGCGTTCGGCGCGTTCGAGGTCGGCGGGGTTGCGTTGGGCTTCCTGGTGCCGGACGAGCCATCCGTACCAGGACGACACGGCGCCGAGCCTGCGGGCGCGAGTGGTGCCGGCGTCGCCGCAGCGTTCGAGGTGGGTCATCCAGAGTTGGACGTGGGCGGGCCAGGCGTCGAGCGGGTTGACGCCGTTGCCGGTGCACCAGTTGAGCCAGGCGGTGAGGTCGCGGCGGTAGGCGTCGCGGGTGTGTTCCGACTTGCGGGTGGCGATGAAGGCGGCGGCGAGCCGGGCGAGGTGGTCGCCCGGTCGCTGCGCGGGTACGAGGTCAGTCACGCGCTCGCCCTTCGTCGCAGGTACGCCTTCTGGCGACAGAGCGCGGAGAAGTACTTTGGTCGGCGGCCGACAGGGAGGCGTACGAGCGGTTGCCCGCACCCGCACTCACACTTCATTTCGTCAAAGACACGACGCGTTTCGTCAAAAGCCCTGTTCAGCCACAAGACTTCGGTACCGAGCGCGCCCTGCTTTCCGGCCCGGTTGCTGGTCGGTCGGGTTACCGCGATGTCGAGCCGAGTCCAATCGGCGTACAGCTCGTCGTAGAGCGGCGAGGCGTAGCCGGACAGAACCACCGCCGCGCACGCCTCGTGGAGGGCGGCAGCCAAGGCCCTGTGGTCCGCCGGTGTCATCTCCATCTGATAAGCGATGCCACGGTCGTTGCGGGTCTCCGCGACATACGGCGGATCCACGTAAAGAACTGCATCAGAGGCCCGACCGTGCTGGGCGACCACCTTCACGGCCGAACGCTGCTCGATCTGGACCCGGCGCAGGCGCTTCGCCACGGCCGGCATTCGGCGGAGGTACCCATCGACCCGGGTGGCCGGGTTACAACTGGCGTTCGATACCGACCATCCGACCCGCTTGCTCTGGTCGGGGATAGCGTTGAACCCCTGCATCTGCCGTACCCACCAGCGCCGAGCCTGCTCGATCTCGTCGCTGGACTGGCCGGTCAGGTCCTCGTCCCGGCAGGCCTCGAACTCGGTCCGGGCGTACGGGGTGGCTTCGAGCGCCGCGATCAGGTCGCCCGGCCGGTCGCGCAGAACGCGGAAGAAGGTCACCACGTCGCCGGACAGGTCGTTGATGATCTCGAACCGAGCGGGTTCCTTGGCGAACAGCACCGCGCAGCTGCCGGCGAACGGTTCGACGTAGAGCCGGTGCGGCGGCAGCATCGACACGACGCGCTCCGCCATCCGGGCCTTGCCGCCGTAGTACCGAACCGGAGGCTTCACCTGTCTCGTCTCCTATCTAGATCGTTCCTGGCCCCTATAACAAGGCTTATGCGGTTGTCCGACGAGAGCGGCGCCGTTTCCGGATCTTGCACTCGATCGCCAGGAAGTGCTCTCGAATGAGCCAGCCCCCCACGATCACCGTCGACATCAACCCGTCTTGGCTCCCGCATCGGTGGCACTGCCCGTAGATCACTCCGCGAAGTTCGCTCATGGTCCCTCTCTTGATCTCGTGCGTTAGTCGCAGTTATCGGCTAGGTGCGATCGACTCCGGCCTCGGCGTCGGCCCACTCCAGGCCCCACTGCCTGGCGTCCGGCCGGGGGTCCTCGCCGTTGAGTACGTCCCGGATGTTGTGGGAGGCGTTCTGGCAGGACTCGCCGATGTACTCCTCAATCTCAGCGAGGGCAGCGAAGCGGTCGCGCAGGTCGGCCAGTTCAGCCCGACCAACCATGTACGCGGCGATCACGGTGGCCCTGAACGACCGGTTGGTCGCGATGGCCTCCGGGTCGATCGGGTCGATGCCCTCCGCGATCTCACGGAAGACCTTGTCGGGAACCTGGGTCGTGGTCACGTCGATCTCCTTCGTGGTCGTAGGTATGGGCCTTATCGGGAGTCAGGGGTAGTGCTCTCGCCGTGTTCGTACGCCCGGACCTGCGTCACGGTGCCCCACGTGATCGTTTCGCCGGGCGTCTCGGCGTTCTGGTGGGCATCGCCGTGGCCGGCCGTCTTGGTGCACCGTCGGTCCCAGATCGGATCGATTAGCGGGCACTGCCGGTCGGTCACGACGCCACCCGCTCCGGCAGCGCCACGACGTCCACCGGGTCCCGCAGGCTGCGGTCGTCGCCGAACCGGGCGGTCGGGGGCGTCGGGTCGTCGAGGCTGAGAACGGGCCTGGGCTGGGTGCCGTAGCCGGCGGACCGCAGCAGCGACACGGCGTCGCCGAGCAGCATCCGCACCGGGAAGGTGTAGCCGGCCGGCAGGATCGGAACCTCGAAGATCAGGGAACTGAGCTGGAAGGCGGGCATCCACGCCCACCAGCGACCCGCGTTCGCCGGGCCGACACCTGCTCGCTGGACCACCAGCAACCCGACGTCGGCCTGGGCGTTGCGGAACTCAACGGCCAGCTCGGCCATCCACCGCTCGATGTCAAGGTCGCTGGCGGTCCGGGCAGCGTTCCCGCCCTTCACCTCCCAGCAGACACCGGGTGTGCCGGTGATGTCCCCGGCGTCGCAGTTGCCTCGGAGGGCACGACGTTCGGCGGTGGGCCAGCCGTGGGCCTGGAGGTACCGGACGGTGGCGGTCTCGGCGGCGGTGCCGATGTCGCGGGGTCGGCGCTTCATGACGCAGCTCCCAGCGTCCGGCGGGCGGCAGCGGCGACCCGGTCGACGGTGAGACCGCGGCGGGCCAGTTCTTCGCCGGGCTCGGGGGCGGGCTGGTCGAGTCGGGACACCCAGTCGACGAAGGCGCGGAGGCTGTCGTGCTCCTCGATCGCCTGACGCAGGTAGCACGCCAGGTCGAGCACCTCCTGGTACGCGTCCACCAGGGCGTCGCGACCGTTGTGCGGTTGCAGCGGCGTGCCGTAGCGGGCGACGCCGACCCGCTCGCGGACTTCGAGGTCGGAGCGGACGAGGCTCTGCACCGACGGACGGTCGTTCGGTGCCGGCGGCGGTTGGTCGACGATCTGAGTCATCTCGGTCTCCTCAGTAGGGCGGGTTGTCGTCAGCGATGGCGAAAGGGGACGGGGTGACGCGGCGGGCAGTAGGCCGGGCGGCGTGCGCCGAGCTACAGACGTGCGGCACGACGAGGTGCCGACCTGACTTGCTCAGGTCGTGTTGCTCGGGGACCCACCAGTCGGCGTCCAGACGGTCGACGCCACGATCGAGCACGAGGATCGGAACGCCGTACCGACGGAGCACCGCAGCGTCGTCGGTCGGGATGGTCCGTCGGTCGATCCGGTACCGGACCCCGCCGACCACGCCGACGAGGATCAGGTCCGGGCACCGCGGACACTCGGTGACGGTGAACGCTCTGTAAAGCACCTCAGTCACCCCACGGCCCGTTTGTGGGTGAGACCGGTGATCTTGGGTTCTCCGATGAGACTCGTTGGGTGGGACTGAGACCCCCCCTAAAGGGGTTGGGTCTCACCCACCTGTCCCAGTGAGACCTTTGAGACCAGGTCTCATGGGGTCTCATGGGTCTCACCTACTGTCACCAGGTCTGGTTCAGTGGTTTCTGGTGACTCTGGGTAGTAGTGATGCGATCGGCCGCGTTTGACCATGACCACGTCCCCGCGGTCTCGCATCTCTCGGATCACGGCCTGGAACTCGCCCCGCTTGCCGCCGACCTCCTCGTGGATCTTGTTGGAGGTGATGCCTGGCAGATTTTCGATCTCCGCAAAGATCTTGGTGGCCAGCTTCTTCTTGCGCGCGTCCG
The DNA here is from genome assembly GCF_042658085.1 of Plantactinospora solaniradicis. Taxonomy (NCBI): domain Bacteria; kingdom Bacillati; phylum Actinomycetota; class Actinomycetes; order Micromonosporales; family Micromonosporaceae; genus Plantactinospora; species Plantactinospora solaniradicis. The sequence goes on along the minus strand of NZ_JBHSPR010000010.1, from coordinate 840,751 downwards.
CTGCCGCCTTCTTCGTCGCTCCGCGAGTGGCGCCCCCGCCGATGACGGGCATGGTCAGCGTCCGCGTTTCCGGGTCGTACTCGATGCGGCTCTTGGCCAGTTCCACGTCCCGGCCGATGGCCTTGAGGAACCGCGGTGCCGGTGCCGCTTCGATCTGTCCCAGCAGGTCGTCGTCATCGTCGTCTGGCTCCGGTATGTCCTCGACGGTGTACGTCCAGAGCGCGTCCGGGTGGTCCATGAACTTCGAGGACCCACGGCCCCGCTCACCGTTGTGGCCGAAGTGGTGTACAAGCAGGGTGTCTTCGATCGAGGTGGCCTGTTCGACCTCCTTGAGCGCGTTGAACCAGCGCGCCACGTCTGCGGATGCGTTCTCGTCGACCCCAGCTCCAGCCAGCAGCGGGTTGAGTGGGTCGAGGATCAGCGCGCGGGCGTCGACCTCGTTGATCTTCTTGATCAGTAGGTCTCGGACTCCGGGGTCGAGCAGGTTGAATGACGACGGCCCAGCGTCTCGGACGTGGAGTGCGAAGACCTTCTCCCGGTGCACGATGTCGGATTCGCGTAGCCACCGACGGAACTGCTTGCGGGTCATCTCGGCGTTGACGATGAGCAGGTTGCCCTCGATCGGCGTGGTCTCGAACTGCCCGAGGAACGGCTTGCCGTCGACCAGAGACCGGATGACGTTGAGCATCATCGTGGTCTTGCCGGCCTTGTACTTCGCCGTGAGCAGCACCGTCTGTCCCTGCATCCACAGGTCCTGGATCCGCCAGAGGTCTTCCTCGTCTTCCTCCGGGATCTCGCTGAGGCGGTCCATCGCGCCATTGAGCCGGTCGCGCAGGTCCTTGGCTTCTCCGAGGTTCCGGATCTTGTCGTACAGGTCCCGGGCCTTGTCCCGCTGGTGCAGGTCGGCCACTGCCTTGCGCAGGTTCGGGTCGGCGTCGAGCTGCGCCCGGATGGCTGCCGCATCATCGTCAGCGGGTGGTTCCACCCTGCTGGTCTCACCGGTCTCACCCGTGGTCTCACTGGACACGGGAGGTTCGGGGTCCAGGTCAGGCGCCTGATCAGGAGCCGGCTGCGCCGCCTTCTCCAGCCCGTCGAGCATCGCGTCTAGCTCGGCCGCCGCGGTGGCGCTCTGGCCGCCGATCGCCGCCAGGTCCAGGGCACTCATCGCCGCGCCGCTGTGGCCTTCGTGATCGCGCCACGCCACGTACTGGAGCTTGGTGATGGTGCGAGTCCCGTGGGTCACCACGGCGTCGGCCAGGAAGTCCGGCGGGTTGTCGGTCCAGATGTGCAGCGGGCCGTGGCCGGCGTCGAGGTCGTAGTGGGTGCAGCCGAGGTCGTGAGCGGTCGCGCTCTTGTAGTGGCCCGGGTCGCCCGGCCGCGTCCAGATCGGGCACCCGCACCGGTCCGGGATGCCGGTGTCGGTCCAACCGTCGGGCAGAAGCAGGTCGGCCCACGGCGTGGTTGCCGACCAGACGTCGATCGGGTCACCGTCGTGGTGGACCCGCTCGGCCTGCCTGGTGCGTCGCTCAGCCCAGGCCGCGGCGTGCTCCCGGATCCGCTCGATTATCCAGTCCGGGGCCGGCTCGACCTGGCCGGTGATGGCGTACGGACCCTCAGCGCGCACCGACGGCGGCACGAGGGCCTGATGGTCCCGCCACACCGCGACCCACCCGGAGTCGGCCCGCAGCGTCCCCTGACCGGGCAGACCCGCTAGGTCGACGTCCTCCGGCAGGGTGAACCAGAAGTGCCCGCCGTCCTTGTGGACCCACTTCTCTTCTCCGGCCGCGGTTGTCTTCACCTTGCCTGGCGTGGTCACGGTCGGACGGCGGCCGGTCATGTCCTGCCCGGACCGCTCGGACCAGTCGGCGAGGAACCCGGCCAGCTCGGTGGCGGTGTCCGCGTCGACCATCAGCATTCGGGACCGGCCGACCTCGACGCCGATGTTGATCGCGCCGCGCTCCTTGAGCAGCCGGCCGACCACCCTGGTGGCGATCGCGGGGTCGGTGAGTGCGTGGGCGATGCCGCACTCGTGCTGCTTGCGTTCCCAGTTGCGCTCTCCGCGCTCCCGGGCAGCGTCTTTGGCCTCCCGGTCCGCGGCCTTCGCCTGGCGGGCGGTCAGCGTGCAGATCGGGTTCTTGGCCCCGGGCGCGATCGGCACGACGGCGAACCCGTTCCGGACCGCGTTGCGCACGATCCGGACCAGAGCCTCCTCGTCGCCGGCCGGCACGATGCCGAAGCAGGCGGCGAACAGGTCGTTGGCGATCACGCTTCACTCCACCGGTCACCGAGGTCTGCCCGGTCGGTACGTAGGACCGGCACCCGGCCGGACATCCGGCACAGCCGCTCCGGCGGGGACTCCATGATCTTCCGGACGTCCTCGGCCGCCGCGGTGCTCACCACGAGCTCGTCGTGCATCGCCAGATACACCGCGTCCGACAGACCGGCCTGGTCGATCCGGATCAGGGTGTCGGCGAGCACGTCGTACGCCCCGCCCTGGACGAAGTAGTTGACCGCCTTGTGGACCGCGACGCCGAACTGGCCGGACGGCACCGGGACGATCCGCCCGGACAGCGTGAACACCAGGCGGTGTTGCTCGCCGATGTCCCGCAGCTTCTTGATCAGTCGACCGACCCGGGGCATTGCCCGGAACACCGTGTCCCGCAGCTCCCAGGCGTCCTTGATGTTGATCCCGAGGTCCTGGGACAGTTTCGTCATACCCTCGCCGTACATCTGGGCCAGCAGCATGACCTTGGCCTTCTTACGGACGATGCCCGCAGCCTTGGCCACCGTGGTGTAGAGGTCCGAGGATCCGTCCTCGTACCCGGTCAGCACGGCCTGGTCCCGTGCGATGTTCGCGGCGACGACCGGCTCAATCTGAGACCAGTCGATCGAGGTCAGCGAGTCGCCTCGGTCGGCGAGCAGGATCCCCCGGGCCGGTCCGCTGAACTGCTGGAGCGGCGGCCCCGACATCGACATCCGGCCCGTCGCGGCACCGAGGATCGTGGTGGTTGGGTGGATCCGGTCGTGCTCGTCGGACAGGTCGACCACCTTCTGTAGGTAGTCCCTCTCGATCTTCTCGGTCTGCTTGAGCCGGACGAAGGCCACCGCCACGGGGTGCTCCAGCCGGGCCAGCGCGTCCTTGGTCGCCGCGGGGGCGCCGGTCTTCTCGGTGCGCGGGTGGTTTTCCGGCAGCAGACCGCGCTGGTCGAGCCACCCGGTCAGCGAGCCGCCGTGACCCGGTCGAACGCCCTCGGCCTCCAGCAGCGCCCGGTCGGCGTCCTGCTGGGCCCGGACGTCGGCCCGGTACCCGTCGAGGTACTCCAGGTCCACCCGGATCCCGACCGCGGATCGGCGCACGAAGATGTGGTTGATCGTCTGCTCGCGCTCGACCAGTTCGTCGGCGTCGGCGCCGGAGACGCCCCACGAGGTGAACGGGTGGTCCTTGGTCAGTCGGTCGTACGCCGCGGCCCGGACCACCGGCAGCAGCCGGGCGGTGAGGATGACGTCGAATGCGGCGCCCTGCACGTAAATCGGCCGGTCGATGTCGAAGGTCTTGAAGCCGGCCGACTTCGTAAGGCCCAGCGCCTTGAACGCGCTGCCCAGCACGTCGTCCTTGCTGGTGTGCAGGTACCGGTGCCCGGCCGCCAGCAGCGACTTACTGGTGCGCTCGTCGGGTTCGGCCAGTCGGCAGTACACCAGGGTGTCCTTGACCTTGCTGACGTCGGCCAGGCGCATCAGCCCGTGCCGAACGAGCACCGGCACGTCGAACGGGCTGTTGTGCACGACGAGCACTCGGGCGATCTCCAGGGCCCGGCGGACCGCGTCGGCCTGGGCCGGGTCGCGGGGGTCGAGCACCACGGCGTGGTTGGCCGACCCGACGGTGACCACCTTGAGCCGCATTGCCAGGGCGTCCACACCCTCGGTCTCGATGTCCAGCGCCAGATAGGGCTCGTGCTCGGCGAGGAACATGGCGGCGCGGATGGCCGGTTCGCGGCCGACGGTGTACTGCGCGTTGAGGGAACTGGCGAACGAGAAGGTGCCGACCTGGCCGGGGTGAACCGGGGGACCGAGGTCCATGAGATCCCTCCTGCTATGTCGTGGTGCGGGTGGTGGCTGGGCAGTGGAGCCGGTCTGCCTGGGAGGTGCACCAGCACCGGGGAAGGCTGCTGGTGCACCAGTCAGGTGGGCCGGATCAGGTCCGGGCGGGGTTGGCTGCTCGTAGGTGCCGATACCGGTTACGCGATCTCTCGATCGCCCGCGCTCGGTACGCCGGGTCCGTCGCGTACCGCTCCCGTTTCCGGCTGAGTTGGTCCTGGCCGCACGGGACGCACCGGCGGTTGCCCGGTGCCTGGGCATCTGGGTACGGGTGCCCGTTGGGGCATTCCGTGGCTCGCGCCTTCTGGGCGGTCGGTGCCTCACCCCGCAGGACGTTCGTGCGGTGTGTGACGGGCTCCAGATGGTCGGGGTTGACGCAGTGCCTCACCCGGCAGAGGTGATCGAGCGACAGCTTCCCGGGCACGGTGGCCACCAGCACCGCGTAGGCGACCCGGTGTGCCAGGTCATCCCGCCCTTGCCAGTAGAAGTAGCCGTACCCGCCGGCCCGGGTGCTTGCCGTCCACTCCCAGCACCCGGTCTGGGACACGGTGACCTTGTCCCAGAACCGAGTGGGGAGCCGGCTGTCACCGATCACCGTCATGGTCAGGCGGCCCGGTACGGCGGGGTCGACGCACGCGGGCCGGGCCGGACGGCCACCTTGTAGTGGTGGTACGAACCGGTACCCGCCTTGTTGTCCTTCTTGCCAAAGTACTTAGCGGCGAACAGGTCGCCGACCTGCACACCCGCGTCGTTGATCTCCTTGCGGAGGATCGACTGGTACGCGGTCACCCGGATCTCGCTGCCGTCGGTCTGGCGCAGCGTGATGACGGGGCAGTCCGGGAACTGACCGGTGGCCGTGTCGGGGAACTTGGACTTGGTCGATCCGATCGAGATGACGGTGCCCTGCACCCCGTCGCCGGACTCCTTCGGCATCCAGGCCGGGGCGCCGCCCTCGTCGAGGTCGGCCAGCAGGTCGATCGGCTGGTTGGTGCTGTCCTCGGTCATGCTGTCGAGCAGGTCCACGATGATCTCCTTATGGGTTGGTGTGGACGGTCTGGTTGGTGGTGCTGAGTGCGGCCAGACGTGCCTTGGCCGCGGTGGTGTGCTGGGTGGTCCAGTTCGCGGAGTGGTCGGCCCACAGCCGGTCCATCTCGGGCTCGCCGGTGGCGCGCTGGATCAGGGACAGCAGCAGGGCGCTGCTGGTCTTCGGTGCCGGCATCGCCCGGGCCAGGTCCCGGCGGGTGCGCAGCCCGCGCACTGTGGCGCAGACCTGGGCGATCTCCCACCCGGCTACGAGGTCGACCTCGTACAAGGTCGCTGTCGCCTTGCCGACCGGCAGGTGGATGACGACGCCTACTTCCCGGTCGACCTCCGGCATGGGTTCGTACTGACCGGTGAGCCCGTTCCACATGGCGTCGGCGTTGGCGTAGATCGCCTCCTGCACCGCGATCTCCAGCCACCCGTAGGACAGGTCCTTGCCTGTCTTGAGGTCGCCGATGCGGGGCAGCCGCCACGTCGGGCTGTGCAGGATCCGGTCGAGCGTCCCGGCGATGTGGTACTGGCGGACCACGATGATTCGTTCGATCCACTCGGCGTTGACCTCGATGCCGGCCTCGGTCAGCACCTTGCGGTACGCGGCCACGTCGGCGTCCCAGGGCGCCGGCACGGTGACCTGCTCCCCGCGGTCCAGCCGCTCGGTGAACTGGTGCAACGCGCTACCCAGGTTGGCGCCCGAGCTGGACGCCGCAGCCTCCTTCGCGGCCTCGGCGACCTGGTCGAGCACCTGCCGGTCGTCGACCGTGGCGGCCGACACCCGGGCGAACAGGTCCGGCCGCATGGTCAGGCCCTTGAGTGCCATTCGGAGTTGCCACTTCGTCAGCCCGAACGTGTCACTGATGGACTTGGCGAAGGTGGTTGCCCGGGTCCACGCCAGCGTGCTGGTCGCGCCCGGCTGTCCCGGGTCCGGGAGGAGATAGCGCCCATATCTGTCGCGCTTGGGCTCGGGTTGGATGCTGGGCGCGGTCACGCTGCTCTCCGTCCTTGGCGGTATCGCTTGTTGGCCTCGGCGCGACAGATCCGGCAGACCCGCCCACGACCTCGACTCGCGTACCGGGTGTTGGTCTCGCTGAATCCATGTCCGTTGGTGCACTCGGTCTTGAGCGCGTTCGGGTGTCCGATTGCTGCGATCTGGCGAGAGGTGTTCTCCGACCGTGTGACCGGGTCGAGATGGTCGGGGCTGACGCATCTGACGACGCGGCACAGGTGGTCGAGCGTCAGGCCGTCAGGGATCGGGCCGACGAAGAGCATCCAAGAAACCCGATGCGCCTTGACCGGCGCGCCAGCGACGTTGATCTGTCCGTATCCGTGGTTGTCCACGGAAGCCGTCCACATCCAGCACCCGGTTACCAGATCGACCCGGACCTTGTTTCGGAACCGCTGCTTGAGCGATTGGGTCTCCGTTCCGGTGGCGACCAATTGACGAGTCACGCCACTCCCTCCATCTCGATTCCGTTGGTCTTGGTCCCTGCCACCCCGAACCCGTCCCACCCACAGCACCCGCACAGGCCGCCCGGCTGCCGGTACTCCGCCGGGTGCGTGCACTCCTCACGGGCCCGCTCGATGTCCGGCCGCGGGCGGGTGGGGTCCGGGCGGCAGTCGCGGGTCACGCCGCCACCCGGGCCTTCGCAGCGGCCTTGCGCCGGGCCTTGGCCTCCGGGGACGACGACGGCTGGGCGGCCACCACCCACCACGCCTGCTTGCGACCGGGCCAGCGGATACCCGCACGGTGCGACCAGCACCACAACTGCTCGACGGTCATGCACAACCGGTCGGCCGCGGTCCGCGAGTCCACCCCGAGCGCGATCATCTGCTCGACGGCGGCCCGTCGCTCGTCCCCGGTCAGCGGCATCCGGTAGCCGTCGTGGGCGACCAGGGCGGCGGACAGGTTGATGGAGTCCTGTTCGGTCCAGGCGCTCATGCCGCCACCTGCTGCCTGGCTCGCGCCGCGAGCTGCCGCCGGCCGTACGCCTTGACCGCCTCGGCGGACAGCCGCAGCACGATGGCGATCTGCGCCCAGGTGGCTCCGTTGTCGTGGCGGCGCATGATCTCGTCGCCGTAGTCGGAGGGCCGCGGCGCCCTGGTTGCGAGCACCACCGCCGGCAGTTCGTCCGGCGCGGCGCCGAGGGCCGTCGGGTGCCCGTAGTCGTCGTACGCCACCCCGGCGACGACCATGCCTCGCGGGTTGGGGTTGTCCGCCGGGCACGTCGGCCGGAACGGGCACCATCCGCACATCTCGGCGGCTTCGGCGTTGCCCGGGTTGCCGGTCTCCCACATGCGCGGGTCCCAGCGGGCGCACGGTCGGGTGTCGATGACCACGGCGGTCAGGCCCCGGGCCAGGATCGCGGCGCTCATGCCGCCACCCCCGCCAGCACGTCCACGGTCTCGATCGACCGCTCCGACCAGTGCAGGTTCGAAGCAGGCGCCGGTTGGACCGCGACGGGCTCGGAGCCCCAGGTCCCCTCGGCTCGGGCGATCCACTCGTCGGCGGGTGCACGCTCGGGCACCTGGGTCATGACGGTGCCGGTGTCTCGGTCCTTGACCAGGTAGGGCCCCCACATGAAGGGGCTCATCACGTAGTAGCGCCCGACGTCACCTTGGTCAGGGGTCCGGACAGCGTCGGCGGACACCGCGTGCTCACCGCGCTCGGTCGTGTACCGGTACCAGCCCCGCAGCCTGTGCAGTTCCGCGTAGGCGTCGGTCCGGGCGATGTGCAGGTGTCGTTCGTCGGCCGGCGCGAGGTACTCGGCGGCGCCCAGGGCCTGCATCACCGCCTTGTGGTCGGCGCCCTCGGCGATGAGCTGATCGGCCCGAACCGCGTACTCCGCGACGCGGTGCCGGGCGGTCAGGTCGAGGTATCGCTCCATCGAGCCGAGGTGCCAGGACGACACCAGGTCGCGGTTCGGCCGCTCGGTCGGTGCCGGCGGGGCCGGGGGGATCGTGGTCGGCGCGCTCATGACTTCATCGCCCGCTGGTACGCCGACGACGTCTTCCGCGCGGCCGCCGTCAGCTTCTCGACGAACTCCTGGGTCGGCGGCAGCGGCTTGTCGGCCGCCTTCCAGTTGCCGAGCGCCTTGAGGGTGTCCTGGATCTGGTAGAGGAAGCCGAGCAGTTCGTGTCGGGAGTTCTCGAGGCGCCGCTCGTGTTGGTACTGGTTCCGTCGGTCCTCTTCCTGCTCCTGGCACGCCTTGCAGTTGTCGACGTGCCGCTCGTGGTCGACGTCGGAGGCGGTGATCGGGAAGCCTTCGCTCTTGGCCCGCATGCGCAGGTACGCCTCGCGGGGACCCACCTGCTCGTCGGTGTCGGGTTCGACCTCCGGGTTGACGGCCTGGGCCTTGACGGGTTGACGGACAACCGGCCAGGCCACGAAGCGGTCCGAGGTGTCGATGATCGCCTGACCGAGCGCGCGACCGATCTCTTCCGCCTTGTCGGCGCCGATGGCGGGGATGCGGACGGTGACGACACCCTCGGAGTACGCCCGGCCGGTGTCGATGCCCGTCAGGGTGACGGTGACGTCGAACTGGGTGAGGGTCGGTTTGATGGTGACGGTCATGACTGCGTGACCTCCCTCGGGTCGAGCCGCCCGGTCAGTTCCAGCTCACCGGCGGGGATGAAGGTGTCGGGGCCGGCCTTCGGCGCCCGGACCCAGGCGGGCACGGCGCTCGGGGCGGCGACGGTGACGGTCTGCGGCGGGATGTCGACGGCGATCCCGTGGCTGTCGACGGCGATGACGCCGGGGATCTCGATCGTCTGGTCGACCTCGGGCTCCGCGTGCTGGGCGGCGTGGCGCGGCTCGTAGTCGGCGGCGGGGGCGATGAGCCGGCCGTCGTCGGCGGGGAGGTCGGCCAGCGGCGACCAGGTGGCGTCGGCGCCGGGGTGCTCGTCGGTGCGGGTGCGGTGGAAGAGGGCGGCGAGGCGGGGCCAGCGCGGGGCGGTCATCTCGGCTCTCCCACCAGGTAGGCGCGAGCGATAGACAGCGCGGACCGGGTCAGCCCGGCGAAGTCGACGGCGTCCACGTCGGTGGGGCTGACTGCCGGCAGCGAGATTGGCTTGTTCCAGATGTCGATGGCCTGGTCCAGCAGGTCGGCGACCGCGAACGCCACCGCAGGGTCGGCGAAGGCCGCGATGTGCACGGCGTTGTGCGGGTTGCGGATGCCGCCGTAGCCCGACTTCCCGGTCTGGCGCCGAGCGGACGCGACGACCTCACTGCCGGCGGTGCCGGTCGGGTAGGCGTGGGAGTAGACGGCGCTGGTCGCCGCCGAGTCGGGTGACCAGACCGGCGAGGCCTTCCACGGCGACCCAGAGGCCCGGTTGGCGCGGGACCGGATCAGGTTGGCGGCGCGGCGGAGGGTGTCGAGGTCGGACGGGGTTTCGATGTGCTCGGTGGTCGTGGTCATGACGTGGCGCTCCGAATCAGGAAGTAGAAGAGAGGCGCGAGCAGGGCCCAGGTCAGGCCGGAGACGATGAGTGCGTTGCGTAGGCCCCGCATCGCGCGGACGCCCTCGGGGTCCGGCCTCACGCGGCGGCCCTCGCGAGCTCAGGCACGAACTTCGGCCGGGCGAGCGCCGGCTCCGGCATGTCGGCGAGCAGCTGCTGGAAGACCCAGAGACCGGCCTTGGTGAAGCCGACGTGCGTGAAGCCCGCTCGTCGGTAGCAGCGGCCCGGGTCGCGCTTGCGGCGGGTCTTGTTCGCGTCGACGAAGGTGACCATCCCGAGGTCCGGCACGTCCGCCCAGTGCGCCCGGGTGGCCGCGACCGCAGCGACGATCAGGTCGGAGGCCAGGTACTCGCACTCCGGCTCACGGCGGAACAGGCTGTTCATCCACGCCCCGGCCCAGTCGTGCTTGACGAACCGGGCGATCGGGTTCGAGGTGGTCCAGACGGCGTCGGCGTGCTCGGTGAGAAAGACGACGCAGCTGCCCGGCGGGACGAACTGCGGGCTGCCGACCTTCTGCCGGTTGTAGTGCCGGTCGGCCAGCGGCAGGGCCCGCTTGTCGGCGCGGTTGGAGTAGTGCCAGGGTTGGTCGATCACGCGGCGGCCCTCCGACCGTGCTTGATGGCGGTCGCGGTGACCCGGGACAGTTGCCGCTCCCGCCAGGCAGCGACCTTGGCCGCCCGGTCCGCGCTGGTGTCGAGTTGAGTGGCCCGTACGCAGGCGGCCATGGCTTCGTTGCGGCGGTTGAGGACCAGCCAGCAGAGGGCGGCGCCGGTGATGCCGCCGAGGATCGCGACGAGCGCGGTGAGGGCGATGACGGCGGGGCTCATGCCGCCACCGCCTCGACCAGCGCCGGGTAGGCGTAGCCGTCGTACTCGGCCATCCACGTCCCGATCACGTCCGGCACCAGCACCCGGCCGCCGTCGAGCAGGCGGACCAGCATCGAATCCACCGACCGGACCGGCAGATCGAGGCTGCGCAGGTAGCGGAAGACGGGGCAGTTGTCGCTGGCCCACCGCCGGCCGACGAACCCGAGCCGGGTCAGGTTGGCGGTGATCTCCGGGGACGTGCGGCCGAGTGCCAGCAGGGCGTTGGTGATCCGGGCGGCCTGCTTCCGGCGCTCGACCTCGGCGTCGTCGACCCGCCGCACCTCGTCGGCGAGCGGCGACCGGGGCAGCGCGGCGTCACGGGCGACCTCGTGGGCCAGGCAGGCGTTGGACATGCGGCTGATGGCGGCGCGGTGAACCTCGACCAGCGCGGCGATCTGGGTGGCGGTCATCGCGACGCACCTGCCCCGTACTTGCAGCCGCACCGACCCACGCCCAACTGGCCTCCGGGTCGCGCCACACAGCCAGCGCCATACAGGTGCTCGGCCTCGTGGTGGCATGCGGGGCAGCGACCGTCCCCGGCGACCTCAGGGGCCGCCTCCTCGTCGTGCACCATGTCCAGCGCGGCGATGACCTCGCCGATCTCGGCCAGTTTCTCGGCGTCGGTCATTCCGGCGTAGGTGCCGTACCTGCTGGCGCGGTGGATGGCGATGACCAGGCCGGCGAAGATGGCGTACTCCCCGCCTTCGTTCGGGCGCCGGGCCATGTCCTGCTGCATGTCGGCTGCGATGTCGGTGCGGTTCCGCCGGGTCATCGCTGGTCACCACCCGTCGGCGGCAGCGGCACCCGGCCGGAGGCGACGTCACCCAGGTCGACGAGGGGCTTGCGGACCGAGTGCAGGCGCGGCTGACGCGGGTCGTACGGGTTGGGCTCGGCGGACTGGGCCGGCTTGCTGAGCAGCGCCTTGAGGTCGGCGACGGCCTGGTCGGCGGTCTGCTGTGGTGTCTTGGAGTCGGTCATTTGGTACCGTCCTCGGGAGTTCGGGCGCTCCGCGTTGTCCTTGCAGGGATGCGGGGCGCCGTTTTTCGTCTCCAGGCCGGGCGGCCCGGGGCGGGGGTCAGGCGGCGGGGCGCTGGGCCAGTCGGGTTCGGCGACACGTCTTGCACTCCCGGCGCGCCGTTCCCTTGGCCGTCCGCCGGGAGTAGGTGTTCTCCGGCGTGTACTCGTGGCCCTGCGGGCAGTGCGTCTTGGCCGCGTTGTGGTGCGGCATCGTGTGGGCGCTGCGGAGCACGTTCTCGCCCTGCGTCACCGCTTCCAGGTGGAGCGGGTTGACGCACAACCTGTGCTGGCACGTCGACCCGCCGGGGCACGAACGGTCCTGGTTGTGGCAGGTGTGATCGATGCTCTTGCCCTCGGGGATGGGTCGGACCATCAGCTCGTAGGCCACTCGGTGGGCTCCGGTGCTGGGCTGACCGAACACGCCGTAGCCGTCACCGGAGGTGTGGCCGCGCCAGACCCAGCAGCCGTCGGCCCCGGCGCCGGTGTCGACCTGGGCGATGAACGCGCGCAGTCGCAGCGGGTGGACGGTGATCATGCCGCCCGCCCGGATGTCCTGCGGCGAGCCCCGCGAACGGGCTGATTGCCAGCGGCGACGATCTGCTCGAAGTGCTTCTCCGTGTAGCGGCGGTGTCGGCCGATGAAGGTGTGCGGGATCTCGCCGGCCTTGGCCTTGTCCTTGACCCACGAGACGGGGACCTGGAGCCGCTTTGCGAGCTGTTCGTCAGTCATCAGCGTCACGGCGGTCATCAGGCAGCCCGCCGACCGACGAGGAAGACCTCGTCGAAGCCAGAGGCGAAACCGGCGGCCTTGAGCGTGCTCTCGTGCTCCCTGAATCCGGCGACCGTGCGGGCGATGAAGTCCTCGCCGATGCTGCCGTTCCGGGCGCGACGGATGGTGCGGTCGGTGTAGCCGAAGAACTCGGCTCGGGCGGGGTCCGTGGTGAGTCCGAGCACGCGCGTCATGGCGTCGTACTGGTCCTGGTTGAGCAGGACTCGGGGCTTAACGTCAGACCGCGTCTGGACGTCTACGTCCTGTCGCATGCGTCCAAGCTAGCCGGACGTGGACGTCCAGTCAAGACGACTTTCGGACGTGAACGTCTGGACATGCGACACTGCCTCTGTGACGCTTATGTCCGGCTCAGGTGAACGTTCTTCTATGTCCAGCGCCGCACACTGAGAGGAATACGAACAGTGCGACTGCTCTTACGACCGGACGTAGACGTCCGGTACAGTGCCGGCATGAAGGAGCCGGGGGTCGAGGTTAACCGCGCGGCGTGGGCAGAGGTTGTCCAAGAGCTGCTGCGTACTTCGGCGAGCAACAACAAGAGCGAGTTGGCGCGCAAGCTGGACGTTTCGTCGAAGACGATCGACCGGTGGCTTGATCAGACATATGCCGTCAAGGAAGCCAACGTCCGACGCGCTGCCCGAGTTTTTCACCTCGACTTGGGTGAACTGTTCCAGCGCGTTGGTTACTACAGCGCCGACGAGGTCCGGAGCCTGCCCGCGACGGACCCCGATGCCGACGCCGTAACGCTGATCAAGCAGTCGGGTCTACCCGAAGAGGTACAGCAGGACTTGCTAGCCGAGTTGCGGACCATGGCTCAGGACGACACGGCCCGGCGTCGAAAGTTCGTCGACACCGCTCTGCGCCTCAGGCACACCTAAGACCGTGTGGATCGAGAAGCACGGCGCCGGGTTTCGGATCCGTGACCGGGTGGCGGACCGGAAGGTCACCGTCTCCGACGGCTTCCCGACCAAGACGCAGGCCAGAGCGGCAATGAAGGTCCTCGTGGGTGATCAGGCCCGCGGCGACCTTGTCATGCCGGCCTCGGGCGCGCTGAGCCTGGGGGAGTGGACCGTTGAGTGGTGGGATGCTCGGAAGTCAGGGCTGGCACCAAATACGCAGAGGTCCGAGTGGTCGCGGATCAAGACGCACATCATCCCCGAGTTGGGTGACGCGTCGTTGGTCTCGATCACGCCGCTGGCGGTGCAGCAGTTCGTGTCCCGACTTGGCAAGCGCAGGTCGGCGAAGACGGTTCACAACGTGCACGGCGTGCTGCATACGATCATGGCGGGGGCGGTCGCCGAGCGACTGGTCCGCGTCAACCCCTGCGCCGGCACTCGGCTGCCACGTGGCACTGCCCAGGAAATGAAGTTCCTGACCGAGCCGGAGGCACAACGCCTGGTGTTGGCCGTTCCGGAGCACTACCGGCCTCTGGTGGTGACGGCGCTCGGCACGGGCCTGCGCTGGGCGGAGCTGGCCGGGCTCCGGGTGGGCCGCGTGGACGTGCTGGCTGCCACGTTGCGGGTCGAGGAGACGATGTCGGAACTGGCGGGCGCTGCCGAGTTGGTCTTCGGTCCACCGAAGTCGGCTCGGTCCCGCCGGACGGTGAGTCTGCCGTCGGAGGTTCAGCAGGCACTGATCGGCTTGACTGCGAACCGGAAGCCGGATGAGTTGGTCTTCCGCACGACGACGGGGCAGCCGATGCGGGTCCGGAACTTCCGCCGGGTGTGGTTGGCGGCAGTCGCACGGGCGGGCGTGGAGGGACTCCGGTTCCATGATCTGCGGCACACCCACGTGGCCTGGCTGATCTCTGGCAAGGCCACACTGACGGCCATCCAGCACCGGCTCGGGCACGCCTCGATCACGGTCACTTCCGACCGGTATGGCCACCTACTGCCGGCGGTCGACGCGCAGATCGTCGATGTCCTGAATGAGGCATTGCCAAGATCGGATTGGGGGCAGGATGGGGGCAGCGAGTCCACGCCAACCCACGACAACCCACCGCAAGACACGGCAACCACCAGCGTGAACGGCACCGAAACCCCCTGACCTTGATCGGCTCGGAGGTTTCAAATCCCATCAGTCACCCTTGTGGTGGATCTCCTGATCCACAGTCAAGACCCCCTCGCCAGAGGGGGTCTTGATCGTTTCTGGGGGACATCTCCAGGGACGCCGTGTGGTGGTGCCGGCCGCCGAGCCCGCCCCGTGGGCGTTCGACGACGAACAGGCCCTCGCGTCGAGGCAGGCCGGATGATCCCGGACCCCCAGCTCGGGCGGCTGGAGACGCCACCGGCCTGCCTGCGTCGCGTTTGCGGCTCCGGGCGGCTCAGCCCGTGGTGATGGCGGTCGGCTCGGTCGACGGCACGGTGGTGGGATCGGTCGTCGCCTCCTCCAACGGGATAGCGCTGCCCTTGACGTAGTCGTCCCAGCTCATGTTCCAGTCGGTCCAGCCGTTGCCGTTCTCCAGCTTGCGTTCGGTGCCCTTGACCTGGATCGGGTCACCGATGCGGGTCTGGTTGAACAGCCAGCTGGCGTTCGCGGTGGACATGTTGACGCAGCCGTGCGAGACGTTGGTACGCCCCTGGGAGGCGACGGACCACGGTGCGGCGTGGATGAACTCCCCACCCCAGGTGAGCCGCTGGGCGTACTCGATGTCGGTGACGTAGCGGTTCGCCGGGTTCGGGTCGTCCATGGTGTCGAAGACGGTCTTCTTGAGCTTCTCGATGACCACCATCGTGCCGCTGGAGGACGGCGTGCTCTTCTTGCCCAGGCTGATCGGGATGGTCTTGATGACCTTGCCGTCCTTCTTGACCGTCATCTTCTTGGTCTTGTTGTCGACGGTCATCACCACCGCCGCCCCGGTCTTGAGGTCGACGGTGAGGTCGGACCGGCCGTACCAGCCGCCGCCCATCGGCAGGCCACCCGCCTGGATCTTGTAGAAGATCTTGGTGTTCGCCTTCCAGTACGTCTTCGGGCGGTACCGCACCTCGGTCGGGCTGACCCAGCGCCAGATTCCCACCTGGGCCGGGGTCGCCCGCACGGTCATCCGGCGCTGCACGTCGTCCCGGTAGTCCTCGGGAATCGCCCGGTCGAACTTCACGATCAACGGCATGCCGACGCCGACGGTCTGGCCGTCACCGAGGAAGCTGGTCACCCGGATCTGCTTGCTGGGCTTGGCCATGGTGGTGAAATTGCTGGTCACCGTCGCGGGCTTGCCGTCGTCACCGGTCGCCGTCACGGTCGCGGTGTACGTCGTACCGTATTCGAGCGCCTTGTCCGGCAGCCAGGTCCCCGTGGCGCTGAGCTTGCCCTTGACGGCGGCGCCAGCCGCGTTCTTCACCTCGACGGTGGTCTCGACGGCGTCCTTGCTGTTGAACGCGATTTCCGTCGACGCCGGCACGTCCTTCGCGTCCGCGGCCGGAGCGGTGATCGCGGCGGTGGCCTTCGGCTGCTGCTCGGCGTCACTGCCGCCCTGGAAGGACGGGCCCGCACCCTTGTCGCCATCACTGGTGCACGCGGTGGCGGTGATCGCGAGGGCCCCGGCGAGCAGGACCGAGGCTAAGGCACGGACCGGCGCGGGCCGCCGCCGCGACGCCAGCGCCGAGCCGGGCGTGCGACGTATCAACTGATTTCGGCCTGCTCGCATGATTCCCTCACAGTGCTGGTTCCCACGGCCATCCGATGGTCCCTACGGGTCATCCTCTCCCAATGACGCTCGTCGGCAAGTTTTGGTTTCCTGCCGTGCCGCAAAACACCATCGGACGGGGTCGATTTAGCCGGTTAGTTCAACAATTGTCGGCACGATCGGTTCGTCGTCAGGCGCCCAGGTCGGCGGGGACCGGTAGGGCGCTGCCCTTGATGAAGTCTTTCCAGGAGAGGTTCCAGGCGGTCCAGCCGTTGCCGGGCTCCAACTTCCGCTCGGTACCGGTGATCGTCACCGGGTCGCCGGCCTTGGTCTTCTCGAACAGCCAGCGTGCGTTCGGGGTGGAGACGTTGACGCAGCCGTGCGAGACGTTGCGTCGGCCCTGGTCGCCGACGGACCACGGAGCGGCGTGGATGTACTCCCCGCCCCAGGTCAGCCGTTGGGCGAAGTCGATCTCGGTGACGTAACGGTTCGACGGGTCCGGGTCGTCCCGGGTGTCGAAGACGGTCGAGGACTTCTTCTCCATCACCACCATCTTGCCGCTCGACGACGGGGTGGCCTTCTTGCCAAGGCTCACCGGGATGGTCCGGACCAGCTTGTCGTTCTCGAAGACGGTCATCTTCTTGGTCTTGTTGTCGACCTTCATCTCGAACTTGCTGCCGATCTTGGAGGTGGCCTTCCGGTCGACGTTGCCGTACTTGCCGTTGCTCAGCGGAATGCCTTCCAGGCCGATCCGTACGGTGAGCGTGGTGCCCGGCTGCCAGTACTCGGGCGCCCGGTAGTAGGCCTGGGTGCCGTTCGACACCCAGTGCCAGGCGCCCGGCTGCGGCGGGTTGGAGTCGACGAACATCCGCTTCTGTACCTTGGCCCGGTCCTTCTTGGCGATGCCCGGCGAGAACTCCACCACCACCGGCATGGCCACGCCGTACGTCTTGTCGTCGAAGAGGTAGAGCCCCGACCCGATGACCGACCTCGGCTTCGCCATGGTGGTGAAGGAGGTCGTCTTGGTCTCGCTCTGCCCGGTCGAGCTGGTCGCGGTCACCGTGGCGGTGTACGTCTTCGAATACTTCAGCGGTGCGGCCGGCACCCAGGAGGAGCCATCCTCCCGCATGGACCCCTTGACGGTGCCCCCACCGGCGGCGGTCAGGCTGACGCTGGTGATCGTTCCGCCGGTGATCTTGGTGCCGATCTCGGCGCTGACCGGTTGCTTCTTCGCGCCGCTGGCCGGTGTGATGCTGAAGGCGAGCGGCTCGGCCGGTGGTGTCGGCGTCGGAGTCGCCCCGGCGGTCGTACCGCTACCGTTCCCGAACTGCGGTTTCTCGCCTCCGTCGCCGCCGCAGGCCGCAATGCCCAACGGCGCGACGACCGCCAGAGCGACGACCATCGCCCAGGTGCGCGTGTTCCTGCCCATCCCCACCTCGGTCCACTCGAATCCCGGGGGACATCGTGCCCTATCGCCGCCATACTTTTGACCCCGGACGTTTAGACTAGTGGGCGGATTGGGATGTTTTGTCGTATCCGGTGGGTCGGTGCCGCCAACTGGGTAACTGGTTGGAGGAGCCTCGCGAGCCCGTGTTAAGGTTTCTCCCGTTGTCAGAGAGCGCCGCTAGCTCAACTGGCAGAGCAGCGGACTCTTAATCCGCGGGTTCGGGGTTCGAGTCCCTGGCGGCGCACCACCTGTGATCAGGCCGTATAGCCATCTGGCTATACGGCCTTGATCTTTGGGTGTCGTGTGGCTGTCACGTGGGCGCGCTGCGCCACTGGGCTGAGCTGCCGACGGATTCTCTTGCCTGGCAATGGTTTGGGCTGTCGCCTGGCAGGTGTTGCTGCGGTTCGTGGGTGTTGTGTGGGTGTCCGATGTTTGCGGCCGGGGTTGCGGGCTGCGGCGGCCAGCACGAGGCGGGCGGTTGCTTCGGCGACGGTGAAGTGCAGATCCAGCAGGACGCTGGTGTAGGTGTCGGCGGTGAGCACGATGCTGGTGTGGCCGAGCTGTTCCTGAACGGTTTTCAGGTCGGCGCCCGCGGAATGGGCGAGGCTGGCCGCGCCGTGACGGAGGTCGTGCAGACGTACGGGCGGGAGGCCGGAGTCGGTTACGAGCCGGCGGAAGCGGCGGGTCAGGTAGTCCGGATGCAGCGGCTGCCCGTCCGGCCCGGTGAAGACGTAGCCGGAGTCCGTCCGGTCGGCTCCGCATTCCGCCTGCTCGGCCAGCTGTCGGCGGCGGTGCTGGCGCAGGGTGGTGACGGTGGCGTGGTCCAGGGCGATGGCTCGCCGGCTGGCGGCGGTTTTAGGAGGCCCGACCGCGATGGGGTCTGCTGCACCGATAGGTGACATCTGAGATGGCTTGCCCTGTGGGCGGGTCGTCGGTGTGGAGTCGCGGCATGCCGGCAGCGGGAAGATCTGGAGGATGACGGCGCTGTTCTGACGGAGCAGCTGCGGGCATTGCCGGCACGCTCGGGGTCGGTCCAAGTGGGCACGGTGCCGCCGGCTCGGGATACCGGCACGGGTCAGACGTCTGCGGTCGGTGTCGGGCGTCGGTGGGCGAAGTCCCGCGCGCTGGGTACGGTCGCGGCGAGGGCGGGGGCGAGGAAGCAGACGAGGGCGCTGGTGCCGAGTACGGCGGTCGCGCCGAAGGTCTCGATCGCGGGGACGAAGAGGGCGAGGCCGAGCGGGGCCAGCCCGTAGGAGGTCAGGAAGTCCAGTGAGGACACGCGGGCGAGTCTGCGGGGTTCGACCTCGCGTTGGGTGGCGGTGAATCACGGCACGTTGAACAGCTCGATCCCGACGCCGGCGAGCAGGTACGCGGCGATCACCAGCAGGGGGTGTACGGGCAGTATGAGGCTGAGCGGGGCGAAGCCGTAGCAGGCCAAGCCGGCGAGCGCGGCCCAGCCTTGGTGCCGCGGGCGCCACCGTGCGATCACCAAGGCCCCGGCGAGCGCGCCGACGGTGTACGCGGTGGCCGCACCGGCCAGGATGGCCTCGGTGCCGTACCGGTCTCGGCTGATCAGCGGCAGGGCGACACCGGTGGCGGAGTAGCCGGTGGCGATGACGGCGGTCAGCGCGCCCAGGCCGGCGAGGAACCAGGGGTGCCGGCGGGCTTCGCGTATCCCGTCGGCGAACTCGGCGAAGAAGGAGCCGTGGGACTGTCCGGGCCGCGGCACCGGCGCCCCCGCAGGGGGCAGCACTGCCGTGACCAGCCAGAGCAGGCCGATGCCGAGCAGCAGGACGCCGGTGTCGAGAACGGTGGCCAGCAGCGCGGTCAGCGCGGGTGCGACCAGCGTCGTGACCCGGACGGAGAGGGTCACAGCCGCGTTGGCCTGCTGGCGCCGTCCTTCGTCGACGACTTCGGCGGTCAACGCCTGGAACGCCGGCCGACATGCGCCCTGCCCCGCCCCGGCTACCGCCGCCGCGACGGTCATCACCGGCACCGACCAGCCCATTCCCACCGCGATCACCGGCGTCGCTGCTGCGGCAGCCAGCCCGGAGAACAGGACCACCCTGCGGCGGGAGTAGCGGTCGGCCAGTACCCCGCCGACCGTGACCGCAACGAGGAAACCCACTGTGTGGGCGGCCAGCAGCAGCCCGAGCCCGGCTGGGGAGAGGTCCCGGTCGAGTACCGCGAGGCCGAGAACGAACGGCAGTGCCCAGGTCGCCAACCCTGAGGCGGTGGTGCCCGACCACAGGCGGACAAACGCCTGATTCCGCAGGATCGACGGCTGGCTCGAAGTGTTCTCGGAAAGGCGGGGCGATGCGGTCACGAGATGGGGCTCCTCCTGCGGTACCGCCTGCCGGGCCGGCATCCGACACTAACCGGAATGATTGTCGTTACACTATGACTGACGGTTCTCCAGCAGTTCCATACCCCCGGGCAGAGGACGCGGTTGCGCGCGGCGACCCGGGCCCGGCGGTGTGGCCCCGGTCGATGTCCGCCAGGCGGCCCTGATCGCCCCGCGCGATCATGTCCCTCGCTGCTGACGCGCGGCGGTGTCCTCGTCGCGGTGGGACACCACGGGAGGTGTTTACCCGCGACGGGCCGTGGGACGCCTTCGAGATCGTTGCCGAGTTCGACCTCGGCCGTCCACCATCACCCATCGGAAGGTGCTCCCCTGGCGCACGACCTGCCGGCCGGCTGACCGCCATGAGCTTGCCGGGAGTCCTCGGTCCCGGACGACCTGCCGAAGATGACCGACAGCATGCATCAGAATCACGACCTGCGGTATCCGACCCGATCATGCCCAAACAGGCACCTTGCTAGGACATGACCCAGAAGGACCGCTAAAGTAACGCTGGTGAAAATGGTTTCCATCGCAAAGGCGCAGGGGTGCTCCGGATGAAGATCGCGTTTGTCGGCAAGGGTGGCAGCGGCAAGACCACACTGGCCGCCCTGGTCGCCCGCCACCTCGCCGCCCGTGGTCGTCCGGTGCTGGCCGTCGATGCCGACATCAACCAGCACCTGGCGTGCGCGCTCGGTGCCGATGCACGCCAGGCGGCGCAGCTTCCGCCGCTCGGCGAATCCCTGACTGAGATCAAGGAGTACCTGCGGGGCGACAATCCGCGGATTAGTTCGGCGGCGGCGATGGTCAAGACCACTCCGCCCGGTGCCGGTTCCCGGCTGCTACAAGTGGTAGAGGACAACCCGATCTACGCGGCGTGCGTTCGCGACGTGAACGGTGTACGGCTGGCCGTCACGGGCGCGTTCACCGAAGACGACCTGGGAGTGGCGTGCTACCACTCCAAGGTCGGGGCGGTCGAACTGCTGCTCAACCACCTCGTCGACGGACCCGGTGAGTATGTCGTGGTCGACATGACCGCCGGCGCGGACTCGTTCGCCTCCGGCCTGTTCACCCGCTTCGACCGCACCTTCCTGGTCTGCGAGCCGACCTTGCGCAGCGTCGCCGTCTACCAGCAGTACGCCGGCTATGCCCGCGACTTCGGTGTCGCGCTCAGCGTTGTGGGCAACAAGGTCGAGGATCCTTCGGACGTGGACTTCCTCCGGGACCATGTGGGCGCGGATCTGCTCGGCGGGATCAGCCGCTCGGCGTACGTGCGGGCGGCCGAACGTGGCGCCGTCGGCCCGCTCGACGACCTCGAAGCCGCGAACCATGCCGTACTGGGACAGGTGACCGAGGTGGTCGACGCGACAGTTCAGGACTGGGCCGCGTTCACCCGGCACGCCCACGAGTTCCACCGCCGCAACGCCACCGCCTGGGCCAACGACCGTACCGGGGCTGACCTCACCGCACAGCTCGACCCGAGTTTCGTGATGGGTCCGGCCGCGCTGCGTCGTCCCGTGCCGACGGCCGGCTGAGCCCAGGTAACGGCGGTGGGTCAGCGCGCGCAGGTGGCGCAGGTGCCAAAGATTTCGAGGGTGTGACCGACGTCGGTGAAACCGTGCTGGGTGGCCACCTGGTCGGCCCAACGCTCGACCGCCGGCCCGGCCACCTCTACCGTCCGTCCGCAGTTGCGGCAGACGAGATGGTGGTGGTGTTTGCCCTGGCTGCATCGACGGAACAACTGTTCCCCGCCGGGTAGTCGGGTGGAGTCGATCTCCCCGGTGTCTACCAGCAGTTGGAGCGTCCGGTAGACGGTGGTGAGCCCGACCCGGGCCTCGCGGGCTATCAGCATCTGGTGCAACTGCTGCGCGGTGTAGAAGCCCTCGACCTCGCGCAGCAGGGCCAGCACCTCGGCCCGCTGCCGGGTGTTCCGGGTCACGTTCGGCATCATCTGGATCACCTTACCGCCGTCTCGATGAATGTCTCCGCTGGCTGCGGGGCCAACGATGGGCCTGGCCCCGTCGTCGATCATGCCGAACGGCAGGCGTATTCATTATGCGTCGTCCGGAGAGTCGGCGACCTGGTGCGGCCCGTGGCGAGCGGAACCGGGTCCTCGTGACAGCGGAGCCGGCGGCAGCTGCACAGAGCTGGCCGCCGCGATCGCCGGCGGGGTGGCGGCGGCGATCGCGACTGCTAACGGTCCGGGTCACATGCCTGGCAGATGGCGTACAGGTCCAGCCCGTCCGAATGTGGGGTGAACCCCGTGTGGTGATGTAGTTGGAGAAGCCATCGGGCCACCATGTCGGACGGGCATTCGGCCACCTGTCCGCACCGGTCGCAGATCAGGTGCTGGTGCGTCTTCGGGCCGCAGTGCCGGTATGCGCGCTCGCCGTGGACGTCGAAGACGTGTAGCAATCCCGCGTCGGCAAGGCTGTGCAGTGTCCGATAGACGGTCGTGAGGCCGACGCGCTGGCCGCCGTGCCTGAGCTCGGCGTGTACGGTCTGGGCGGTGATCGGGCGCGGTTGACCGGCCGGCAATGTCAACACCGCCCGACGCTGGAAGGTGGGTTTCAGACCGGCGGTGCACAGCTGTGCCGACGTCAGGTCGGTGCTCACGACGATCTGGGGGCGTAGCCCGATGTGAACGCTTCGGGCGACAAGTGAGCTGAGGTCCTCGCGATGCCCCAGCCACGCGACGTTGTCCGGGTCGAGGAGACGCCGCCACGCGGCGAGGTCGCCGTCCTGGATCAGCATGGTGGGACGTAGCCGGTCGACCCGGTGGGCGAGTTCCGCGACGACGGCCAGCCGGTCGGCCCGCTGAAGTGGTACCGGCTTCTCCCACAGCGTGGTGCGGGTGGTCACGGGAGCGAGCCCGGCTCGGCGCAGTGCCTCCGTCCACCCGTAGGGCATCCGCCGCGTCTGTGGCAGGTCGGCGCGCATACGAGCGAACCAGGCGTCCTCGGCGGCCTGGAGTCGCATTTCGAGCCCGGGGTCGCCGATGCCGAGGTCCCATGGCAGGCGCCGGGCCGGCAGCCCGCCTTCGGCCAGGGCCAGCCGTCCGCCACTGCGCAGGAGGGTCGTCAGCGCGGCGAGCGCAGCCCGCTGGTCGCCGACGTGATGTACGCACGCCGAGGTCCAGAGCAGGTCCGCGCCCGTCGGCAGCGCCTCCCGTAGGGCGGCGACGCCGTTGGCGAGATCCGCTCGCACCACGTCTATGGCGACCCGTGGATCGGTCCACTCGGTGTGCACGTGTGCCCGGGCCGCGTCGAGAATCTCCGGGTCCGAATCGGCGGCGATGACCCGGCCGCAGGTCATCCCCCGGGCGATGGCAAGGGTCATGCCGGCGGCGCCGCAGCCGACGTCGAGCGCCAATCGGTCGGTGGGCCGAACGAGGTCGCGGGCCACCGTCAGATACCAGCTGTGATCTTCGCGGGCTGCGGTGGTGAGGTGCCCTGCCTGCTGCGCCCAGTCGACCTGGTAGGCGGGCAGTGTGGTCATTGAGTTCCCTTCGGGCCGCGACGG
Source organism: Plantactinospora solaniradicis (assembly GCF_042658085.1). Lineage (NCBI taxonomy): Bacteria > Bacillati > Actinomycetota > Actinomycetes > Micromonosporales > Micromonosporaceae > Plantactinospora > Plantactinospora solaniradicis. The sequence continues at coordinate 817,562 of NZ_JBHSPR010000010.1, read as the reverse complement.
GCGTACTTGGCGCGGAACTTCTCTATCCGTCCGGCGGTGTCGAGCACGCGCTGCCGGCCGGTCCAGAAGGGGTGGCTGGCGGAGGAGATGTCGACGTCGATGACGGGGTAGGTGTTGCCGTCGGTCCACTCGATGGTCTTGTCGCTGGTGGCGGTGGTGCGGGTCAGGAACGCGAAGTCGGCGTTGCGGTCCCGGTAGACGACGTGGGCGTAGGGCGGGTGGATGTTCGGCTTCATGCGGGACGTACCTTCTTCTGGATCGGATCGGCCTGGTCGGAGTCGCCGTCGGTGCGGCCGGTGCCGGTGGCGGTGTCGACGTCCGGGGTGGAGAAGCAGCCGGCGAATGGATCGTGGTACTCGCGCCAGGTGTCCTCGCCGTCGGCGAGTTCGGCGTCGCTGAGCAGGCAGCCGGCGAGCAGGCGGTGGATGTCGACCGGGTCGAGGTCGACCCCGATGAAGACCAGGTGGTTGTGCCGGTCGCCGTAGTAGGGGTCCCAGTCGACCGAGGCCGCTAGTCGGCGGTGGTCGCCGACCTGCTCCCAGTGCTGCTCGGGCATGCTGGCCAGCCAGCGTCCGAGTGAGCCCATGGCCAGGCCGCCGCCGGCGAACTCCCAGGCCACGGCGGTGTCTGGTTGGCTGGCCAACCAGAGGTGACCCCGCGAGCGCAGCACGTCGGCGTTGACCTGCTCCAGGACGTCGTGCAGGCGTCCGGGGTGGAACGGCCGGCGGGCGCGGAAGACCGCCGAGACCACCCCGCAGTCGGGTAGCGGTTCGTGGACACCGAGGGAATACCCTTCGATGCCTCGCGCGAGGACGGCGGGGAGCTCCGGTCGGTGCCGGCGGGTGCGGCGTAGCCGGTGGGTGAGCGCCCGGTCGGCCGCATACGGCTGGTCGACGGCGAAGTGGGCTGCCCACGGTGCCATCCGGTGCAGCAGGATCGACAGGCGGGTGGTGTCGAAGGCGCTCTCGGGCGACTGCCCGCACAGGACGACGGTGTCGGCGTACTCGATCTGTCGGACTATGACGTCGGCGAGTGCGCGAGGGTCGTCGTCGGCGGCCTGGATTCCCAGCGTGATCAGGTCGTCCGTGCTGGTGAGCCCGTCGAGCAGGTGTTCGGCGTCGACCACGGTCACGTACGAGTCGATATGTAGGTGATTGGTGATCGGTGCGCCGTCGACGAGGCAGTGGGCGCAGGCGGCCGCGACCGCCTCCGGTTCCACCACCTCCGGCAGCATCAGGACGAGGTCCTGACCGGGGTGGGTACGGGTCAGCCGGAGGAGCGTGGGAAGGACGTCCTCCCGCAGCGTGCACGAGACACAGCCGTGCCGCAGTGTGACCCGTTGATCCTCCACCGTTCCCGCGTCGGTGCGGACCATCCGGCGTACCGTCCCGGCGCCCAGGTCGGACAGGTCGTGCCGGACCAGCAGCAGCGATGGGTCGTCGGCGAGCAGGGCGTGCGCCACCGCCAGGGTGGTGGGCGACCAGAACCCGGAGAGCACTGTCAGCGAGCAGCGAACATCCGCCGGCGCGGTCGCGGCGAGTCCAGGGGCCAGGGGTGACGACATCAGGAGTCCTCTCGACTTACTTGAAAATGATTGTCATTCTACCGAGTGTCTTCTGTCAACGCGAAGGCTCTTCCGGCGACCTGGCTCGTGGCCCCGCGACCGTCGCTGAGCCAGCCGGGCCGCGGCGCGTGGCGGCGGTTGGCGCGGACGGGGTCCGATGCCCGGATCGGCCGGCGGCATCGCGACGGCTCGGCGAAGGGAGGCGGACAGGCTGGGATGATCCCGGGGCATTCTGATCGATGACGTCCGATTGGATCTCGATGCTGACGACGCCGGCCGATCGACGGACCGTCCCATCCACCAGCGAGCTGTGCTGGATCGGTGCGTTCGGTCGCTGGTGTCGAGAACAGCCAGGTGCAACGATGCGGATCAACCCCCAAACCCTCCGAGAGGGGCAATATGAAGCCATCTCTTTGGCTGCGGATCGGCCTTGCGGCTGTCCTGGTTCCGCCGTTGGTGCTGACGGCGGCGAGCCCGGGTTCAGCCCAGTCGGCACCACGGTTCACCGTGACGCCACTCGAGCCGGCATCGAAGGTGAGTGCCGCGAAGGCGCCCGCCAGCAGTCTGGCGCGTACCGATCCCGCGTTGCTGGCGCGGAAGGACTCCACGCCGATTCCCGTGCTGGTGAAGCTCGACTACGAGTCGCTGGCGTCGTATCGGGGCGGGGTGAGCGGGTACGCCGCCACCAGCCCGGCCCGGACCGGCCGCAAGTTGTCGGGTGCCCCGGCCGAGCAGCGTTACGGGGGATACGTGGCGGGCCGGGAGAGCGCCTTCGTCGGTGCCCTGGCCAAGCGGGTCCCGCAGGCATCGGTCGGACACCGCCTCCGGACGGTCTACGGCGGCGTTTCCGCCGTCGTTCCGGCCAACAAGGTCGGTGAGTTGTTGAGGATCGACGGTGTGGTGGCCGTCCAGCAGGACGTTCTGCGTAAGCCGCTCACCGACGCCAGTGGTGCCTTCATCGGCGCGACGTCGCTGTACCCGCGGCTGGGCGGGACCAGGAACGCGGGCAAGGGTGTCGTGGTGGGTGTGATCGACACCGGGGCGTGGCCGGAGCATCCGTCCTTCGCCGATCAGGGCAACCTCGGCGCGCCGCCGGCCAAACCGGACGGGACGCCGCGTACCTGCGACTTCGGCGACAACCCGCTGACCCCGGCGGTCGACGTCTTCGCCTGCAACCGCAAGCTCATCGGTGGCGCCCGGTTCCTCGATACGTACGACCTGGTGGATGACGACGATGTCTACCGGTCGGCCCGGGACAGCGGCGGGCACGGCACGCACACCGCCTCCACCGCCGTGGGCAATGTCGTCGGCTCGGCCAGCGTCTTCGGGGTCGAGCGCGGGCCGTTGGCGGGTACGGCGCCGGGGGCGTGGCTGTCGGTCTACAAGGTGCTGGGCCCGCAGGGTGGTTTCACCTCCGACATCGTGGCGGCGATCCAACAGTCGGTGAAGGACGGTGTGGACGTCCTCAACTACTCCATCGGCGGCGGTGGCGGGGGCCCGACGGACCCGAGCATGCAGGCGTTCAGGGACGCCTACGCCGCCGGGGTCTTCGTCTCGGCCTCGGCCGGAAACTCCGGCCCGGGGGCGGGCACCGTCGACAACTTCGTGCCGTGGGTGACCACGGTGGCGGCGTCCACCCAGACCCGGGAGTTCAGCTCGACACTGACCCTGCGGGGTGGCGCGGAAACGCTGGTCCTGACGGGTGCCTCGATCACGGCAGGCGTGCCCGCGGCGACTCCGGTGGTGCTGGCCGAGTCGGTCGAGGGGTACGCCGGCGGGGCGCTGTGCCAGGCGGAGGCCGCTGCCGGGACGTTCAGCGGCAAGATCGTGGCCTGTCAACGCGGGGTCAACGGCCGCGTCGAGAAGGGCCACAACGTGGCCCGGGGCGGTGCCGTCGGCATGATCCTGTACAACCCGTCGTTGCAGGACATCGAGACGGACAACCACTTCCTGCCGACGGTGCACCTGGCCGACGGCACCGCGTTCAAGACGTTCATGGCCGGGCACACGGATGTGACCGCGTCCTTCACCCCGGGGCAGAAGGGCGCCGGCAAGGGCGACGTGATGGCGGCGTTCTCGTCACGCGGGCCGGGTGGCCTGGTCCTCAAACCGGATATCAGCGGCCCCGGGGTGCAGATCCTGGCCGGGAACACGCCCACCCCAGACGCGGTCGACGGTGGCCCACCGGGCCAGTACTACCAGGCGATTGCGGGCACCTCGATGTCCGCCCCGCACATCGCCGGCTCGGCGGCACTGCTGGCCGCGCTGCACCCGAGCTGGACACCGGGCCAGATCAAGTCGGCGATGATGACCACGGCGAAGACGAGTCTGCTCAAGGAGGACGAGACCACCAAGGCCGATCCGCTGGACTACGGCAGTGGCCGGATCGATCTGACCCGGGCCGACGACCCGGGCCTGACCTTCGACGAGACCGCCGACCGGATGCTCGCGCTGGGCGCCGACCCGGTCAACGCCGTGCACCTGAACATCCCGTCGGTGGACGCGAAGGTGATGCCGGGCACCGTCAGCACGGTCCGCACCGCGAAGAACGTGACCGGCAGGACCCAGACCTACACCGTACGGACGAGCGCGCCGGCGAAGAGCCGGGTCACCGTCTCGCCGAGCAGGTTCACCCTCAAGGCCGGCAAGTCGACCCAGCTCCGGGTGACGATCTCGTCGACCGCACCGACCGGACAGTACTTCGGCGAGATTCAACTGCTGCCGGCCTCCCGCACGCTGCCGGCGTTGCACCTGCCGGTGGCGTTCGTCCCCCAGCAGGGCGACGTCACCCTGGCTACCACCTGCACACCCGACTCGGTGGCCTGGTTGGGAGCCAGCACCTGCACGGTCACCGCCGAGAACACCTCGTCGCGGGACACGACAGCGGATCTGACCACCACCACGACGGCTCACCTGCCGGTCCAGTCGGCCTCGGGGGCGAAGGTCGTCAACCCGCTGCGTGTCGAGAGGAAGAACGTCAGCCTCGCCGGGCAGCAGGCGGGTGTCCCTTCGCTCGGGCCGGGCAGCGTCGCCGGTGAGTGGATCCCGCTGTCGGAACTCGGCGTCGTTCCGGAACCGCTCGGGGACGAGGACCTGCTCAACTTCACCGTCCCCGAGTTCGTCTTCAACGGAGTCAGGTACACGTCGATCGGCGTCGACTCCAACGGCTACCTGGTGGCCGGCGAGACCACCGCGGAGGACAACAACTGTTGTCTGCTGCCGGCGTCGTTGCCCGATCCGGCACGGCCCAACAACGTCCTGGCGCCGTTCTGGACGGACCTCGACGGTACCGGGGCGCCCGGGCTCTACGCCGCGACGCTCGAGGACGGATCCAACGTCTGGCTGGTGCTGGAGTGGCAGGTCAACGTCTGGGGCACCACGTCGAACCGGCACTTCCAGGTGTGGATCGGGTTGAACGGCACCCAGGACATCGTCTTCGCGTACGACCCGGGAGCGCTTCCGGCCAACCCGAACCAACCCTTCCTGGTCGGGGCGGAGAACGCCGACGGCAGTGGTGGTGACTCGCTGCCGGCGGGCACCTTGCCCACCGGCGACCTGAGGATCACCAGTACCGACCCGACGCCTGGTGGTTCTGCCTCGTACACCGTCAGGGTGCGTGGCCTGCTGCCCGGTACGGGCACCGTCACCAGCACGCTGACCAGCCCCATTGTGCCGGGGACCACGGTGGTGACGGAGAACGTCACCGTCAACCAACCTCGCAGGTAACGGCTGACCGGCCTGCCGGCCGGAGTACCAGGGAACGAACGGTGGGCACCCGTCGAGGCGGGTGCCCACCGCCGTCTGACAGGGCCGCCGGGATATCGCTGGACGCCGGGAGCAGCCATCCGGAGCCCCAAGATGCAACTGGTTTCCAGTATCATCTAGCCCTCTGAGTTGTCGTCGCTGGGGAGGGAACTATGGAAGCTGATCCCTACGCGGAGTCAGGCGAGTATCTGGACCTGCTCAGCCAGGGCGCGTGGCAGGCGTTGCGGGTACCGATCGGGAAGGCGTTGCGGCACGTGGTGCCAGCGGCCGGGCCGATCGTGGATGTCGGTGCGGGCAGTGGGCTCGGCGTCGTGGTCGCCGCCGAGGCGGTAGCGGACGCCGACATCGTCGCCGTGGAGCCGTCGCCGGTTCTGCGCGCGGTGCTGCTGGCGAGAGTCGCCGGCGCCGAGGACCTGCGCCGGCGGGTGACGGTGCAGGCGGCGGATGTGGCGAGCATGCGGTTGCCGGCCGGGGTGGGCGGGGTCATGGCCATCAATATGATCGGCCATCTCCCGCCGACCCGACGCGCGGCGTTCTTCGCGGACGTCCGGAAGCGGCTGGCTCCCGGCGCACCGCTGATCGTGAACCTGCAGCCGCCGGCCGAGGTGACGACGGTTCCGCAGAGCGAGTTCGTCTCGGTGGTGGTCGGCGACCGGAGCTACACCGGTAGCGGGGCGGCGCGTCCGGCCGGGGAGGACAGCGTTACCTGGACGATGACCTATCGAGTGCTGACGGGTCAGGGCGCCGTCGAGCGGGAGGTGGTGGTGAATTACCCGTGGTACGTGCTGTCCAGGCAGCGGCTCCTGGACGAGCTGGCCGGAGCGGGGTTCACCACGTCAGTGGGGGAGATGGACGTGGTGACCGCTATCTCGCCTGGCTGAATTCCATGTGCCGTTGCTTGCCGTCGGCCCTGCTTGCAACTGATCATCCAGGGTCGTGCGGGTGATTCGGCTGGTCACATCCACGGGCCGGACCGCAGGCATTAGCCGGTCGAGCACCTCGGCCACCTCGGCCACCTCGACATTGAGTAACCCTGACCGGTGAATCGCCCATCTTACTGCTTCTGAAAGTCATGTTCGACAAGATGGTGTCCGTCCTCCGGGGGCACGACCGCAGTGCCTCCGGTCGGTTCATGATGTCGGGGGGCGGTATGACCGAGGAAACGCGGCGCAAGGCAGCCCTGGTTGGAGCGTTCGACCGAGGGGCGCCGACCTATGACCGGCTCGGGGTCGACTTCTTCGGTCCGCCTGGGACGGAACTGGTACGCCGGGCCGGTGTTCGGACCGGCCAGCGAGTTGTCGATGTCGGTTGCGGGCGGGGTGCCGTGCTGGTGCCGGCGGCCCGCGCCGTCGGTGTGACCGGCCGGGTCGTCGGTATCGATCTGGCGCCGACGATGGTGGAGTTGACCCGGGCCGAGGTCCGCGCGGCCGGACTGTCGCAGGTCGAGGTTGAACTGGGTGATGCCGAGTCGCCCCTGCTGCCGGCGGGGGAGTTCGACGCTGTGCTCGGTGGGTTCGTGGTGTTCCTCCTGCCGGACCCGGCCGCCGCGCTGCGTGGGTATCGGCGGCTGCTGTGCCGGGGCGGCCGGATCGGCATCACCACTTTCGCGAACCAGGATCCGAGGTTCACCGAGGCGATGCGGCGGTTGGCCGGGCACCTGCCAGCCGATCGACGGCAATGGCCGACCTCGAAGCAGGATGCGCTGTACGCCACGGCGGACTTGACCGCGGCGCTGCTGTGGGAGGCGGGATACCGGGACGTGGACGTTACCGAGGCCTCGTTCCAGAGCCGGTTTCGCGACGTCGAGCACTGGTTGGCCTGGGTGTGGTCCCATGGCGCGCGCAGCCTGCTGGAGCAGATCCCGGCGCAACGGTTGCCGGTGGCGCTCGCCGAGGTGACCCCGGTGGTGGAGGGTGCCCGCTCGGTGGACGGCGATCTCCTGTTCACCACCACGGTCCGGTTCGCGGTGGCGGCCTCGCCCGGCTGACCGGACCGCGACCGTCAACGCCTGATCCCCATCATCCGCGATTGGCCGGCGGACGATCCGCTGTTCAGTAGGCCTTGGCGCCAGTCCACGTCCGATGATCCGCACTCGACAAAACTGAAAACGGTTGTCATTATGCTTAGGTGACTTCCTCGGACCTGCCCGCCGGCGCGACAGTGGGCGCCTCGCGTGTAGCGGACGGCCCTCAACTGGTGGTGTCCGTCCGGCTTTTTGCTGGGCCGGGTTCGGTAAGCCCTGGCGTCGCCCGGCTCGTTGAGTCGCTCTCGCAACTCGCCCAGGCGCCCCAGGTCGCCCGGCGAAGGGTCGTTCCGCAGTCGTGGGTGCTTCGAATCCTGCTCGACTCCCGGATCGTCCTGCGGGGCGAGGAGGAGATCCCGCTCACCCGCCGGGAGTTCGACCTGCTGCGGCATCTTGCCCAGCATCCGCGCAGGGTCTTCACCCGGGCGCAGCTTCTGGACCAGGTGTGGGGTCACGCGCATCTCGGTCATCGCACGGTCGATGTGCATGTCAGGCGTCTCCGGGCCAAGGTCGGGCTCGATGTTCCGCTGGTGGCCACGCTGCGCGGGGTCGGCTACCGGCTGGGTGACGAGGTGACGGTGGCGGTAGTGCCCGAGGTGGCGCCGGTTCAACCGAACAGATGATTCATAAACGAAAACGATTCTCGTTATGATTTCCAACTTGAAGGAGGCAAACCGTGTCCCGACGATGTGACGTCACCGGCGCCGAGCCGAGCTTCGGCAACGCCGTGTCCCACTCCCACCGGCGCACCCGCCGCCGCTGGAACCCCAACCTGCAACGCCACCGCTACTGGCTCGCCTCCGAACGGCGCTGGGTCACCCTGCACCTCACCGCGAAGGCGATGCGCACGGTGGACCGGGACGGGATCGAGCGGGTCGTGGCCGGTCTGCGGGCCCGGGGAGCGCGGGTCTGATGGCCCGGCACACCGACCTGCGACCGGTGGTCAAGCTGCGCAGCACCGGCGGTACCGGCTACACGTACGTCACCCGGAAGAACCGCCGCAACGACCCGGACCGCCTCGTGCTGCGCAAGTACGACCCGGTGCTGCGCCGGCACGTCGACTTCCGCGAGGAGCGCTGATGGCCCGGCGCAGCCTGGTCGACCGACAGTCCCGCCGCGCGGACCTGGTCAGCCGGTACGCCACATACCGGGCCGAGCTCAAACGGGTCATCACGGATCCGGAAACCGACCCGGCGGTACGCGCCGTCGCGGTACGCCGGCTCAGCACCCTGCCCCGGGACTCCAGCCCGGTACGGCTGCGTTCCCGCGACCAGCTCGACGGACGCCCCCGAGGCGTGTTCCGCCGGTTCGGGCTGTCCCGGATCCGGTTCCGGGAACTGGCCCTGCGCGGCGAGCTGCCCGGCGTCCGCAAGGCGTCCTGGTGAGAACGGATCCAGCGGCGGATGTGTCGGCAGAGAGCCCGAGCGGCGCGAACCGAGGCGAAGAGCTGCTGTGCGCGAAGCGCACGGCTGTCGGGAAGGGAGAATGATGATTGTTAGATCGCGACCCCGAGGGATCGGGGTCCTGGTCACGGTGGGGGCGGTGGTCGCCGGCACGCTGCTGGCGCCGGCATCCGCCTCCGCGGCGGAGAGGGTGGTGCTGGCAAAGGGGCATACCGACGCGGTTGACGTGCACTACGAGGACGGCGCGCTGTCGTTGAAGGTGCACGACGACACGATCGAGCCGTCGGTGACCCGGGATCCGGCCGACGTCACGTTCCAGGTGTTGCCCGGTGCGGAGATGCCGGTGCCGGACGACGACCGGTTCGCGTTCCTCGGGCCGGCGGGAACGCCGATCTGGCTGCTGCCGATGACCCAGGACCCGGAGTTGCTCTGGCCGGGCTGGAACACCACCACGCTCGCCTCCGGGGTCTTCACCGGCAACCAGGTGCGGTTGAGCCTGCGCGACGTCGAGGGCCCGGGGGTGGTGAACGTGTTCACCCAGGACGTCTTCGGCGGGCCGATCGTCAAGTTCCGCAGCGACGACGGGCTGCCGGACGTGATCGACGTGCCGGTACACACCCACGCGCACGCGAACTGGGCGTTCAGCGCACCCGGCAGCTACACGTTGACCTTCCAGGCCGACGCGACGCTGGCCGGCGGCGGCACGGTCAGCACCGGACCAGTGGACTACTCGTTCGTGGTGGGCGAGCTGCCGGACCCGACCCCGCAGACCGAGTTGAGCATCAGCGGACTGGCGCAGGCATACCAGCCGGGTGAGACGGTGACGTTGGCCGCGGTGCAGACCCCGCAGTCCGAACTGGAGCACTACCACTGGTTCAGCAGGTGTCAGGGCGACGAGGACTGGAAGGTGATCTCCGGCGAGGCGGGCGTCGGTTACTCGTTCACCGCGACCCGGGAACTGAACGACTGCCAGTACCTCGTCCGGCTCTACGACTCCGATCACAATGTCGTGGCCAGCAGCCCGCCGGTCACGTTGCGGGTGGCTACGGCGCCGTCGACTCCGGGCGCGTCGCAGACGATCACCGCCTCGATCGACGGTACCCAGGGCGGGTTGGTGGTCAGCGTCGATCCGGACGACCGGGCCGTGGTGCTGCCGCCGGCCCGACTAAACGCCAGCGGCGACCGGTGGGAGAGCGACGGGGAACTGCGGCCGGTGACGGTCACCGACACCCGTACCGGCAGTCCGGGCTGGAACGTCTCCGGGCAGATCCCGGAGAACTTCACCGGTCCGGACGGGGCGACCTTCGGCGCCGACCGGCTCGGCTGGACACCACGGATCCTCAGCCAGGGGACCGGGCAGGGTGTGGTCGCCGGCCCGACGGTCGGTCCGGCCTCCGGGGGCGGGCTCGGGGCCAGCAGCATGCTCGGCTCGGCACCCAACGGGACGGGCCGGGGCACCGCGCAGCTCTCCGCCGAGCTGCGGCTGAGCCTGCCGACCGAAACCGCCCCGGGTACGTACACCTCGACCCTCACCCTGACGGCGATCTGACCGTCACCTGATTGCCCGGTCCGGGCGGCTCGATTCCGACGAAGAATCCTCCGAACCGCCTGGAACGGGTAGCGGCCCGGCCGCGGGGTGGAGCCGAGTGGTCTGCATACGCTCGTCCATCCCGCGGTCGCGGTCGCGACGAAAACCCCACGAGAAGCTACGAACGGAATCCGCGACCCCGCCATGCGACTGCCAGCCGTCACCGCCGTCACCGTCGTCCTGATCGGCCTGGCCCCACCGGCGGCCGTCGCCGCCCCGACGCCGACCCCAGCCGCTCCGACCCCGGCCGCGTCCGCGACTTCCGGGCCCGGAACGACCGTATCCCCGCCCGCTGAGTCCCCGGTCACCTGGGGCGTGACGCCGTCGAGTCCGAAGGGACCGGACGGCAGGGCATCGTTGCGCTACAAGCTCGACCCCGGCGCCAGCGTCACCGACTACGTCGCGGTCACCAACCACTCCGCCGGGCCGGTCACCCTGACCGTCTACGCCAGCGACGCCTTCACCACCGGACAGGGTGGCTTCGATCTGCTCGCCGGCCGGGAGAAACCGGTCGACGTCGGCGCCTGGGTACGACTTCCCACCCGGACCCTGACCGTCCCGGCGACCTCCCGGATGGACCTGCCGTTCACGCTGACCGTGCCGGCCAACGCCACCCCGGGTGACCACACCGGCGGCATCGTCGCCGCGCTCGCAGCCACCGGCACCGACGCCCAGGGCAACCAGGTCTCGGTCGACCACCGGGTCGGCACCCGCGTCTACCTCCGGGTGACCGGCGAGCTGCGACCCGCATTGGCCCTGGAGGATCTGCGGGTCCGCCATCGGGGGTCGTACAACCCCATCACCGGCGGCGAGTTGACCGTGACCGCGATGCTCCGGAACACCGGCAACGTCCGGCTCGGCGGCCAGCCGACGCTGCGGGCGACCGGCCCCTTCGGGCTCGCGGCCCGGACTACCACCGGCGCTCCGGTGCCGGAGATCCTGCCCGGCGGCGCGGTCCGGGTGAGCGTCCAGTTGTCCGGGGTGGCGCCGCTGTTCCGGCTGACTGCCACCACCACCGTCACCCCGGTGACGGTCGACGGCCAGGTGATCGACCCTCCGCCGCTGTCCGTGGCCGACAGCAGAGCGGTCTGGGCCCTGCCGTGGAGCCAACTGCTGCTCGTCATCCTGACGGTCATCGGATGCTGGGTCCTGCTGAGGCTCCGCCGACGCCGGCGGCGACGCACGGCTCGGGACCTTGCCCAGGCTGTCGCCGCGGCCCGGGAACAGGGACGCATCGAGGCCGCCAAGGGGATCCCGGGCAGCTCCGCCGACGAGCCGATGAACGGGCAAAACGGCCGGGCACCCGGCGCCGCTCGCGATGCGACCCGGTCGCCAGGGGATTCGTCGGGCGACCCGGAGAAATGAGCGATGGATCCGGTCTTCGTCCCGCGCCGCACCGCCGGGCGGGACGTGATCTTGACAATGTCGTATGCCAGCGAAGGAGGATGATGAGAATTCCCAGTCTGCGAGCCGGTGCCGCCGGGTTCGCGGCGGCCGTACTGGCGTTGGTCGCCGGGGTCGCACCAGCACGGGCCGCCCCGGTGCCGGTCAGCACCGATGGTGCCGACCTGATGTCCGTCTCGCTCGTCGACGGCGCACTGTCCCTGCGGATACGGGACGCCACCCAGATCGCCCGGGGAGTCCCCGGACACGATCCGGCCGATACCGTCCTGGGACCGGATGGCGGAGTGGCCGGTCGGGTGCCGGCCGACAGCCGTTTCTCGTTCCTCGGCACGCCCGGCCGGCCGGTGTGGCTGCTCGCGGCCGGGGGGACCGCTTTCCCCAGCTTCGACACCATCGGCGTGGCGCGTGGGGCGGTGCGGGGGGACAGGATCACGGCGTCGCTACGTGCCACCGACGGTCCTGGCCGGTTCACCGCCTACCGGTTGTCCGGCCTCGGTACGGTCACGCCGCTGTTCGGCACCGACCTCGCCGGTCAGGTCGAGTTGCCCACCGCGAGCCGGACCCCGGCGGTGCTCTGGGCGTTCGACGCCGCCGGCGACTATCGGATCACCCTTGCCGTGTCGGCGACGTTGCTCTCCGGCCGGGAGGTGACCACCGAGGCGACCTACCGGGTGGCCGTGCCACCGATCACACCGGGACCACCAGCGGCCCCACCGCCGGCGGCAGTTCCGGCCGACAGGGCGAAGTCCCTGCCGCAGCCGATGGCGGAGCCACTGGCGGCCCGCGAAGACAGCGCAGGTGCGGTCAAGGCACCCGCGCAAGGTCCGGCCCCGAAGGTCGCCGCCGCGACGACCGGCACCCGCAAGGTCATCTCGGACGGGCATGTCGACATGGGGCCGCAGTTGACGGGCGGGACCTGGACGATCCGGCTCAAGGACGACACGGTCAGTCCGCCGGTCTGGCGGGAACTGGCCGATGTGGTGCTGCACGTCAAGGACAAGGCCAAGACCACGGTGCCGGCCGGGGCGGACTTCCTGGGCAAGGAGGGAGACGCGGTCTGGCTGTTGCCACAGGCGCAGCAGTCCGGGATCGTCTGGCCGGGCTGGAACACGCAGCACGAGTCGGTCGTCGCGGCGGTCAAGGGCAACGTGGTCTGGACCCTCAAGGGCGTCGACGGCCCCGGGAAATTCATCCTCTTCCTGACCGGATCGTTCGGCAACGCCGACGTGCTGTTCGACTCGGCCAAGAGCCTCCCGCAACAGTTGAGCATCCCGCCCAACACACACGCCCACGGCAACTGGGGATTCAGCAAGCCGGGACTGTACCGGCTCGAGGTGCAGATGAGCGGCACCACCAGCGCCGGCAAGGCGGTCACCGACACCAAGACCCTGGCGGTTGCGGTCGGCGACAGCACGGACCCGGACGGCGGCTTCGGCAGCGGGTCCGGCAATGGCTCGGGCAACGGCTCGGGCAATGGAAACGGCGGATTAGCCCGTACCGGTGACTCGTGGGTGATCCCGGCCAGCTTCGGCGGCGTTCTCCTGGTGGCCGTCGGGATTCTGCTGGTCTACCTGGCCAGACGCCGCCGCCCCAGCGGCCACCGACAGGTCCAGGAGAGCGGCGCGTAGCAGCCGGCGCGACCTGCGGTGCGAAGTCCTGCCGGCGGCCATTCGGGCGCCCGGGGTCCCTATCTGCTGTCCGGATCGGACCCCGCGCGCTGTTGTCGTCACGTTCACCACTTCCGCGAGTTAATCAAAACGACTATCGTTTTCAACAAGCGATCCATCGGGGATCGTGGGGAAGGGAGTTCTCTGTGCGTAGTACCCCTCGCCGTCTGCTCGTGGTAAGCGCCATCGGGGCCGCCCTGGTCGCCTCGGCGGTGCCGGCACAGGCCCAGGTGGCCACCGCGTCCCGCCTCGTGCTCGCCGCCGGCCATGTCGACGTGGTCGACGTCGAGTACGAGGACGGCGTTCTCGAGATCGGCGTGCACGATGAGACCGTCGATCCCGGTGTCGAGCGTGAGCCGGACGACGTGCTGTTCAAGGTCAAGCGCGAGGCCAGGACGACCGTCCCGACCGATCCCGCGTTCGGGTTCCTCGGCGCTCCCGGTGCTCCGGTGTGGATCCTGCCGGAGGCACAGGACGAGAGCCTGCTCTGGCCCGGCCTGTCCAGCGAGGAACTGGAGGCCGGAGTCTTCTCCGGCGACGCGGTCACGCTCAGCGTGGTACGAGTCGTCGGGCCCGGCCAGTTGGCCGTCTACACCGAGAACGCCGTCGGGCAGCCGAACCTGCTGATCGACAGCGGCGACGGAACCCCGGACACGATCGGCCTGAACGTCGGGGGCCACCTGCACGCCAACTGGGCCTTCGACCAGGCGGGGACCTACACCGTGAAGGTGAAGGCGATCGCCACGCTCGCCGCCTCCGGCCAGCGGGTCAGCTCCGAGACCGTCAACCTGCGCTTCGTCGTGAAGTCCTGACCAGAGAGAAGGACCTGTGAGAGGCAAGCGAATGAGTCTGCGTAGCAGAGGTGTGGCCGGTTTGATCCTGCTCGGCGGATTGCTCGCCGGAACGGCGGTGCCCGCCCAGGCGGCGCCGGTCGTGCTGACCAGTGGCCATGTCGACGTCATCGACGTCGACTACGCCTCCGGCGCGTTGCTGGTCAACGTGCTCGACGGCACCGGGTCCACCGACGTCGAACGCAACCCCGCGGACGTCGTGTTCCGGGTGCCGGCCACGGCGAAGGTCACCGTGCCGAGCGGATCCGCCTGGTCATTCCTCGGCACCGGCGGGCAGGCCTGGATCCTCCCGCAGGCCAACACGAGTGGACTGCTCTGGGCGGGCTGGAACACCGCCGAGGTGCCCAGCGGGGTCTTCCAGAACAACCGGGTGACGTTCCGGCTCACCAGCGTCAGCGGGCCCGCCGGGTTCAGCATCTACACCACCTCGCTGGGATCCCCGAACGTGCTGTTCGACAGCGGCAATGGGCTGCCGGACAACCTGAACGTCAACTACAACTCCCACGCCCACGTCAACTGGGGCTTTGACACCGCCGGCACCTACGCCGTCACCTTCCAGGTGACCGGCACGCTCGCGGCGACCGGAGCGACCGTCAGTTCCGGCTCCAAGACCTTCACCTTCCAGGTCCTCGCCTAGACCGCGCGCTCGACGCGTGGTAGATCACCGTCGGGAACGACCGGCCGGTGCGACGTCCCATACCCGGGCGTCGTATCGGTCGTGTTGTCGGTGGGGGCGTTGGTCGAGATCGTCATGCTCGCCGTCGAGGCGCGCTTCGGATCCGAGCGCTCGGCAACCTCGGTCACTGTGCCGGGACAGGCCGCCGCACGCGGCCATCGGTGGAATCCCAGCCGCTCGGGCCGGGCGGGGTCAGGTCGAGCACCTGGGAAGCGAGCCGGGCGATGTTGTCGAGAGTGGTCTGCCGGCCGCCGGCGGCCTCGACCATCAACAGCAGATGTCGTACGCCGGGAACCGCGGCCGCCTCGGCGAGCCGCTGTCGGCAGTGGGCAGGGCCGCCGACCGGGTGGATGTCCAGGAGCGTGTCGACATATCGGCTGCGTTCCGGCCGGGGCGACGGCGAGCCGTCGATGCGGACGTACTCGTCGGTGCCGGACAGCAGCCCCGGCAGCGCGGCCCGGACGGCGGCTTTTGCCTCGGTGTCGGTGTCGGCGACGTAGGCAAGGTGCGCGCTCGCGTGGGGGGCGGCCGCGGGCCGGTGACCGTGCGAGACCGAGATCTGGGCGTACCGTTCGAGCAGCTCCGCTTTCTCCGTGTTGGTCGCGTGCATACCGAGCAGCAGTGGAAGCCCTCGCCGGGCAGCCAGCTCGACGGTTGAGATGGAGGTGGCGGCGATCCAGACCGGGATATGTCGGCGTGGCCCGGGCACCACGCGGACCGCACGGAACGGGAACCGGTTGGTGCCGGCGACGTACTCGTCGCCCTGGAGCCAGCGTGTCAGCAGGTCGACGGAATCGGCGAAGCCGTCGGTGTACCGGTCCAGCCCGGTGCCGAAGACCTCCAGGTCGACCCACGGCCCGCCGCGAGCGACGCCGAGGGCAAACCGTCCGCCGGAGAGTTCGTCGAGCAGGACCGCCTCCTCGGCCAGCGCTACCGGGTGGCGGTTAGACAGGATGCAGGCCGCGGTGCCGACTGTCACATGTCGAGTGGCGCCGAGCAGGTGCGCGGCGAAGGCCGGGGCGGACGGGCAGGCGCCGTACGAGGTGAAGTGGTGTTCGGCGATCCACACTCCCGCGTAGCCGTACCGTTCCGCCGCCAGTCCGTACCGGTGGGCCGCCGCCAGGGACTCGGCCGCAGTGGTGCCGGGATGCTGTCCGGCGAGCAGGAACAGATGCGCTGCGACCTGCCCCACTCGCCGGACGGCCTCCGGTGGATCAGCAGTCACGCAGTTCGGGTGACTGGTTGAGCAGCTGACCACGGGTGGACACGAAGCGGCGGTAGGTGTCGGAGTCGACCGCGGCGGGGCGGAACGCGGCCACGCGGTGGCAGTTCTGGAAGGCGAGCCGGACGCCGAAGTGCCTTTCCAGCCCGCCTCTGATGGCGTCGCTGGCCAGCGCACGCAGCAGTTGCCCGCGCTCGGCCTCGCCCGGCGGCGGAATGACGTTGTCGGCGAAGTCGTCGTCGGAGGTGTTGAGCTCGGCGACGACCTGGCTGACCGTCTGCCACGCGTACGGCAGCGACTCCCGGACACAGTCGACGAACGCGGCGTCGTCCACCGAGCCGCGCTCGGCGGCCTCCAGCAGGGCGGGGGGAACAGCGAGAGACATGACCCTCCTCAAGTAGAACCCGAAAACGATCGTGACACCCATTTTCTTCTTTACGGTGTGTGTGCGCAATGCTCGGGATGAGTAATTTTCTTGTTGATATGTCCCGGCGGGCGCAGGTGCCGGAGGTCGGGACGTTGACGCTGCTCGTTGGACGCCCGGGTCCCGCTCGGTTCCGGAGGGCTGACCTTCGAGCCAGTTGATAACCGTTCCCATTTTCATGGTACCGTGCGGTCGGTCCGTGAGAGTGATCGCGGCCGAGAACACCGGCGCATCGCCAACCCGGCCGGGACGACGGACGGATGTCCATGACACGTGGGGAGGGTCGTGCGTATGCCGGCCGTTAGGCGGCGTCCCAACAGTGCGGTCGTACCGCTGATTCGGCACCGCATGCGGATAGCCGCGCTGACCGTCCTGGTGGGACTTCTCGCCAGCGGTTGCCGATCGACCGTGACTTTGAGCGGGCACGACGAGCGGGTACAGGTCGTCACCACCACCGGGATCCTGCAGGACCTGGTACGCCAGGTCGGTGGCGACCGGGTCGCGGTCAGCTCCCTGGTGCCGGACGGCGCCGACCCGCACAGCTACGAACCCTCGCTCCGCGATGTCCGCAACGTGGTCTACGCCGACGTGGCGTTCAGCAATTATCTGCTGCTCGAGGAGCACGCGATCATCAAGACGCTCGACGCCAACCTGCGGACCGGGATGCCGAACATCTCGCTCGCCGAAGGGGCGGTGAAATACGCCGCCGAGATCATCCCGCTGGTCGAGGACGTCTCCCTCGACACGATCTGGCTGGGCATGCGGGTCCGGGGCAGCGGCACGGCCGACGGCGCGAACCGCTCCTCGGACATCCTGCTCAGCGCCACCGGCGCCACCGGACCGGGCGCCATGACGGCCTACCTGACCGAGTCGTTCGGCAACCCGTCGTTCTACGTCAACTCCGCCGACGGGTTCGACCCGGCGAACGGGTTCAAGGACGACACCGCCCGGCTGCCCCCGGACGCCCACACCCACATGAGCTGGGCGTTCACCAAGCCGGGCGTCTACCGGTTGACCATGCGGGCCCAACTCGCGGTCACGCCTGAGAC
This sequence comes from Plantactinospora solaniradicis, assembly GCF_042658085.1. Lineage (NCBI taxonomy): Bacteria > Bacillati > Actinomycetota > Actinomycetes > Micromonosporales > Micromonosporaceae > Plantactinospora > Plantactinospora solaniradicis. The sequence continues at coordinate 799,926 of NZ_JBHSPR010000010.1, read as the reverse complement.
GAAGCCCGTTCCGCTCGGGGAGCAGACCTTCACCTTCGCGGTCGGGGTGGATCCGCACTCGGTACCAGGGATGACCGACGCGGCGGTGCTGAACTCGGGGCACGCGGACCTCACCGTCGACCTCGACGAGAAACGGTTGTACCTGCTCGCCGACCCGGAGGGTGGCGGCGAGGCCGACCAGCGGGCGTACGACCCGGCGAACACCGTGATCGAGGTGCCGAACAAGGCGCTGCTCGAGGTACCCGGCGACCGCAAGTTCCGGTTCCTGGGCCGGCCCGGCACCCAGGTCCACCAACTCCCGCAGGCGGTGCTGGGCAAGCACGTACACGGCGAGATCGACCCGCACCTGTGGCAGAACGTCCGCAACGCCATCGCCTACGTCGAACTGATCCGGGACACCCTGATCGGGATCGACCCCGACGGCACCGGTGAATACCGAACACATGCCTCGGACTACATCGCCGAACTGGAGCGGCTCGACACCTACGTCCGGGACACGATCGCCCAGATACCCCAGCCGCAGCGGCACCTGGTCACCACCCACGACGCGTTCGGATACCTGGGCGACGCCTACGACGTGCAGATCTCCGGCTTCGTGACCCCGAACCCGGCCACCGAGCCGAGCCTGGCCGACCGACGCCGACTCACCGAGACGATCCGCAACCTCGACATCCGCGCGGTGTTCCTCGAACCCAACCTGACGGCCCGCTCGACGACCCTGACCGAGGTCGCCAGCGAGCAGGGCCTACGGGTCTGCGAGATCTACGGCGACAGCTTCGGCGGCGACGTCCGAACCTACGGACAGATGATGCGATTCAACGCGGAATCGCTGCGGGACTGCCTGACCAGGCCGAACAACGGGAGGCGACAGTGATCGGCGCACCGGTGCGACAGGATGCGCGCGCAAGGACGAGGTTCGCCGTCCGGTGCGGTGCGGTGGCTGCCGTGCTGCTGGTGCTGATCGCGCCCGGAGCATCGGCGGTGGCCACGGAGCCCACGCCGGGCCTGGACCAGTCGATCGCCCCGGACCAGCCGCTCGCCACCGACCGGGCGGTGCTGAAGGCCGGGCACGTGGACGTCGGGCCCCGGTACGTCGACGACCGCTGGACGCTGCTGATCCACGACGACGCGCAGCGACCGGTGTGGCGCAGCCCCGACGAGACGGTACTGCAGGTCTCCGACGCGGCCCTCCAGACGGTTCCGGACGACCCGGCGTACGCGTTCCTCGACGTCGACGCCGGCGAGCGGGTGTACGTCGTGCCGCAGACGCAGCAGCCGGATGTGGTCTGGATTGGGTGGAACACCCAGGATCCTCGGGTGATGCGGGACATCGACCGGGGCGTGACATTGACCCTGCTCGGCGTCCGCGGGCCGGGCGCGATGACGGTGTACCTACAGTCGGGCAACTTCGCCGCCCCGCAGGTGCTGTGGCGCTCCGCCGAGCCGAAACCCCAGCCGCTCTGGGTGGAGGTAAACACCCACACCCACGCCAACTGGGTCTTCACCCGACCCGGCGTCTACCTGGTGGCCATCCAGGCATCGGCGGACCTGACCAACGGAGAGCAGGTCGCCGACACCAAGCTGCTGCGGATCGCCGTGGGCGATGCGACCAGCACCGACGAGGCGTTCACCGCGACCGCGGACATCCCATCCGGGCCGGCGGCCCAAGCGACGTCGGACAGCGACGGCGCCGCGGCGGACGGTTCCGGTGGCGGCAGGTCAGCCCTGATCGCCCTGCTCGTCGGGGTCGCGGTGCTGCTCATCGTCGCCCTGATCTGGGTGCAGGTCCGCGGCGGCAGCGCCAAGCGCCGCGCAGAACGCGAGCGAGTCGAACGGGCAGCCGCCGGGCCGACCGACGCGGATCCGACGTCGGAGAGCCGGTCGTGAGAGCGCTCGACATCGCCGACATGAACGTGGATCTCGGCGGCCGGCCGGTGCTACGAGATGTAGCGCTGCACGTCGAGCCCGGCGAACTGGTCGGACTGCTCGGACCGAACGGTGCGGGAAAAACCACCCTGCTGCGGGCGGTGCTCGGGCTGGTCCGCACCCGCAGTGGACAGATCCGAGTCGACGGCGAGCCCGCCAGGCGCGGCCGTACCGCGATCGGATACGTGCCGCAGCGCCACGAGTTCAGCTGGGACTTCCCGATTTCGGTCGAGCGAACCGTGCTGACCGGCCGGACGGGAAGGCTCGGGCTGCTGCGCCGGCCCGGCGTACCGGACTGGCGGGCGGTGGGGGAGGCGCTCGACCGGGTACGGCTGTCCGATCTGCGTACCCGACCGGTCGGCGAACTCTCCGGCGGTCAGCGGCAGCGGGTCCTGGTGGCCCGTGCCCTCGCACTGTCGCCGCGCATCCTGCTGCTCGACGAGCCCTTCACCGGCCTGGACCTGCCGACCCAGGAACTCCTGGGCGACCTGTTCACCAGCCTCGCCCAGGAGGGCCGGGCGCTGCTGATGACCACCCACGACCTGGTCGCCGCGCTGGAGTCGAGTACCCGACTGATACTGCTGAATGGCCGGGTGATCGCCGACGGATCAGCGGCCGAACTGCGTGACCCCGAAATCTGGCAGCGGACCTTCGGGGTCAGCGAGCGGTCCGCGCTGCTCAAACTCGTGAAGGCGGCCTAGGTGTCGATCACCGACTTCCTCACCGACCTGTTCAACCCCGACCTCGCCTTCCTGCCCAAGGCACTGGCGATCGCGGTGATGTCCAGCGTGGTCTGCGGCGTCGTCGGTTGTTACGTCGTACTCCGGGGAATGGCCTTCATCGGCGACGCCGTCGCGCACGCGGTCTTCCCCGGCCTCGCGGTCGCCTTCGTGTTGCAGGGCAGCCTGGTGCTCGGCGGCGCGGTCGCCGGCATCGCCACCGCGCTGCTCATCGCCGTCTTCGCCCAGAACCGGCGGCTGAAGGAGGACTCTCTGATCGGCGTCTTCCTGGTCGCCACGTTCGCCCTCGGCATCGTGATCATCTCTCAGGCGCCCGGCTACGCCGGCTCACTGCAACAGTTCCTGTTCGGCTCGATCACCGGCATTCCGGACCGGGACCTGTACCTGGTGGGCGGCACCGGGCTGGTCATCCTCGGCCTGGCGTTCGCGTTGCACAAGGAACTGGTGGCGGTCAGCCTCGACCGGGAGATGTCCCGGGCGATCGGCCTGCCGGTCTTCTGGCTCGACATCCTGCTCTACGTACTGGTGACCCTGGCCGTGGTGATCTCGCTACAGACCATCGGCAACATCCTGGTGCTGGCCCTGCTGATCATTCCAGCCGCGACCGCTCGGCTGCTCACCGACCGGCTGGGCATGATGATGCTGCTCGCCCCAATCGTCGGCGGTGCGTCGGCGGTTGTCGGGCTCTACCTCTCCTGGAGTTACGACACCCCGGTCGGCGGCACCATCGTGCTGGTCACCACCGCCGCGTTCCTGACCTCCTGGCTGTTCGCACCACGGCACGGCCTGCTGACGAAACGCTGGCGTCGACCACGAGGCAATGCGCTCGGCGAGCAGATGACCGCGAGCGAACCCTCGTACCAAAACTCATGATCGAGAGCCGTGTCTCCGCCGGGGCAGCGGATACTCATCGGACCAGCAGAGCGGCAGCCCGCGCCGTGTTCGACCCGCACTGGGACGTCAACGGACAGAAACCACTGGCCAGGCCGGGGCACCGTCCGGCCTGGGAGCTACGAACACCGAGCCTGTGGGATTAGCGACGCCCGAGTCGATCTTCCCACCCCTGCTCACTCAACCACCAATGGGGATTCGATTGGACTTCACTCGATGAGGACGAGGTTGGGGCCGTAGCCGATGCACCGATCGATCACGGCAGGCAGCGCGACCGGCTCCGCGTCTGAGTAGCCGCAGTGATGTCGGCTACGCGTCGCCCCTGGCGCTTCCCGCGTCGTCGGCCGCGCTGATGGCCGATGCCATCGGGCGCATGGGAGCGTCCGGCAGGTCGCGATCGAGGTGGTCGGCGTGGAAGAGGGCCTGCCGGAGCAGCCCGCGGACGTGTTCGTCCGCTGCGGAGTAGTAGACGAACGTCCCTTCCCGGCGGCCCTTGACCAGTCCGGCGAGCCGGAGCTTGGCCAGGTGTTGACTGACGGCGGTCGGGGCGGCACCGGCGAGTTCCGCGAGGCAGGCAACGGATGACTCGCCCTGCAACAGCGCCCACAACACCTTGATCCGGGTCGGGTCGGCCAGCATGCGGAACGTCTCGGCCGCCAGGTGTACCTGCTCCTCGTTGGGCATCTCGAAATCCGGCAGCGACGTGTGCATATCGGCATCGCCATGGGCCGTTCCGGAGCCGACCTCGCCCTCGACACCGCCGACGCGGTCATCACCCGCGACGAACTCGCCACCCTGCCGACCGTCATCGGCCTGGCCCGCCGCGCCCGCCGACTCGTCATCGCGAACCTTGTCATCGCGGGCACCTGCATCGTCGTCCTGGTCAGCTGGGACCTGATCGGCACCCTGCCCCTGCCGATCGGCGTCGCCGGACACGAAGGCTCCACCATCATCGTCGGGCTCAACGGCCTACGCCTGCTGCCCAGCGCCGCCTGGCGTCGCGCCGCCAACCAGCGTTGACGAGGACTAGTGACCATCCCATCAACCGGCGACAACCGCCTCCCCAGCACCGATGGCCGACGTCAGAAACACCCCAAGGCGCCTTGGGGACAGCCCCGCGACACAGGGCCATCCGGTGAGCCATGGCCGAGGTCGGCCCTGAACGTCCACACGAGATTGGCCACGCCTTTGGACCGGACACTGGCCGTTCGGCACAGCTATCCAAACGGGTACTGAGCCGATCCGGGGGGCGTACGTTCCGCCTATGATGGGTGCCCAGTTCAGCCCTCGGAAGGACACCTGACCGTGCCAGACAGGGTGACCGCCCCGGACCGCCCGCCGGACGACAGCGCCTTGGTGCCTCCTACGGCTGATCCACCAGTGGCTGAGCCGGCGGGCGCTACGCAATCGCCACCCGTGAAGCCCGACGACGAGGTCCGGTGGTGGCGCTTCGGCTCGGTGGAGGTGCTCGCCGGGCTGCTCCTGCTGCTGGTCGTCTTCCGGGGGCCGGTGGCGTCGGTGATCTCGACTCCCCGGTTGCAGACCTGGACGACGGTCTTCGTGTCGGTGATGGTGCAGGCGGTGCCGTTTCTGGTCTTCGGGGTGCTGCTGTCGGCGGTGATCGCGGTCTTCGTGCCGCGGTCGTTCTGGGCGCGGGCGCTGCCCCGGCATCCGGCGCTGGCCGTACCGGTGGCGAGCGTGGCCGGCGTGGTGCTGCCGGGCTGCGAGTGCGGGTCGGTGCCGATCGCCGGTTCGCTGATCCGCCGCGGGGTCACCCCGGCCGCCGCGCTGGCGTTCCTGCTCGCGGCTCCGGCGATCAACCCGATCGTGCTGGCCGCCACCGCGGTCGCCTTTCCGGACAATCCGGAGATGGTGCTCGGCCGGGCGGTGGCGAGCCTGATCGTCGCGATGCTGATGGGCTGGCTCTGGCTGCGGCTCGGCCGGGCCGACTGGATCCGGCTGCCGCACCGGCCGGAGCTGGACGACCTGTCGAAGGGTCGCGCCTTCTGGGCGGCGGTACGCCACGACGTGGTGCACGCCGGTGGCTTCCTGGTGCTCGGCGCGATGGCGGCGGCCTGCATCAACGTGCTGGTGCCGGAGCGGTGGTTGCAGACGCTGGCCGACAACCCGGTGCTGTCGGTGCTGGCGCTGGCCGTACTCGCGGTGCTGCTGTCGATCTGTTCCGAGGCCGATGCCTTCGTGGCCGCCTCGCTGTCGCAGTTCTCGCTCTCCGCGCGGTTGGTGTTTCTGGTCGTCGGGCCGATGGTCGATTTGAAGCTGATCTCGATGCAGACCGGTGTCTTCGGCCGCCGGTTCGCGGCCCGGTTCGCTCCGGCGACGTTCGTCGTGGCCGTGCTGGTGGCCGTGGGAGTGGGGGCGGTGGTGCTGTGAACCGGCAGGCGCAGGCGGTGCTGCTGTTGCTGCTCGGTGGGGCGGTGCTCAAGGCCAGCCTCACCGATGTCTACCTGCGGTACGTCAAGGAGGGGCTGTGGCCGTTCCTGGTCGCCGCCGGGGCGCTGCTGGTGGTGGCCGGGGTGATGACCCTCTGGTACGACCTGCGGCGCCGGGGCCGGGAGCACGAGCACGAGCAGCACGGTGACGACGACGGGCACGGCCACCACGAGCCTCGGGTGGGCTGGCTGCTGCTGCTGCCCGTGCTCGGGCTGCTGCTGGTCTCGCCGCCGGCCCTCGGGTCGTACGCGGTCGGGCAGTCCGGGACGGCGTTGGTCGGCGAGGACTCGGGCGGGTATCCGCCGCTGCCGGCCGGCGATCCGGTGCCGATCACCTTGCTGGACTACGCCGGGCGGGCCATCTTCGATCAGGGCGTCTCGCTGGTCGACCGTCGGGTCCAGCTCACCGGGTTCGTCGCGCCCGGACCCGACGGGGAACCGATCCTGGCCCGGATGATCCTCTCGTGCTGCGCCGCCGACGGCCGGCCGATCAAACTCGGCATGTCCGGGGACCGGCCGAGCGGGCTGCCGCCGGACACCTGGGTGCAGGTGGTCGGCCGGTACTCCACGCAGCTCGGCAAGGACCCGGTCAGCGACGTGGACATCCCCTATCTGCACGTCGAGTCGTGGCGGCGCGTCGAGCCGCCGAAGCAACCGTACGAGTAGTTCCCGGGCGTCGGCATGGCCGGGGGCGAGATTCGTCAGCGGGGTCAGGGTCGGAGGCTCCGGAGGTATCCGGCGAACTTCTCCAGACCGTCGATGTTGCGTGGTCCGCTAATTCCCTCGTTGTAGTCGAGGACGAAGAACCGGTCGTTGACGACGGCGGGCAATTTCCTGGTGGTGGGGAAGGTCTTCAGAAAGTTGATCTTTTCCTGGGCCGGCTGGTCGCCGTAGTCGAGGATGACGATGATCTCCGGCTGGCCTTGGACGACGGCCTCCCAGCTCACCTGGGTCCACCGTGAGTCGAGCTGCTCGAAGATGTTCCGGGCGCCGGCGAACGAGATGATGTCGGTCGGCGGCACCTGCCGGCCGGCGGTGAACGGCTGGTCGGTGCCCGAGTCGTATAAAAATACCGGCGTCCGGTCCGTGCCGGTCGTCTGTGCCCGCACCGCCTCGACGCGCTGCCGGAAGCCCTGCACGACCTCGGTTGCCCGCGCCTCGACGCCGAAGATCCGGCCAAGGCGTTCGAGGTCGGTGTAGAGACCCTCGAACGGGGTCGTCCGCTGCGGAAAGCCCGGGTAGTTGAAGCAGGATTCGGTGTGGATAAAGCTCTGGATGTTGAGGCCATCGAGGATCTCCGGAGTGATTCCCCGCTTGTCGCTGAAGCCGGAGCCCCAGCCGGCGACCACCAAGTCGGCCTTGGTGTCCACGACCAGCTCCCGGTTGAGCAGGTCGTCACTGAGGAACTCCACCTTCGCGTACTCCTGCGCCCAGGGTGACTCGGTCACCGGCGGATTGGCCGGCGGCATCACATACCCGTGGACATGATCGGTGAGACCGAGCGCGAACATCTTGTCGGCACTGCCGCCCTCGTAGACGACGGCCCGCCGCGGGGTGGCGTATTCGACCTCCTCGCCACAGCGCTGCACGATCACCTTCCGATCCGGGTCAACGGGCTCCTCGACGGTGGCTCCGCAGGCGGACAACGCTAGAACGGCGATCAGGCCGGTAGCGGTGCCACGGACGGTCGCGGCCCGGTGGTGCGGGGTCGGCATCACGATACGGTCACTCTCCGATCGGTGTTGGGTGCGAGGTGTTGGCTGACGCGAGGGAATACAGCAACTGAGGGTCGCCGGTCAGGGGGTGAGTGACGACGGTGGCGGCCACTCCGAAGACGTTCCGCACGAGGTCGGCGGTGAAGACCTCTGCGGGCGTGCCGGCGGCGAAGAGCTGCCCGCCGGAGAGCACGCCGATCCGGTCGCACGTCGCGGCGGCGAGGTTCAGGTCGTGCAGGACCACCAGGACCGTCAGTGAGGTGCCCTTAAGCAGGGAGAGCAGCTCGATCTGGTGTCGAACGTCCAGGTGGTTGGTCGGTTCGTCGAGGACCAGGATCTTGGGCTCCTGGACGAGCGCTCGGGCCACGAGGACCCGTTGACGCTCGCCGCCGGAGAGGCTGAGTACGCCCCGGTCGGCGAGATGGGCGATGTCGAGCTGCGCCATGGCCTGGTCACACAGTTCCCGCTCCCGGCCGCTGAGTGCCCGGTTGCCGCGCAGGTGCGGCGTACGGCCCATGGCGACGACCTCCGCGACGGTGAAGTCGAGATCGGTACCGCCGTCCTGAGCGAGCGCGGCTATCCACCGGGCGCTCTTGCGCCGCGGCACAGTGGCGAGGTCCTCGCCACCGGCGCGCACCACACCTCGGCTCGGCCGTAGCGCCCGGTAGACACAGCGCAGCGCGGTGGACTTGCCGGAGCCGTTAGGCCCGACCAGCCCCACCGTCTGTCCCCGGCCGACGGTCAGGGACAGCTCGCGGACGAGCAGGTGACCGTCGACCGCGACCGTGACGGCGTCCAAATGCAGATCCATCGTCAACGACCGCCGAACAGGTAGCCCCGCCGACGCATCAGCGCGATGAACGCCGGAACTCCGACCAGTGCGGTGATCACACCCAGTGGAAGCTCCCGGGGAGCGACCACGGTTCGTGCGAGCAGGTCGACCCAGACCATGAACAGCGCCCCGGCAACAGGCGTCACCACCAGGACTCGGCTGTGGGGCGCGCCCACCACGATCCGGACCAGGTGCGGCAGGACCAAGCCAACGAAGGCGATTGCCCCGCTGACCGCGACCATCACGCCGGTGACCAGTGAGGTGAGCACGAACAGGCTGGTACGGACCCGGGTGCTGTCGACGCCGAGACTCGCCGCGGTCTCGTCCCCGAACGTCATCACGTCGAGCGTTCGGCTCCGATGATGCAGCAGCAGCGTTCCGGCGATCACCGCCACGGCGACCGGCGGCAGTACCCCCCAGGTAGCCGCGCCGAAGCCGCCCATCGACCAGAACAACAAGGTGCTCGTCGCCTCGCTGTCCGGCGAAAAGTAGATGATCATCGCCATGACGGACTGGAAGCCGAACGACATCACCACACCGGTCAACACCAGCCGCAGCGGAGTGAGCCCGGCCCGGCTATAGGAGGCGAGGAACACCAGCGCGGTGGCGACGAGCGCGCCGACGAAGGCACCCGCGGAAACCGCGTAGACACCGGCGAAGGCGAGCCCGCCGGACACGGTGACCGCGACCGCCCCGACCGACGCGCCGGAGGAGACACCGAGCACGAACGGGTCGGCGAGCGCGTTGCGCACCAACGACTGCACCGCGACCCCGACCGCGCCCAGGCCCGCGCCGACCAACGCCGCGAGCAAGACCCGAGGGGTCCGGATCTGCCAGACGATCTGGTACCGGGTCACCTCGTCGGCCGTGATGGTGTCCCCAGTGAGCCCAGCCCACAGATACCGAACCGTGTCCGCAGGTGGGATCACCGCCGCGCCCAGCCCGATCACCACCGGTACGGAAACAAGCAGGACGCTCAACAGCAGACCAACGATCAGCACCAAATTGCGTCCCGCAGCCCCGGAGGTACGTCGCACCCCTCGACCTGACGCGGCGCGGCCGTTCACCGGGTCAGGTTGCCGGACCACCCGGCCCCGGAGGGGGTGCGTCGGCACGGCGAGACCTCCTAGCCAAAAGGAAATGGTTTTCGCTTTCGTTCGGACGCTAGCACGACCGTTCCTGCCGGCGGCAAGTGCCCCGAGCACTCGATCGGGTCCTGACCTTGACAGCTTCGTGAGACCCACACACCGGTGCCCGCAGTGGGAGGGCAGGCCGCAGCGGAGCGGAACTCGGCGCCAATCGCAACGCGGTCGAGGCTCGGTGGATTGCCACCGCCGCACGCATGCCTACAGCCAGCACGCTGATCGAAGTCGGGAGGCGGCGGTCGATGCCGGAGCTGGCTCGTCGAAGACGACGATCGGTCGCCCGGCCAGCCGGGCGGCGACGCGCTGCTGGTGCCCGCCGGGAAGCGACCACCGGCGGCGGCGACCGAATTTCCGAGATCAAGGCGGCGCAGGAGGTCGCCGCCTGGCTGATGTCGGAGCCGTGGCGGCTGCCGGTTGAGGGCGACCAGGTCCAAGCCCGAGCTCTCCGCAGCCCCCCTACGTCCGCATCCCGGGGCCACACATTCCGGTGGCAGGCCGGATCTGCCACGTTCCCGTCGACGGCGGCCGGTCCGAACTCGATCGAGATGTCCGCAGCCGCGCCCGTCCGCATAGGATGAGTGACCAGTCCGGTCTGCGGAACGCAGCGTATGGACAGCAGGTCGGGGCGGTTGTGGCGGCGGCCGTCCCAGCAGGCAGCGGAGGAGAGGGATGAGCAACCGTACGAAGCTGCGTCCGCAATCGCGCGGGCCCGCATCGGTCGCCAAGACGCCCACCGGCCGCCGGTTGGCGTCACTTGCCTTGGCGTTCGCGCTCGGGGCCCTGCTCGCCGGTCCGATCGGCGCGGTCACCGCCGGCGACGATCCGGCCATGACCGACGAGGTGGCGCAGCTGCGCGCCGAGGAGGCTCAGCGAGACGCCGCCCAGATCGTCGACCTCACCGCCCAGGCCAGACTGGTGCAGCAAAGTCTCGTACCCGTTCTCGACGGGCTGGCCTCGGCGGTGCCGATCGGCGGGGAGCCCGGACCGCTCGCAGCCGGAACTGATGTGACCGGCTGGCAAGCGACGACAGCCAAGGCCGTCGAAGGCTTCGCCAACCCACCATCAGCCGGCACGGGCGTCAACATCGCCCGCTCCGGGTTGGCCGCAGCCGTACGGACGCTCGACATCGCCGTCGACACCTACGCGGCCGCGCTGGCCGTGCCAGCCGCCGCTCGCCCGCAGCTACTGGAGCTGGCCGGACGCCAGCGAGACGCCGCCGTCGCCACCTGGTCGACCGGCGCCACCCAACTCGACGTACTCAACATCGACGCGGGCAACGGACACGCCCACGTCTTCCTGCCCGCTGTGCCGGGCCAGGACGGGCTGACCGCCGACGGTGCTCCGGAAGGCAAGTAAGGTGCGCCGATCCCAGCCGCCGCGGCATTCGTACCACTGATCCTGCCCGCTCACTCGAGGAACCGGTCAGCGGGACTCGCGCGCTCGACCGGAGTACCGGCACCTGGTCCGCCACTACGACCGCGACCTGGTCGGTGGTTGCCGGCCGGGCTCGGTCGGCAACCACCACGACGGTCTAGTGGTCGGTGCAGCAGGGGGTCGGGTCCGGCACCTCGAAGGGCGCCAACCGGCCTCCGGCCACTGGCATCGTGACCAGGGTCAGCTGCCCGTCACGCCACTGCGGCCGGACGAAGTCCCGGGTGTCAACGAGCGTTTCGGGTGCGACCGGCAGTCCGCCGAGCTGGACCACCCGCTCGATGGCGCTGACGGCCAGTACCTCGTTCACGGTCAGCGTGCCCACCAGCCGCTCCGCGCCGGGAAAGAACACCGCTCGGCCGGACCGGCGGGCCGTGTGTTCGGCGGCGGCGCGGTCGGCGGCGTCTCGGTATCCGGGTTCGGTAGATGGCAGGCTGGCTGGAATATCGGTGTCGGTGGTCAGGCTGATCGCGACGTGCGGGTACGGCACCTGCGTCAGATGTGTACAGGCGACGAGCCCGGGCAGGCCGAGCGGCTGCACGTGTTGGCGCAGCCAGTGCTCGGCTTCCCGGTCCGTGCGATGCCCGAAGCTGAGCCCGAGCATCGAGGCGGCGGTGATCAACTCGGCAGGACCCAGATCGGGTTGGCGTAGAACCACAGGTCCTGCCACGGGTCGGCGGCGCCGGCCACATCGAGGGCTGGACCGACCGGGTCTACCCCGGCGCCCATCAGGCCTGGCTGGCTGCGCTTGCCGTCGGTGCCGCGTACCCGCAGGTAGAACGGCTCGTTGATGCGGCCGAACGAGTAGGTGAAGGAGATCCGCCCGGTGCGCTTGTTGACCTCGAAGGACTTCACGACACGGGTGTTCGGCGCGGTGAAGGTGTCCTTGTCGGAGACCGCGCCGGTGACCTTGCCGGCGATCAGGTCGACGCGGGCCAGCACCGGCACGAACTGCGACCAGTTCGGGGTGTCGGCCAGGTCGATGTCGATGGTCACCTCGACGTTCGTGCCGCGCTTGACCCGTAGCACGCCGCCGAGCGCCGTCCCGGAGTTCCCCCGGCGGTCACCGGCGACGCGGGCCCGTACGTCGAGGCCCTTGATCAGGCCGCCGTGGTCGACCCAGACCCGCCCGGCCCGGAGGCCGTCCATGACCGCCTTGTAGCTGAACGAGCTGGCGCCGACGTGGGTACGGCTGTACTGGCCCGGCCAGTAGTCGCCGGCCTCGGTCAGCAGCGGTCCGTACACCGGGTCGTTGGACTTGCCGTTGAGGTCGAAGTTGCTGTCCGGGCCCCGCTGCGAGGTGTCCAGGTAGTTGACGTGCGAGTCCGAGTTCGCGCTGATCCACCAGGCCTTGCCCTCGGCGAGCAGGCTGTCCCAGAGCCCACCGACGGTGGCGGTCATCCAGTCGTAGCCGCCCCAGGTCCGGTAGCTCTCCGCCGGGTAGCCGGCGAACGAATCCGCCGACGGGCTGTTGTCGTAGTAACCGCGGTTGCGACCCGGGGTCGCTCGGGGCAGCCCGGCCGCCTGGTGGCCGGGAGCACCCTCCATGCCGACCGCCACGGTCGGATCGGCGTCGCGCCAGGCCCGGATCTCGTGCGGCGAGTCGATGCCGCGCCGTGCCGGGTGGTTGGCCAGGAAGAGCGCCCCGTCGACGCGGCGGCGGCGGACCTGCTCGCCGAGGAACTTGATTCCGGCGATCGCGAGCGCCTCGTTGGCCGGAGACGAGCCACCGGCGTTCTTGACAGAACCGTCGAACGCGTTCTCGAACTCCTTCAGGACAGCGACCTCGTTACGTCCCGGGTGCACGAAGACCGTGGCGTGCTCGGCCGCCGGGATGTTCCACTCCATACCCTGGTACACGAGCAGGTCCTTGATCTGCTCCCGCGTCGCGACGATGTCCGGATTGACCTTCTCCACGCCGATCTTGGCATGCGCGACGCTGCCGTGGTCGGTGATGACGATCCAGTCCAAGCCGTACGCGTGCGCGTGCCGGGCCTGGTCGATCACCCGGTACTGAGCGTCCGAGCTGTACTGCGTGTGGATGTGGTGGTCACCGGCGAGCCACTTGAACCCACCCGTGGAGTCCCCGTCGTGACCCCGACCGTGGTCGTGGTCGTGGTCGTCGTCACCGTGGTCGTGCGCGAACGCCGGCGTGCCGCCCAGCACGGTCGCCGCAGCGGCGGCGCCGGCACCGAGCAGACCCGCGCGGCGCAGGAAACCACGGCGGGAGACGTCCGCGGGAGACAGTTCGCTGTCCGGCACGGAAAGGTCAAGCGCTGGCGGTACGTCCGCGTCGGCCGCATGGTCGTGATCGTGGTGATGCGGGTGGCCGTGGCCCATGTGCTGCTCCCTCAAAGGGTGAAGTCGTCGTCGCCAACCTCGTGCGGTAGCAGGAACAGCAGGTGACGCCCCGACATCGCACATGCGAACATGCGACTGCCAGCATGTGGGCTAATGAACCGGTTCGATTCAACCTCCACGCACAGCGCCAGGCCCGTCACCAGCCGGTATATGGCACCAGCCGCCTGGCGTTACACCCCGCGTAAGGTGCCATCCGTGCTTTCGGGCGAGCATCTTGCCAGGCGGTTATGCAGACAAGATCCGCAGGTTAAAACCACTATTTCTTGTTGCCAAACTATTGCAACTCTGCCACCGTGATCAGCCAAGGATGTTGGTGACCTGGCAGCGAATGAGCCAGCCATCTCAGGTCAGGTCATCAACTCCTGCCTCAAGCCGCCCGACGCCGAGTTGAGCGCTTCGGACTGGCCAGCTTTCCGTCGATACCTCATCTCCGCGGGAGACTTCCACGATCTGGATCCGTCCTGCCCTCCGGCCGGCTCGTGTCGTGGAGACGACCTCTTCCCAAAGTCGGAAGTGGTCAGGGTCGGCGACGTCGGCCCGTCTGCGGGAGGCGTTGCGCCCTCGTCGGGATGTGTCTCGCAAACGCCGTTGGCGAAACACGCCCGACCGGTCCGGCCAACACAGTCGTGGCCGGCCGTGAATGTGACGCCTTCTCTTAATCCGCGGGTTCGGGGTTCGAGTCCCTGGCGGCGCACCAGCGAGAACGATCCAGGGGCGGTCCACTGCGACCGCCCCTGACCCCTTTCTGATCCCAACGTCAGGCCTCATCGGTACGCCCTGCTCGTAGCGCAGCGTCGCGCACGAGTGGCGTAGATCCATCACAAGGCATCCAGACGGATGGCGGGATTACGTGCCGAGGGCAGGGCGGGTGGAGCGAGCGGACTACTCGGCCCAGGACCGGATGCACCCGTCGATGAGTTCCACGCGTTCCTCGACGGTTCCGGCGGGTACGTCGACCAGCTCAAAGCCGTGGTTCCGGTACGCCTGCTGGTGAACCCGCTCGAACGTGACCGACTGCGCGAGGCTGATCCGGCGCACCGCTGTCGGTCTGATGAACCCGAGCAGATGAACGAAGAAGACCCGAGGCTGATAGATCCCCTCCGCGGTCGCGCGGTCAACCTCCTTCATCAGGATCGGCGTTACCGGCAGGCCGAGGTAGCGGGCCAGCGCGAGCGTGCAGATCGGCGACCGGTCGAAGATCTGGACCGTGGTTGCCGGCGGTGCGGGTTGCTCCAGACGCTCCCGCTGGAGGAGCGTGATCGCGTCGATGAACCCCGGATCGCGCCACGCCTCGTCGCGGCCCAGGGCTTGCAGGTGGACGTTGACGTCGGTCGCCGCCTCGTCGACCACGGCGTATCCGCGGCCCCGCAGCGCCGCCAGGATCGTTGTCTTGCCGGCGCCCGGCGCGCCGGTGATGATGTATCGCCGCATAGCGGCAGATCCTCCTGGGCGTGGCGTGGCGCCGGCGCACTCGATGGGCGGCGAACAGAGTGATAGTGATGCGTTCCGTAGTCGGCCAATTGCTGCGGGTGTCACTGGCGTCAGTCGATGGCCGCACGGCTCGTCGAGGGGATGCCTCGGGCGAGCCGACGCCGACCTTCGGAAGTACCGGTAAATAACCGAAACTTTCGGTTGAGAAACCCGGAACAGTCTGTCAGCCTAAAGCCATCCATCGATGTGACCGCTAACATGATCTTTCTACCCTCTGGAGGTCCGTCCGCCTGGCGAGCGCCCATGGCTCCGCGACGCTGAATCAGTCCGCCACCCCAGAAGGTCGATACGTTCCACGACCAACCGTCCGGTCGGTCGACTGGGGATCACTCACCATAACCACCCGGTGCTCTTCCGGAACCCGAATCGGCCCACGTCCTGTCGCGGTCCCCGCCGGTCGGGCGTACGGGGCAGTATGGCCGACCTCGCGAGTTGGGCGAGCCCTTACCCGAACAGCGCCGGAACGTCGTTATCCCACAACTGGAGGATCAGAATGATCTCCCGGACCCGTCCCTCCGGGCGTCGATTCCGAGCACTCGTGGTTTCCGGATTCGCCGCGATAGTTGCGACCCTGACCGTATCGCTACTACCCAATCTCGCCCAGGCCGCCGAGGCTACCCTCGGCGCGGCCGCAGCCCAGTCGGGCCGGTACTTCGGCGCCGCGGTCGCTGGCGGCAGGTTGGGCGACAGTGCGTACACGACGATCTTGAATCGGGAGTTCAACAGCGTCACCGCCGAGAACGAGATGAAGATCGACGCGACCGAGCCGCAGCAGAACAACTTCACTTTCGGTAACGCCGACCGAATCGTCAACCACGCCCTGAGTCGGGGTTGGCAGGTGCGTGGGCACACCCTGGCCTGGCACTCGCAACAGCCGGGCTGGATGCAGGGCATGGAGGGCAGCGCGCTGCGCTCGGCGATGCTCAACCACGTCACCCGGGTGGCCACGTACTACCGGGGCAAGGTTGTGGCCTGGGACGTGGTGAACGAGGCGTTCGACGACGGCAACAGCGGCGCGCGTCGCAACTCGAACCTGCAGCGTACGGGCAACGACTGGATCGAGGCGGCGTTCCGGGCCGCGGACGCGGCGGACCCGAACGCGAAGCTGTGCTACAACGACTACAACACCGACAACTGGAGTTGGGCCAAGACCCAGGCCGTCTACCGGATGGTGCAGGACTTCAAGCAGCGCGGTGTGCCGATCGACTGTGTCGGTTTCCAATCGCACTTCAACGCCAACTCGCCGTATGCGAGCAACTACCGCACCACGTTGTCGAGTTTCGCCGCTCTCGGTGTGGACGTGCAGATCACCGAGTTGGACATCGAGGGTTCGGGCAGTTCGCAGGCGACCACCTACCGCAACGTGGTCAACGACTGCCTCGCCGTTCCTCGCTGCAAGGGCATCACGGTGTGGGGCGTGCGGGACTGCGACTCGTGGCGTTCCAGTGGCACCCCGCTGCTGTTCGAGTGCAACGGCAACAAGAAGGCCGCGTACACGTCCACCCTCGAGGCGTTGAACAGCGGCACCCCCGTGCCCACCACCCCGCCGGCCACGACCACCCCACAGCCGACTCCCACCGGGTCGGGCCCGATCAACTCGAACGCGTGGTACGAGGTGGTGAACCGCAACAGCGGTAAGTTCCTGGACGTGTGTGGGGTCTCCACGGCCGACAACGCCTGCATCCAGCAGTACGCCCGCTCGGGCGGGCAGAACCAGCAGTGGCAGTTCGCCGACTCCGGCAACGGCTACTACCGGATCCGGGCACGGCACTCGGGCAAGGTGCTGGACGTGTCCAACTACTCGACCGCCGATGGTGGCGCGATCGTGCAGTACACGGAGCACGGCGGGTCGAACCAGCAGTTCCGGGTGGCCGACTCCGGCGGGTACTACCGTTTGATCAACCAGGGCAGTAACAAGGCGGTGGAGGTCCAGAACGCGTCCACCGCCGACGGTGGACGGGTGGTGCAGTACACCGACCACGGCGGCACGAACCAGCAGTGGCAACTGATCCAGGTCGGCGGATCCACCGACCCGACGCCGACGCCGACGGCCAGTGTGACGCCGACACCGACACCGACGGGCGGTGGATGCTCCCTTCCGTCGTCGTACCGCTGGTCATCCACGGGCCAACTGGCGACCCCGAGGTCGGGGTGGGTCTCGCTCAAGGACTTCACCTACGCCCCCTACAACGGCAGGCATCTCGTCTACGCCACGACGCACGACACGGGAACCACGTGGGGCTCGATGAACTTCGGCCTCTTCTCGAACTGGTCCGAGATGGGCTCGGCGAGCCAGAACGCGATGTCTTCGGGCACCGTCGCGCCTTCGCTCTTCTACTTCGCCCCGCGGAACATCTGGGTGCTGGCCTACCAGTGGGGTGGGCCCGCGTTCTCCTACCGGACGTCGAGCGACCCCACCAACGCGAACGGTTGGTCGTCGCCGCAGACGCTGTTCTCGGGGAGCATCTCCAACTCCAGCACCGGACCCATCGACCAGGCGGTCATCGGTGACGGCACGAACATGTACCTGTTCTTCGCCGGGGACAACGGCAACATCTACCGGGCCAGCATGCCCATCGGGAACTTCCCGGGCAGCTTCGGCTCGTCCTCGACGGTGATCATGAGTGACTCGACGAACAACCTGTTCGAAGGGGTCCAGGTCTACAAGATCCAGGGCCAGAACCAGTACCTGATGCTCGTCGAGGCGATCGGCTCGCAGGGGCGCTACTTCCGGTCGTTCACGTCCAGCAGTCTGGGCGGTTCGTGGACACCGCAGGCCGCAAGCGAGAGCAATCCCTTCGCCGGCAAGGCCAACAGCGGCGCCACCTGGACCAACGACATCAGCCACGGCGAGCTGATCCGCAGCAACGCCGATCAGACGATGACCGTGGACGCCTGCAACCTGCAGTTGCTCTACCAGGGGCGTTCCCCCAGTTCCGGCGGCGACTACGGACTCCTGCCGTACCGGCCGGGTCTGCTGACGCTGCAACGCTAGTGGCGTCACGCAGGCCCAGCCCGGGTGTTCCTGACCTTCGCGGGAAACGGGCGAACGCCGAACCTGGCGAACGTTCACACGGCTCGTGGTCAGGATCGAATGGATCTGGAGCGGCGGGCTCGGCACAGGCCGAGCCCGCCCTTCCGAAGGGTCGCTGTCCGTACTCGTCGCTTCAGGCAGGCGTGGGCATCGTCGCTGTCCATGACCACCTCCGGTCCACTCGACCCGTACCGTGGTTCGGCTGTCGGATGGTGGTGGAGGGACGGGCTGCCCGCCGAACACGCCCTGTCGGGGCAAGTGAAAGGAACAACACGTGAAGTCAGCCCTTTCCACCGTCAGGACCTCGTTGCTGGCAGTCGCGGTGCTCGTCTCCGCCACGTTGCCGGCCGTAGTTACGGATCAGATGCCGGCCTCGGCGGCGGCCCAGGCGACCTACTATGTCGCTCCGGACGGTAACGACGCCAATCCAGGAACGATCACATCCCCATTTAGAACCGTGCAACGCGCGCGGGACGTCGTTCGCACGGTAAATACGAATATGACCGGCGACATCTACGTGTACCTTCGCGGCGGAAGTTATCCGGTAGGCAGCACGATCGAGTTCGGGTCGGGCGACTCTGGCACCAATGGCTACCGGGTCATATATGCTGCCTATCCCAACGAGACGCCAGTTCTCGACGGCGGTGTTCAGGTGACCGGGTGGACCCAGCACAGCGGTAACATCTGGAAAGCGCCGCTCGATCGGGCCAACAAGCTGCGTACGCTCTACGTCAACGACAAGCGTGCCCATATGGCCTCGAAGACGATTAGCTCGGCGGGATGCTACGGAACCTACAACATCACGGCCGGGCAAGCCGCGTGGGCCTGGGAATCAGGGTCGCAGTGCGATGGTGCCAAGTACAGCATGTCCGACTTCCCTGCTGTCGCCCGCAATCAGGATGATATCGAGATCGAAACGGGGACCACCTGGACCACCGCCATCGTGGGAGTCCGCCAGGTGACCACCAGTGCCGATGGCGCGAACCGCGTGGCGCTGTTCCAGCAACCAGGTGCGGCCATCGCCCAGGGCGCGTACAACGGTAACGCCCAGGTCGGCGGCACCCACAAGGTCATGAACGCCTACGAGTTCCTGGACGCGGCGGGCGAGTTCTACTTCGACAAGACCAGCCGGACGCTGTACTACTACAAGAGCAGCACCGAAAACATGTCGACCGCGACGGTATTCGCACCGAACAACGTGTCCACCGTACTGCGGATCGCCGGCACCTCGACGAGCAGCCACGCGCGTAACATCACGTTCTCCGGCCTGACCGTGCAGCACTCCGACTGGAACCTGTTCAACGTTGCCGGTTCCGCGTTCAAACAGGCGCAACAGGGCAATCTGGGCGCGCAGGCGTATGCGAAGGGGAACTTCCACGTCTACTACTACCGCAACGTCGACGTTACCCCCGGCATCATCGACGTGCAGAACGCCGACGGCATCGTCCTGCTGCGGAACCGGGTCCAGCACACCGGCGCCGACGGGATCAACATGATCAACGACGTGCAGGGCACGCAGTTGGTCGGGAACTACACCAATGACATCGCTGGGTCCGCTATCACCGTGGGCCATCCCCAGCACGTCTACATCGGAGACCACACCTCGACCAATCGCGAGAAGTATTCCCCCCAGGTCGAAGGGCTGCCGAAGAACATCGACATCAGGAACAACTACGTCTACGACAGTGCGGTCCTGTTCAACGGGCACAGCCCCATCTCGGCGTACTTCGTCGATACCCTCACGGTCCAACGCAACCGTATCGAGAAGGCTCCGTGGTCGGGCATAACGCTCGGTTGGGGATGGTGGAACTTCGACGGATCATCCGGCTCGATCGTACCCAACCGACCTACCACGACGGCGAGAAACAACAACATCAGCTACAACCACATCATCGACACGGTGCAGCGCCTCAGCGACACGGCTCCCATCTATACCCTGGGCAGTCAGCCGGGAACCACAATCAACAACAATTATCTGCAAGGCGTTCCGGCCGGCCACAAGTATGGACTTCACCCGGACGAGGGCTCGGCGTACATAACGTTCCGGGACAATGTCCTGAGCGTGGACAAGAATATCACCTGGCTTATCAACTCGGACGACTTCGGGCGCAAGCACGATCTGAGCATCACGCAGATATACGGCCCGATCAACAAGGTGTCCGAAAAGAACCTGCCCAACAGCACCATCCACGATATTCTCGTCTCCTCCGACTACGTCTGGCCGGCGGCGGCCTATGGCATCGCCGTGAACTCCGGACTCGAGGACTCCTTCCGGGACATCATCCCGCCGAGCAATCTCTCCATGCCGGACTACGTGTTGCCGGCCAGCACGTTTGTCGGCGGCGGAACGTCGTCGATTCCGATTCGAGGCACCGGCGACGCGACCAGGACGGTCTGGTTGGCGCCCTCCGGTACGACCACCTTCGTCGCGGGCCCGACGATGACCAGGGCAGCCGGAACCGCCACCTCCATCGCTGTCCCCACGTCGGCGGGTGAGTACCGGCTCTACGTCCTCGACGCGCAGGGCAATCGATCAGCCGAGTCCACGTCGATCGTCAGGCAGCAGAGCAGCGGCGGCGGCCTACAGAACGTACAGCTCGTGGGCGGCCAGTCGGGCCGGTGCGTCGAGGTGCCTGGCGGCACGACCGCCAACGGCGCTCAGGCGCAGCTCTGGGACTGCTCCGGCAGCACGAATCAGCGGTGGACCCACACCGCGAGCAGGCAGCTGACCGTGTACGGCAACAAGTGCCTGGACGCGTACGGGGCGGGCACGACCAACGGCACCACGGTCGTCATCTGGGACTGCCATGGCGGACTCAACCAGCAGTGGAACGTCAACGCTGGCGGCACCGTCACGAACGTCCAGTCCGGGCTGTGTCTCGATGCCGATGGCGCTGCCACCGGCAACGGGACAAAGATCATCCTTTGGTCGTGCAACGGCGGTGCGAACCAGCAGTGGAGCCCACGCAACTGAACCACCAGACCCGGGGCCGGGCCGACCCTGCCCGGCCCCGGGCCAACCCGCCACGGCGGCGCACCGGCGACCTCCGTCGCGCTAGGGGGCGATCCGGTACGCGCGGATGACGGTCTGTTCCGCGGAGTTGCCCGCGGAGTCCGTCACCGTTGCCCGTAGGGAGACGAATCCGGTCGTGTTCGGGTGCGTCACCGAGACGGTCCGGGTGTTGCCGGATCCCGAGACGGTGGCGTTGGTCCAGGACGCCCCGTCGTTGGTCGAGTACCGCACGGCCACGGTCCGCAGGCTGCCCGGTGTCGAGCCGGGCTGTGCCGCGAGCGTCACCGGGAACGTGAACCTGGTGGCGGCCCTCGCGGCGTTGTTGTCGTCGAGGGTCGGGCGGAACGAGGTGGTCCACAGCGGAAGCGGAACGGGCGCGCTGCCGCTCGGGGATCTCGAACCGAACGTCCACGCCGCGGTGATCCGGGTGGAAAGCTCGGCCGGTGCCGGCCGCTCCACCGTGCCCTCCAGCCGGTAGGTCGATCGGCCCGCCGGTACCGTCACGTCGGGCCAGGGGCCGTCGGTGTTGTCGGCGATGATCATCCCGTTGCGACGGAGCGTGTACTGCGGGGTGGCGCCCCATCCGGAGTGCCCGAACCCGTCGCCGAGGATCGTCGGATCCAGCCGGATGGTGTTGCCGGTACGGTGCACCCCGTCGGACGATGCCCCCAGTGCGGAGTACGACGGGCCGAGCACGGGCTCGTTCCACCCCTCGGTGACCGTGCTCCCTGCGGTGTACGCGCGCGGCGCGCTCTCCAGCGAGATCGTCGAGGCGCGCGACGCCGGATGGAAGTCCGCGAACGTCGAGAACCAGCGCAGACCGTTGCCGGTGCTGTAGTACTCGGTGTGGTTGAAGGGCAGGTCGAACCCGATCGCGAACTGGCCGGCCCACAGCTGGTCGCCGAAGAACGGGTACGACGACTTGTTTCCCCGGGTGTTCGGGGCGCTCTCGGCGAGCCGCGCGTCCACCCGTGCCAACGACGTCGTCCGGTAGGACTGGGTGAACCCGGTCGGCACGTACTGCTCGAACCGCGTAACAAGGTGGTAGCTGCGGGGCGAGTTGAAGAAGTCGTCGCCCGGCCCCGGCTGGGCGAGTGTGATGTTCAGGAAGCTGGACAGCCCGGTGGTGCGTTGGTCGGGGTCGACCTGGCCGAAGGCGATCGGGTTACTGCCGGCGTCGAACAGGTTGCTGTACGTCCGCGTGTTGCTGGCGTCGTCGAGCCACGTGTAACCCAGTTCGACGCTGAGCGGCCGCTCGTCCGGGTCGTCGGTGACGTCGACCTCGACCGGCCGCGCCGCACGGGCGTCGAGGGTGATGGTCTGGTCGTGGTCGATGCGCACGCTCGGGCTGACCAGCATCGTCTCCCGCGCGTCCGGGTCGGCCGAGTCCCCGATCCGGGACTGTAGGAAGTACCTCCCCTGCCGGATGTACCGGGTCATCGGCTCGCTCTCGGTGCCGAGGAAATAGTCCTGCCCACCGTCCAGGGAGAACAGTATGGTACTGCGGGAGGTGGCCGGCTCGCCGGTGCTGGTGAGGTGGTGGAACGTCACCTCGCCACCGGCAACGGCCCGGTCGACCGCGTAGGGGGTGACGACCCGGAGGTTGTCGCCGGCCGTCGCCGTGATGGCTCCGCCGTAGTGCCCCTCCGCGCCGTCGACCGCGGTGTTGGCGGTGAACCGCACGGTGGCGCTGCCGCCCGCCGGTACGGTGACCGACGAGGCACCGAGCGAGAACATCCCGGCCGGTGCGGCCGCGCCGTTCGGGTCCCGGCTCGTCAGCGCCAGGTTGAGGGTCAGGGCCGAGGCGCCGGTGTTGGTGTACGTCACGGTGCGGTCGAGCACCGGGTCGTCGTCGTGTGGGTGGTGCTGACGGCCCAGGCTGAGACTCGGCGGGTCGGCGAACACCGTCTGGTCGTACCCGCGACCGATGTCGAGCCGACCGGCGCCCTGTTCGAAGACCGGAGTCGGCTCGTGGGGTTGGGCCGAGCCCATCAACGCCGACTTGAGCTGGGCCCCGGTCCACTCCGGGTTGCGCTGGGCGAGGATCGCCGCCGCGCCGGCCACGTGCGGCGCGGCCATCGACGTGCCGTCGAACTGTACGTAGGACTCGCCGGGCGGCGTCGAGACCCCCGTGGAACTGGCCGCCGCGGTGATGCTCTGGCCGGGTGCGGTCAGGTCCGGCTTGATCGCGGTGTCGCCGACGCGAGGGCCCCGGGCGCTGAAGTCGGCCAGGTAGTCGTCGTCGCGGACGGCGCCGACCGACAGCGCCGCGTCGGCGGTGCTGGGGCTCTCGACCGTCATCTCGCCGGCGCCCCTGTTGCCGGCCGAGACCACGAACAGCGTGCCGTGCTGCGCGGTGAGGGTGTTGACGGCCTCCTCCATCGGGTCGATGCCGACGGTGTCGGCCCCACCGAGGCTGAGGTTGACCACATCCGCGCCCTGCCGCGCGGCCCACTGCATGGCGGCGATGATCGCCGACTCCTGGCAGTTGCCCGAGGCCGCCACTATGCAGACCTTGCCGTTGAGCAGTGCTGCGCCGGGTGCGACGCCCTTGTAGGCGCCGTCGGACGCCGCGCCGGTGCCGGCCACGATCGACGCCACGTGGGTACCGTGGCCGAGCATGTCCCTGGTGTCGGGCTCCGAGGTGAAGTTCTCGGCGGCGACGACCTTCCCCACCAGATCGGGGTGGGTGGTGTCGATGCCCGAGTCGAGCACGGCGACCTTCGCGCCGGTGCCGTCGTAGCCGGCGGCCCAGGCCGTGGGCGCGCCGACCTGTGGCACGCTGCTGTCGAGGTTCAGGCTCAACTTGCGGTCCAGCCACACGCCGCCGATCTCGGCGCGCAGCTCCCGCCGGCCGGCGCCGGTGGTGATCTCGTTCCAGAACGACGCCGCCGTGGCGGACGACGACTCCACCGCGGCTCCGCCCACGCTGGGCAGGTCCCTGGCGAGCCGCGCGCGGCCATTGCCGAACCGTTCGCGTGCCGCCGGGCCGCCGTTCTTGCCGTACTTCACGATCAGCGGCGTGCCCCCGCGGCTGCTGTCGTAGCCGTACGCCGCGAGCGTGGTCACGTCGAACAGGTTCCGGTCGAGCTTGCCCTCCACTACGAGGTTCTCCGCGTCGGACGGCACGACGTGGACGTGCCCGTCGACGTCGCGGTACGTGGCGAAGTGGATACCGCGCCGGTGCTCGGCCGGATCGATCTTGACCGGGCCGGTGGCGTCGAGGGTCACCCGGTCACCGGTGAGCAGCGTTACGACGCGGGTGGTGTCCGGCCTGGTGTTCTCCCGTGCGGTGTTCACCCGTGCGGTGTGCTCCCGCGCCGCCGAGACCGTGGGTGTGGGCCGAGGCTCGGCGGACGCGCCGACCGGGGTCGTGCCGACGAGTCCGGCTGCCGTGATCAAGGCAGCCGCGGCAGACGCCAGGTAGAGGCGTTGTCGCATGCGGTGCTCCATTCCGGACGACCGACCGGAGCTTCACGGCGGCACTGCCGTCCACCCGGTCCGGTGGAGGGACATCTTCGAGGCTCGCTGGTCAGTGTCTCCACGCCGTGAACCATCGATAGACATTGAACTCCAAAAAACGTCCCAGTGGATTGGTGCCCTCGGGGCTGCGCACCCCTCGTCGTGACCTGCTCCGGGTACACCCAGCCCTACGGGCGGAGTACCCCTGGCTGTACCACCATGTCGGCAGTAGCCGGGATTGGTCGCCACCTTCCTGGTCCATACCGTTTTGGACATCGAAAGACGTTCCGTCCTTGCCCTCGGGTCGGGCGTCACGAATGGGGATCCGGCCGAGTGGGCGCCGGGCCCGATCGGAAGGAGTCGACAATGTCCAACCCGGAGTCTTTCTCGCGCCGTCGCACGTCCTGGGGTCGTACCGTCGGAATGTTGTCCGTGGCCGCCGCGGTCCTTGCCGTCGGCATGCCGGTCGCACAGGCCCAGGCGCCCAGCCGGACCGGGGCGGAGGCCGCGACGGGCTGGTCCGGGATCGTCCGCGAGCCCGTCTCGATCGGCATGGAGAAGAACTGGACGTCGAAGGGCGAGTTGACGTACCCACGGGGGGCGGGCAAGCGGCTGCCACTGGTGGTGCTGCTGCACGGCAGCGGTGACAACGACATGGATCAGACCCTGCCCGAGGGTGCCGGTTCCATCTTCAAGCCCGTGGCCCAGGCCATCAACCGGAAGGGCTACGCCGTCCTGCGCTTCAACAAGCGCGGCGTGACCGACGTCGGGCCGGTGCTGACCGACGACGTCGCCCAGCTCAACCCGCCCGAGCCGTACGAGCAGATCCTCCGCGACGCGGCGTCGGTCGTCCGCTTCGCGGCCAAGCTGCCCAGGATCGACCCTTCCCGGATCCTCCTGCTCGGTCACAGCGAGGGGACACAGGTCGCCAGCAACCTCGCCGCGAAACCCGCCGCCGCCGGCATCCCCGAGCCGGCCGGGGTGATCGCGATGGGCGTGGTCGGCTCGAACATCCGCGAGCTGATCACCTACCAGCTCTTCGGCGCCCGGCTCGCCCAACTGCATGAGGAGTTCGACGTCAACGGCGATGGACAGCTCACCGCCCGGGAGTCGGTGGACGGGCTCATCGGACAGCCGGACGAGCTGGTCACGTACTACCGGAAGGTGCTGTTCTCCGGCGCGACGCTGAACCCGGCGACCGACCGTGACCGCGACGGCAGACTCGCCATCGACGCGGAGGTCGGCCCGGTCCTGCGGACGGAGAGCGGCATCGACAACTACCCGTACGCCAAGGACATCCCGCCGGACATCAGCGCCTACCTCCTGGACATCGACCGGTTCAACGACGTGACGGAGGACCTGCCCAGGTTCGGCGGCCCCACGCTGCTGCTGAACGGCGAGAACGACGTCCAGACCCCGGCCCGCTCGGCGCTGATCGCGGACGCGGCCATCGCCAGGGCCGGGCGTACGGACCACACGGTCATCACCTACCCGGGGGTGGGGCACGCGATGAACGTCACCTCCAAGTTCACCGGCTCGTACGGCGAGCCCGACGCGGCCGTCCTGGCCGACCTCGGGCGCTGGCTCGAAGAGCACCGCTGAGCACCACGGCACCCGAGCAGCCCGCCCCGCCCCGCTTCCCTCGGGACGGGGCGGGCGGTGCGACCATGCGGACGTGGGCAACAGCTTCACCGCGTACGCGGCATCGGACGGACCCGGCGACCTCTACCTCTCCAACGGCGGTACGGACGTGTTCTTCGACGTACTCACGCTGGCGGGCTGCCAGCTCGCCGAGACGCCGTGGCAGCAGAACCTCGTCCTGCTGTTCGCCGACGGCCACCGCTACTCGCGAGGGTTCTCCGGCTTCGACCTCGGCGAGATCCCGTGGACGGGCGACTGGCAGGCGGAGCAGGAGTTTCTCCTCCGGGTCATCGACACGGCACTCGCGCGCCACGGCTGGCACCGGCTCCGTTACGACCCTCCCGCCGCTGCCGGGTACCTCGCGAGGTACCGCGAAATGGTGGCGGCGTTCACGCCGGTGCCGGTCGACGCTCCCCGGTGGGGGGACTGGCGGACGGCTCCGGCACCGAGCCTGCTGACCCGCTGCCCCGAACACGACCTGTACGAGGGGGAGGCCGGATGCCGCCTCTGTGATCCGTCGATCCAACCGATCGGACGGCAGTGACCGGGGCCGGCGCGATCGCGCCCGCCCGATGAATCGCCGTTACCAGTGCCAGTCGCGCCAGGCCAGCAGGTGTCGCTGCCCGCGTGCCGCCGTACTCGTCCGTCGGGCGATCCGGACGAGCAGTGGCGCGACGAGCCAGAGCAGCACCAGGGCGTAGCCGGCGAGGGCGGCGCGTTGCGGCCCGGTCAGGGCCGGGGTCTCCACGAACGGCAGCCACAGTGGGCTGTACTCGGGGGTGAAGTGGCAGAGCGCCTCCAGGCGCCAGTTGTTCTCGTAGCAGATCCATGGTCGTAGCTGCCCGTACACGAGGCTGTTGGCCGCACCCCACACCGAGAGCAGTACGGCGCCGAGGGTGCCGAGGTGCGCCAGGACTCCGGCCCGCTCGGCTCCCAGGCACACGGCCAGCGCCAGGCAGGCCGGCAGGATGGCGAAGAGGAAGAACCGTGGCCCCCAGTACATGCCGCCGTACCAGCCCCACCAGGGCGCGTACACCAGCACCAGGCCGGCCACGAAGACCGTCCAGAGCAGGCAGATCGACCGGATGTCGCCGCCGGCCGGGTCGCCCTCCTCCCGCAGCCGCCGCCGTACCGGGAGGAAGAGTCCTGGAGTGAACCAGAGCAGTCCCTTGCCGAAGGAGAAGAGGATGGCCGCGACCCCGAGCGGAAAGGGATAGGAGAAGCCGGGCTCGCCGGAGTACGGCATGACGGTCTCGCCACCGCCGTTGTTCGCATAGGAGCTGTGCAGCGGATCGCCGAACCGTAGCCACGCCTCGGCGATGATCAGTATCGCGGCGGCCAGCAGCACCGACAGGTAGCGGATCCGTCGTTCGCGGAAGCAGAGGACGGCGACGACGAGCCCGAGCGCCACGATGGTCGGCGGCGTGTTGGCGACGCCGAGGACCACCGCGACCCAGCCGGCGAGCCGGGTCCACCGGCCGGTCCCCGTCAGCGTCGCGGCGAGCAACCCGACGCCGACGGTCATCGCGGTGAAGACCTCGCCGTAGAAGTCCTGCACATGCGCGGCGATCATGCTGCCGGCGACCAGGAGCAGCAGAAACCGGCGGAGCAGTCGCGGATCCGTCCGGTCGCGGAGCAGGGCGTGGATCGCCGCCAGGCCGAGCGCGAAGAGCAGCAGGTTGTACTGCACCACCACGACCTGCGGGTTGCCGTACCAGCGGCCGACCGCCCAGAGCGGGGTGGCGAACAGCGGACCGATCAGCGAGTACGGCAGCTCCGAGATCTGGTGCCGTTCGAGGAGCTGGATCAGCGCCCAGTACCGGGCGAGGCCGTCGCCCATCATGGGAGGTCTGGGGGTGACCGCCAGGAGCACCAGGCCGGCCGCGATCAGGATCCGCTCCACCACGGCCGCCGTTTTCCCGCCCGGGGGACCCGGCGGAGGCGGCTGCCGTGCGTCGGCCTCCGGCTGTCCCTCCGGCTGTCCCTCGGGCTCGTCCCGGACGTCGCTGGCCGACGGCGCGCTCATCGACAGTCCCCCTTGTCGGGCCAGCGCATGCCGGTGGAGGTCGGGTCACCGGCGACGTGCCGAACAACGTATCGAATCTATAGAGACGATCCTGAATGTCAATGGTCTTGGTCGCCATTGTTCTTATGGAAACGGCGGAGACACTCGGAGATAACGCAGGAAGGCTAGGTTCCCGGAATCGTCGAGTCACCTTTCAGAAAGGGCAACCAAGGCAGTTCCGAATTTGGGTGGAATCAGGGGACATCCGGGGGTAGGGCGAGATCCGGGCTGGTCCCCGGCCTCGACCGGATCAGAAGGTGAAGTGCGGGTTTCCGGCGGTCAGCCGCACCGTGAAGGCGTCCGGGCCACGGTGCATCGCCACGTGACCACAGGACTGATAGGTGATCCACAGGCCGAGGCCGCCCGAAGACCCGTTGCGGGCCGGGATCAGGCCGGCGAAGGGGTCCTTCGGCCCCGTACCGCCGTCGCTGACGGCGACGACGATGCGGTCCTCGCCGGTCCAGAGGCGGAGCCGGACCGGTGGGCGCCCGTACCGGAGCGCGTTGGTCACCGTCTCGCTGACCGCGACGACCAGGTCTTCGACGTCGTCGATCGGCAGGTGGCCCGGGTCGGCGCCGTACACGGCACGGCGGGCCTGCGTCGGCGTGGGATCGGTCAACTCGACCACCGGCGTGGTCCGCTGGAGCGGATCCGGCAGCAGCGCACGCGCCTCGGTCAGGTACGCGGTGGGATCGGTGTAGGTGTCGCTCGGGACGTGTCGGCCGTCCGCCGTGGCGACGCGCGGATGGGTCCGCATGATGTCGCTGAGCACCGGCGCGGGCGTGATCCGGGCGTCGTAGGCGCACATGCTCCACAGCGGGAAGTCGTCGTACACCCGGTTGATCGCCGATTCGTACCGGGCCCACCAGTCCCAGGTCGCGCCGAGCGCGACGCGCGGCACCTCGCCGATGATCCTGATCTGCCGCGCGCCGTCGGCGACGTGCTCGGCGAGCAGTTGCTGGTACGCCTTGATCGCGGCCGCCGGTCGGGCGTACACGTCGCCGCCGGTCAGGAACGTGACCGGTGCACCGGCGGGAAGCGCGGCCCGGACCAGTGTCTCGTTCTGCTCTCCGAAGGACACCACGGTCGGCTCTCCCGCGGCGACACCGTCGAGCAGGAAGGGCACCGCCACGGCGAGCAGTTCGGCGTCGGACCGGTAACAGACGGCCTCGTGGTAGTAGCCGTCGTGTCCGGCGGCCGCGCCCGTTCTCATCGTGCCGTCTCCACCCGGATGTCGGACAGGGCCAACAGGTCGACGAGGCGGGCGGCCGTGGACCGCGAGGTGCGCAGGACCGCGGTCGCGTCGAGCCGGCGGGCGTGGTCCCGAAACCGCGTCAGGCAGTGATGGTCGATGAACCGTAGGTCGGTCGCCCACAGCACCAGTTCACCGTCGACGGGACGGAGGTCGGCACGGTCCAGTGCCGTCGAGAAGAGTTCGAGGTTGAACTTGTCCAGTTCGCCGGCCAGTGCGGCGGCGCCTTCGTCGGGGCCGCACGCGTGCAGCCGGAACAGGGCCTCGTCGGCGTTGCTCTCGGGATGCATGCACGCCAGTTCCGCGACCGCCTCGTCGCCCAGTTCCCGCCGGTCGTAGCCGCACATGGCCGACATCGGCCGGGTCCGCATGTACCGGTCGATCAGGTGCTCGTACCGCGCGAAGGCGGCCCGTCGCGCCGGGGTACGTACCAGCGACGTGGCGTCGGCCACCACCCGTAGCCCGCTGTGGCCGGTCGCCAGGGCCTGCTCGGTCGCGGCCTCGTAGACGGCCACCTGGGCGGCGGGATCGACAGCGTCGCCACGGTACGTCGAGGTCAGCGGGACGGCCTGGGCCGATCCCTGGTCGAGTGCCGCCGCGAAGCCACTGACTTTCCGCAGTTGCTCCACAACGTTCCGTGGCTGTTCCGTGGTGACGAGCCAGACCTGCTCGCCGGCCGCGATCCCCTCGACGAGAAACTCCCGGGTCCGACAGTCGAAGTCCACCGGATCGTCGTACGACCAGCAGAGGTGACCGTACGGCGGCGCAAACTGCCCGATCACGCCGGTCGCCCTCATGGCCACAGTTTAATCCGGCCCGGCACGGCTGCTCGGACCGCGATCACCTGACGCAGCGGAGGTGCCTCCGGTCGACCGGCACCGTCAGGTCGGTAGGCCCCGATTCGCCTCGGCGAGGAACTCGGCCAGCACCTCGGTGTGGGTGGAGAAGGCGAGTTCGGCCGGCTCCGTGAGCACGAGCCATTCGGTGGACTCCTCGGTGGGTGCCGAGGCAGGCAGCGAGTCGGCCCGCCGCGCCGGCAGCACGCCGAAGATCAGCAGGGTTCCACCAGCCGGCGCGCTGTGCACGGCGAACGGCCGTACCGCCTCGGCGGACCCGACCAGCCCGGTCTCCTCACGCAGTTCCCGGACCAGAGCGTCGCGCCAGTCCTCGCCGTGTTCGATGAAGCCGCCGGGCAGTGCCAGCAGGCCCCGGGCCGGCTCGATGTCGCGGCGCTGCACCACCACACCGGTCCGGGACGGGGTCAGCACCGGCAGGATCGCCACCGCCACCGGGGTCGGATTGCGCCAGGTGGTCTGGCCGCAGGCGGGGCACACCCGGGGCCAGGTCGCCGGGGCCGGGTAGGCGGTGCCGCAGTACGAGCAGTGCGAGTGCAGGACGCCGGTCACGCCGCACGACGATACCGGTCGGCCCCGGCAGGGCCCGGCTGCCGCGGTGACCCCGTCGGCCGTCAACGCGTCGAACCGGGGCTGGAGTTCGTCGAGAGCCGGCCGTCCGAGTCGGCTCAGCTCCGTACCGCCGCCGGGGCGTGCCGGGACAGGTCCTGGATCTTCCCGCCGAGCGGCCGTGGCCGGGCCCGCCAGAGCCAGGCCACGTCGCGGGCGAAGGACCAGACGAGCATGGCCAGCGCCAGTCCGACCCAGGCGATCGCCAGCGGCCGGGGCAGGATCCCGCTGACGGCGACCACCAGCATGATGCCTTGGAGCGCGGCAACGGTCTTCCGGGAGAACCGGGGCGGCAGGGCCGCCCGCAGCCACGGCAGCACCCGGGCCGCCACGACGAAGACGTAGCGCAGGGCGCCGATCGCGAGCACCCAGGGGCCCAGGGAACTCGCGACGAAGGCGCTCAGCACCAGGATGAGGAAGGCGTCGACCTCCATGTCGAAGCGGGCGCCGAGCGCCGAGGTCGACCCGGTACGCCGGGCCACCTGTCCGTCGACCGCGTCCAACGCCAGCGCGACGGTGGCCAGGGTCACCAGCACCGCGATGGGGGTGTGTCCCCGGAACGAGTCGGCCACCAGCGCCGCGACGCCGCCGACCAGGGTCGCCCGGGCCAACGTCACCTGGTTGGCCGGTCCCAGCACGTACCTGCCGGATCGGCGCAGCGCGTGGCTGAGCAGCAGCCAGGTGGTCAGGGCGTACGCCGAACCGAGCAGCCACCCCGCCGGGCCGAGCCCGACGCCGGCCGCGAGCGCCGCCAGCAGGCCGAACTGTACGACCATTCCGACGGCCGGCTCGTCGACCGGTGGTACTGCGACGGGGCGTTCGCTGACAGTCACCGTTTCTCCCTCGTCCTGCGGCACAATTCAAGATCCGCGTATCGTTACCGCGTTCCATCCCATGGACACGGGAAAAACGGACCTACGGTTCAGCCAACCGAGCACGGATGCCGAGAAAGGGACTGCCGATGACGCACAGTGGTCGCGCGTTCTGGCTCCGTGCACCGGGTCAGGGCGAGATCCGGCCCGTCACGCTCGCCGGGCCAGGGCCCGACGAGGTGCTGGTCCGGACCCGCTACTCCGGGGTGAGTCGGGGCACCGAGACGCTGGTCTTCCGGGGCGGGGTGCCCGAGAACCAGCACGCGGTGATGCGGGCCCCGTTCCAGGAGGGCGACTTCCCGGCGCCGGTGAAGTACGGCTACCTCAACGTCGGCGTCGTCGAGGAAGGCCCGGCGGACCTGCTCGGCCGTACCGTCTTCTGCCTCTTCCCCCATCAGACCCGGTACGTGGTGCCGGTGGATGCGGTCACCGTCGTACCGGACGGGGTGCCGGCGGCTCGGGCGGTGCTGGCGGGGACCGTGGAGACCGCGGTGAACGCGGTCTGGGACGCGACTCCGCTGGTCGGCGACCGGATCGCGGTGGTCGGCGCCGGCATGGTCGGTTCCGCCGTGGCCGGCGTGCTCGCCCGGTTTCCCGGCGCGCGGGTGCAGCTGGTCGACGCCGACCCCGGCCGGGCGACGGTGGCGGCGGCGCTCGGCGTCGACTTCGCGCTGCCGGCGGACGCGGCGGAAGGGTGTGATCTCGTCGTGCACGCCAGCGCCACCTCGGCCGGGCTCACCCGCTCGCTCGAACTGCTCGCGCCGGAGGGCACCGTCGTCGAGCTGAGCTGGTACGGCGACCGTCAGGTCAGCGTGCCGCTCGGCGAGCACTTCCACTCCCGGCGGTTGGTCGTCCGCGGCTCCCAGGTGGGTACCGTGTCACCGAACATGCGGGGTCGGCGTACCTTCTCCGACCGGCTGGCGCTCGCCCTGGAGCTGCTCGCGGACCCCGCGTTCGACGCGCTGATCACCGGCGAGTGTGACTTCGAGGAGCTGCCCGAGGTGTTTCCCCGGCTTGCCAGCGGCGAACTTCCCGCGCTGTGTCAGCTCGTCAGCTATCGCTCCGAGTCCGGCGACGGGCCGGCCGGCTCCGACATCCGTGGAGGGTGAAACCGTTGTTCAGCATTACCGTCCGTGACCACATGATGATCGCGCACAGTTTCCGGGGCGAGGTCTTCGGCCCGGCCCAGCGGTTGCACGGGGCGACCTTCGTGGTGGACGCCACGTTCCGCCGCGCCGAACTCGACGCCGACAACATCGTGGTCGACATCGGCCGGGCCAGCGAGGAACTGCGCGGCCTGCTGGGCGAGTTCAACTACCGGAACCTCGACGACGAGCCCGCGTTCGCCGGCATCAACACCTCGACGGAGGCCCTGGCCAAGGTCATCGCCGATCGGCTGGCGGAACGGGTGCACGCCGGAGCGCTCGGCGAGGGCGCCCGGGGGCTGGCCGGGATCACGGTCACCCTGCACGAGTCGCACATCGCCTGGGCGAGCTACGAACGATCGCTTTGACTTCCTCCCCGTCCTAACGCTAACGGGCGGGGATTCCCTGGATCACCCTAGGGGTTTCCTGTTTCCCGGCCGATTGCAGAAGGGAGGGCCCTTGCTGTCTCACATCAGCTCCGCAGGCATCGCCGGGTTCGGTCCCGGCTACGGCTCGACCGGCCGCAAGAATGTTCTTGGCCGCGTTGTGGTCCCGATCGTGTCGAATGCGGCAGTCGGGGCAGGTCCAGGCCCGGGTGGACAGGTCCAGCGTGACGAGCAGGTGCCCGCAGGTCGAGCAGGTCTTGCTGGACGGGTACCAGCGGTCGACGACGACCAGGGTCCGACCGGCGCGTTCGGCTTTGTATTCGAGCTGGCGTCGGAACTCGCCCCAGCCGCAGTCGGAGATCGCCCTGGCCAACCGCCGGTTGCGGACCATGTTCCTGACGGCGAGGTCTTCGACCGTGATCAGGTCGGCGGAGCGGACCAGCCTGGTGCTGGCCTTGTGGAGGAAGTCCTGTCGGGCGTTGCGGACCTTGCGGTGCGCGCGGGCGACTTTCGCCCTGGCCTTGCGCCGGTTGGCGGAGCCTTTCCGGCAGCGGGCCAGGCGCCGCTGGTAGCGGGCCAGGTTACGGGCCCTGCGGTCCAGGTGGCGCGGGTTGGCGATCCGGTCGCCGTCGGAGGTCACGGCGAAATCCTTGACCCCGAGGTCGACACCGATCTCGTGCCCGGCCGGGTCGGCGGGGATGGGGCTGTCGGTGTCGGCGGCGAAGGTGGCGTACCAGCGGCCGTCGGTGTCCCGGGGGATCACCACCATCGTCGGATTCAGGGCGTTCAGGTCCAGGTTGGGCCACGACCAGGCGACCGTCAGGGGTCCGTCGGTCTTCGCGACGTACAGTTCGCCGTTTTTGATCCGGAAGGCGGAGCGGGTGTAGTGGGCCGACTGGCGGCCGTCGCGGGACTTGAAGCGCGGGTGGCGGGCGCGGCCGGCGAAGAAGTTCACGAACGCGGTGTGCTGGTGCCGCAGTGTCTGCTGCAACGGTACGGAGGAGACCTCGGACAGGAACGCCAGTTCGGTGGTCTTCTTCCAGCCGGTCAACGTCGCGTCGGTCTGCCGGTACGAGGTGCGTTCGCCGCGCTGGTGGTAGGCGGCGTGCCGGGCGGCGAGGGTCTTGTTCCAGACCAGGCGTACGCAGCCGAAGGTGCGGTGGAGCACCGCCGCCTGTTCCGGGGTCGGGTAGGCGCGGCATTTGTATGCCGTACGCATGTTCGAAGATTATTCAAGGTGGGGCGTTGAGTAAGGCGACACGCCGCAGGTCGGTGGGGTCCGCTCGCGGACCGTCCCGGCTCCGCCGGACCGCTCCTGACGGAGTCCGGATTCCTTCCCGGTCTGAAGGCCGGAGCATTCTCCGGAGGATCCGGTGACCGAGCGGACCGCCCGGCCCGGGGCGGAGGCGAACCCGGTCTACGTGGTCCTGCCCGGCGACGTCGACGACCAGGCGTCGCCGAGCGGCGGCAACGGCTACGACCGCCGGGTGTGCCGGGGACTGGCCGCCACCGGCTGGCAGGTGTCCGAGCTGCCCGTCCCGGGGGCCTGGCCCCGGCCGGGACGGTCCGACCGGGCGGGACTGGCCGAAGCGCTCGCCGGCGTACCCGATGACGCCGTCGTGCTGCTCGACGGCCTGGTGGCCTGCGGCGTTCCCGACGTCGTGGCCGCCGAGGCCGACCGGCTGCGCCTGGCGGTGCTGGTCCACCTCCCGCTCGCCGACGAGACCGGGCTCGCCCCGGCCGAGGCGGCGGAGCGGGACGCGCGGGAGCGGGAGACCCTGCGAGCGGTCCGGGCGGTGATCGCGACCAGCGCCTGGACCGGACGCCGGCTCGTCGAACACCACGGGCTGCCCGCCGCGCGGGTCTCCGTCGCCCCGCCGGGCGTGGACGCCGCACCGCTGGCATCGGGTACGGCGGACGGCTCCCGGCTGCTCTGCGTCGCCGCGCTGACCCCGCGTAAGGGCCAGGATGTGCTGGTCGAGGCGCTCGCCACCATCGCGGAGCTGTCCTGGACCTGCCACCTGGTCGGCCCGCTCGGCCGGGCCGTGGAGTACGTCGACCGGCTCCGCCGATCGGTCGTCCGGCACGACCTCACGGACCGGGTGGTGTTCACCGGTCCCCGCGGCGGGCCCGAGCTGGCCGCGAGCTATGCCGCCGCCGACCTGCTGATCCTGCCGTCGCACTCCGAGACCTACGGCATGGTGGTCACCGAGGCGCTGGCCTGCGGGATACCCGTGCTGTCCACGGAGGTGGACGGCATACCGGAGGCCGTCGGGCGGGCTCCCGACGACAGCGTCCCCGGGCTGCTGGTCCCGGCGGCCGACCCGGTGGCGCTGGCCCGAGCGCTGCGTCGCTGGCTCACCGAGCCCGACCTGCGGAGCCGGTTGAGGACGGCGGCCCGGGACCGTCGGGCGACCCTACTCGGCTGGGAAACCACCGTACAGACCATGTCCGGCGTGCTGGAACGGCTGCGCCGGGAGCCCCGGAGGGCCGGATGAGCGACGACAGGACGGGTACGAGCCGGATGAGCGACGACAGCACCACACCGAGCCAGGACGAGTTGGACGAGGCCGCGCGGTACAGCCTCGCCTGGCTGGGGCTGCGGGAGCCGGCCGACGCACAGGCCCGCGCCACGGAACTGCTCGAACCGCTGCGCCGGCAACTGGCCGGGACATCCCGACCGGTGATCCACGATCTGGGCTGCGGCAGCGGTTCCATGGGGCGCTGGCTCGCCCCCCGGCTGCCCGGCCCCCAGCACTGGATCATGTACGACCACGATCCGGACCTGCTCGCCCACGCCGCCGCGAACATGGTCGGCAGCGCGGCGGACGGATCCCCGGTCACCGTCGAGACCCGGCGGGCCGACATCACCCGGCTGACCGCCGACGACCTGGCCGGGGCCACCCTGGTCACCGCCTCCGCGCTGCTGGACCTGCTGACCCTGGAGGAGGTGGCCGGGCTCGCGGCGGCCTGCGTCGGCGCGGGCAGCGCGGCGCTGCTCACCCTCTCCGTGCTCGGCCGGGTGGAACTCGCGCCGGCCGATCCTGCCGACGCCGAGATCGCCGCCGCGTTCGACGCCCACCAGCGGCGGAACAACGGCGGTCGGCGCCTGCTGGGCCCGGACGCCGTCGACGCCATGACCCAGGCGTTCGGCCGGCTCGGCGTCCAGGTGCAGGTCCGGACCAGCCCGTGGCGGCTCGGCCGGGACCAGGCCGCGTTGACGGCGCAGTGGCTGCGCGGCTGGGTCGGCGCCGCGTACGAGCAGCGGCCGGAGCTGGCCGACGACGGCTATCTGAGTCGTCGACTGGCCGCCGCCGAGGCGGGTGAACTGCGGGTCGTCGTGCACCACGCCGACCTGTTCGCGAGATTGGAATGAACTTTTGGCGCCGCTGCCTCGTAAGGGTCTGAAGAAGGCTCATCGAGGGAGGACCCGTTATGCGCGGCGCCAGCCAACCACCGCTCGCGGCACAGTCAGGCCGTGCGGCGTCGTGACGCGTACCTTCTGGGCCTGGGCCCGGGTGCTCGGCGGCGCCGGCATCCTCGCGCTGCTGCTGTGGCGACTCGGTAGCGGCGCCTTC
The DNA here is from genome assembly GCF_042658085.1 of Plantactinospora solaniradicis. NCBI lineage: Bacteria > Bacillati > Actinomycetota > Actinomycetes > Micromonosporales > Micromonosporaceae > Plantactinospora > Plantactinospora solaniradicis. Next base: position 763,033 of record NZ_JBHSPR010000010.1, on the reverse strand, counting down.
CTGGACGGCCTGCACGTGATCGACGGCGGCACGCTGCTCGTCGCGGCCGGAATCGGCCTGCTGACCACCGTCTTCAGCGCCTGGCGCTGGTGCCTGGTGGCCCGTGGGCTCGGTATCCCGCTGCCGCTGCGGGGCGCCGTCGCGGACTACTACCGGGGACTGTTCCTCAACGCGGCGCTGCCCGGCGGCGTACTCGGGGACGTCCACCGCGCGGTACGGCACGGTCGGGACGTCGACGACGTCGGCCGGGGCGTCCGGGCGGTGGTCCTCGAACGTGCCGCCGGCCAGGTGGTGCTCGTCACGGTAGGGGTGGCGGTGCTGCTCGCCAGCCCGCTCCCCGGACACCTGCCGGCCCGGTTCGGCGCGCCGTCGGCCGTGACGCTCGGGTTCGTGGCGGCCGGGCTGGTGGCGGTCGGGCTCGCCGTCGGGCTTGCCGTACGGCTGCGGCGCCGGAACAGGTCCGCCGGGTTCGGCTCCGATGGGGCTCCCGCCGGAACGTCCCGGTGGGCCCGCGCCTGGCGTACGGGGCTCTCCGACGTACGGCTCGGGCTGCTCGCCCGGCGTAACTGGCCGGGGATCGTGGTGGCGTCCGCCGTGGTGCTGGCGGGACACCTCGCCACGTTCGTCGTCGCGGCCCGCGCCGTCGGGGTGTCGGCACCCGTCACCGAGCTGGTGCCGCTGATGCTGCTGGCCCTGCTCGCGATGACGCTGCCGGTGAACATCGGCGGCTGGGGTCCCCGGGAGGGCGTCACCGCGTGGGCGTTCGGCGCCGTCGGGCTGACCGCCTCGGTCGGGCTCACCATCGCGGTGGTGTACGGCGTGCTCGCCTTCGTCGCCAGCCTGCCCGGAGCCGGCGTGCTCGCCGTCCGGTGGTTCGCCGCGCGCCGGGCGGCCCGCCGGGCGGCCGATCCCGAGCCGGCCCGGGTACGGCAGGTCGTCGCGCAGCCGGTCGTCGCGCAGCCGGTTGTCCAGCGGCGGATGGTCCGGCAGCGGATCGTTGCGCAGCCGGCCGGAGCGGACCCGCTCGGATCGGATCCGCTCGGATCGGACCCGCTCGGATCGGAGCAGGCGGATCCGACGCGGGAGCGGGTGCGGCGCGGCAGGTCCCGGCGTGGCGGTGCCGTGCGGGAGATCGTCTGGCGGGGCGGGCATCGGCCGGGCGGTCCCGAGTGGGCGCCCGCGTCGCGGCCGACTCCCCGACCCCGGGTGGCCGCCGGCCCCCTGGTCGGTCAGCTCTCGCCGAACCGGTCCGAGAGTGCGTAGCGCAGCAGCACCACGTCGCCGATCTGCTGGCAGCCGGCCAGCACCGCGCGCCGGTCGGGCCGCCACGGGAACCTGCCGTCGCCGACGAAGCGCGGCGCACGGGAGTCACCCACGAAGAACGGTGCGATCACCAGGTGCAACTCGTCAACCAGGTCGGCGGTGAGGAACTGCGTGTGTATCTTCCCGCCGCCCTCGACCATCAACCGGCCCACGCCGCGGTCGTGCAGGTCCGTCACCACCCGGTGCAGGTCCACGGGTTCGCCGCTGTCCACCACGGTCGCCACCTGGCCGAGTCGCCGTCGCGCCTCGTCCAGTGCCGGGCTCGCACAGTAGACCAGCTTGTCGATGTCACCCAGGGCAAAGAACCGCGCCTCCGGATCGAGGTCGCCCCGGCCGGTCACGGTCACCTTCACGGGTGTCGGCCGCAGCCCGCGAGCCACCCGTTCGGCGCGGCGTGCCTGCGACCTGACCAGGAGTCGTGGGTTGTCCTGCCGGACCGTACCGGCCCCGACCAGGATCGCGTCGCATTCCGCCCGTACGGCGTCGACCCGGTCGAAGTCGGCGTCGTTCGAGAGCAGCAGCCGCTGCCCGGTCGCGTTGTCCAGGTAGCCGTCGATTGACATGCCGCAGCTCAGCAGGACGTACGGTCGGTCAGCCAAGGCTGGCACCTCCACGGCGGTCGGCAGACGGCCTACTCGATGAGACAGAAGATCCTGGCGTGCCGCCAGTGCTCGTCCGCCCTGACGTCGATCCCGGATGTGTTTCCGGTAACCCCGTCCGGGAAACCCGGCCGGTGTGAAAGGTGTCAACCTGGGCCGGTTGGGTGTTCCGGCATCCTACGGGGGCATTCTAGATCGTCATGCAGAACTCATTCGGGTTCGACGCCGGCCGGTGGCGACCGCGCCGACGGACCGAAGCGCTCCGCCGGGGGCCTGAACGGCGCTGGCGCCTGCCGTCCGCCGCCGGCTGTCCGGACGTCCGCCGGCGAGTTCGTCGCCGTCCACCGGCCACGCCGCTGACCGGAGCGGTGGTCAACGTTGTCCACGTGAAGGAGAGCCAATGCCCCAGATGTCGCCCGAGCTGTCCAGCGCCGTAGAACCCGTCTCCCCCAGCGGGACCGGACCGGTTCCGGTGGCCAAGGTTCGGACGCAGGTGACGGTGCCGTTACGCTTCGCCGACGGGTACGCCACCACCGCGCGGGTGTTCACCTTCGACGGCCTCGTGGACGGCAGGGAGCACCTCGCATTCGGCCTCGGCGACTGGCGCGAGTCACTCGACCGCTCCGCCGCCGGTGGGCCGGCACCGCTGGTGCGACCGCACAGCGAGTGCCTGACCGGCGACGTCTTCGGCAGCCAGCGGTGCGACTGCGGACCGCAGTTGCGCGAGGCGGTCCAGCGGATCGCCGACCGGGGTGGGTTCCTGCTCTACCTGCGCCAGGAGGGTCGCGGCATCGGGCTGTACGCCAAGCTCGACGCGTACGCCCTCCAGGATTCGGGGCTCGACACCTACGAGGCCAACGTCGCGCTCGGCCGAGGCGAGGACGAGCGGAACTACACGGCCGCGGCGCAGATGCTGCACACCCTCGGTGTGGACCGCGCGGCGTTGCTGAGCAACAACCCGGACAAGGCCGAACAGCTCGGTCGGCTCGGGGTGGAGGTCACCGAGCGGATCGTCACCGGGGTCTACCTGTCCTCGGCCAATGCCCGGTACCTCGCGGCGAAGGCCGCACACACCGGCCACACCATCGAACTGCCCCTCGGCGGCTGAGCCGACCACCCGGCGAGCAGCGGCGGACCGCCCCCGGCCGGTGGATATCGTGTCGATGGCGATCATCCGACGGCAAGGGGTGCGATGTTCCAGATCGGCTGGCTCCGGCTCGTCGCCGGCCGGCTCCGCCAGGGTTGGCTTCCGGTGGTCGAGGCGACGCTGGCCGCGACCGTCGCGTGGGCGGTCGCGAGGACGCTGCTCGGGCATCCGGAACCGTTCTTCGCCCCGGCGGCGGCGCTGATCGTCCTCGGGCAGGCCCGGGGGCAGCGGATGCGCCGGGCGGTGGAGGTCGTCCTCGGCGTCGCGGGCGGAGTGCTGGTCGCGGACCTCGTCGTCCAGGCCCTCGGCCGGACGACCTGGACGGTCTTCACCGTGGTGCTGCTGACCGTCGGCCTCGCCGTGGCGGTCGGCGCGAGCAGCGTCTCGGTGGTCCAGGCCACGGTGTCCGCCCTGTATCTGGTCGTGGTCCCGCCGTCGACCGACGCGCTCGTGCCGTTCCGGTTCGTCGACGCGTTGATCGGTGGGGGAGTGGCGCTGGCCGCGAGCCAACTCCTCACCGCCCGGCAGCCGCTCGCCCCGCTGGTCGCCGAGGCTCGCCAGACCTTCGCCGCGCTGGCGGGCCTGCTGATCGAGGTCACCGAGGCGCTCGACCAGCGGGACGAGGCGGCCGCGCTGGCCGCCCTGGACCGGGCCCGGCAGTTGGATGCCGCGGTGGAGCGGTTGCAGACGGCCGTACTGGCCGCCGGCGAGGCACTGCGGCTGCACGTCCGGCGCCGCCGGCACATCGGACGGGTGCACGCGCTGAACGAGTCGAGCCGCCAGGTCGACTACGCCGTACGCAACGTGCGGGTCCTGGCCCGGGCCGGGGTGGCGCTGACCAGGCTGCCGGTGGCCAGCCCACCCGAGTTGGGAGCCGCGCTGCGTTCGCTCGCCGAGGGGGTGCGGGCCGCAGGGGATGCGCTGGCCGCCGACCTGACCGGCCAGGACGACGCGGCCGACAGGTACGCCGAGCAGACCGACGCGGCCGCGCTCGACGCCGTACGCACCGCTGGTCGACTGCTCACCCGGGATCCGCCGCTGCCGATAATCATGATCGTCGGTCAGATCCGGGCGACCGCCATCGATCTGCTCCGGGGGGTCGACGCGGACGACGTTGCCGTGCTGGGCCGGGTCGACGAGGCGCTGGGCCTGCCGCCACTGTGAGTGACGGGCAGCGGTTCCAGGGTGTCCGGCCCGCGGTGCCGCCCGCTCAGGCGGCGCCGGTCGGCCGGAGCTGCGCCGGTCCGGCGGCGGCGCGGCGACGGATCGCCAGTAGGGCCACGTCGTCGGCGGGTTGGTCGATGCCGAGCGAGGCCATGATGGTCGCGCACACCGTTTCGGCTGGTTCGGAGGGGATCGCGGCGCGCAGTCGGTCGAAGCCGACGTCGATGAGTTCGCCACGACGTTCGATGAGCCCGTCGGTGTAGCAGACCAGGATGGCGTTGCTGGGAAATTCCACGACCGTGCTGCGGCGTGGCCCCGGGCGACCGATTCCCAGCGGCAGGTCGACGGGGAGGGCCGGGGCCGCGACGCCGTGGTCGGGCTGGGCGAGCATCGGGGGCAGATGCCCGGCCAGGGAGATCAGGATCTGCTCCCGATCCGGACTGATCATGGCGTAGAGGGCGGTGGCCAGGTTGCCCGCCTCGAAATGCTGGATCTTGTGGTCGAGCCGGGTCAGCGCGTCGGCGGGGTCGTCGCACTCCAGGGAGTAGGCGCGCAGCGCGCTGCGGAGCCGACCCATCACCACGGCCGCGCGCAGCCCGTGCCCGGACACGTCGCCGACCACTATGCCGAGCCATCCCGAGGGGAGCGTGAAGACGTCGTACCAGTCGCCGCCGATCCCGGTCTGGTGGCCGGGAACGTACCTCGCGGCCATGTCGACGCCGCTGACCTCCGGCAGGCGGGTCGGTAGCAGGCTCCGTTGCAGGGCGAGCGCGGCCGTCCGGTCGATCGTGCCGAGCCGGGCCTGGCTGGCGAGGCTCGCGCGGTCGGCGACCAACTGGAGCAGTCGGACGTCGTCCTTGGTGAATCGGCGCGGTGTGAGGCTGCCGACGTGCAGGACGCCGACCAGTTCGGCGCCGGCGAACATCGGTACGCCGAGCATCGACTGGATGCCCTTGTCGAGCAGGATCGGGTTGACCACCTCGGTGGGAGTGACCTGCTCGAGGATCACCGGCTGCCGGTCGTGGGCGACACGTCCGGCGAAGCCACGGCCGACGGAGATCCGGAAGCCCTGCTGGACCTCCTCCTCGAGACCCTTCGCCGCGGTCGCCACGAGCTGCTGGGCGTGCTGGTCGAGCAGCAGGATCGCCGCCGTGTCCACCCGGAGGAGTTCCCGGACCCGGCCGAGCAACTCGTCGAACAGGTCGTCCACGTCGAGCCGGGACAGCGTGGAGTCGGTCACTGCCTCGATCCGACGTAGCCGTTCGTCGGCTCCGGAGTCGTCTGCCTCGATCACGGGGTGAAGCCTAGCCTTCGCCGTAGCGACCAGCGCGGATCGAGGGGTGATGGAAGCCGCCCGGTCCGTCGGCCCGCCCGTCGCCGGCCTCGGCACCCCGAAGTCATCATTTCGTGCCAACAGGCTCCTGGTACGTCCGCCGTGGCAGCGATCGGTTCGTAGGTTCGGTCCGTCACGCAGACCGACCGAACATGACGTCGGTCGGCACCGGGCCGGAGATCCGATCCGGTCAGCGTCGGGCCGGGACGGCCCGCACCCCGGTGGCGGCCACAGCGGCCGCCGCTCGGTGGTCGTAGCAGGGAGGAAGATTCGTGGGTTTCCGTAGGACAACCGTGTTCGGCGTGTTGGCGCTGGCCATGACGCTGCCGTTGCTCGGATGTGACGTCCTCGGGGGGTCTGACCCGAGCGCCCCGACCGGCTCGGCGGGAGCCGCAGGGGCCGCAGGGGCGGCACCGGCCGGACCGGACGACCTCGGTGAGGTCATCGCCACCCGGGACGTGCAGGTCAGCGAGAACGGCGACGTCATTCCGGTCCGGGTCGAGCTCTACCAGCTCCGCCGGAAGGACGGCTTCGTCACCGTCAACCTTCGGATGACCAACACCGGCACCGAGGGCGCCGGGCACCGCTGGCAGATCGCGGACGAGTTCGCCGGCGACACCCCCGGGCACACCCTGGCCGGCGTCTCGCTGGTCGACCGGAAGAACCGGAAGCAGTACCTGGTCGCGCGGACCGCCGGGGACGCGGCCGACGGTGCCGGCTCGGACAACCAGGACCGCTACCTCGCCTCTTTGCAGCTCGCGGCCGTGTTCGTGCAGCCGGGGCAGTCCGTCAACCTGTACGCCACGTTCGGCGCCCCACCGGACGACGTCCGGGCGGTCGACGTCGTCGTTCCGAACGTCCCGGTCTTCGACAATGTCCCGCTCAGCTGACCGGCGATCGGTGCTGCTCGGCGTCCTGCTGGCCGGCTGCGTACTCGTCGCCGAGCCGGCGGTCGCCCGGGCCGAGCCGACCGCTCCGGTGCCCGTAACCACCATCGTTCCCGGTCCACGGGTGGCTCCGGGGGAGTCGGTGACCGCACCGGTCGTCGACCTCGAGACGCCCACCCGGGAGATCTACCTGCAGACCGGGGACCTGGACGGAGTGTCCCGGGAGGCCGAGTCCAGCGACCGGATCGAGTTGGTGCTCGCCGCCGACGTCCTCTTCGCGTTCGGCAAGGCGGACCTGTCGCCGGCCGCCCGGGATCGGCTGGCGCAGGTCGCCGAGCGGCTCCGCGTACAGGCGAGGGGGACGGTGCGGATCGACGGCCACACCGACGCCATCGGCAGCGACGCGGCGAACCTCGCGCTGTCCCGGCGGCGTGCCGAGGCGGTCCGGGACGTGCTCCGGGGGGCGCTGTCCGGGACGTCGCTGGCCTTCGAGGTGACCGGCTTCGGCGAGAGCCGGCCGGTGGCGTCCGAGTCCAAGAACGGTCGGGACAATCCGGCGGGACGGGCCCGCAACCGCCGGGTCGAGATCCGCTTCGACAAGTGACGGATCCCGCCGTCGGTGGTCCGGCCGGCGACCGGTTCGCGTCCGCCGGGACACTAAACTCGGCGGGCGCGAACCGGTCGCACGCTCCTGATCAGCCGTTCGAGGAGATCCAGATGATTTTTATTACCGCGAAGTTCCGAGTGCTGCCGGAGTACGCCGACCGGTGGCCCGAGATCGCCGACGAGTTCACCCGGGCGACTCGCGGTGAACCCGGCTGCCTGTGGTTCGACTGGTCCCGCAGCCTCGACGACCCCGAGGAGTACGTTCTGGTCGAGGCCTTCCGCGACGGTGACGCCGGTGCGGCGCACGTCCAGTCGGCGCACTTCCGGCAGGCACAGCAGACCCTGCCGCCGCACCTGGCCGAGACTCCCCGGATCGTCAACGCGACGGTTCCGCAGGACGACTGGTCGCTCCTGGGCGAGATGGCCGTACCCGAGCGGAGCTGAACCCGGCGGACCGGGATCCGGTCCGCCCGGCGGACCCGGGGCGGACCGGATCCGATCGGCGTCGACCCGGTCGTCAGCTCCGCGGCGGGTCCTCCGCCCCGATCAGGTCGTCGCCGTGGCCGTAGTAGCTCGTTCCCAGCATCGGTCCCCACTCGACGGTGAGGACCGGTGCGGGCTCGTCGGCCGGAGCGCGGAGCGGGAAGCCGGCGCGCAGCAGCGGCTGCCACTCGACGGTCAGGAAGGCGCCGCCGCTCATCGCCATGCCTCCTCGGCCACCAGCGGGTCGTTGGACAGCTCGGGCGGTACGACCTCGTCGGGCGCCAGCTTCGGCGACCGCTGCGCCGCCGGGTCGAAGACCGGGTCCGCCGGAGCCGCCCGGTGGTACTTCGGGTACCGGTCCTGGTAGTCGATGGCGGCCTGGATCAGCGCCGGTTCCGAGAAGCGCGGTCCCCAGAACGCGGCGTTGATCGGCAGCCCCTCGCCGGAGTCGTAGCCGATCGGGAACGACACCATCGGCCAGGTCAGCGCGTTCGGCAACTGGTAGAAGGTGCGGTAGTTCGGCAGTTGCGTACCGCCGAACCGTGGGCCGATCCGCCCGCCGATCGGTAGCACCAACATGAAGTCGACGCCCGCGTCGTCCAGCGCCTTCTGGTAGTTGGCCTGGAGGGTCCGCCGTCGTCGCTCACCCTCGTCGCGGACCGAGGCCGGGATGGCGCCGGCCGTGGCGGCGGCCGCCGCCAGGTCACCGAACTGCCGCCGCAGCGCCTCGGCGTTCTCCGGGTGCGACTCGGCGAACGCCTGTACGGCCTGCCAGTAGCGGATCTCGTACCGGTTCGGGCTGAGTACGGCGGTGGCCGGCGACACCGGGCTGCCGGTCGGTACGGGAAGCCGGTCCGGGGTCCGGAAGTAGGGGTCGTTGGCCGGCACGGTCACGTCGAGCCCCGGGAAGTCCTTCACCCGGGCGCCGAGCGCGACCAGTTCGGCCTTGAAGCGGGTGAAGGCGGTGCGGTGGTCGGGATCGTAGGTGTCCGCCGGTGGGGCGCCGGTGCCGCCCCGGGTCATCCAGTCGGTCTGCGGAATTCCGATGGTGATCCCGGCGAGGGGCCGGTGGCTCCGCCGGGCGGCGAACGGCAGCGCCGGGAAGGGGTTCGGGGCGGACAGCGTCAGCGGGTCGGGTGCGGGATCGGGGCCGAGGATGGCGGCCAGGACCAGGGAGGCGTCCCGGACCGAGCGGGCGATCGGCCCGAGCACGTCGTACCCGGGGGAGAGTGGCATCACCCCGGCCGTCGAGACCAGGCCCAGCGACGGCTTGATCGCGCTGGCCCCGTTGGCGGCGGCCGGCATCATGATCGAACCACCGGTCTCCTCGCCGATGGTGGCCGCGGCGAGCCGGGCGGCGGTGGCCACCCCGGAGCCCTGGCTCGAACCGCCGGGGACGTAGCGCGGGTTCCAGGCGTTGCCGGCGAAGGTGCCGGAGATGGAGCCGGAGAACGCCGAGGCGATGGTGTGGCCGATGATCACCGCACCCTGCTCGCGTAGCCGGGCCACCACCGTCGAGTCGCGGTGCGCCAGGTTCCCGGTGTACGCGTGCGTGCCGTTCTTGGCCTCCAGTCCCTTGACCCCGACCGAGTCCTTGATGCCGAAGGGGATGCCACACAGTGGTGGTACCGCCCACGACGGTTCCTTGCGCAGTCGCCGGTCGGCGGCGGCGGCCTGGGCGAGTGCGCCCGCGCGGTCGACCCGGACGAACGCGTTGTAGCCGCCGTTGTCGCCGTACGTCTCGAAGGGTCCGTTCAGTCGGTCGATGCGCTCCAGGTAGGCGCGGGTCAGGTCGACCGAGGTCAGTCGCCGGGCCCGCAGCAGGACGACCAGTTCGGCGATCTCGTAGTCCACGATCCGTGACCGGCGGGGGATCTGGCCGACCGACGGAAGGGCGTCGAGCAGTTGTCGGATCGGGTCGGAGCCGCTCGGTCCGTGCCCGGTGGCGGCGGCGGGATCGGCGACGACCAGGGTGGCCGCCGTGGCGCCGGCCACTGCGGCGCTGCCGCCGAGGAACGTGCGCCGGCTTACTCCGGAACGTGAGCCGGTATCCGGTTCGGAGGTGGTGGAGGGTGGTATGTCGATCGCATCGGCCATGGCGAAGGACTCCGGTCTGCAGATGAGGTGGGTACTGCGGAAGTGCCCGCCGACCGCCTGGCCGGTGGGTGTTCAAGATCGTTACAACGGGCCGTCTCGGCGATGTTCCGGTCCGCTTTCCACGCGGTTAACCGGCAGGCTGACCAGGATGGACGATGGTCAACTCGGCGGTTCGGCCGTCGAGGACCGCCGACCGGCATCCGAACCGGCCCGATCGCTCGGGTGCCCGGTTAGGGTGAGCGGAAATGCCCCCAATCAGATCAGTTGGGGCATATCCAGAGGAGAGCGCCGGACATCATGAAGCTTGGCCTACAGATCCCCAACCTGAGCTGGCCGGACGGGCCGGCAGGGCTCGGGCGTGACCTCGCCGCTGTCGCCCGTACGGCCGACCGGGCGGGCTTCGAGTACATCGCCCTGATGGACCACTTCTTCCAGATCCAGACCGTCGGCCCTCCCGAGGCGGAGATGCTGGAGGCGTACACCACGCTCGGCTTCCTCGCCGCGCACACGGAGCGGGCCACCCTGCTGACCCTGATCACCGGGGTACACCACCGGCCGCCGGGCCTGCTCGCGAAGATCCTGACAACGCTGGACGTGCTCTCCGGCGGACGCGCGATGCTCGGAATCGGCGCCGGCTGGAACGAGGAGGAGTCGCGCGGGCTCGGCTTCCCGTTCCCGCCGATCGCCGAGCGCTTCGAGATCCTCGAAGAGACGCTGCGGTACGTGCTCCAGATGTGGTCCGACGACGACGGGCCGTTCTCCGGCCGGCACATCCAGGCCGACCGCCTGCTCAACTCGCCGCAGCCGCTGACCCGGCCGCACCCGCCGATCATGATCGGCGGCGGCGGGGAGAAGAAGACGCTGCGGCTGGTCGCGAAGTACGCCCAGGCGTGCAACCTGTTCAACACCCCCGAACTGGAACGCAAGCTGGAGATCCTCCGGGGGCACTGCGAGCGCGAGGGCCGGAACTACGACGAGATCACCAAGACCGTCTACCAGTTCATGGACATCGGGGACAACGGTGAGAAGACGGAGGCGCTGATCGAGGAGCTGCGCCGGTTGCGCGGGCTCGGCTTCGACATGGCGATCGGCGCCGTACCGCAGCTACCTCGGCTGGACGTCCTGGAGCGGATCGGCACCGACGTCATCCCGGTCGTCAAGGCGCTCTGACCGGCCCGTACGGCGGGTCGGGCCGGGATGCTCCGGTTTCGCCACGCCGCCCGGTGCTCGGTGGCACCATCAGAGCAGAGGTGCTCGGCGGGGCGGGGCGACCGGGTGGGCGGCCGACGGACATCGCCGTGAACACGCGTTGGTCGGCGCGGTGTCCGCCGCCACGGCCCGCGGTGGCTGTCGCACGAGTCCGGAAATTACCGCCGTGGCAGGCGGTACTCGACTGTTCCGGGAGAGCGGGCCGTGGGCCGCATCCGGCGAGGTCGGGTCGGGCAGCCGGACGGGAGGGAGAGCCATGGGGGACGTTTCTACCGGCAGAACCACGAGCGGCGACGGCGCGACGACTCCAGAACTCGTGCAGCGGGCCACCGAACAGATTTCCGGGCTGCTCCGGGAGGAGATGGCGCTGGCCCGGATGGAGGTGGCCGAGAAGGGTAAACGCGCGGGCTTCGGCGCCGGCCTGTTCGGCGGCGGCGGTGCCCTGGCCTTCTATGCCGGCGGTGTGCTGGTCGCCGCCGCCGTGGTGGCGTTGAGTTATGTCATACCGGCCGCACTGGCCGCGCTCGTGGTTGGTGTCGTACTGGCGATCATCGCTGGACTGCTGGCCCTCTCCGGGAGGAAGCAGGTCGGCCGGGCGATGCCACTGACGCCGAAGTCGACGGCGGGCAGCCTGCGTGCCGACGTCGACACGGTGCGGGGCGCGGCCAAGGATCGGGGGCGGCGATGACGACGGGCGACGGCGCGGGGGACATGGACCAGACCCGCGCGGAGATCGACAAGCGGCGGGCCGAACTCGGCGAAACGGTCCAGGCCCTGGCGGCCCGGACGGACGTGCAGGCCCGCGGCCGGGAAAAGGCCGCGCAGGTCGGTAACCGTGCCCGGGAACGGTCGGCGCAGGCCACGAGCACCGTACGCGAGAAGGCCACGCAGGTGCCGAAGACGGCGGGCCAGAAGCTGATGCAGGTGCCGAAGACGGCGGGCCAAAAGGTGGTACAGCTACCGAGGAAGGCGGGTCAGATGGCGGTGAACGGTGCCAAGACGGCTGGCCAGCAGGGCGCACGCGGTGCTCAGGCGGTGGGCGCCTCGGCCAATCGGGCCGGCGGCGGAGTCCGCCGGAATCCGGTGCCGTTCGCCATCGGTGCCGTCGCGGCGATCGTCGGCGTGTCGGTGGCGCGCAGGCGTAGCCAAGCGGCCCGGGCGAAGCGCCGGACCGGTCGTTGGGACACGGATCGGCTGATCCGGATGGCCCGGCCGGTGGCGCCGTGGTGGTCCGCCGCGGCCGGCTCCGTGAAACGCCTCGCACGGTCGCGGACGCGCGGCGGTCGATGAGGAAGACGATGTCGGCCCCTCGCGGCCCCCGAGGTCCTGGCGATCGATCGAGAGTGCTGGCGTCAGGAGGCTCTGACCAGTAGGGCCGGACAACAGCCACGCTTCGGCGGCGGACCGCCGCCGGCTGGGCGCCGGGTGAACCAGTTCTGCATGCGGGCGGCGGCGGGCTCACTGTCCGCTATAGACAACCGGTACCGGCCCGATCCGATCGGGTGCAGGACAGCGGCGACGTCCCCGACGTAAAGCCGCAGGTGCTCGCTGTCCTCCCACAACACCGGGCCGGAGCCGGCCGCGCCGACGAGTCTCCGCCAGTCGCCGTCGCCGGCAGAGACGGTCAATCGCGGGCCGTACGGCCATGGCCGCCGCCATCGGGCCCCGAGCCTCCGGTTCAGGTCCTGCTGCGTTGGGGCCGGCGCGAACTCCAGGTCCGCGTGGGTCATCGCGTGCCGGAAGTACCGGCGTGCCTCGGCCAGCGCCGGCCGGCCGTCGAGCCGGGTCCCGACCTCGACCCCGGAGAACATCCCGTGTACGGCGTCGAAGTTGGCCGAGAAGAGCGCGCCGTACCGGCCGTCCGCGATCACGCCCTTGGCGTGGGTGTCCGAGTCGCCGTGGATCGTCACTCCCAACCCGGCCAGCGCCGCCGTGTCGGCCCGGTGCGCGGCGACGTTGTTCCGGGCCCGCACCAGCAGCCGTACGTCGAGGTCGTGTGCGGCCATCGCCCGGCGTAGCGGGTCCAGCAGCAGTTCCGGCCGGTCCCGGATGCCGACCAGGCTGAAGGTGGCGAGCAGCAGTTCCTCGCGGGCGCGGCCGATCACGTCGTGCAGTGCCGACAGGATGCCCAGCTCCCCGTGCGTCCCGTCGCCGTCCTCACCGCCGTACGTCCAGATCACGCCCGTACCGTCGGTAAGCGGCGGAGCGGTGGCCGGGCTCCGCCCCGGGGTACGCCGGTGCAGCGCGTACTCCGCGCCGGGCAGCGCGGCCCAGGTGCACCCGGCGAACCAGAGCCGGGTGAAGAGCCGCGCCAGCCGATCCACCTCGACCGGATTGCCGAGCAGCACCCCGTTCTCCCCGGTGGCAGGCTTGCGGGCGGTGTCGACCAGTGCGCTGGTCTCCAGGTTGGCGCTGGACACCAGTGCCACGGAGTCGTCGACGACCAGGAATTTGGCGTGGCAGCCCTCGTGCCCGCGCAGCGCGATCCCGCGCCGGGTCAGTTCGTCGAACTGCTTCTTCTGGGCCTGGACGTCGATGTCGTCGATGTCCTCCAGACTGGACAGGTCCCGGCGGAGCGAGTCCTCGGTCCACGACGTGATGACGTATACCCCGCCGTGCAGCCGGTCCACGGCGGCGAACAGCGCGTCCAGCAGTTCGCGGTCGCCGATCCGGAAGCTGGCCAGGAAGATCTTGTGCTTCGCCCCCTCGACCAGTTCGATCGCCGCTCGCCGGATCGAGGCGGCGGAGCCCCGGTAGGTGAACCGGTGCCGGTACTCCTGATCCGGATCGGGGGCGCCGGGAAACGGCGCGGCGGGCGCGTCCCGGAGCAGGTAGTACCCTTCCGGCGCGACGAGTGCACCCAGATCCAACTCGTCAGGCACGGCTGTGTCAGGCACGGCTGCGTCAGGCATAACCGAAGTCCTCCGCTTCCCGCAGCGCGTACACCAGCCCGGGGAAACCCAGCCGCCAGGCCCGCTCCCGCATCGCCCGGGTTCGCGGCACCGGCGCCGGGTCGGCTCCCGGCTGCGCGGCGGCGGTGAGCAGCTCGTCCGTCCGGATCATTTCCGTGGCGGTCGGGTCCGCGCCGCGCAGGTCGATCGCCACCTCGACGACCGCGTCCTCACCCCGGATCGCCATCCCGAGTGGCAGGGCGAGATTCCGTCCCCGGTCGGCGAGCCGCCGCGCGGCGGTCGGGGAGAGCCAGCAACTCCACCGCCCCGGGCCGGTACGTTCCGCGCGTGGTGCCGTCCGCTCGTGCCAGCCCAGCAGCCTGTCCCAGGCCCGGGCCCGGGTGGCGGGGTCGCCGAACGCGTCGACCAGGGCCAGCCAGCGACCGGCCAGCCCGTGCGCGCCGGGCAGCTCCACCGTGACCGGGTCGCGTTTCCCCTCGCCGGGCAGTGTGACGGCCGGTCGGTACCGGTCGCCGTCGCGCCGCAGCTCGCCCCGGCACCGGTACACCGGGCACCAGCCGTCCGGGCCGATCGGGGGCGATTCGGCGGGGAGTTGTGCGACTCCGGTGAGGTCGTCGGGTGCTCCGGCCAGTGTGCCGTCGCGCAGCCGGGCGGACAGGTGGTCGGCGAGCCGGGTGCCGGCCAGCCGGGGCGACACCGGCGCACTTCCGACCGAACGCGGCCGGAGCCGCTCGACCTCGCGCAGCCGGGAGGAGCGGGGATCCAGTGCGAGCAGGTCGCCGGAGAGTGGCAGCAGTACGACGTCGAGGCTGCTGAGCCGGCGCTCGTACACGGTCTGGGTACGGGCGGCCCGCTCCGCGTCCGGGGACAGCGGCACGTACCCGCCGTCGGCCGGGGCCAGCGCCCTGGCCGCGACCAGCCGCCGTGTCGCGACCGGGAGCAGCGTCGGCCCGGGCAGGTTGGTGATCTCGAAGAACTCCTCCGGGTCCGCCCGGCCGGTGGTGAGCGCCAACTCCAGGGCGAACCGTTCCAGCGGGGTCATCGAGACCGGCTCCGCCCGTTCGAACGGCACGCCGCGCCACCAGTACATCGGGACCAGCACCTCGGGCAGCACGGCGACCACCCCGTCCGGCACCTCAAGCGGTCGGTCCACCGCGTCGAACTCGATCATCCGACGCCCTTCGCGATCTCCATGTCTCCTCGCCCGCCGAGCAGCGTGAACAGGTTGCGGTAGAACTCCTCCGCCTCCGGTACGCCGTTGAGCTGGCGCAGCGTCGGTGCGTGCCCGACCAGCACCAGCCCTCTGCGCGCCCGGGTGCAGGCGACGTTGAGCCGGCGGATGTCCTGGAGCCAGCGCCCGTACCGGGCCGAGGGTCGACCCCGGCCGAGCCAGGTACGGCAGAACGACAGGAACACCAGATCGCTCTCCTGGCCCTGGATCTTGTCGATCGCGTCGATCACCTCGAAGTCGAGGACCCGGAAGTCGGTGAAGTCCGGCCCGCCGAGCCGGTGCCGGATCTCGGCCGCCTGCCGCCGGTAGAACGTCAGCACGCTCGCGGTGACCCGGTCCCCGCCGGAGCGGCGCAGTCGCCCCTCCCAGGAGCGGCACATCCGGGCGATCAGCTCCGCCTCCAGGTCGTTGACGAATCCGCTGCCGACCAGGCGTTCCTCGGCCTTGCGGCCGTACACGGAGGTGTCCACCAGCACCACCGGGGTGTTGGTGCCGCCGTACCGCAGCGGGGTCACGTCCGGCCGCTCCGGCGTCAGGTAGTCGCCGCCGTACACCGGCCCGGAGACCAGCGCCGCGATCGGTTCGATCATCCGGCGCTGGGTCCGGAGCCGCTGGCGCAACGACGCCGGCACGCGGGCCACCGACACCTCGAACAGGCTGCGCACCAGGTGGTCGAGCATCGCCCGCAGCAACGTCCGCTCGGCGTCGTCGCCGACCTCGCGCAGCCGCCGCCAGGCAGCCTCGAACGTCCCCCGGTACGGCGTGTCCCACGCACCCGAGTCGCGCAGCCGTTCCGCCGTCCGCAGCACCGTGTCGGTACGGAACCGGTGCAACTCCTCGTCCTCGGTCCAGATCGCGGCGAGCCGGTCGACCGCGGCGGGCAGGTCGGGCACGGCGCGCCGCCCGACCATGTGCAGTGCGGACAGCGCGTGCAGGTGATGCTCGTCGGCCGGCTCGACGTACGGCGGAAGCTGGTGTTCGTCCCCGACCAGCACCCACCGGCGGGCCCGGACCGCGCCGATCAGGAATTCACTGTCCACGACCCGGCTCGCCTCGTCGACGATGAGCGTGTCGAAGTCGGACTCCCCGAGATTCTTCGTGACCCCGGTGGTGGTGCAGCAGATCAGGTTCGCCGACCGTCGCAGGTCCGCGTCGACCTGATCGGCGAGCGACTCCTCGGAACCGCCCGCCAGCCCGGACAGGGCGAACCACCGCTGCTCCAGGGCGATTCGGTGCTCCCGCCGGGTCATCTCGGCGTGGAGCTGGTCCCGTCGACGCGCGAGATCCGCCTCGGATGTACCCGTCGGGTCGAGCCCGGTCAGCCCGCGTAGCCGGCCCGCCGCGCTGTCGACATCGGCCTGCGCCGCCTCGACCTTCGCCCGCCGCCGGTCGATCCTCGCCGCGTGTTCCCGGGTCCCGGCGATCCGCTCGGCCTCCAGCGCACCGATCCAGCCCTGAGCCTTGGCGAGCCGGCGGGTCCAGCCGGCCTGCTCGGACACCAGCCGGCGGTGTTCCGCCTCGCTCTGTCGATACGCCTCGGTCAGCTGTGCCACCTCGCCGGGGGCGTCGAAGAGGACCCGGAGCCAGGACCAGATCCGCCGGCCGAGTGGCACCGCCCGGAGCTGGGCGTGCAGTGCCTCGGTCCGGGCCCAGACCAGCGGGAGCGCGCCGGCCAGGTGGTGCAGCGCGGCCTCCGCCGCCTGCCGCTCGGACTCGGCCCGCGTCACGTCGACCTTCAACCGCCGCCGCCACTCCACCTGTTTCGTCGTGGCCGCCACCAGCTTCGCGGCGGTCCGTTGTCGCCGGCCGGTGGCCGCGAGGAAGGCGTCGGTCGCGTCGTGCTCGCCCCGCAACCGCTCGATCTCCGCCCGCCACCGCCCGGCCTGCGAGGTCGCCGGCCGGCGCGCCTGCCGCAGGTACGTCCGGGTCACCTGCTCGGGCAGGTACCGGCGCAGCTCCTTCGCCACCCGGGACTCGTCCCAGGAGATCCGCAGCGCCAGGATCCCGGGCTGGTCGGCGAGGCGCCGCAGCACCTCGTCGACGGCCACGTGCATCGGGGCGAGCAGCAGCACCCGTTCACCGGCCGCGACGAGTTGGCGCACCACCTCGGTGATCACGGTGGTCTTGCCGGTGCCCGGCGGGCCCTGGACGTGGTAGACGTGCGGGCTGCGGACCGCGCCGGTGACCGCGGCCCGCTGCTCGGCGCTGAGCCGGTCGTCGAGGTACGTCCGCAGCGGCGGCATCTCGACGACCGGCAGCCGCTCCGGTTCGCACAGCAGCAGTGCCAGGTGCTCCCAGTCGCCCTCGACGCGTTCCTCTAGGAACCTCGCCAGTGCGGCACTGTGCTTGCCGAGCGCGAACCGGCCCTGCTGCTCCAGCTTCAGCCGGGTCTCCGGCTCGATCGCCGTACGCGGTGCGGCCAGCGCCAGGAGCCGGTCGTCGCCGTCGGGCTCGACGGTCAGCACCCGCAGCTTCGCCTCGACGCCCGGCCCGCGCACCGTCACCGTACGTCTCTCGGCGAAGGTGCTCCGCTGGTCGAGCCGGAGCCAGAGCACCGGCTGCCCCTCCAGTTGCCCCTCGCCGACCACGATGCCGCCGCCGCGTACCGTGCCCTCCTGGGTACTCCGCTGTTCCAGCAGCTCCAACATCTGGCGCAGTGGTTGGTACCGGCGGCGGACCTGGGCGTGCAGCTCGCCTCGGGGTCGGGGCGCGGTGCCAGTGCGGGTCAGCCCCCGCCGCGTCGACTCGAGCAGCGACCGTCGTCGCCGCGCGATCCACAGCCCTTCGGCGAAGATCTCCGCCAACTCGGCGAGGTCGCAGTACTCCTCGTCCCGCTTCGGCGCCAGATGCACCAGCCAGGGGCGAACGGCCTCGGTCCGGCCCAGGCCGCGGGCCGGTTTCACCGACGTCACGTACGCCTGCGGCACCCCGCTGTTCTGCGCCGTCGCGGGGTCGGCGAAGACGTCGAACCGGGTGCCGCTCAGCCGGTAGTACGGCCCCCGGCTGCCGGCGAGCACCTCGACGGACAGGCCGGCGGCGAGGTCCGCCCCGACCTCCTCGGGATCGTGTACGGCGAGCCAGCCGGCCTTCAGCCCGTGCGACAGCCGCACCTCGGCCAGCTCCGCCGCGCACGGGGCGAAGAGATCGGGCTCGGTCGCCCGGCAGTGCTCGTCGGCCCAGGAGTTTGGGATCCGCAGTGGCTTCACGTGGGTCTCACCGGTCGTCGCGCAGGAACCGCAGCTCAGCGCAGAACTCGTCGATGTCGTCACCGTCACCGTGCAGCGCCCAGTACGCCGTGAGCAGCCCGGACGCCTCCTGGCGCAGTGACTCGGTGTGCACGTCGGCGATCGGCTCGGTGCCGTGCGCGAGCACCGACTTGTTCCGGGCCCAGGCACGGTCCCGCAGCTCGTGCAGGCGGTCCGGATCGACGAGCCGGGTCCGCCGGGCCAACTCGTCGTCGAGCGAGGCGAGCAGGATGGCGGCGGCGAACAGGGTCAGCTTGTTGGGCGGTCCGGCCGACGAGGGCGGGGTGAGGGAGCGGGACACCGCCGCGTACCCGGCCCGGACGGTGGCCGGATCGCCGATCAGGGTCCAGTCGCAGTCGTCCGGCTCGAAGCCCGGGTAGCGGTGCCGGAGCCGGGTCGTCAGACAGGCCTCGACGGTGCGGTAGAACAGCAACGCGGCGAAGTCGTGCCGCCCGAGCTGCTGGTAGTGCCGCCCGAGGACGTAGAAGCAGACCACGAAGGCGGTGGGCTCACCGGCGGCCAGCCGGCGGGCGAAGGCCAACTGCCGGTCGACGGTCGCGGCGGTGGCCGGGGTCAGCTCCCGGCGCCCCTGCCGCAGGCTCTGCTCCACTCCGGACACCGCTGACGGCAGTGCGGCCAGATCGAGGTCGCACCAGGTCCGGTACAGCTCGGCGAGAGCGCGCATCAGCCGCGCCCGGCCGGGTACCGCGATCCGCTCGGCGATCTCGTCGTACCGGCGGCGGGCCGCCTCGAACGCGCCGGACCGGAACGTCTCCAGCGCCCGCGCCAGCTCCTGCTCGCCGAAGAGGGTGGTCGGGTTCTCCAGCGCGATCAGCCGGACCTCGCCGTGCCGCAACTGCCGGGTCACCGGGTCGAACTGGTTCTCGACGTACGTCAGCCCGAGGTTGAGCTGCCAGGCGGCCAGTGCCGCCGCCGCGCTCATCACCTTTCGGCCGCCGGTGATGTCGATGACCGCGTGCCGGCCGTCCCGTCCGGCCAATTCCCGGGCGATGTTTTGGTACATGTCGAGCGGGTCGCTGGCGTCCACGAGTACGTGCCGGAAGTCCTGGAACCGCAACCGGTCCGGGGCGACCAGCCGTTGACCGATCAGGTCCACGCTGTCCGGAGCGTCCCGGGAGGTGATCACGACGAGCCGGCGCGGGCGGAGCAGTTCGTAGGTCAGCACCGTCGGGGTGGCCGCGAAGCCGCAGAGGCTGATCAGCACGTCGACCTTGCGCCGGGGCAGGTCGCTGGCGGCTCGGGCCCGCGCCACCGCGTCTACGAGGAGGTGGTCGAGGTAGTAGGCGGTGGCCTGGAGCGCCGGGCTGCCGTCGCCGTACTGCTGCTCGCCGCGCTCGATCCGTTGCATCGCCGCCACGCGTTCGGCGAAGGTTCCGGCGTGGTCTGACGGCATGCCCGACCTTATCGAACCCGACCCCTGCCCCGCTGTACCGATCGCGCGTCCGGGATTCAGTCCGTCGGCTCTGGCCGGCTCCTGGACGCGCTCGTCCGGGTTGGCCGCCCGCGCGCCGGCATGATCCCGACGGCCGGCAGGATCGCCTGGTCGACGATGGCGGCGAGGACGTCGTCGTCCGGTATCTCGCCGGTGTCCGTACTGTGCTTGAGCACCAGTGCCTCGCCGATGTCCGTCACCACCGGGGTGACCAGGGCGGGATCGAGGTGCCCCTGTGCGGCGTAGTGCCGCAGGACGGTGCTGG
Organism: Plantactinospora solaniradicis; assembly: GCF_042658085.1. Lineage (NCBI taxonomy): Bacteria > Bacillati > Actinomycetota > Actinomycetes > Micromonosporales > Micromonosporaceae > Plantactinospora > Plantactinospora solaniradicis. The sequence goes on along the minus strand of NZ_JBHSPR010000010.1, from coordinate 743,079 downwards.
TGAACGTGCCGCCGCGGGCGTCGAAGACCCGGGTGTACATCGCGTCCACCAGTTCCGGGTGGCGGTGTCGCTCCATCATGATCGCCACGACGGCGGTGGCCGCCGGGGTACGGATCCAGGCGACGAGTTGCCGCAGCGCCTGGATCAGATCGCCGCGCAGGTCGTCCGCGCCCGGCGACGGGCTCTCCTGCGGATGCGCCTCGTGCAGCGCGTCGATCAGCAGCTCCCTCGGTGAGGACCAGCGCCGGTACAGCGAGGTCTTGGCGGTCGCCGCCCGCTTGGCGATGCCCTCCATGGTGAGCCCGCTCACGCCGACCTCGCCCACCTCGGCCAGCACCGCAGCGTGGATCGCCTGGACCAGGTCGTTTCCGCGTCGCCGGGTGCGTCGTTCCGCCGCCGGGCCGGGCTCTCCGTCAGTCATGCGAACTCCACACCTAAGAAACGCTTGCGTATCTTAATCCTCCGAAGGTTAGATACGCATGCGTAGCTAATCTTTGCCCCTGACTCCGAGATTGTGCCGCCGTCCGGCCACGGGCGGCGACCTGCCCGGCCCAGGGGCCCGGAAGAACGGGGTGGATCATGTCCAGACTTCCCAGTCCTGCCGACGCCGGGGCGGACGCTCCGGCCGCCCCGCCCGTCGGCGGCACCCTGACCTCGGCCGACCGCTCCCTCGCCCCCGACCTCGCCCGGGGAGCGATGTTGCTGCTCATCGCACTCGCGCACGCCCACATGTACCTGTACGGCCAGCCGACCGGCTTCCGGGGCTACGCCCTCGACGCCGGGCCGGTCGACCAGGTGGTGGCCGGCCTCCAGGTGCTGTTCGTGGACGGCCGCGCCCTCCCCATGTTCGCGGCGCTCTTCGGGTACGGGCTGGTGCGGCTGGCGGACCGGCGTGCCGCGACCGGGGCCGACTGGCCGGAGGTACGGGGACTGCTGCGCCGACGCAGCCGCTGGCTGATCGCGTTCGGCTTCGCCCACGCGCTGCTGCTGTTCTTCGGCGACATCCTGGCCACGTACGGCCTGCTCGGGCTGGTGCTGGTCGGCATGGTGCGGGCCCGGGACCGTACCCTGCTCTGGGTCGCCGGGCTCTGGACGCTGGTCTTCGCCGCGATCTCCACGATGCCCGCCCTCCAGCTCATCGAGGCGGGCTCGATGCCGCTGCCGACCAGTGTCGAGTCCCCGTTCGCCGCGATCGGCCCCCGGCTGGCGGCCTGGGCGGTGCTGGTGCCGCTGCTGGCCCTGGACGTCGTCACCCCGCTGCTGCTCGGCATCTGGGCCGCTCGGCGCCGGCTGCTCGACGACCCCGGCCGGCACCGGACCCTCCTGACCCGCACCGCAGTCGTCGGGATCGCGCTCGCGGTGCTCGGCGGCACCCCACTGGCGCTGATCGACGCCGGAGTCTGGAACGGATGGACGGCCGCCACCGCCGTGCCCGCGTACGTCCTGCACGGCCTGACCGGGATCGCCGCCGGGCTCGGCTACGCCGCACTGGTCGGGCTGATCGCGGACCACCGGGCCGCCGTACCCGGACGGATCATCACGGCGCTGGCGGCCTGCGGGCAGCGCTCGCTCACCTGCTACCTGCTCCAGTCGGTGGCCTTCGTGGCGCTCTTCGCGCCGTTCACCGCCGGGCTCGGCGGGCGGCTCACCGACGCGGGTGCCTCGGCGGTCGCGGTGGGTGTCTGGCTCGGCACCGTGCTGCTCGCGGAGTTGATGCGCCGATCCGGGCAGCGCGGCCCGGCCGAGGTGCTGCTTCGTCGGCTCAGCTACCGCACGGTCCCGGCCCGGACGCGCGGCCCCGCGGGCACCACCACCGGCCGGGACCAGGCGGGCACCACCGGCCCCGACCAGGTCACGGCGTCAGCGACCGGTAGCGCCGGCCCGGCCGACCGGCGCCGACTACTATCGTGATCTCAGCGGCCTGTGGCTGGAACAGGCGCCGACGCCCCCGCCCTCGGGTAGCCGGCCGTCCAGCCCGTCGGGGCCCGACCATTTGATCGAGGAAGGGGCCCCGGTGGCGGCCATAGAACGCACTCTTGTCCTTCTCAAGCCCGACGCGGTCGCGCGCGGGCTGACCGGCCGGCTGGTGCAGCGGTTCGAAGACGCCGGGCTCAAGATCGTCGGCGTCAAGATGAGGCACATGGACGCGGATTTCACCCGGCGGCACTACTTCGACCTGGAGGAGCGCTTCGGCAAGGACGTCTACGACGCGACCGCCACGTACATGCAGCAGGGGCCGGTCGTGGCACTCCTGCTGGAGGGCGTCGAGGCGGTGGCGAACGTCCGCCGCATGATCGGACCGACCTTCCCGGGGCAGGCCGCACCCGGCACCATCCGGGGCGACTTCGCACACATGTCGAAGGCGTACGCCGAGACGACGGGCAAGGCCATCGCCAACCTGGTCCACGCCTCCGGCAGCGTCGACGAGGCGAAGTACGAGTCCGAGCTCTGGTTCGGCGACGACGAGCAGTTCAGCTACCAGACGCTCGCCGAGCGCTACGTCTTCTGATCGGTCGACCCGGAACACCGGTCCCGACGGGTGGCGCAGACCTCCCTTCGGGACCGGGGTTCCGGACAGCCCCGGATCAGCGGGCCAGTGCCGGCGTGCTGGCCGGTGGCCTGCGGTGTCGGGTGGCCTGTTCGTAGTCATAGCCCATGGCGAGCAGGGTGGGTTCGGTGAACGGTAGTCCGAGCAGTTCGGCGCCGATCGGCATGCCGTCGGGGGTGAAGCCGGCCGGCACGGTCAACGCCGGGAAGCCGGTGTTGGCGGACATCGAACAGTTGCTTCCCGGCTGGCTCTGCGGAATCTGCACCGCCTGTTGCTTCACCGTGGGGTAGAGCACCGCGTCGAGATCGAGGCCGCTGATCAGCTCCCGCAGCGTGTTCTGCAACTCGGTACGGTTCGCCAGCCGTTGGATGTACGCGTCGGTGGGCTGGGTGCGGCCGAGCCGGTTGCGGAGCGATTCGAGCACGGTCGGGGTGACCTTGCCGGAGGTGACGATGTCGGCCAGGGTGACGGCGTTCCTCGGCTCCGCCAGCTCGGCCAGGCCCTTGGGGAACCTGATTCCGGGCTGGGCGAGGTAGCGGTTCAGGTCCCGCTCGAATTCGTCGTTGATCACGCCGGAGCCGGAGATCAGATCGAGGATCCGCTGCTGGTGGCCGACCTCCACCACGGTCGCGCCCTGGGCGGCCAGGTCGGCGGCGGCCCTGCGGATCAGATCGGTTGCCGGCTGTTCGGCCGCGGTGGTGCCGAGGTAGTCGGTGAAGAGGCCGATCCGCCTTCCGCGCAGTGCGGTGGTGCTCAGAGCGGTCGTGTAGCTCGTCGGGATCTGGCCGATCGAGGCGGCGGTGACCTGGTCTTTGTAGTCGTAGCCGACGGTGGCGTCCAGCACCAGCGCCACGTCCCTGACCGACCGGCCGATCGGGCCGCCGACGTCCTGGGTCGCCGACATCGGCGCGATGCCGTCCCGGCTCGAGAGGCCGAGACTGGGCCGCAGCCCGACCAGACTGTTGTGCGCGGCGGGGATCCGGATCGAGCCGCAGGTGTCCGAGCCCATTCCGACCGGGGCGAAACTCGCCGCGACTCCGGCACCGGTACCGCCGCTGGAGCCGCCCGGGTTCCGGGTCTGGTCGTACGGGTTGCGGGTCTGGCCACCGAGCGAGCTGATGGTGGTGATGCCGGAGGCGTACTCGTGCAGGTTCGTCTTGGCGATGATGATCGCCCCGGCGGCGCGGAGCTTCGCGATCTGGGTGGCGTCGTCGGGCGGGCGCAGCCCGGCGAGCGCCTCGGAGGCATTGGTGGTCGGCAGGTCGTGGGTGTCGTAGTTGTCCTTGACCAGGATCGGGATGCCGTGCAGCGGGCCACGTACCCGGCCCTTGCGGCGCTCGGCGTCGCGCGCCCCGGCCTCGGCCAGTGCCCCGGGGTTGACCGCGATGACCGCGTTGACCCCGGGCTGGTCACCGTACGCGTTCTCATAGGCGTCGATCCGACGCAGATACTCCCGCACCAGGTCGACCGAGCTGACCCGCCGGTTCTGGAGCAGTTGGCGTAGCTCGTCGACGCCCATGTCGACCACGTCGGCGGAGAGGCCGGGCCGGGTCGGGAAGTGCGCGGTCGCCGACGACTGGCTCGGCGCCACCAACGCACCCGCGGCCAGGCTCAGGGCGAGCAGGGACGGTAGGACGAGTCGACGGCGCCGATTGATTCGGGCTTCCTTCACGCGATCACGCTCCTGTGATGTCAGGGTGCGGGCGTGGAGCGGGCGCATCGTTGCGTCGGCGGCAGCGGCCAGCACAGCGCGAAGCTATGGAGACAAGATTCGATGATCATCACGGGCTCGTTAACCGCTGGTTACCTGGCCGGAATCACACCCGGACCGGCCAGCCGAGGCAGCGGCCCGCCGCGACGGCGCCGACCGGTCGAAGTGGACGGTGGACGCCGACGCCCGGAGCGTCCACTATGATCGATCGATGGCGATCCGCTCGGCGGGGCCTCCGCGCAGCCACGGGTACGACGGGGAGCTGGCAGGAATCCGAGCGGCTGACCGGGGTGCGCTACCCGCTGCCGTCCGGCTCGGATCACTGACGGTTCATCCGGACCTGGCTTCCCGCTCCAGCCGCTGGCTGCGCATCGCGTGTTCGAGGACGGCGATCAGCACCTTCTTGCCGGACTCCCGACTCCGGGCGTCGCAGAGCAGGACGGGGACGTCCGGGTCGAGACTGAGGGCCTGCTGTACCTCGGCGAGCTGGTACTGCCGGGCGCCGTCGAAGCAGTTCACCGCGACGATGAACGGCGTGCCGTGCTTCTCGAAGTAGTCGATCGACGGAAAGCAGTCGGCGAGCCTGCGGGTGTCGGCGAGCACCACCGCGCCCAGTGCGCCGAGGGACAGTTCGTCCCAGACGAACCAGAACCGGTCCTGGCCGGGGGTGCCGAAGAGATAGAGCACCAGGTTGTCGTTGATGCTGATCCGGCCGAAGTCCATCGCCACCGTCGTGGTGGTCTTCGCCTCGACCCCGTCGAGGTTGTCGATGCTGACGCCCTCCTCGGTCAGGAGCTCCTCGGTCCGCAGTGGCCGGGTCTCGCTGACCGCTCCGACCAGCGTGGTCTTGCCGACACCGAAGCCGCCGGCAATCAGGATCTTGACTGCGGTCGGCAGCTGGTCACTGAGCGGCCCGTCGTTCCGGCCGTCAGAGTGCTCGTAGCCCATTTATCACCTGTTCGAAGATGCCGTCATCGGTAAGGACAGGCGCCGGACGTGGCTCGATCACCCGGACGAGCCGCCGTTCGAGCAGATCGCCGAGGAGTACCCGGACGGTGCCCAGCGGAAGATCGAGGTGCGCCGCGACCTCGGCGACGGAGAGGATGCGTCGGCACAGCGCCACGATCGCCAGGTGCTCCGGGCCCAACCCGATATCCCCGGTGGAGATCGTCCGCGTGGTGCTGACCAGCGAGATCAGGTCGAACTTTCCGGTCACCGGCCGGGCGCGCCCCCGGGTCACCGCGTACGGGCGGACCACCGGACCGGCGTGATCGTCGATCCAGCGCGTTTCGTCGGACTCCTCCGGTTCAGTCGTCACGGCGGATCACTGCGGTTTGGGGGGCTGGCCGGGGCCACGGGTGTCCGAGGCGAGGTACTTACCGGCGCGGGTGACGAGCATCGCCATCTCGTACGCGATCAGGCCGACGTCCGCGTCCTCGGATGCCAGTACGGCCAGGCAGGCACCGTTGCCGGCCGCGGTCACGAATAGGAACGCCGAGCGCATCTCGATGATCGTCTGCTGCACGGGCCCGCCGCCGAACCGCTTGCCCGCCCCACGGGCCAGGCTCTGCATCCCGGACGCCACCGCCGCCAGGTGCTCGGCGTCGTCCCGGTCCAGATCCCGCGAGGCGGCCATGAGCAGCCCGTCGACGGAGAGCAGGATCGCATGCTGAGTCTGCTGCACCCGGCCGACCAGGTCGTCGAGCAACCAGGTCAGGTCGAGATTCGATGCTGTCTTCTGCACGGGGATGTCCCTTTCTGTGCCGGTGGTATCGACAGGGCTGAGCCGGGGCGGTCTCAGATGCCGGCCGGGTCAGGCGGCGAGGCCGTACCGTCCTCCGGCTGGCGTGCGGCGTCCGACCGCCCGCGCCGGGTGCCCGACTGGTAGGAACTCATCAACCGGCGGATCTGTTCGGGTGACCGGGCGGCCTCCTCGCTCACCGGCTCCGGCTCGGCCCGGGGGTCGGCGTCCCGTAGGGACGGGGCGAGATTTGCCTGCCGGACCCGGACGGGCAACCCCGACGGGGTCAGGTTCGGCGTACCGCCCGCAGCCGGCTGACCCCCGACCCCTGCGGATGGGGTCGGCTCGGCCTCCGCTGGTGCCGGCGGTGCCGGCGGTGCCCACCCGGTCGCGGCCCCCCGTTCCGGCCCCGGAGCCGTCGGTGGCCTGAGGTCCGGCTCCGGTGGGGCGTGGCCGGGTCGGACCAGCGGCTCGGCGAACGGCGCGGGGGGCGGGCCACCCCTCGGATCGCGGTACCGACCCCGATGCGGCGGGCGGCTCTCCGGATCACCACGCTCGGCGAGGCGTCGGACATCGCCACCGACCGTGCTGGGCGCCAGATGCTGGCCCGATGACGAACCCGACGGTTCGCCGTCGGCCGTACGGTCGGCTATCAGGCTCAGCGGGATGAGGACCACGGCGGTGGTGCCGCCGTAGGCGGATTCCTTCAGCCGGATCCGCACGTTGTGTCGGCGCGCGAGCCGGCTGACCACGAACAGGCCGAGTTGGGCGGTGGCGGAGAGGGTGAATTCGGGGTTGCTGGCGATCCGGTCGTTGGCGTTCGCCCGGTCCTCCGGGCTCATGCCCAGCCCTCGGTCCTCGATCTCGACGGCGTAGCCGTTGGCGACCAGCTGGCCGCTGACCTGGACGCTGGTGTGCGGCGGCGAGAAGGACAGCCCGTTCTCGATCAGCTCGGCCAGCAGGTGGATGACATCACCGACGGCACGCCCGGCGAGGTCCACCGGCCCGACCGGCAACACCGTCACCCGGGTGTAGTCCTCGACCTCGGCCGCCGCCCCGCGCAGCACGTCGACCATGGGTACGTTGCGACGCCAGGCGCGGCCGGCGGTCGAGCCGGAGAGCACGATCAGGTTTTCCGCGTTGCGCCTCATCCGGGTGGCCAGGTGGTCCACCCGGAACAGGTCCTCCAACTCCTCCGGGTTGTGCTCCCGGCGCTCCATCGTGTCGAGCAGGGTGAGCTGCCGGTGCAGCAACGCCTGGGTGCGCCGGGCCAGGCTGAGGAAGATGTCCCGGACGCTGCGGCGCAGTTCGGCCTGTCCGAACGCGGTCCGGAGCGCGGTCTCCTGCGCCGCGTTGAACGCCTGCGCCACCTGCCCGATCTCGTCCCGCCCGGCATCGAGCGGCGGCGCCTCGGACTCGATGTCCACCGTCTCACCCCGACCGAGCCGGGCGACCAGGTCGGGCAGTCGGTCGTTGGCGAGCGTGAGGGCCGCCTGCCGGAGCCGGTTGAGCTGCCGCACGATCGTCCGGGCGGTGTTCACCGAGAGGATGACGGCGATCAGACCGAGCACGGCGGCGATCAGCACCCGGACGGCGATCCCGATCGTGACCGGAATGGCCTGGGCAACGACCTCTTCGCCACCGGCGAGAACTATCTGTAGCAACTCCTGCGACGCCGGGTCCACCACCCGGTGCCAGTCGTCCGCCGAGACCGGCAGCCGGCCGCCCGGCCGGGCGCCCAGGACGATCTGGTCCTCGACGGTCAGCAGCCGGGAGTTGGCTCCCTGCTGGACGATCTCGTCGTAGCGGCTCCGGTCGATTTCGGGCAGGTCGGCGGCGGCGGTGCCGGCCATGAGGCGCCGCGCGCCCACCAGTTGGACGAACTGCGCGTGTTCCACCGGGGTGATCCGCCCGGCCGCGAAGGTGCCGGCGAGCAGCGCGTCCTCCTGGGCGATCAGCTCGCGTACCTGGTTGAGGCTGATCAGCGTGGCGGCGTACCGGTCGATCTGCCCACCGTCGAGGTCGCCGAGCGCGTCGTAGATCCGGAAGATCTGCCGGATGGCCTCGGTGAAGGCCGCCGCCGCGGCCGTACGGTCGATCCGACGGGCGTCGACCTGGTCCCGTACGGTGGCCAGCCCGTCCAGCGCGGCGATGGTCTGGGCGATCCGCCGATCCAACTCGTCGCTGCCGGCGAATCTGGCCCACCGGCCCTGCGCCGTCTTCCGGAACGCCTCCGCGTCGGCCTGTGCCTTCTGTCGTTCGGTCTCGAGGGTGGTCCGGGCCGGTGCCGTCGGGCTGCCGAGGTGTGCCAGCGAGAGCCGGCGTTCCACCTGGAGGTTCTGCACGAGGGTCTCGGTCGGGGCGTAGACCTGTGCTTCCAGGGTCTGCACCCAGACCAGGTTCAACCCGTCGCGGAGCGTGACCCATGCGCCGAACGCCCAGAGCGCGGTCAAGGTGGCCAGCAGGGCGACGACCTTGGTACGCAGACTCGAACTACGGAAGCCCATTGCACCGTCCCGTAACGGTCGAAGGCGATCATCGGCATTCGCCAGGTATGTGGCGTCGCGGCATGCCCGAGTGCTCATCCACGATCGTCGAGTACCCGGCGCACGCTAGCAGTGTCCCGGTCCGCCCCTCAACCCCGCTTTTGGCCCGAGATTGGTGGTTTCCGCCCGTCTCGGCCGGGTGGCCTGCCGGTTGTCGGTCCACAATGGATCTTGAGGTTCGTCCACCGTGTAGAGACCTTTTCCGTCGTGCGATGCGGATCGGCGGTGACCCGACAGTTGTCCGACGAATGCGGCGTGAGCATACATCGAAAACCATCGTCACCAGCCATCCGTGGTATCCGCGGCCGGGCGGGGGAGGTGAACTCCCTCCGGTATGGGTCGGCTGAGTAGCCTTTGTCGAAGCACGAACAGTGATCAGGAGCGGAGCGGATGCCCGACCAACGGCTGCACCATCATCTGGTGACCTGGCTGGGACAGTGGCCGGCCGGTACCTCACTGGACGTCGTGGGTTCCGAGCGTCGGGTCCAGCCGGGTTGGGACGGCGAACCGCATCCGGTGATCGGAATCGGCAACCGGGACGGCGTCGTGCTCTCGGTGTCGCCGGCCCGGACCGCCGCCGTACGGGCGCTTGGTCGCCGGGCGATAACGGACCTGTTGCCCGAACTGCCCGTCGCGGTGAGCCTGCCTGGTTGGTCGGGCTACCGGGCCGTCTTCCGGTACACACTCGCCCCGACCCCGTCGCCGGACATGGGCGAGTGGATCGGCGCAGACGAGCCGGCGGTCCCGGGCTGGCTGCGGCCGTTCGGTGGCGAGGTGCTGGTGATCCGCGACCACGACGGCCGCTACCTCGCCGGGGTCGGAATCAAGCGCCATGACGGGTACGGGCACGAACTGGCCGTCGGCACCGAGCCGGCCGCCCGGGGTCGGGGACTGGCCCGGCGGCTCGTCGCGCAGGCGGCCCGGCGGGTGCTGGACGAGGGGGCGGTGCCGACGTACCTGCACGCCCCGGACAACGTCGCCTCCGCCCGGGTCGCCCGGGCCGCCGGCTTCGTCGACCGGGGCTGGTCCGCCTACGGCCTGTCCAGACCGGAGCCGACCCCCGCCTCCTGAGGACCCCATCCCCGATGGCGTGGTGCGGCGAGGGTCGCCGTGATCAGGGCCGGTGCGCTGGGGGTCGGCTCGGTGCCGCGCGTCCGGTTCCCCCGATCACGGCGATCCTCGGGGACGGGGATACCGGATCAGACGCAGACCTTGCCCACTCCGACCCCGCCCGAGACCGTTCCGGGCACGCTGGCCGGCGCGTCCACGGTGTACGGGTAATAGGTGCGCGGCTCGATCACGGTCCCGGCGGTCTGCGGTGCACCGGAGTTGACGTAGAGGTTGTTCCGCTCCACCACGCGGCCGGGCCCACTCTTGTCGTATCCGACGTAGATCGGATGCGCCACGTTCTCGAAGTAGTTGCCCTCGACCATCAGGCCGGCATTCTCCGTCGACGCGATTCCGTACAGCGCGTTGTTCCGGTAATAGTTGTTGAAGACGTGTACCGGGTCGGCGAATCGTACCCGTGGGTGCCGTTGGTCCGTACTGTCGAAGAAGTTGTGGTGATAGGTGACCCGCAGTTTGCCGACGTCGGCGGTGTAGGTGTCCGAGTGGCCCACCAGCGACGACTTGCTGTGGTTGTGGAACCTGTTCCAGGACACCGTCACGAAGTCCGACTCCCGCTTGATGTCGAGCAGGCCGTCGTAGCCGTCGGACAGGTCGTTGTGGTCGATCCAGACGTGGTGCGCCTTGTTGGTGACGCTGATGGAGTCGTCCTCGGCGCCGGTGAAGCGGATGTTCCGGATGATCACGTTGTTACCCGGGCGGGTGGTGGAGCCGAGCTGGAGTCCGCCACCGGTGATCTCGGCGCTGGTGCCCACCCCCAGGATGCTCTTGTTGGCGACGACGGTGACCATGTCGTCGACCTGGATCCGTCCGGAGACCCGGATGATGTACGGCCCGGCCCGGCCGACGTAGTCCTCCAGGGCGGAGGCGGTGGTCACGGTTATCGTCGGCCCGCCCGCGCCGCCGGTGGTGCCGTTCTGGCCCAGGGCGTTGACCGAGGCGAAGCCGATCGGTGCGTCGGTGCAGGAGATGGTCGCGTCCGGCGCCGGGGCGGCCAGGCCGGACAGCCCGGCTCGGGCCGGGCCAGCGGCACCGAGCAGCGGTAACACGAGTACGCCGACCAGGCCGGCGGCGAGTGCCGAGCGTCCGGGTTCGGGCTTGGGGGACGGGGTGGCAGCGAGGCGAGGTGTCATCTGAGTCTCTGTTTCTCTGGGCGCCGCCCGCTGGCGGCAACGCGGGCGTCCGGAAACGTCTGGTTGCCCCCGCGACGTTCGGCGCGGACGTTCGCGCGGAGGAGCCTCCGCCCGGGCGGCCAGTGCGGGCGAGGCACAGAGAGGAAAGCGCTTTCCCGTACGCCACCATAGGACGGGCGCGCATGTTCGTCAATGAGTTGCCCCGAACGGCCCGGGCCGGCGCCCGCCCACCCGCTCGTCCGGTCCGGTGACAAGCCGCGGACCGTGGACCCGGGCGAGGGT